>JBEKDE010000032.1:0-47927 GCA_050014515.1 Occallatibacter sp.
TGCGCCGCCGCGCTTTACCCCTCTCGTTCCATCCGGCGTCAACGGCGGAGGCACCTCTTTAACCGGAGACGCCTTCTCGCTCACCAACGAAAAGATCTCTGACACCTCGACCACCAATACGAACCAGACCATCAACGTCACCGACGTCAAGCCCGGCTTCATTCCCGTGCTGCTCGGCTCCGGCAACACTGAAACCACCACCACCGTCACCGCCACCAACACCGTCACTACCGATCAGAAGACGGATCAAAAGACATCCAACGTCATCACCTTCATCCAGACCTCACCGACCGATCTGTACAACGCAAACCTCTATTTCGACAATCTGTTCCAGATGCTCCTGGCGGTCGATGCACCGCCGCCGGCGGCGAGCACACCGGCGGCCGGAACGGCAGGACAGGTCAACACCTGAACGGCGCGTATATGCGCTCGGTAGGCTACGCATCGTCCAGCGAATCTGCAATGCTTTGTAGAGCAGGGCCGGACTTCGGCCGGGCCAAAAAAGAGCATCAGAGAGAATGGGGCCTTTCGACCTGTCGGGAAATTCTTCCGACCACTTCCCTCACTCGTTTCGAGGCGATGGTCTCAGTGCCTCAGGCCACAGATATTTGTCGCCGAGTTGGAATCCTGCAGGTCGAATCGCGATTCACTTCTCACCTGCAACTTCTCGGCCGTGCGCAGCTCAGTTACCATGAGTGTAGCCGCCTACCCAGGCCCGGATGGCGAAACTGGCAGACGCAGCGGACTTAAAATCCGCAGACCTTTACCGGTCGTGGGGGTTCAAGTCCCCCTCCGGGCACCAATTAAATCGATACGTTGCGGGCGTTCATCCTATGGTAAATAGCAGATTTTTTGCGAAATTCGCGGATTAGAATCCGCAGGCCCTGACGAGATTTTAAGCGCCTGCCGATTAGCAAGCGACCTCATCGGCACATTCATAATTTTGATGCGCGAGTTGGCCTGTCAGCGTCAATCGCGAAGCAAGTGTGAAATCATGTTTGACGGATACCATACCCACTCATCCGCTGAGCCGCGAGTTTGTGCGAAGGAGGATTCCGTGTTCAAGCGTACTCTCCAGTTATTGCTGGCTGCTTGTGTGACCACAGGTACGTTGTGGGCAGCGAGCGACCCATTTGTCGGAAAATGGAAGCTCGACCCTTCCCAAAGCAAGGAAGCCCACCTAATGAAGATCGAAGCCGCCGGTCCAAACAGGTACGTCTTCGACTTTGGCGGTGGTGGAACCGAGACGATTGTGGCGGACGGGACCGAACAGCCCGGCCTCTCAGGAACCTCCCTGTCGGTTACTCCCGCCGAGCCCAACACTTGGAAGCTCGTCCGCAAGAAGGACGGGTACACAGTAATGACGGCCATCCTCAAGCTTTCAGCGGACGCCAAGACGCTCAGCGACAACTTCACGGCTTCCCGGCCCGATGGGTGGACTTTCAGCATCGATTACGTGTTCACGCGAACGGCAGGGAGTTCGGGTTTCGCTGGCAGGTGGGAAACTTCGAACGAGAAGATGAATTCAGTCTACGAACTTGAGATTCAGCCTTACCAGGGGGACGGCCTCGCACTCATGCTTCCTGCGGAACATTCCGCCAGAAAGATGAAATTCGACGGGAAAGATTATCCAGTCCAGGGCGCCGAGGTTGCGCCGGGCTCCGCCTCGTCGGGACGCAAGGTGAACGACCATACTCTGGAAATAATCGACAAGATCAACGGCAGGGCCACAGACACGCAGCGGATCGAGCTTTCTCCCGACCTGAACACGTTGACGATGACCGTCCAGCAGGCGGGTCACAGTAAGCCGGACACATTGGTATTCAATCGCGAATAGAAGATGGCGTTGGCAATGTTACACCAGGGCGCCATTCTGAGTGAGCGCATTATCGCCAACGCACTTATTGAGGAGCGGTGGAGAAATCCCGAGGTTCCGTCTTGCGGGCGCGTTGCCGGGGAGCAGGATATTTCCGCCGTCGAGGCAAGAGAGTGCACCCGAAAAGCCTCGCCCGGACGGTTTCAGGGCCAACGCGAAAATCTGAAGGCGTCGTGGCAGACTTACACATTCACTTGCACACCTTCACAGTTTCTCAAAAATAACGTGCTTTATTTGCTTTATTTTACGAGCAAACTCAACGCACTTAAAATCCGCAGACCTTAAATGGTCGTGGGGGTTCAAGTCCCCCTCTGGGCACCAGCATAAACATTCATTTGTAGTGCATTACTGGGTGGGGTATAAGGCATCTCATATCAAAGAACCACTTTAGGAACTACTTATTCGTCTCGTTGTACGGGGTCAGATTTCGCCGGTATCACTCATAAGCCACCGCAAAGAATTCAGCCTGATAAATTCCCTGAAAAATCTCGATAGACCTTGCAGTCACACCGCGGAGCCGGCACGGCGGCGTGTAGATTCGTCCAAAATGTTCGGAATTGATCAGCATCACCAAGACCAGGGGAAGTAGAAGGATTGCATGTCCTATTCGCCTCTGGATTTTTCTTGCCCTGTTTGCGGCGCGCAGCCGCAAGAAGAGTGCGGGATGAACACTGTGGCTCGCCGTTTTGATTCCCACCTCGAACGCAAATGGCTTGTCCACGACTACGACCACGCCCAATCCCTCATAGCGCTCTCGGAGCTTCCAAAGCCGAGCCCCAGCCTATCAGTCGAATAGGTTTCTTGGTTTCGCTTTGCCGGGAGTATCGGGCGAGGCGGAATTCATTCTCTAAATCGGTTCAACCATCCAATCCCCGCAACTCCCATCGGAGCCGAAAACGCCCAGGTAAATCTTCGGCGTATCGCATCTTGCGGATGCGAGTCTGCTCGACCGTTCCGGGCATGCATCGGGAACAGAAACGTGCATCACCTTTTACCTGTCCGGGACAGGCTATCGAACCTTCCTCTGGGGAATGCCTGCAATCTCCGCTTCCAGCCTCGCTAACCGGCTCCGCAACGCGTCGCGCCATCCTGCCTGCACGGGTCGAATCCGCGCGTGGCCAAGGAACCCTCATCGCGGCGCAGTGTGTCCAGACTGGGCACGCAGTTCTAGCCCATGCGCGCCGGAGCATGTGAGTAGCGTTGATCTTCCTGGAGTTGATACAGCCGTATTGGGTTGCAAGTGTGGCTCCGTTCAACCATGGCAAGATCAGCTTCATCTCTCGCAGATGCAATCGTTAGGTGGCAGCGGGTGCAAATGGAATCATGAAACCCGCTACTGTTCAGTCGATGCGGAAAGAAAGGTGTCGAATGTGGGGACATTGTGAACCTCTTTTCAACAACAGGATTGGTATATTGAACGCAACGTATCCAAAGACCTGAAAACAGGTCTGGTCAATTTTGCTCGTGTTTGATCTTTTTGTAGAAGAAAAAAGGCCCTGCCGTCTGCAGGGGCGGCAGGACCAGCGCGTTCACACTTTATGTACAGTCACCGTATCCGAACTCACTCTCATTGTGTCGATCACAATTGATCACCGTTGCCAGGTTCATTTGAGCGCCTCCAGCGGTTCTCCGGCTGGTCTACAGGGAAAGCAAGGCTGCCAAGTGGCGTTTTCCGCAAGAACAGGCCACCTTTCGCGGAACCAATGACCCCACGTAAACTGGAGAACCGCTCTGAGATCGCGCCCAATCGCACGGAAGTCCGTCATTGCGCGTGCTTGCCCGGCGTCAATGCCTGTTTCTGCATGTGTGGCTGCCCCGAATGTCGAAACATTCGCCTGGGACAGCACGCAGTCGTTCCTCTGGGCGCCACCGAAACGCACCCGGGCATCGAAGCGCACAGCCTCATCCCGCCCTGCTACTGCGCGGGTCAGATGCAATTATTGATTCTTCAATGCCGGCCAGAATCGGTCAGCCGGCGTAAGCGGCCGCTGCTTCAGCTTCTGTCTCATACACGCTGAACAGGCCCAGAATCCCGCACATCTTGAATGTCTTGGCAACGAAAGGAGCCGGCTTCACCAGCTTGGCGTTTCCGCCCAACTTCGACGACATTCTCAACGCGTTCACGATGGACCCTATCCCCGACGAGTCCATGAACGGGACCGCTTCAAGATCGATGATCAGATAGATGTGCCCGCTGAGAAGCGCCGATTGGAACGCAGTCTCGAACTGGCCCACGGGTTCCCCGCTGACCATGCGCCCCTTCAATGTGAGCGTACAGATATTGCCGCTTTCCCTGATGTCCAGATCCACGTAATCCCCGATGTCCAACCAAGATTTTGCTTTACAGCTGGAAGCACACTTGTTAATCTCCAGCTACTTCAGAATCAATACCGCCATTCCCCCTTGTCAAGCTAAGTTTTAACCAAACTGTCTGCGGACCCATGATGGACGCTCAAAACGACGCTGCAACCGATGTTGGCGCGTTACTCCTTTCAGCGCCTGACGCATCAACGCGCGCCTCCATCCTTGCCTCCGCCATCGTCGAGTTGATCCCCGACTCCGCTTGCGCCGTGCACAGGTTCACATCCGCGGGCGAAGAAGCCGAATGGACCACAATCGGCCTGGCGGGTGAGGTCTCACCCGGCCCCAGCTCGCTTCCTGTAGACAGCCGCTTGATTCTGCCTCTGCTCGGCGAGGATCCGGAGGCCGTCCTCTATCCCAGCACCGAAATTCGCCGCGAAGACTACTCCCACCTCCATGTCTCGCGCTCCGTCGAATCACTCGCTTATCTCCCGTTGATCCACCAGGGCACTCTGATCGGCGCCATTGAGATTCTTACGTTTTCCGATGTTCTCGACCCCGAGCAGCTGGACGGAATCGCTCCGATCATCCAACTTGCCGCTCCCGCAATTCTGGCCGCGGAAGAAAACGAAGAAAATCGCCAGAATCTTCTCGATTCCGTCCACCGGATGTCGCAGCTTTACGATCTTGAGAAATCGCTGAACGCCATCCTCGACCTGAATACCGTCATTGCCACCGTTCCGGTGAAAGCCGCCGCCATGCTTGCCTGCCAGGCCATCCACCTCTGGCTCTTTGAGGGCGATGAACTGCGGCTGATGTCCTCCTACGGCCAGGATGGCACCATCGAAGTCGGCATGACCCAGGCCCCCGGCGAAGGGTATGTCGCTGATATGGCGGAAGAAGGCGAGCCCCTGCTGATCGATGACCCCGACGATGAGCGCCTGGCAAAGCGCAACGCCGGCGCCGGCGAGGACAGCGGCATCGAACCCATCACCAACGCATTGCTCGTCCCCCTCATGCAGGACGAAGCTGAAGTCGGCGTGCTCGAAGCCGTGAATCGAGACGATCGCCCCTTCGACGAGGACGACCTCTTCTTCCTTTCTTCAATGGCAGAGACGGTCAGCAGCGCGCTCAAGAACGCGAGCCTGATGCTGGCCGAACGCAAGCTGGAAATTCTTGAAGCCCTGGTCAAGGTCAGTTCGGAGATCACCTCCACTCTGCGTCTTGACCGCCTGCTGCAGATCATCGTCAACAGCCCGGCAAACGTGCTGCCTTTTGAGGTATGCGCCATCGCCCTCGACAATCGCGGCCGCCTGCAACTGAAGGCCATCTCCGGAATGGCCAGCCTGCCGCTCGGCGATCTGCAGGTGGAGCGGCTTCAGGCGCTGATCCTCTGGCTCTCTTCGCAAACCGGCATGCTCCACATCAGGCAGGCCGGAGATGAATCGGGCTCCGATCTCCCCGCGGCCGTCAAGCGCAACTTCGAAGAGACCGGCTACCGCGCTCTCTATTCCCTGCCCCTCAACGACGACCAGGGCCGCGTCGGCCTTCTGATCTACCAGAGCAGCGATCCTGACTTCCTCGATCTGCCGCATACCGAAATGATCAAGGTGCTCGCCGGGCAGGCCACGGTCGCCATCCGCAATGCCCTGCTCTACCGCGAAGTGCCGCTTATCAGCCTCATTGAGCCGCTCATCCACAAGCGGGACGCGCTGATGCGCACCAGTGGCAGACGCAGGCTCACCTTCGCAGGCTTTGCATTCGCAATCGCGCTCTTCCTCATCGCATGTCCGCTGCCGCTTCGCGTTACAGGAGCCGCAATCGTTGCTCCGCAGCATCTCATCACGGTTGCCGCGCCCGTCGACGGCAATGTGGAAGCGGTCTATGTCCACGAGGGCCAGCGCGTTGCCGCCGGTGACGTTCTGGGCAAGTTGAACGACTGGCAGTGGCGCACGGATCTGGCCACCACTGAGGCGCACCTGCAACAGGCGGAGCTCGCCATGGAGAATGACCTCGCCCACGGCGCCGCGCAGGCCGGCGCAGACCGCGCGCAGACCGAGCTTCTCCGCTCCGAGGTAGCCCGCGCCCGCTCCCGTCTTGACAGTGCCCAGTTGCGCTCGCCGATCGCCGGGATCATTGTGACGCCCAACCTGCAAAATGTTGCCGGCCAGCATCTTGACGCGGGCGCGCCCTTTGCTCAGGTCCTCGATCTGAACTCCGCTGTCTTCCAGATCGCCGTTCCACAGCGCGACGCGAATCTGGTGCTCTCCGGCCAGCCTGCTGCCATCAAGCTCGAAACATATCCCCAGCGCACCTGGCGCAATCGCGTATCTATCCTCGGCCCCGAGGCGCAGGCCGGGGATGGCGAAAGAACCTTTACTGCTGAAGTTCCCATTCAAAATATCGACGCTTCGCTGCGCGCCGGCATGTCCGGCCGGGCCAAGGTATTCATTGGCTGGCGGCCAGCCGGGTACGTCCTGCTGCGCGGACCCGCCCTTTGGGTATGGCAGACTTTGTGGAACTGGATTGGCTGGTGACACGCATGAATTCTCACTCTGATCGCCGAACGCTTTTCATCGCAGCATCCGCATTGGCGGCCTGCTTCACGGCCATTGGGTGCGACTCTCATCCCCCTGCCGCGCAGCCTGCTCCTCCTGCGCCAGTCACCTCCGCTCCAGCCCCCGCGCCCGTGCAGGCGCCGGTTCCGCCTGATGCAAAATCCTTCAGCACCACCGGGCCGCTGGTTGCCGAACAGCAAGCCGACATCTCTGCTGAGCGCAGCGGGCGCATTGTCAACATCGCCGTGCAGATTGGCGACCGTGTAAAGCAGGGCCAGGTGCTGGCGCTGCTCGACGACCGCGTTCTCCGCTCCACAGCGGATTCGCAGAAGGCCCGCATCGCCTCAGCCCAGGCCGCGGTCCGCGAGTGGGAGGCCGAAGAATCCAGCGCCCGAGCCGGCCTGCGCCGCGCCGATGCCATGCACGCCGACAAGATCATCAGCGACGAAGACTGGGAGCGCGCAAAGTACAAACTCGACGAAACCATCGCCGAGGTCGCCCGCTACCGCAACGATGAGACCGCCGCCGAGGCCGATTTCACAACCGCCAACCTGCAACTCGAGCAGTCCCGCATCGTCGCTCCGTTTGCCGGAGTTGTCGGGCGAACCTCCGTCCGCCCCGCGCAGGAGGTGAAGTCCGGCGATGTTCTCTTTTGGATCACCGCCGAATCTCCGCTTGAAGTCCTGTTTACCGTTCCAGAAACTTCAATGTCGGCGTTTCCAGTCGGCGCGCAACTCGATCTGACCACCGCCGACTATCCTGCCCTGCATCAGCGCGGACGCGTCGGACGAGTGAGCCCCGTCGTCGATCCGGCCAGCGGCAGCGTCCAGGTCATCGGCGCTGTCGTCAACCCATCTCCGCTCCTCAAACCAGGAATGCAAATGCAGGTCCGTCTGGCGCCATGAATCTCAGTGAAGCCCTCGACGCCGCACTTCCCGAGATGCCCAAAACGCGCACCGCGCTTGGGCGACCGCCCATGCTCGATCCGGAAATGGTGGTGCGCGAGGATGAGCTCGACGGCGAACGAATCATCGCTGTCCTGCAGCGCGATAAGGGCAACTTCTTCCGGCTCCAGCCCATGCAATGGCAACTCGCCGGTTTCTTTGACGGCGTCCGTTCCTATGAAGAAATTGCAGAGCTGTTTACAACGGAGACCGGCGCGTTCGTTGCGCCAGATGAAGTACGGCAGTTCGCCGACAACATGGAGGAAGCCGGCTTCTGGTTCAAGACGCCGCAGGAGAAAAACCTCGCTCTCAGTCAGAAGTTGAGAGACCAGCGCAGCCGCCGCGCCGGCCGCAAATCCAAGGTAAACCTGGCCCACATGAGTTTTTCCGCGTGGGACCCGGATCGCTACTTCAACTGGCTCGACGGCGCCATCGGCAACCTGATCTTCAGCCCCTGGTCCGTTTTGGCCATGGTTCTGCTCTTCCTTTTTGAGACCGTGGTCTTCATCGCCAACTGGAGCCAGATCGGCCCCGACGTCCCCCTTTACTACAACTTCACCCACAAGAGCCTGCTCGACCTCGCACAGTTCTGGCTGCTGTTTCTCTTGATGGGCTTCCTTCACGAGTCTGCTCACGGCCTCACCTGCAAGCACTACGGCGGCCAGGTGCACGGCATGGGGCTCATGTTCATGTATCTGATGCCGGCATTTTTTTGCGACGTCACCGAGGCTTGGGTCTCCGCATCGAGAGTGCAGCGACTGGCCACCATCATTGCCGGCATCTGGGTTGAAATGGTAGTCTGCGGAATTGCCATGATCGTCTGGACCAACACGGTCGCCGGCCAATGGATCCACGACTTCTCCTACCAGATCATCCTCATCACCGGCATCGCCGTGGTGGTGGTCAATCTCAATCCCCTCATCAAGCTCGACGGCTACTACTTCTTCACCGAGTTCATCGGTATTCCCGACCTCAAAGAGCGCTCCACTGCCTTTGTCTCAGGGTGGTTTCAGAGCAGGATTCTGGGCTTGCCCGTTGAAACGCCGGTTGTGCTCCGCAGGCGCGCGCCATTCTTCGCCATCTACGCAATCATCAGCGGCGCGTACAGCTACGCGCTCCTCTTTGTCGTCGTCCGGCTGGCCTACAACATCACTTCAAAGTGGATGGCGGAATTTGCTCTCATCCCAGCCGGTGCGCTGGCCTTCATGGTATTCCGTTCCCGCCTGAACGCTCTCGGCCGAGTTACCGCTCGCTTCTGGCAGCAGCACTTCACTTCCATGCGCAGCCTGCGCCCGGTTCACTTCGCGATCGCCGCGGCCCTGGCGCTCATTCTCTTCGTACCCTTCTGGCGCGACCGTGAGAGCGCCTACTTCGTCATTGAACCCTCTCGCTCTGAGACCGTCCATGCGGCTGTTTCAGGGCGTGTCGAACAAGTGCTGGTTCACCAGGGAGAACCCGTCCGTGCCGGCCAGCCCTTAATTCGCATGAGCAGTCCCATGGCATCGTCGATGCATTCGCTCGCAGTAGCAGAGTCGGGCAATGCGCGCTACCAGACCATCACCGCCGAACTCCATGGAGACAGCATCGGCGGCGCAGCCGCACTTCAAAATGCGTCTGCCCGCTCTACGGGAATTGCGCGCGAAGCGCAATCCTCCCTGGTAATTGCCGCGCCGGCTGACGGCATCGTTGTTACGCAAAATCCTGCTCAGTTGCTCGATCAGAATGTCGGCACCGGTCAGCCGCTTCTCGATCTCGCCGACGCTGGCCCGCGCGTAGTGCGCGTCTTCATTCCCATCTCCGCGCTCGACCGCATTCCACCCAACGCCGAAGTCGCACTGGCGCTGCCCGGTACCTTCAACATCGTGAGGATGCCCCTTGCGCCTCCGGGCGGTGATGCGGTCAACCTGCCTCCGGGCCTTGTTCCCAACCAGGATTACCGGGGTATCAAACTCCCGGTCTTCTACGCCTCGCGCATCATGCTGCCCCCGTCGGCCGGCAGTCCCCGCATCGGCGTCTCCGGCGAAGCCAAAATCTTCGGCGTCCGCCGCAGCTTCGCCTCACGGATTCTCACCATCGCGCTCAACCTAGTAAAGGCCCATCTCTGGTGAAATGAAAAGCGGCAGCCAGTGTTCCGGCTGCCGCTCTTCTCCCCATGAGGGCCTATTGAAAATAAACTGCTGTTGTTGAAAATCGCTCTACGAGCCAACTCTCGGTCGAGGGTATTCGACTAGCGGATACCCTTGGCCAGGCTTACACCCTTCGCAAGGCTCACGCCCTTGGCCAGACTCACGCCCTTGGCCAGGCTTACACCCTTCGCAAGACTGACACCCTTAGCCAGGCTCACGCCCTTGGCCAGGCTCACGCCCTTGGCTACGACTGCCTTGCTGGCAGTCACCTTATCGTTGGCCATCTTGGTGTTGGCCAGCAGGCTGGCGGTGGACTTCGTTGCCGGGGTGCTGCTCAGGAGGGACTTCTTGGTGATTGCCATGGTGGGTGTGATCTCCTAAAGGGAATTTTTTGATTGCTTTCTACGTCCTGACTATATGCATCCCGCGTGCCAAACCTCAGCCAACGCCAAGAGAATCTGCAACTCCATGAAATGGAGCGATTTATCGATATAGATGGCCTTGACGATGATTACCCGAAATTCCCGCTTTGGGTTAAAAATTGACTTCTATGTGTTTAATTTTTCACCCATCGCGCTCAAAGCGAATACTTTCGGCAGAGATACTTGATGCGCTGGCCGTCAACATTCAATAGCCGAGCAGCCGCTGCCTTGCTTCCACCGGTTCGGCTCAGCGCCGTGGTTAGCAGCGCCACTTCGAGCCTGCGAATCTCCTCGTCAAAGTCCGCGCCCTCGGCGGGAACCAGGAGCGCCTCCTGTGCGGCAATGCTTTGTGCCACGACCCGCGGAGGCAAATGATTCACGCCAATCTCGTCCCCGCGCACCGTCACCACCAGCCGTTGAATCAGGTTCTCCAACTCGCGCACATTGCCCGGCCAGGTGTGCTCCTCGATTACTGCAAGCGCCTCCGGAGTGAGCCGTTTTACCTCGAATCCATTGGCGACGCAATGCACCTGGAGAAAGTACTCGCACAGCAGAGGAATATCTCCGGCGCGTTCCCTTAGCGGCGGCAAAACAATCGGAACCACATGAATACGGTAGAAAAGATCCTCGCGAAAGCGGCCGGTGCGAACCATCTCTTCAAGCGGCTCATTCGTCGCACAGATCAGCCGAAAGTCGATCTTGCGATAGCTTCTTCCGCCCAGCCGCTGCACCTGGTGGTCTTCCAGAACGCGCAGCAGCTTGGTTTGCAGCGGCACCGTCAGCGTGGCAATCTCATCCAGAAACAGCGTCCCGCCGTCCGCCAGTTCAATCTGCCCAGGCCGCGATTCGGTAGCTCCAGTAAATGCGCCTCGCTCGCTGCCAAACAGCTCAGACTCGATCAGGCTCTCCGGCAGCGCGGCACAATTGAGGCGAACGTACGGCTTATTCGCGCGGCGGCTCAGCGCAACAATTGCCCGCGCCACCAGTTCCTTGCCCGTTCCGCTCTCTCCGCGGATGAGCACGTTGATGCTGCTGCCGGCTACCTGCTGAATCGCGTCGTAGACACGCCGCATCGCCTCGCTGCCGCCCACAAAGTCCTGAAACCGGCTGGCCTCAAGCGTTTGTTGCCGCATCCGCTCGCGCTCGGAGTCTTCACCGCGCCGGCGCACTGTCTCCGCCACCGTCATGCGCAGTTCAGCCAGGTCCACCGGGTTGCGAAAATGCGCGTCGGCCCCGGCATTCAGTGCCTGCTTCTCCACGGAACGAGCGCGCGCGCGGCTCATCGAGATCAGCGTGAGGCCCTCATTCAGACGCCGCAATTCATTCAGAACCGGCAGGCCGCCAAATGGTTCTTCGCCCTCTGTGTCAATGTCGAGAAGCACCGCGACTACATTCGCCTCGCGCGTCAGGCGCGCCAGATCGTCGTAGCTGCCGCTGAAGGCAACCTGGAACCACGGTGACAGCTCCGGGATCACCGCTTCAAGGAATTCCTCATCCACCGTGACAATGCAAATCACAGGAAGAAGCGACTCGTCCTCCGAGGGCAACTCGGAATCGTTGGGGTTCCTTCTTGGGTTCATACGGAATTCTAACCGTGAAAGGCCTGAAAATCCGCAATAGAATTTGCCGGTTCGTCATTGAACACGACAAAAGCGGCGCATCGTGAGACGCGCCGCTCCGTGGTTCGCTCAGATCTACTGCTTCTCTGCTGCTGCCGGATGCTCGCTCCAGCTTTCAATCGGCCCCAGCTTCAGATCTTTCAGTCCTTGCTCAATCTTCGCCTTATCACCCACCTCGATCACCAGCAGGTTTTCCGGGTGAATGTATTTCGCCGCGGCAGCCTGCGCGTCGGCTGAGGTGACCGCCTCAATCTTTGCGGGCAGGCTCGTGTAGTAGTCGAGCGGCAATCCGAACAACCATAGATTCGAAAGCTGCCCATTCACACCAAAATCGCTTTCAAAGTCTCCAGGCAGGCTCAGGATAATCGAGTCCTTGGCCCGGCTCAGTTCTGAATCGGTGAGAGGCTTGGTGTGAATCTCCTCCAACTCCTTGAACAACTGTTCCGTCGCCGGCGCGGTCACATCGGTGCGCACCAATGCGTATGTGATGAATGGCCCGGTGCCGCGATAGTAGCGGAAAAATGACGATGCGCCGTAAGTGTACCCGTGCTCCTCGCGCAGATTCATATTGATGCGCGACGAGAACAGACCGCCCAGCATCGTGTTCATCACCGCGACAGCCGGATAGTCTGGCGAATTGCGCTGTAGTCCCACACCAAACGTAAGCAACGCCGTCTGCGGCGATCCCGGCTTGTCCACAATCAGCACCTTGCGCTCCGGCACTGCAGGCGCAGGCGGCGGCGTAACCGGTTCTGCGCCCGAAGTCCACCTGCCGAAAGCGTCTTCAGCCAGCTTGCGCACCTCAGCCACAGTCACGTCGCCGGTCAGTTCGAGCAAACTGCCGCGCGGCCCATAATTCTTCGCGTAGAATCCCGCCACGTCGTCCCGCGTAATCGCGTGAAGCGAGTCCGCCGTGCCCAAGGCGTCGTAAGCGTAAGGACTGTCCGCGCCAAACAAGTTCAACTGACCCGCTCGCAGCGCCAGCTGGGCCGGGTTGTCCTGCTGTTGCAACAGCCCGGTAAGCCGCCGCGTGCGCATCCGTTCCAGGTCCGCGGCCGGAAACGCCGGGTGCTCCGCCGAGTCGGCAAGCAGGTCCAACCCGCGCGTCAGGTGCCGCGAAAGCAGTGAAATCGCCAGTCCGGCACTGTCCGATCCGCTGAAGGAAGACAGGTCAGTCCCCAGCAGCGAAGCCTCATTCGCAATCTGCTCCGACGAGCGTTCCTCAGTCCCTTCCGTCAGCAACGCCGCGGTGATACCAGCCAGCCCCGGGCGGTTCGGCGGATTCGCCGCGCCCCCTGCCAGCGTCAGCAGTTCCGCCGACACGATTGGCAACTCATGCCGCTCAACCACGTACACCGTCAGCCCGTTCGCCAGCGTGAACACTGCCGGCTTGGGCAGCACCAGCGCACGTTCCGGCCCCGGCTTCGGCGGTGTCGCGCGCCACGCCTGGGCGGCTTCAAACTCCGCCGTATGCTGCGGCGTGATCTTCACATTTGCGTCGGTGTCCTCAGGGCTGCGCGGAACATCGTTGAGCACCTTCTTGCCCGGAACGCCATAGACCACCACGCGCTGATCCTTGCCCAGCGTGGCTGCTGCCACCTTTTGCACGCTTGCCGGCGTCACAGCGTCATAGCGCGCCAGGTCCTTCGGCAGGTAGCCGGGGTCGCCGGTGTATTGGTTGTAGTAGTTCAACTCATCGGCCACGCCACCAAAGCCGCCCAGCCGCTGCAATCCAGAAATGATGCCGGTCTCAATCTTGTTGCGCGCCCACTCCACCTCTTCGGCCGTCGGCCCCTTGGCGGCAAACTCGTCAATGATCTTTTCCGCCTCGGCTTCCAGCTTCTCCGGCGTCACGCCCGGCTTGGCAATGAATTCGCACTCAAACGGCGAGGCCAGCGCCAGCGAGTTGTCATAGCAGTCCGCCGATTGCGCAATCTGCTGCTTGTAAACCAGCTCGCGGTACATCCGGCTTGACTTGCCCGAACCCAGCACATGCGCCGCAATGTCCGCATCCGCATCCCCTGCTGAAAACGCCGGCGGCGCCAGCCATGCCAGAATCACCTTCGGCAACTGCACCGTGTCCGTCACCACAGTCCGCCGCTCCGCCGTAATGGGAGGCGTTTCCACCGCCGTCAGCTTGACCACCGGTCCTTCCGGAATCGGCCCAAAATACTTCTCAATCACCGTCTTGATCGTGGCCGGATCAAAATCGCCGGCAATCGCCATGGTCGCGTTGTTGGGCGCATAGTACTGAGTGAAGAACTCGCGCACATCATTCAGCCGCGCTGCTTCCACATCCGCATGCGAGCCAATCACGTCAGCATAGTAAGGATGCGTCTTGGGAAACAGCTCGTGAAACACCTCTTCATCCACAATCCCGTATGGCCGTCCTTCACCCTGCCGCTTCTCATTCCGAACCACGTCGCGCTGATTCGCCAGCTTGGACCGGTCCAGCGTGTCCAGCAGAAAGCCCATCCGGTCGCTCTCCAGCCACAACGCCGTCTCCAGCTGGTTGGCCGGAACCGTCTCAAAATAATTAGTCCGGTCAAAATACGTAGTCCCATTCACATCCGTTGCGCCAGCCTGCTCCAGGTACTTGATATGCGCCTTTTCTCCCACATGCTTTGATCCCTCAAACATCATGTGCTCAAAAAGATGCGCAAACCCGGTGCGTCCCGCGCGTTCCTTCACCGGCCCCACGTGGTACCAGATGTCGACCGACACGATAGGCAGCTTGTGATCCTCATGCAGCAGCACCTCAAGCCCGTTGCTCAGCTTGTAGCGCTGGTAGCTAATCTTGGGCGCGCTCGACGAGCCTTGCGCTGTTCCGGCTGCCAAAGCAGGCGAACCGGAGTAACCTGTTGTCAGGCAAAAGGCGAGCGCGGATAGCAGGGCTGCGCCAGAAATCAGTTTCATGGATGCGAATCTCCTCGGATGCTTTTTGGGGATCAAACTGCTTGACTCAGACGGAATGGACGTAGGACCGGACAGGAATTTGGCTGCGCTGCCAGCATAAATCAGTGTTGCGGGCTTCGCCCAACAACTTTCCCGGGTTGGCCGGGTCATTAATGTAGACAACCGGCGCTGGACGCACCACCTCGCGCCGCCGACAAAGCGGAGGGAAATCGCTTGATTTCGCAAGCTAGGGGACCAATCGCCGCTCTGATGTGCCTGAGCCTTGTCGGCCCTTCCGCTCCCGTGTTCGGGCAAAGTGCTCCCGCACCCGGCCAGGCGCCCAGACATCCCGTCACCCGCCCAGCCTACCAATCCGGCCAGTTGCACGGCGATGAGCGAATCCTCCACGCCCTCAACCGCTTCACCTTCGGAGCGCGTCCCGGCGACCTGGAAGCCGTTCGCGCCATGGGCCTTGAAAACTGGTTCGACCAACAGTTGCACCCCGAAACCATCAACCAATCCGATCTTTACGCTCGCCTTTCTCAATTCCCCGCAATGCAGGGCAATCCACAGGATCTGCTCTATTCCCTGCCCAGCAACGCCATGATCCGCCAAGCGCTCGACGGCAAAGTGCCCGTTCCAGACAAGCCCGCGCTCCGCGTCATCTATCAGAACGAGATGGCCCGCGTCGATTACAAGCGCAAGGAAAAAGAGCAGCAGAAGCAACAGCTGGCCTCCGCCGCAACCATGCCGCCCGCACCCGGCCAGGCAATGACGCCGTCCATGTCTCAATCCGCGGCCGCTTCCGGAATGGGAGAGACCGCCATCGCAAAACCTGCTGCTCAATCTGAACAAACTTCCGATCAGATTCAGCCGCAGGCCATGCAAACCCCATCGCCGCAGGCTCTCTCCATGAGCATTGGCTCCATGGTCGACAAGCCGGACCAGCCCGCAGTTGACCCCGCGCTCATCACCGAAGTTCTCGCCCTCCCCGTCCAGCGCCGCCTCGCCCGCCTCGCCAACATGAAGCAGCCGGAGTATGACGCCTTCCGCAAAGCCCTCAAGGGACCGCAGCGTATTGCTCTTCTCAACGGCTTCAACCCCGCCCAGAAGGAGTTTGTCGCCGCCCTTGAAAATCCTCAGCGCGTCATCGTCGATGAGCTTGCCGATCAGCGCCTGGTTCGCGACATCTACTCCAATGCTCAACTCCAGGAAGTGATGACAGACTTCTGGCTCAATCACTTCAACGTCTTCCTGCACAAGAACGACGAGACCCCGTATTACCTGGTCAGCTACGAGCGCGACGTGATTCGCCCCAACGCTCTCGGCAAGTTTGAAGACCTGCTCGAAGCCACAGCGCACAGCCCGGCCATGCTTCTCTATCTCGACAACTCCAGCAGCATGGGCCCCGATTCGCCCGCTGCCGAGAAGGCCAAGGAACGCGCCGCGCGCAATCCAAACGCCAAGAAAGCCGCCCCCGAAGGCCTCAACGAGAACTATGCTCGCGAACTGATGGAGTTGCACACGCTGGGCGTCAATGGCGGCTACACGCAGGCCGACGTTACCCAGGTCGCGCGCGTCCTCACCGGCTGGACCGTCGATCGCCCGCAGCGCGGCGGCAGCTTCAAGTTTGACGAGAACCGCCATGAGCCGGGAACCAAAAAAGTCCTCGGCAAAAAGATCAAGGAGAGCGGCGAAAAAGAAGGCATTGAACTGCTGCACACGCTCGCCACGCGGCCTGCGACTGCGCAGTTCATCTCCCGCAAACTCGCCGTCCGCTTCGTCGGCGACGACCCGCCGAAGCCTCTCGTCGACCGTATGGCCCAGTCCTACCTCGCTAGCGGCGGCGACATCTCCGTGGTCCTCAAGACTCTCTTTCACTCTCCCGAGTTCTGGGCCACTGGCGCCTATCGCGCCAAGGTCAAAACACCCATCGAGTACGTCGTCTCCGCGGCCCGCGCCGGCAATGTCGACACAGACAACATGCAGCCCCTCATCAACGCCCTGCGCGAGATGGGCATGCCGCTCTACGGCGCCGTCCCGCCCACCGGCTACAAATGGGATGCGTCCGACTGGGTCAGCACCGGCGCACTCGTCAATCGCATGAACTTCGCGCTCTCGCTCGCCTCGAATAAATTCCCGGGCGTCGCGGTCAACATCGCGCCCCCGCCCGCCTTCGGCACTGTGCAACTTGCCGACAACAATGGCGCGCCCGCCGTAGTGCATAGCGCCGCCGCTGGAATCGACCCTGCGAATATTCCGGCTCCGGATGTCGAAGAGCACCGCCTTGAGTCGATCCTCGTTGCCGGCGGAGTGAGCGATACAACCCGCTCTGCCGTCTTACAACAGTTGGCCGCACAAGTTTCGCCGTCACCCGCAGCCGGAACCCCGGCGCCTGCGCCGCCCAAGCCAATGAATCCGAAGCAAGCCGCATCGGCGCTTGAAAAGCAGGATCAATTACTCGCCGGACTGCTGTTAGGCTCCCCGGAGTTTCAACGACGATAAGGATGGATCGATGGCCCATGTCTCGCTTCCGAGGCCTGGGAGGGTACAAGCTTTCGGAATGTTTGAACGGGCACAAGTTTACTCGTGCCGATGAAACTCGCAAAAAGAATCGGGCCTTAGCCCGTGACGGAACACGAGGTGCCTCATGCAGACCAACCGTAGATTCTTCCTGCGCAACGGAGCGCTTGCCATCGCCGGCACCGCCGTTATTCCCAGCTTTCTCGTCCGTTCCATCATGGCTGAAGCTGCCGCGGTTCCCGGCCGCCGCCTCGTCGTCATCTTCCAGCGCGGCGCGGCCGATGGCCTCAACGTCGTGGTCCCCTACCGCGAGAAGAACTACTACTCCATGCGTCCCGGCATCGCCATCCCCGACAACCAGGTCATCGATCTCGACGGCTTCTTCGGCCTGCACCCCTCCCTCGCAGCGTTCAAACCGCTTTACGACCAGGGCCATCTCGCCGTTGTGCACGCCGCCGGATCACCCGACATGTCCCGTTCTCACTTCGATGCGCAGGACTACATGGAGTCCGGCACCCCCGGCGTCAAAAGCACTGAGGACGGCTGGCTCAACCGCGCTCTGCAAGCGGAAGACCTTCGCCATCGCTGCACCGGCACCTGCGAGCAGCACACCGCCTTCCGCGCCGTAGCCCTCGGCTCCCAGGTCCCGCGCACGCTGGCCGGCAAAGTCCCCGCCATCGCGCTCTCCAACCTCAACAACTTCGCCGTCGGCGGACACGGCCCCACTCCCTCCGTCGCATCCAACGCCTTTGAAGCCATGTACGGAGAGAGCGGCGATCACATCCTCCACACCACAGGCGACGAGACCTTTGAAGCCGTCAAGATGCTCCACGACGCCAACCCCGCGCAGTACAAACCCGCCGCAGGCATTGAATATCCCAACAACGATTTCGGAAACAACATGAAACAGATCGCCCAGCTTCTCAAGGCCAACCTCGGCGTTGAAGCGGCATTCACTGATGTGGGCGGCTGGGACACGCATCAGAACCAGGGCGGCGTAAACGGCCAGCTTTCCGATCGCCTGCGCGAGTTCTCCAACGCCATCTCCGCATTCTGGCGCGATATGGGCGACCACGCGGAAAACGTCACCCTCGTCACCATGTCCGAGTTCGGCCGCACCGCGCGCCAAAACGGCACCGGCGGCACTGACCACGGCCATGCCAACTGCATGTTCGTTCTTGGCGGCAATGTGAAAGGCGGCAAAGTCTATGGCCGCTGGCCCGGCCTGTCCGACCACGAACTCAACGAAGGCCGCGATCTCGCCGTCACCACCGACTTCCGCCAGGTATTAGGCGAAGCCGTCAGCAAAACCATCGGCGCCAACAACCTTGACCAGGTCTTCCCCGGCGCCAGACTCCACTCCGCCAACTTCCTCAACCTGATTTAGAAAACCGACGGAAATTCATCCCGGCGATGGACTGAATCGGCGCGAGCCTCCCGCGAGCATCCGCTGCACGCAGTGCTATTCAGCCCGCAGCGCTTCAGTGGGATTCACAGACGCTGCCTGTCTTGCCGGAAAATAACTGGCCAGCAAAGCCGATCCCGCCAGCGTCACTGCTACTCCAATCAACGTCCCCGCATCCCACGCCTTCACGCCAAACAGCAGCTTGCGCATCAGCATCGCCGCGCCCACTGATCCCGCCAGCCCCAGCACCACGCCCACGGCAATCAGCCGTGAAGCCTCTCCCAGCACCATTTGATAAACCGAACTTCTCTGCGCACCCAGCGCCATGCGAACCCCGATCTCGCGCGTCCGCTGGCTCACCGAATACGCAATCACCCCATACAGCCCTACAACGCTGAGCAGCAGCGCTACCGTTGCAAACCCGCTTACAAGAAACGCTGAGAAACGATGCAACACTGAAGTCTGCAATGTCTCGATCTGTTCCTGCATCGTCTGCTCATTTCGGATGCCAAGGTTCGGATCGATGCTGCGCAGCGTGCGCACCATTTCCGGCAGCATCGCCTTTTCATCTCCCGCGGCGCGCGCAAAGACTGAAAAATAGCTGTCCGGGTTCTGGTAGATCGCGGTGTACTCCGACGGCCACACCTCATCATCCAGCGCGCCCTCGCGCACGTCGCGCACCACTCCAATCACCTGCCGTAACGAAGATTGGCTCATGCTTCCATCGCCAATCATCTTTCCGATCGGTTCCTGTCCGCCAAAATACTTCTTCGCCAGTGATTCATTGATCATGATCACGCGCGGATGGTTCTGATCGTCCGCCTCCGTAAACATGCGGCCTTTCACCAGCCTGGCTTTCAGCGTGTCAAAGTACGCCGGGCTTACGTCGCGTTCATCCACCTCGTTGTGCTCGCCGTGAAACGGCATTCCCTCCACGCGAATCCAGTCCGTATCGCAGTTGCATTCGAGCGGCGGATCGCTGGTGAGCCCCACCGATACTACGCCCGGCAACGCAGAGACCCTTCGCGCAATCTCCCTGTACAGCGCCACCTGCTGCTCGGGCTTGGCGTAAAGCTTGTCCGGCGTCATTACCGTCAGCGTGGCCAGGTGCGAAGTATCGAATCCCGTCTCCACATGCAACAGTCGGTAGAAGCTCTTGCTCAGCAACCCCGCGCCCGTCAGCAGGATCACCGCAACAGCCAGTTCCACCACCACCAGGTTCGATCCCACCCTGCTCCAGAACCTTCCTGCCATCCCCCGTCCGCCGTCCGTCAGCGCCGCTGGGATAACCTGCTTCACCAGGCGCAATGTCGGTGTCGCCGCCAGCAGCAGCGCCGACAGCGCAACCGCGCCGGCTGCAAACAATGCCGCATGCGCGTTGAATCCCACATCGTTCAGGAATGGCATATTATCCATCATGTCTTTCGGAACCAGGCTCACCAGCGCCTTCATCAGCCAGTGCGCCAGCAGAATCGCGCTGGCGCCGCCTGCAACTGCCAGCACCATGCCTTCCGTCACAAACTGCCGGATGATCCGCAGTTGAGTTGCACCCAGCGCGCCACGCACCGCAATCTCTCGCCGCCGGCTCTCGCTGCGCGCCAGCATCAGGCTCGCTACGTTCACACATGCAATCAGCAGAAGCAGCCCTGACCCGGCCAGCAGCGTCAAGAGAATGGGCCGCACATTCCCCACAACGATCTCTCCCAGCGGCAGCACACTGGCTGACTGGCCGTGATTCGTGCCCGGATACATCGTCTCCAGTTGAGCCGCAACGCTCTTCATGTCGCTCAGCGCAGCCTGCACCGTCACGCCATCGCGCAACCGCGCAATTCCATCCAGGCTGTGGCAGCCTCGGCGCGTCTCGCAGCCGTTCTTATCCAGCAGCGGAACCCACATGTCCCTGTTGCCGCGCGGTGCAAACGAAAATTCACGCGGCAGCACGCCGACGATCGTGTAGTTGTCGCCGCTCATGTTCACCGCCGTTCCAATCACGTCTGCTCGTCCGCCAAAGCGCGCCTGCCACGCGCCGTACGAAATCACCATGATCTTCGCGCCGCCCGGCCGGTCTTCTCCGGGCAGGAACGTCCTTCCCAGCACCGGCTTCACGCCCAGTGTTGTGAAAAACGCATCGCTGACGCGCGCCACAGGAACCGGCTCAATCCCCGCGGCCGTCTTCATCAGGAAACCGGACATCCCATACGCAGCAACCGATGAAAACGCGTGATTCATCCGCTTCCAGTCGTCGAAGTCGTCGCGCGACAGATTCGATCGCGGAAATGCCGCCGAGCTCTCGTCCAGCGAAACAAGCTGGCTCGGCCTGTCATACGGCAGAGGCTTGATCAGCGCCGCATCCACAAACGCGAAGATCGCCACGCTCGCGCCAATACCCAGCGCAAGAATCACAATCGCCGTCAACGCAAACCCCGGATTCTTCCTGAGTTGCCGCAGCGCAAACCGCAGATCCTGCGCCACTGTTTCCAACTTGAACTGGACCATCTCGTGGCTCCTCTCGCGTGCCTGTGTCGCGTTCCCAAACCGCCGCATCGCCGAATAGTGCGCGTCCTCCGGCGTCATCCCGCCGGCGACAAACTCCTTGGCCACCTGCTCGCGATGAAACGCCATCTCCTCATCCAACTCGGCGCGAAATCGCTTGCGCACCACCAGGTTCCATATGCGGCGAAGAAAGCGGATCATGTTTCGAAATCCTCCAGACGATGTGCAGATCACTCAGACCGAAGCGCATCCATTGGATCGGCTTGCGTAGCCCGATAAGCCGGAATGTAACAAGCGACAAGAGCGACGCAGATAACCGCGGAGCCTACCGCAGCGTACGTCACAGGATCAGTCGCGCTCACATTGAAGATCAACGTCTTCAGCACCCGTGCCAGCGCAAGCGAAGCAATAATCCCAAAGGCAGTTCCAGCTATAGTGAGCTTGACAGCCTGCACCAGCACCAGCCGCAGTACCCCGCTCTGCTGCGCGCCGAGTGCCATGCGCAGTCCAAATTCCGCCGTCCGCTGGCTCACCGAGTAAGCGATCACGCCATACGTACCAATGGCTGCCAGCAGAATCGCCAGCCCCGCAAACATCCCAACCAGAACAAAAGCGAAGCGCGGCGTGGCAACCGACGTCTCCACGATCCGATCCATCACCTGCACATCGGCTACCGCCAGAGTAGGATCAAGACGCCTGACCTCATTACGCAATGCGTCGCCAAGAAGTTCTGGGTTGCCGCTGCTGCGCAGTACGATCGACATGTCCGGATTTGGCGCAACCAGTTCCGGCCACCAGAAACCCGGTTCAGCCCCAGGGCTGTTCGGTGCGTCTTTCACATCGCCCACAACCCCCACGATTCTCATCCAGTCCTTTTCTTTGGGAGCATCCTCAAACGTAAAGCGTTTGCCGACGGCGTCTTCGCCGGGCCAATATCGCTCCGCCATGGCGCGGTTGACAATCACCACCGGAGGCCCCTTCGCATTGTCGCTCTCGTTAAAGAACCGCCCTCCAATCAAACCTACGCCGAGCGCACGAAAGTAGCCCGGAGTGGCCATGTGATAACGCGCATGGAACATCTGGTTCGGCAGCGGCTTCTTGCCTTCAATGTTGAACCCGCCGGCATTCTCATCCCAGCCCGTCCACGGCAGATCGCTGCCGGCCCCCGCGCTCTCCACACCGGGCAACGCGCTGAGGTCCGCAACAAGTTGCTCATAGAAGTGCCCCGTGGCCTCGTTCGTCTTGTATTCCTCATGCGGCAGCGAAATGCTCGCCGTCAGCACATGATCCTTCTGGAATCCAGGATCGAGATGCAGTTGATTCAGGAAGCTGCGCAGCATCAGCCCCGCACCGATCAACAGGACGCAGGCAAGACTCACTTCCGATATCACCAGCGCATTCCTCAACCTGCTCTGGTGTCCACTGGCCGTCGTCGTGCGTGTGGACTTTTGCAACCCCTGTCTTGGATCCAGGCGCGCAGCCTGCAGCGCAGGCGCAATTCCAAACAATACGCCGGTGAGCAAACTGACCAGGAACGTAAATGCGAAAACAGGCCCGCTCACGTGAATGTCGTGTGCCCGCGGAAAATCTGCAGGCAGAAGCGCAACCAGCGCTCTCACTCCACCGAATGCGAGTGCAAGGCCCAGGGCACCACCAAGCGATGAGATCATCAGGCTCTCGGTGAGCAACTGCCGCACCACACGCGCCCGCGGAGCGCCCATCGCCAGCCGCACCGCCAGTTCCCGTTGCCGCGCCGAAGCCCTCGCCAGCAGTAGATTCGCCGCGTTGGCACAGGCAATCAACAAAACCATGCCCACTGCGCCCAGAAGCACCAGCAGCATCTGCCGGCTCTTGCCCACAATCTCCGTGTAGAGCGGAACCACCAGCACGGTCCATCCCGTGTCGTTCCCAGGGTGTTCCCGTCCAAGCTGTGTCATGATGGCGTTCATCTCGGCGCGTGCCTGCTCCACGCTCACGTTGTCCTTCAGCCGTGCGATGCCTTCCGTATAGTGCGATCCGCGGCGATTGGGATCGCCTGCGAAGGAAAATGGCCACCACACCTCGACGTTCTCGCCATAGGCAATCGCGTGATACTCATTGCCTGGGTGTTCAGTTCCCTTCGGCATCACGCCGATAACAGTGAAAGGCTGCATGTTCAGCGTGATTTTGCGGCCAATAATGGCTGGGTCGGAGCCGAATCGCGTACGCCATAGACGATCGCTGAGGATCACCTGGAGCCCGTTGCCGGGAATTTCCGCCTTCTGATCGAACTCGCGCCCCAGCTCAGGCTGCAGCCCAAGGACATGGAAGTAGCCCGACGAAATGCCCAATCCATTCAGCTTCACCGGTTCGCCCGAGCCGGAAAGTTGAACATCGCCGCGCGTAAAGATGGCCATCGATTCGAACGATTGATTGCGCGCGCGAAAATCGCGAAAATCAAAAGGGTTCAGCGGGAATCTCGGATAGGCAGTACTCGAAAGAAACAGCCGCACCAGCCGGTCGGAACGCCAGTACGGCAGTTGCTTCAAAAGCACGCCGTCAATCACGCTGAAGATAGCGCTGTTCGCGCCGATACTCAGTGCCAGCGTCAGCAGCATGACCGTTGTGAATCCTGGATTTCCCCACAACTGCCGGGCCGCATACCGGATATCGCCAATCAAACCCTCAAGCCGGAACCCCACCACATCGTGCGCTCGCTCCTGTATGCGCGTCGCGTTGCCAAACCGCCGCGTCGCCGCGTAGCGTGCAGCCTCCGGCGTCATCCCGCCGGCGACAAACTCCTTGGCCACCTGCTCGCGATGAAACGCCATCTCTTCATCCAGTTCTCCGCGGAACCGCTTGCGTGTCAAGAGAAGGTAAAGCCTCTTGAGGAATCGCGAGACAGCATTCATCTAAGCCTCCTGTACATCCCGCAGAACGCGCCCAATCGCCGCCACCATCTGCTCAAACTGCGAAAGCTCAATCCCCAGCTGCTTCCGTCCCGCAGCCGTCAGCGTGTAGAAGCGCGCGCGCCGGTTGGTCTCCGTCATCTTCCACTCCGCCTTCACCCATCCCTGCAACAGCAGCCGCTGCAGCGCCGGATAAAGCGAGCCTTCTTCCACCGTCAGCACATCGTCCGAAAGCCGTTTAATTGAGAGCGCGATACCGTAGCCATGCAGCGGCGCACGCGTCAGCGTATGCAAAACCAGCATGTCCAGGGTTCCAGGCAACAGGTCGGGTTTCTTGGCCATGAATGTATATATAGTTTATCTATGGGTAGAGAGTCAATGGTAATTCAATTCCATCGCATTTTTCACGTTCAATAAAAAATGGCTGCCAGCAATCAAGCAGGCAGCCATTTTTCTGGAGTCCACGATTCAGGGTCTGTTCCCTGTTCCCTGATCCTTGTTCCCTGCCTTTCAATGCTTCCCGTACATCTCCATCACATCCTTGCGCAGCGCGGCGCGGCTCTCTGCGCGGGTATAGAACATGTGCCCGCCCGGATACTCCTTCACCGCAACCCGCGTTGGATCGCCCATCACCGGAATCTGGTCCACCGTCAGCACCGATCCCATGAACGGGCAAGAGAGATCGTTCCACCCATGCACAATCAGCACGCGCAGCTTGGGATCGGCGGCAATCGCCTCGCGCAACTGCGGCACCGAACCGCGCTGCAAATCCATTCCGCGATCCCACTGCCGGCCTACATCATAGGAGAGCGCGTTGTAGCGCGCGTCCACCTTCCAGCCCACCGTGCGCGTCACAAAGTCCACCATCGCCGTCGTCATCGGCGCAATAATGCTCGCCAGAATCGGATCGTTCGCCCGCTGCTCCGGCGCAAACGGAAATGGATCGAACGAAGTCACGTTCGAGTCATAAACCGAACCGAGTTTCCCCTCTTCCCGGTGAACCTCGCGCAGATAAGCGCCCGTCTCCAGGCGTCCGCCGGAAAACTTCACAAACTCTGGATCAAGCCCGCTTAGTTCCGTCACATGCTGAATCATCTTCTGTTGCGCGTCCGAATCGGACCGCCCCTTGAGCAGCGTCGTTGCATACTCCCCGCGCGTGTAGGCAATCACATCGGCCATCGCCTGCGGTGTCAGCTTGTTTTCGCGCTCCAGGTGTGCCGCGGTAATCGAAGGCAGCGTCATCATCCATGGCACCGGGGATAGATCCCCATTGTCCTCGATCCATGGATTCAGATACGGCGACACCAGCACCACGCCATTCATCGCCACGCCCAGTTGCGACTGCAGATAGTAGGTCACGCGCGGCCCACGAAACCCTCCGTAGCTCTCGCCCACCATGTACTTCCGCGACCCCAGCCGCCCGTTCTTCACCAGCCAGTCATAAATAATCCGCGAAAGATACTCGATATCCGGCGTCGTCGAATAAAACAACTTTTTCGCTTCTGCCTCCGGCACATTTGACCGGCTGAACCCCGTTCCCACCGGGTCAATAAACACCAGGTCGGTGAAATCGAGCCATGTCCCCGGATTGTCAACCAGCGTCGCTGCATCCGAGGGACTGTCGCCCTCATTGCCCGCCACCAGGTGCTTGGGCCCGATCGCGCCAAAGTTCAGATACACGCTCGATGCACCCGGTCCGCCATTCACCGCGAACGTCACCGGCCGGTTGTCGCCCTCCACCGTATAAGCGGTCAGCACCACCTGGCCGGCAGTCTTGCCGTCGCCATCCCGCACCGGCAGGGCGCCCACAGTCACCGTGTAGTTCAGCTTCTTGCCTTCCAGCTCAATCGACTGCTGCGCATGCGCATCCGCGGGGAGCGGAGGCAGCCCCGCTTTGTCCGGGCCTGCCTTGTCCGCTGCAGCGCCCTTATCGGCTGCCTTATCGATGGCAGCCGGTTGTTTCCCTTCCTGCGCCCATGAGGGCGTGGTCGAGATTCCAAGGCAAAACAGAGCGCACACCACAACGGTAAGGCGCTGGGGGGAGAGTTGGATTCTGAGAAGATTCATGACGATACAATACAGCCTCTGCCGCGGCCTCTGGCAACCAACCCGCTGCATGATTTAACCTCAGGGATGGTATGAACCTTACGCGCACGATTCTCCCTGCCACCCTTGCCCTGGCATTTTCCGCATCCGCCATGGCCCAGCAGACGCCTGCCAAGCCCGCGGAAGACCTGCCCGACGCGCCGCAAGCCACCGCGGCAGCCATGATCCACCCCAACGGCCCCACTGTGGTCATGGACACCTCGATGGGCCGCATCACCTGCCAGTTCTATGAGAAGCAGGCGCCCAAGGCCGTCGCCAACTTTATTGGCCTGGCCGAAGGCACCATCGACTGGACCGATCCGGTCACCAAGAAGAAGCAGCACCACAAGCGCTACTACGACGGCACCATTTTCCATCGCGTCATTCCCGAGTTCATGATCCAGGGCGGCGACCCCACCGGCACCGGCATGGGTGACCCCGGCTACGCCTTTGATGATGAGATCGACCCCAATCTGAATTTTGACGGCCCCGGCAAGCTGGCCATGGCCAACTCCGGGCCCAACACCAACGGCAGCCAGTTCTTCATCACTGAGCAGGCCTACGAGTCGCTCAATCAGCACTATGTTCTCTTCGGCCAGTGCGACGACTCCAGCGTTGAGGTAGTCAAGACCATCGCCCGCGTAGAGCGCGACGGCCAGGACAAGCCGCTCACGCCCGTCTACCTCAAGAAAGTCACCATCGTGCATGAAGGCCAGCCACTGCCGCCGGATCCGAGCGCAGCAGCCATCACTCCAACGCCCGAGTCGACGCCGGCGCAGGCCGCAGCGCCCCCATCAGGACTCCAACCAAAGTCGGTTTCAATTTCTACCGGTGTAGCAATGGGATTGCTCCAGGTTCACGCCCAGCCACACTATCCCATTGAAGCCAAGCAGGCAGGCGTATCCGGGACCGTTGTCCTCGCCGCAGTCATTGACACCGACGGCAGCGTAAAGGATCTTCGTGTCATCAGCGGCCCGGAACCTCTTCAGCAGGCTGCAATAGATGCCGTCAATCAATGGCGCTATAGACCTTACCTGTTAAATGGCCAGCCGGTTGAAGTAAACACGAAGGTCAACGTGATCTTTACATTGGGCAAATAACCACCCCATGCGCTCAGTTGGGTCGAGATTTGAATTTCATCGACCCTCTCCATTCATCCGGAATACGAAACCTTTACATTCCGCAACCCAGGAGTTTTCATGTCACTCGCACCAGGAACCTACGCTGTCTTCAACACCACTGAAGGCAAAATCACCGTCCGCCTCTTTGAGGCCGATGCGCCCATCACCGTCAAGAACTTCATCGAACTGGCCGAAGGCTCAAAGGAGTGGACCCACCCCACCACGCGCGCCAAGTCGACCAGCAAGCTCTATGACGGCACCATCTTCCACCGCGTCATTCCCGACTTCATGATCCAGGGTGGCGACCCGACCGGAACCGGCATGGGCGGACCGGGCTACACCTTCAAGGACGAGACCACCGGTTCCCCCCACAAGTTCGACACCCCCGGCAAGCTGGCCATGGCCAACTCCGGCCCCGGCACCAACGGCTGCCAGTTCTTCATCACCGTTGCCCCCACCACCTGGCTCACCGGCAAGCACACCATCTTCGGTGAAGTCGTCGAAGGCCAGGAGATCGTCAACAAAATCTCAAAGGTCTCCACGGGCCCCGGCGACAAGCCCCGCAAGCCCGTCGTGATTGAATCGCTCACGATCGAGCGCGCCGGCTAGTTTCTCTAATGCAACGAGGAAGCCGCGCACCTCGCGCGGCTTCTTCGTTGCATAATCTGAATCATTCCTTACTTGCTTCCCGGTCCCCACTGAATCTTCAGCCCCGCCCGAAAATTGAACGGCAAGCTCGGATAGCCGATCGGCGCAATGTGCTGGCTGCTGGTCAGGTTTTGCGCCTGCGCATAAATGCCCAGCCACTTCAGCAGTTGAAAACTCCCGCCCAGGTCAATCTTCGCGTAACCCGAATCCAGATTCCTGTTCGGCAGCAGCAGACTGTTCCCGCCGTTCAAATCGTCTCCGCCCAGAAAGTCCGAATCGTCCGACCGGCTGACAAACGCAGAGCTGAAGATCGCCGTCAGTTGCTTCGCTGTAAAGCTTGCCATGAAGAACCCGGTTTGTGGCGCGCGCCTGAAGGGCCGTGCCCCCACGAGCGGTGAATCCGCGCCGATGGGAATGCCGTTCGGAATGCCTTCATACGTCGGGATCGGAACACCCGACGACTCTTCATCATTGGCAAACGAACGCTGAATCGTTGCGTCCAGGTAGGTGTACCCGCCGCGCATGAAGATGTTGCGGCCAATGCCGCCTTCAACGGTCGTCTCCACACCAAGCGCCCGGTATGCCTCCGAGTTGATATCGGCTCCATACGCTCCATCCGCCACCAATTGTTCTTCGAGGATGTTTTGCTGGGCCGGCGTAAGATTGGGCAGCAATTCGGGAACGAGATCGAGCCCAATGTACTCAATCTGCCGTCCAAATTCATTGTGAAAGAAACTGGTGCGGAAGATCAGCCTCTGGCTGAAAAAAGCCTGCTCCACGCCGCCCTCATAAGTGCGCGCATACGGCGCAGCCAGCGGCGTGATGTGGAACTCCTGGATCGCAGCCGGTCCGTCTCGCGCGGTAAGCAGGAAGTTATACAGCGAATAGAACTGATCCGTCAGCGCAGGCTCGCGCACCGCGTCGCCAAAGTTGAACAGCAGGCGAGTCCCGCTGAAGATGCCCGGCTTCGGTTTCAGCACATAGTAGGTCAGTCCTGCGCGCGGTGAAGTCTCCGTGCCAAACAGCGAATAGTGCTCCAGGCTCCCGCCCAGCGTATAGAAGAACCGGCTCTTGAAGTCTCCATGCACCGCCGCAAGATAGTCGTAGTTGTTCCGTTCCACGGAGGGTATTGAACCATCCGGCTCCGCGCCACGCTCGTCCTCATAGTGAAAACCGATGCTGCCGATCAGGTGTGGAGTAAAGCTGAAATCGCCCTGATATCCAATCTGATCGCGGTTCGAAACCAGTTGATGTCCCTCCGGGTAAGGCGGGGTGTCGTAGCTCGCGTAATCCAGCAGCGCCTGTCCATTCACCGAGTAGCCATTGGCGCCGGTAATGGTTACCGGATATCCGAAGCTGTCGCCGTATTCGTCAAAGGTGCCGCTTCCCTCCTGCGACCACATGTTATATTGCTCGCGCTTGCGGGTCAGGCCATAACGAATGCTGTTATGAAAATCGGGCGTCGTCTGGTTGTCAATCGACCCGCTCATGAATATGTCCTGGTCCTTCTGCGTCGCGCTGTCTGCCACGTGATAAAAATCCCACGCGTTCGGAACCCCGGTGCCGTCCACGCCATAGTGCAGGGTCGCGCGGATTTGCCAATTCCCGTTAGGCTGCCAGCCCACGTTGGCCGCGGTCGTGGCCACGTGATACTCATCCCGCGGCAGCGCATTGCCCGTCTGCAGCCAGCTGAACGCGCCTAGGTAATCGAGCTTCTTGTACGCGCCGGCCACCTGCAATTCCTCATGCGAGGTATTGAAACTGCCCGCATCTCCCTCCAGCAGCAGCGACGGAAAACTCGTAGTCCCGTGCTCGGTAGACAAACTGACGACGCTGCTCTCCGCGTCGGCGCCGTACAAGTTCGAATCGGGTCCGCGATATACCTCCGCCCGCTCAATCGCTGTAGTAGAAAGCGGGCCAAAATCGAACTGGCCGCCCAGGTCGCCCGCGCTCACGCCATCCAGCAGAATCTTGTTGTCGTCTGAATCGCCGCCGCGCACAAACAACGATGTCTGCGATCCCATCTGGCCGGTCTGCACCACAAACGTGCCCGGCATCAGCCGCAGCGAGCTCGCCAAATCGGTCTGCAGGGCAAGCGCCTGCGGGCCAATCACGCTCGTCGCCGCGCTCGTCTGCGCCTGCGGTGTAGGTGTCCCGGTCGCCGTCACCACAATCGACTCCCTCACCCACTCCGGCTCCATCACCACGTTGCGTTCAATGTTGTCCAGCGCTCCGGCATAAAACCCCGGCGTCTCAAGTTGCCGAAAGCTTGATGCCGAAACCACCAGGTAAAACCTGCCGGTTTCTCCGGTCGTAATCTGAAAGCTTCCGTCGGCCCCGGAGATCGTCGAGCCAACCGCTTTCCCATTGCTCAGAAGAACCACGTTGGCGCCAGTGATCTTGGCCCCGGAAACATCCGTCACAACCCCGCTGATCGACGCGGCCATGCACGCCGCTGCGCAAGCGGTCATAAGGAATAGAGTCAGAATTTGCGTGAATGCGCGGCGCGGTGATCCGCGCCGGAATGCGGAGAAGGTCATCATAAGCTCCTTCGTTCCCCTCGGAACGTAAGCGGGTAGAGATTGCCTAGGACCGGTCTCCTGACTTGCGCTTTCTCCAGCCACCTTCCCAGCTGCGAGCAGAATCGCTCGCCTCCAGTGGTCTCCCGGGCCTCGCGCTGCTTGCGAAAACCCTGGCTGAAATCCTGCCCTCATTCGATGACCCATATGAAAGTGGGACGCCGCGGGGGGCAAGTGCGCTCACAGTTGCGGGGCAGTGGCGGAATTTCACCGCCTTCCCGAGCATCCTGGCGATTGCCGTGGTAAAAACGCCGCCCCTCAAACGAGCAGCGAGAATCTCATGGAAGCGATTTCCATGACATCAACATTTATAACCGCCGCTGGGGGCGAAGTCAAAACTGCGCTGTGGAAACAAAGCAGCTTCGATTTACGAAGAAACCCCGAGCTTGCGCGGGGGCGATGAAGTGGTCAACAAATTGTCTTCGAAATCGGGCTCTAGCATGCGTTGCCCATCAAAAATCGATCTTGAGCGAATTAGGAGTTATGGCGTCACCGCACGATTGAAAGTGCGAGAGTATCATTACCGCGAATCTAGCTAGGGAGGATTCATGGTCATCAAGGCTTTATCAGTGCTTTTTATTTCGGCCGTCTCTCTTGTTGCTCAGACCACGACGATAACCATCAACGACAACAATGGGAACCAAGCAGTGGCAACCGTTACAGACGGCCATCTGTATTTCCGCGACAATAGCGGCAACATTGCAATTGGAACACTACAGGGCGGAAACGTCTTTCTGAATACTAGCCAGGGCGAAACCATTTTTGGCAGAGTGAAGGATGGCAATGTCACATTGACGGATCAAAAGGGGACCACGACCGGCACGATTAGGAACGGCAACATCTTCCTAAGCAATAGCGATGGAACCGTTACGACAGGCACGTACAACAGATTTGGAACCATTTTCACAAACACTACTCCCGCCCCTGCCAACACAGCGGAGCAAGATAACGCACAGTTACAGCGACAAATTCAGCAGAATAACGCCAACGCCTACGCTGCTGGTTACGCTATGGGATCGGCGTTGGGAAATGGTATTGCCTTGGCAATAGACCGTCACAGAATGAAGTCCTTCTGCAAGTCAAATCCGTCAGGCATCTTCATAAGACAATCCAATGCGTTTTCCGGCAGTCTGTGCCAAAATGCGCCGTTCACCGAAAGTCAGCAGAGGCAAGTTGACGGCTTTTGCAACGACCATCCTGGAGGCGAGACAGGCTATGGCTTGCACACAGTGACGTGCTTCATCCCTCCCGTTGGGCCAAATCTGAAATGGGCAAAATGGGAAATGGGTGAGTTGCACAAGGATTACGAAGTGCAAGTGTCCCTAGGGGAAAATTCAACCGGAGCGAATGAATCACGCGCTGACTGGACAAGCTGGAAAATGACCTATTGCCGGTTGGCCCCGAAGGGCGCTCCCTACAGGGCCTTGGATGGCACCAAACAGCACTGCGATTGAGCATCCGCGGAAGGCGCCGGCTCTTAGCGCATGCGGCCAACTCGTTGGCAAGAGGTGAAGCCATCCACAAAATTTTGGGATATCCCGGAACCCCTCCGTCAAGGCAAAGATTCAAGGGGCAAAACCTAACTCACGGGAGCAATCGACGCAAACGATGCTATTTCCCAAACTATGCACTTGTTTTTGTGATTTCGGCAACCCATTCGTTCTACAACCTGACAAAGGGTAAAACTGTGGATGCGGATGTTGTGGTGACCCCGGGAAGATTCGAACTTCCGACCTGCGGTTTAGGAAACCGTTGCTCTATCCACCTGAGCTACGGGGCCACTTCAGAGTGAACCGGCTCCATGAAGTGTGATTTTGAAAGGGTTACTTTCGGTCACTTACTCTTAGGATGCACTCGCACTGTTTCCGCAATCATCAAGTCGGCAGAAACAAGGGTGCTCAAGTCACTCTCCTAACAGGTTAGCATCGCTCGCGCATCGCAGCCAATTGCCGTGCCCGGTCACCCAGCCTACACATCGCAAAGATCCGCCGCTTGCCGCAAACTGGTAAACGGATCGCCCGTCGGCAGAAATTCATGCGCCACATACCCTTTGAAATCCAGCGCCGCAATCGCCCGCATCACCCCGTCCCATTGCACCTCCTGCTGATCATTCAACTCGTGACGCCCCGGAACGCCTCCGGTATGAAAATGCCCAATCCAGCGAATGTTGTCGCGAATCGTCTGGATCAGGTCGCCCTCCATAATCTGCATGTGGTAAACGTCGTAGAGCAGCTTCACATTCGGTGAATTCACCTGCTGCATCACTGCAACGCCCCACGCCGTGTGATCGGCCATGTAGTCGTGGTGGTCCTTGCGGCTGTTCAACAGTTCCATGTTGATCGTGACGCCGTTGTCCTCCGCAATCTTCTTCACCCGGTTGAGCCCAATCACCGTATTCCGCGCTCCTTCTTCGTCCGTCATTCCCTTTCGATTTCCTGAGAAGGTGATGACGTTGGGAACATTCGCCTTTGCCGCCAGCGGAATGTTCCTGCGAAACGCCTCTTCAATCGCCGCATGGTTCTCCACCCGGTTCAGCGCGTTGCCTATCTCGCCTCCTCCCGCGTAACCCATCGTGCAGATCAATCCGTATTTCTGCGGAATCATCCACTCCTCCGGCTGCAGCAGGTCAACCCCCTTCAGCCCAATCTTCCCCGCATAGGCGCAAAGATCGTCGACCGCAATTGCCTGGTAGCACCACCTGCAAACCGACTGCCGTATCCTCCCCTTGCGCACAACCTCCGCCGGCCTCGCGGCATGCCCATCGACAGTTCCCATCCCCGAGGCGGCAGCCAGCGCCACCCCTCCCTTGATCAGTTCCCGGCGCGAAATCCCAAACCCTCTCAAACCGTGACTCCTTCTCGCTCAGCCGCAATCTTATCGGATACCCTCAGCAGACTGCCCGCCTTCCCAGGGCCCAAGGCCCGTCCAACTCCAGCATTCCCTCCAAATTCCAATCTGCACGGCCAACCCAAAAGGTGACCTGCATCACGGCACCCCGCTCGCGCGCAAATTAAAGTTATTCGGGCCTCGAGAGCACTTTTGATTGGCCTCAGAACGGCTGCGCATTGTGGTTCGAACACGTGAAACGGATCTGTTTCGCCGCAAAAATCGAAGCAGCCACCTGGTTGGACCAGTGAGGAGTACCGGATGAGCGATACCAGCAAGTTCGACCGCGGTCAGTTGCGCGTCGACGAAGACGAATGCAAAGGCTGTGGCCTCTGCGTTGAAGCCTGCCCGCCCAAAGTGATCCGTTTGAATGACCACCTGAATCACTCCGGCTACCGCACTGCGATGTACCTCGGCGCCGGCTGCACCGGCTGCGGCATCTGCTTCATGGCGTGTCCCGAACCCGGCGCAATCACCGTGCTACGCGCCGTCAATCGTAAGCCCGTTGAGATCAATCCGCCGGCGTCCAGCCAGTCCGTCGATCACTTCCAATCGTCGACCTCTTCCAATCAAGGAGCTTCCCCATGCGCAAGCAACTGATGAAGGGCAACGAAGCCATCGTCAAGGCCGCAGTCCTCGCCGGCTGCCGCGGCTTCTACGGGTATCCCATCACCCCGGCCAGCGAAATCACCGAAACCGCCGCGCAGTACATGCCGAAGGTCGGCGGCGTGTTTCTTCAGGCCGAAAGTGAAGTCGCGGCCATCAACATGCTCTACGGCGCGTCAGCCGCGGGCGTGCGCGCCATGACCGCTTCCAGCGGCCCCGGCATCAGCCTCATGCAGGAAGGCATCAGCTACATGGCGGGCGCTGAGCTTCCCTGCGTCATCGCCGACATCACCCGCGGCGGTCCCGGCCTTGGCAACATCGCCGCCGAGCAGAGCGATTATCACCAGGTGGTCAAAGGCGGCGGCCACGGCAACTACCGCACCATCGTGCTCGCGCCCCACTCCGTGCAGGAGATGGCCGACCTCACCGCTCTCGCCTTCGAGCTTGCCGATCGCTATCGCAACCCCGTCGTTCTGCTCGCCGACGGTTTCATCGGCCAGATGATGGAGCCGGTTGAGTTTCCGCAGCAGGCCGTCGAGCCTCATCTACCCGAATGGGCCGTAGCAGGCACAGAAAAATCGCGCGGCAACCTCGTCAACTCGCTTCACCTAGAATCCGACGAGCTCGAAGCCCATGTACGCGATCTTGAAACAAAATATCTTTGCGCCGAGCAGCTGGAAACCCGCGCCGAAGAGGATCACACCGAAGACGCGGAGATTGTCCTGGTAGGTTACGGGATCGTAGCACGAATCCTGAAAGCCGTAGCAACAGAAGCGCGCGCCGATGGCCTCAACGTCGGCGTGCTCCGCCCCATCACGCTCTATCCATTTCCCAAGCTCCATCTTCAACGTCTCGCAAAGCGCGCCCGCATCTTTATCGTCGTCGAGATGAGCAACGGCCAGATGGTTGAGGATGTGCGCCTCGCCATCAACGGAGCGCGCCCCGTTGAATTCCTCAGCCGCTGCGGCGGCAACGTCCCCTCGCACGAAGAAGTCCTCCGCTTCGTGCGCAAGCTTGCCGTCAATTCCCTTCCAGCCATCGAACCACAGCAAAAGGAGGTAATTCATGCCTAGCGAATTGATGCGTGGCGAAATCCTGTCGAACCAACTGCCCCCTGCTGAATTGCTCCCCCTCTATGAGGTCGCAGCAGGCCGCGCCGAATGTTTTTACCCGAACTACGACCGCAAGGCAGACCTGCAGCACCAGACGCACTACTGCCCCGGCTGCGGCCATGGCGTCGTCCACAAGATGCTGGCCCGCGCCATCGACGAGCTCGGCATTCAGGACCGCACCATTCTCATCGCTCCCGTCGGCTGCTCCGTCTTCACCTACTACTACTTCGACACAGGCGGCATCCAGGCCGCCCATGGCCGCGCGCCCGCAGTCGCAACTGGTGTCCGTCGCAGCCGTCCTGAAAGCATCGTCATTTCCTATCAGGGCGACGGCGACCTGTCAGCCATCGGCTCCGCGGAGATTCTGCATGCAGCAAATCGCGGCGAAAACATTACCGTAATCTTCGTCAACAACGGCATCTACAGCATGACCGGCGGCCAGGTTGCACCTACCACTTTGCTCGGACAAAAGAGCACCACAACCCCCGGCGGCCGCAGCGCAGACAATGAAGGCTACCCGCTGCACATGAGCGAACTGCTCGCCACCCTCGAAGCCCCCGTCTACATTGAGCGCGTCGGCCTCGGCGACAACAAGCAGATCGCGCAAGCCACGCGCGCCATTCGCCGCGCCGTCGAGAATCAGGTGCGCGGCCTGGGCTTCTCTATGATTGAAGTCCTCTCGCCCTGCCCCACCATCTGGAAAATGCAGCCCGTGGAAGCTCAGCACTGGGTGCGCGATGTGATGGAGAAGACCTTCAAGCTCGGCGTCTTCAAAGATCGCACCAAAGACGCGCAGCCCAAGCCTCTGCCCCAGCCCACCCCTCCGCTCCAAAGCATTCCGCACATCCTGGGCATCGCAGAAGAATGTCTTCCCGCCGGCAATGCACATCCCATGATGGACCCCGCAGAAGCCCTCGATCTGCGCGTGCGTGTCGCCGGCTTTGGAGGACAAGGTGTTCTGCTGCTCGGTGAAGTGCTTGCAGAAGCCGGCCTCGATGCGGGGCTCGAAGTCTCCTGGCTGCCATCCTACGGCCCCGAAATGCGCTCCGGCACATCCAACTGCCACGTCCGTCTCGCCGGCCAGCCCATCGATTCACCGCTGGTTACCAATCCTGACGTCCTGGTAGCAATGAACGAGCCGTCGCTGCACAAGTTCGCGGCATGCGTGCGCCCCGGCGGATGGATCCTTTACAACGGCGACACAATCCCCGCCGAGTGTACGCGCGAGGATGTCCATATTCTCGCCCGCAGCTTCACGCAAATCGCCGCCGGACTCGGCGACCCACGAGCCGCCAACATGGTCATGCTCGGCGTGCTACTTGAAGCCACAAACGTGCTACCCGACGCCAGCATTGACGCCGCATTGCGCCGCCTCATTCACAATCCAAAGTGGGTAGAACTCGACCAGCGCGCATTGACCCTGGGCCGCGATCTGCTCCGTGAATCGCTCGCGCCGCAGGTCGAGACGACAATCACCGCATAGCGGTCGATCTCCCGCATCGAAAGGCACGCTTTCGCAGCCTGGTGAAAAACCCGTCCGGGCGGTAGGCAGGGGATTCAATCCCCGGCGAAAGCGCCAATAGAATGAGAGCGGGCTTTAGAGCAAATCCTGAGAAGGTTTGTCCTTTGGGGCGTTGTGCAAAGTTGCCTCTCCCTGATGGTCGCGTCAACTTCAGTAATCTGGTTTCGGGTTACAGCATCTCAGGATTTGCTGTAGCCCCTGAGGTATGATTTCGGGAATTCTTGAATCGACTCAAGCCTTTTTCACCAGGCTGTTCAGCCGTCCCGGACACTGTCCACTGTTCACTGCGCACTGTTCACTGTCCACTGTCCACTGAACCCCTATCTCCACCGGAAGATGCGCAACGAAATCGCGAACGGCGCCACAAACCACGCCAGCAGCGTCGCAACCGGGATCATCAACTGCCCCAGGTTCATGCCTTGCAGCATATTGCCGCGCATCGCATCAATCGCAGCGGTCAGCGGCAGCGCTCGCACCACCGGCTGAATCAGCGCCGGAAACCGCGAAGCCGAAAAGAACACCCCCGACAAGATCCACATCGGAAGCATCACCAGGTTCATCAATCCCGATACCGCCTCCATCGTTTTCGCTCTCGAAGCCACCAGCAACCCCAGCGCTGAAAACACCAGCGACGTCATCACGCACAAGAAACCAAGCTCAATCAGCGACCCTCGAAACGGCACGCCAAATACCAGCCGCGCAAACCCCAGGAACGCCACCACCTCAATCACCAGCATCGCCAGCCGCGACAGCAGAAACGAAGACAGATACTCCCACTTCGGCATCGGCGAAGCAACCAGCCGCTTCAACAGTTTCTTCTGCCGCGAATCCACAATCGAGAACCCCAGCCCCCACATCGCCGATCCCATCAGGTTCATCCCGAGCAACCCTGGCACCACAAAGTCGATGTACCGCGAGCCTGTTTCGTGCACCAGATCATTCTCAGCGTGAACCGCATCATGCCGTCCCGCGGCCGTCTGAATCGCGCGATCCGCCAGCAGCCGCGCCGTCCGCGCATCAGGATTGGTATCGTCGTACTTGTACGCAACGCCGTCCGGCCGCTGAATCGCCAGCAGCAGAATTGTTCCCGTAGCCAGTGCATGCGTTCCTGACGGCTCGTCCAGCGTCACCGCAGTCAACCCCTTGTCGGCCGCCAGCGCCTGCGTCAACTGTGGCGTGGTCGCGCCCACCTGCAGCACATCCGCCGGCCTGTTTCTGAATGCAATCCCCAGCCCCATCGCCAGCAGAATTGGAAAGCAGAATATCCAGAAAATCGCCTCCGGCTCGCGCAGGAACAGCTTGAACCGCACCATCGTCAACTGAAAAAGGCTGGACCGTTCCCGCCAATTCATGTCCCGGCTATTCATCGCCCCGTTACTCATCGCGAAGATTCCTTCCCGTCAGCCGTACAAACACGTCTTCGAGCGTTGCGGAATGTGTTCGAAACTCGCTCAGATGCAGCCCCTTCGCCGTCAGCGTTGTAAAGATCAACGGCACAACCAGGTGCGGCTCGCTCACCGCCAGCTGATGCAGCCCCGCATCCACGCGATGCGACTGCACCCCCGGAATCGCCGTCAGGATCTCCGGATCAAAAAACCCATGATCCTCTCGTGCGGCGGGTGCTCCCGGTCTCGATTCTGAGACCGGGGACTCGCTCGAACCGCTCACCGCAAACTCCACAATGTCTTCCCCGCCCACCGATTGGATCAACTCTTGCGGCGTCCCCAGCGCAATCACCTTGCCGTGGTCCATAATCGCCACGCGGTCGCACAGCCGCTCCGCCTCCTCCATGTAATGCGTCGTCAAAATGATCGTGCGCCCCGCCTGCTTCAGCTCGTCCACCAGGTCCCACAAGTGCCGCCGCGCCTGAGGATCGAGCCCCGTCGTCGGCTCATCCAGAAACAGCAATTCGGGGTCGCCCACCAGCGCTGTAGCCATCGCCAGCCTCTGCTTCTGCCCGCCTGACAATCCGCCCACCCGCGACTTCCGCTTCTCCTCGAGCTGCGCCGTCCTTATCGATTCCTCCACTGAAATCCCACGCTTGAAAAAGCTCCTGAACAGCCGCAGCGTCTCTTCCACCGTCAGCTTCTCTGAGAACTGCGTCTCCTGCAGTTGAATCCCGATCCGCTGCCTCAACTCCGCCGCATTCGCCTTCCAGTTCAACCCCAGCAGCTCCACTGTTCCGCTGTCCGGATCGGTCAGCCCCTCGCAAATCTCGATCGTCGTTGTCTTCCCCGCCCCATTCGGCCCCAGCAGCCCAAAGCATTCCCCGCGCTCCACTTCGAGATCCAGCCCATCCACCGCCTGCACGTCGCTGAAAGCCTTTTTCAGCCCGCGCAGCAGCAGCGGCCGCACCGCAGCCGCAGTTCCAGCGCTCATACCAGGCGCGATTTCCTCTGTTGCCTTCGTCATGGCCAAAGACTACCGTATTTTGGTTTCAAATCAATGATTAATCCCGCCAAATCCAGAACTGCGCCCCATTCATTCGCGGCATTTTGGCGAAAGAGTGAGAGCGGGAACGTCCTTTCAAATCTGGCCCAGGCACGTCTTTCCGGTTAAACTAAGTACATGGCGGATATCAAGCGCAGAAAAACCCCCACGGTCAAAATCGGTCACGTTCGCGTCGGCTGGGAGGTCCCGGTCGTCGTTCAGTCCATGACCAACACCGACACGGCCGACATCCCCGGCACCATCGAGCAGGTCGCGGCACTCGCACTCGCCGGCTCTGAGATCGTCCGCGTGACAGTGAATAACGAAGACGCCGCCGCCGCCGTTCCCTACATCGTCGAAGGCCTTGACAAGCGCGGACTCCGCGTCCCCATCGTCGGCGACTTCCATTACAACGGCCACCTGCTGCTCAAGAAGTACCCCGCAACCGCGCGCGCCCTCGCCAAGTACCGCATCAATCCCGGCAACGCCTCCATCGGCAAAAAGGATAACGACAACTTCCAGGTCATGGTCGAGTGCGCCGTTGAAAATCAGAAGCCGGTCCGCATCGGCGTCAACTGGGGCTCGCTCGATCAGCAACTCCTGACCCGCATGATGGACGCCAACTCCAAGCTCCCCGACCCGCTCCCCGCACGCGACGTCATGATGGAAGCCATGGTGGTCAGCGCTCTCGAGTCCGCGAAAGCCGCCGAGCACTACGGCCTGCGCCACGACCAGATCATCCTCTCCGCCAAGGTCTCCGGTGTCCGCGACCTCATCGACGTCTACACCTCGCTCGCCTCGCGCTGCGACTACGCACTGCACCTCGGACTGACCGAAGCCGGCATGGGCTCCAAGGGTCTCATCGCATCCACCGCCGGCCTCGCGCCGCTTCTCCTCGCCGGCATTGGGGACACCATCCGCGTCAGCCTCACGCCAAAACCCAACGGCGACCGCACCGAAGAAGTGTTGGCCGCGCAGCAAATCCTTCAGTCACTCTCCATCCGCAGCTTCATGCCGCAAGTAACAAGCTGCCCCGGCTGTGGCCGCACCACCAGCACTTACTTCCAGGAGCTGGCCGAGCAGATCCAGAGCTATCTCCGGGCTTCAATGCCTGAATGGAGGAAGCAATACCCCGGCGTTGAAGAGCTCAAGCTGGCCGTCATGGGCTGCGTCGTCAATGGCCCCGGCGAATCCAAACACGCCAATCTCGGCATCAGCCTCCCCGGCACCTTCGAAGAGCCCAAAGCCCCCGTCTACGTCGACGGCAAGCTCTACAAGACGCTGCACGGCGACACCATTGTGGCGGAGTTCAAGCAGATCCTCGACAACTACGTGCAGAGCCACTACGGCCAGGGCGCCAAGAGCGAGGAACTCGTCGGAGTTCGGTAGCCGTTCGCACCCTCACGGCACGGCGTACAATCATTTTCCATGAAGTCTGTTGCGTGCTTAGTGGCACTTTCAGCGATCTTTCAAGCCGGAACGCCAGCGCAGACTGATACCTGTACCTGCAGTATCACTGCTCCGGAACCACGCAGGGTTAACATTTCGCCGGAACTCGCTGAAAAGATGGTCGTTCATAAGGCTGAGCTGGCGTGCCCAAAAATGGGCATGCCAGCTCGCGTTACAGGGACCGTCGTAGTCAAGGTCTTGATTGATACGAACGGGAATGTGGTTAATCCGAAGGTTGTCTCAGGCCCGCTGATGCTTCAGAAGGCTGTCCTTGAAGCGGTCCGAGACTATAAATACAAGCCCTATACTCTCAACAGCAAAGCGGTGGAAGCAGTGACCACCATTTCCGTTGCGGTGGACACATATCGCGATTGCCCAGTCCATTAGCTAATTCACCCGACTCCAGTGGCAGTACCGGGAAAAATTCGCCGGGTGCCTCTGGTCCCTCGCAATTGGGGACCAGGGAACGGAAAGCAGTACGCCAATGCGAGCGTCAAGCGAGCGTCTGCCGCACCGCAGGTGCTCACTTTACCTTTTTGAAGTCCAACGTAGCCAGGTTCATCTGACCCTCCGTCACAATGTGCACGGTCAGCACGGACTTCCCCTTCGGCAAATGGATCTTCGCGATCCTCGGCGCCACATTCCAATGATGCCACTGCCGCCACGCCACCGGATCAGCCGCGTCGTACGTGCTCACGATCGTCAACGGCCCGGTCGCATCCTTCCCGTTCACATCGATTGAAATCGTCCCGCCGCGGTTCGACGTATACAACAGATTGGCCGCATAATCCCCCGCATCCGCCACGTCCACCGTCACGTTGAACCACTCGCCCGGCACCGTCCAGCCCACATACAGCAGATTCGCCGGTGGCGTCACCTTGTCATACGGGTTATCGTCAATCTGCGGGTTCTTCCCAAACTTGGTGTAAGAAGTATCCACTCCCTCGTTCATCCGGAACTCGTTCAGGTAAGTGCCGTCGGCCGGGTTCAGCGCGCCGCTCCCGTTATTTTTCGCGTCTGAATCGTGATACGCCACGCCCTCGCCGCCCAGGTCGTAATACGCGCAAATCACCTTGCCCGGAATCGCCTGCGCCCCGCCCAGATACTTGCTGTCGTGGTAAGGCATCCCCTTGTATTGAGCCAGAAAACCTGCCTGAAAAGCGCCAAGCGTAGCCGTTCCCGCCAGGAATGCCGCTGCAACCACAACCAACGAACCACGGACAAGGAAGTTTTTCAAGGAATTCGCCTCAACTGGATTGCACTCCGAATGCCACCGATCACCATACACCAATCGATTGTCTTCCTGTGCTTCGCATCATATTCCAGGCCCCAACTCCCGCGTAAGACATCTGTCTCACACCGCCAGAAGCCCCACCACCAGCGCCTCCCACTCCTCCTCAAGCTTCTCCCGGTGATACTTGCGGCCCGCCAGCTTGTACCAGTAATCGGCGTTCCACGCCTCGCCCTCTTTCCGGTGCAGATAGGCGTGCACAGACATCCCCTCTGGCGTCTCCAGTTCGTCCACCAGCGCATGCGCCCGCGCCCAATCCCCCTTCGCGTCCCACCACAGCGCCTCCAGCGGAGCCGTCAGCCCCTCCGGCGGCTCACTCATCGTTAACGAATCTCGAAATCCAGCAGCATCCATGCCCCTCTTCTACCAGCACTTTCATTCCATCCGCAATCCATTTCTTCCTGCAAATCAGGTGATCCGGGTCACAAAGAATTCCCCGTTTCACTGATAAAAACCTCTCAGCATCCGATGAAGCGAATAGCACGGTCTTCCCGGTCAAGGGGGTGGGGGCTGGCTCAAATTCGCCGATCATTCCCTTCGGAGGTTCATACATGCTGTTTCGTCCGAACAAAGGCCTGAAATCCGATGTTTGCAACTCAGACCGAAATGGTCGTATACTGAATTGCGACCAATCCAGTCGTAGTCTTAAGTCTGGGTTTCATTTGCACTTGCTGCCTTCCCGGCAGCACATGGGAGTTCGGCGGGTGAGCGTGTTAAGCCAATTGCATGTCGGCGAAAGCGGCGTAGTGGTGGCCCTCGACCTGCCTGAATCCGTGCAGAACCACCTCATGCATATGGGTTTCGTCCCCGACGCGCTGGTCACTGCTCTGCGCCGCGCCCCGGCCGGCGACCCCACCGTCTACGGCGTTGATGGCATGGAGATTGCCCTTCGCCATGAGACCGCCGATGCCATTCGCGTTCGTCCTGCTGAAATCGAAGACAGCGCCGCTCTCGAGCCCCCGGCCGAGCTCGCCTCAGGGCTTATCGAGGCCGTCAGATGAGCGCCTGCTGCGATACGCCGCAGTTCACCCCTCCTGCCGTCCCACCATCCGCGGGAACGCTCAAAACTGTCGCGCTCATTGGCCCTCCCAACTCCGGCAAGTCCACTCTTTTCAATCGCCTCACCGGCCTGCGCCAAAAGGTGGCCAACTACCCCGGCGTCACCGTCGAGCAGCGCATGGGCCTCATGTCCGGCGTTGGCCGCGACGACCTGACCCTCATCGATCTGCCCGGCATCTACTCCCTCACTCCCTACTCTGAAGATGCCCGCGTCGCCGTCGACGTGTTGCGCGGGAAAATGCCCGGCACGCCCAAGCCTGACGCCGTCCTGCTGGTTTTGGACGCGGTCCACCTCACCCGCCAGCTCATGCTCGCGGCGCCCGTCCTTGCCGTAGGCCTGCCCACGTTGGTGCTGCTCAACATGAGCGACCTGATGGAAAGCCGTGGCGGCCAGATTGACACCCTCAAGCTGGCCCGCGAACTCGGCGCCCCCGTGGCCCTTATCAGCGCCACTCACCGCACCGGCCTTGACGCAGTCCCGCTCTTTCTTCATCAGCAGACTGACCGCTCCGCCGCCACACCGCTTGCCCTGCCCGTCGTCGGCAATGCCGCCAGCACCCACTCCTGGGCCGCGCAGATCAGCCGCCGCACCGGCTACCAGGCACCGCTCTCCGTCGAAAACACCCGCAAGATCGACAACATCCTTCTGCACCGCATTTGGGGACCGCTGCTCTTCCTGGCCGTCGTCATCGGCGTCTTTGAAGTGGTCTTCTCCATCGGCCAGCCGCTCTCTGACGGCTTCGGCGACATCCTCGCCCGCGCCGCCGACCTCATCCGTCCCTTCCTGCCCGCCGGCTGGCTTCAATCTCTGCTGCTCGACGGCGCATGGAAAGGCATCTCCTCCGTCCTCGTCTTCCTCCCCCAGATCCTTCTGCTCTTTCTCTTCATCGGCATCCTTGAAGACTCCGGCTATCTCGCCCGCGCCGCTCTCATCGCCGACCGGGTTATGCGCACCATCGGCCTCAACGGCAAAGCCTTCATCCCGCTGCTTTCTGCCTATGCCTGCGCCGTCCCCGCCATCATGGCCACGCGCACCATTGAGAACCGCCGCGATCGTCTCGCCACCATATTGGTCACGCCCTTCATGACCTGCAGCGCGCGTCTGCCCGTGTACATGCTTTTGATCGCGGCCTTCATCCCCAACATCGCCTTCCTGCATGGATTCCTCGGCCTGCGCACCATCGTCATGCTCTCGCTTTATCTGGCCGGATTCGTCGGCGCCATGACCACCGCCTGGCTGCTCAAGAGCTCCATCCTCAAGTCCAGTGAGACGCCCTTCATCCTCGAGCTGCCGCAGTACCGCATGCCCACTCTGCGCTCGCTCTTCTACCGCCTGGTCGATCGCGCCAATATCTTCCTTCGCCAGGCCGGCACCATTATTCTCTGCGTCACGCTGGCTCTCTGGGTCCTCGCGCACCTGCCGGTCGTTCACGTTGCCGGCGGCGCCTACGCTGCGCCCGAACTGGCAGACAGCGTCATCGGCCGCCTCGGCCATTTCATTGAACCGGCCATCGCGCCCCTCGGCTTCAACTGGAAGATCGGCATCGGCCTGCTCTCAAGCGTGTTGGCCCGCGAAGTCATGGTCTCCACCATGGGCACGCTCTACGGCGCCGACCCGGCCACCCAGGCCATGCACCTGCAAACCGCCCTCCATCACGACATGACACTGGGAGGCGCGCTGGCCTTGATGATCTTCTTCGCATTCGCCATGCAGTGCACATCCACCATGGCCGTAGTCCGCCGCGAAACCAACAGCTGGAAGTGGCCCGCCGTGCAATTCCTTTACATGCTCGCCCTGGCCTGGGGCGCAGCCTTCGCCGTCAACCACATCATCATGGCCATCTTCGGCTAGGCGCCAACGCTCAGCGTCCCAATCGAGTTCGCCTGCAGTTCCACCGCAATCCCGCGATCCTTCAACTGCACCTGCACCATCTGCGGCTCCGCCAACTCGTTGCGCAGCAGTACCGCCACGCCGCCGTCCGGATTCACAAACGCCAGCGCATCGTCGCATGAGCCCGTCGCCTCCACCAGCTTCGCGCCCACATCCACAAAGTGCGTCAGGTGTTTCAGCAGGTAATAATCGTGGTTATAGCGGAAGGTCTTCGCCTCCGCATCCACGCTCACCAGCGAGTTCTGCTTCCATCCCCAACTGCTTGCGCCGCTCATATCGGTCGAAATATTCCAGTACATATAACCGCATGCGCCGCTGCGAAAGTAGTGCTTCATCAGTTGCCAGCAATATCCCGTATAGCTCCACGCATTCCTTCCATCGCCGCACTCCTGCTCAGACTGGAAGATGGCCAATTGCGGAAACTCGCGATGAATCGCCGGCAGCGCATTCTTCCCTGCCCACTGCGTCCCCACGCCCTTGATGAATCCCCCACTCACCGGGTCCGCCATCACCGTCTCCAGCAATTTCGGATTGCCGCGCTCCAGCGTGCCGAAGAACACATCTACATCCCGCTTCCGCATCTCCGGCCCCAGCGAGTGGATAAACTTCGTCAGTCCCTCCGCCGTCCACGTGCAACTGGGAAAGTTCTGCGCAGAGTTGAACTCGTTCTGCGGCATCACCATCCCCACCTGGATCCCCTCAGCCCGGTACGCGTCAATGAACCGCCCAAAGTACCGCGCGTACGCGTCAAAATACCGCGGCTCCTGGATGAACATGTCCTCGCCTTCGCGGCCCACCTGGTCCGGGCGAATCCCATTGTCCTTGAACCCCATCTGCGGATAGCCCTTCGCCTCGGCATAGAAGTGATTCCGCTTCATCCAGCTCGGCGGCGTCCATGGCGAGGCCCACAGCCGCAGCTTCGGCTGGTGCCGCTTTGCCTCATGAATAAAGGGGATCAGCGTCTTCCGGTCATGCTCAATGCTGAAATCCTTGAGCGCGAAGTCGCCATCGGTCTCGTCGTAGCTGTACGCTTCCGTCGCAAAGTCATTCGCGCCAATCGGCATGCGGCAATAGCTCAGCCTCGCTCCCGCCGCAGGATCGAACAGCTCCCTCATCACGCTGTCCCGGTCCTCATCGCTCAGCGCGCTCAGTGAAGTCCATCCCAGCTCATTGAAGCAGGTGCCAAACCCCTCCATCGGCCTGTTTCCCGCCGGCATGCTCTTCGCGTCCACGTTCAGGTTCAGCATGTTCCAGCTGAAAGTGGGCCTGAGCGCCGCGCCGGTTTGCCATGGTGCGGTTTCTGTTGTCGTGATGAACTTCACCCGCTCATCGTTCAGAGCCTGAGGTCGCGGCATCTGCGCCACAACCCCACGCGGCAACAGCCCCGCCGCCGCCCCTGCCGCCAACCGCACAGATCCACCCAGCACCTGCCGCCGATTCCACTTATCTGTTGTCATAAATTTTCCAATTCGTTCCCGCATCATGCGAAGAAAGAAATCGGAATCAAGTCTATACTCCCCATCTCACACCCCGGCCAGGCAGTTTGGGTGCCGCATCCTTTCCGCTTCCCTCTGATTAAAAGGGTGGGACGCAGTTCATACCTGCGAGCCTTCCGCGAGCGTCCGCCGCACCGCAGGCGTCTTCCGCAGCACCGCCGCCGAGATCAACGTGATCACAAACCCCACCGGAAACGGCTCAATGAACGTGATCGCCGAGTTATAAAAGATATTTTCGTAATGCTGCTTCGCGACCCTGAGGCTCTCCAGTTTCGCCTGCAGCGCCGCCGCGCTCATGCCCGAAGCCTTCGCCTGCGCCACCACCTGCGCCGTATAGTTGTCCATAAAATCGTGCATGAAGTTGAAATAGATAATCTCCCATGCCACCACATAGCAGATGCAGGTAATCAGCGTGATCGAGATGCCCACTCCGAACGCCCGCGCAAATGTAATCTCTCCCTGCCCCTCGTTGTCGCGGTACGAGCGGATACCGAAATACACCAGCAGAAACGCCAGCACCATCGTCGTGTAGCCCACCAGCAGGGCGAGACTGTATCCAATCTTGTGCTGGAACGGCATCGTCGCCGACATCAATACCACGCTGATTGCGCCCGAAATCAATCCAAACTTGAGAATCGTCCTCTTCATGTCTGTCTCCTGGGAGTGAGTCATCTATTTCAGCCCCAACATACCCCGGCCGCCCCGCTCGTTGTCGTCATCCTTTCGTGTGATTTTGTCCCCTCGGCTCAAAATCACCCCTTCGAATGATGGATTTCACGGCAGAAGCCCAAGTTCCTTCCCCAACTGCACCGCCTGCGTCCGCCGTTTCGCCCCCAGCTTGTCGAATACCCGGCTCGAGTGCGTCTTGATCGTGTTCTCGCTGACAAACAGCTTCCCCGCAATCTCCCGGTTGCTCATCCCCTCGGCGATCAGTTCCAGCACCTCAAGCTCCCGCGGCGTAATCCCCAACTGCTCGCGCTTCTTCTCATCCGGAACAAACGGCTCGCCTGCTGCCTGCACCTCCGGCCCTGTGACGATGGCGGTGTCTGTCCCGGCATCCTTCGTCCGCGATCCCTTCAGCCGCCCTCCAAGCCAGATGCCCAGAACGGCAAAAATCGCCGCGACCACCGCGCCGTACACCTCCACCGAGTGCTCCATCACCAGGAACCGGTACTGCGTCCACTGCAAGATGCAAATCAGCAACCCGCCAATGATTCCGAAGGTGAGCACGTGCTTTTTCATAGCGAACAAAGGGTTCCAGTTAGGGCGAACGATAGCTTCCGACCCCGCAGGATGGAGTCCGTCTTGCGATAGATCATATCCCAGGGCAAGCGGCAGCCAGGCCAGTGCGAGCCTCCCGCGAGCAGCTGCCCCCCGAAGCTGGCGTCTGCCCCCACCGGTCTTTTCCTCAACCGGTGTACCAATTCCCCCCAATTACCGTCATAATCCCTACGAGGAGCCAATTCATGAGCACATTCCTGCGCGACCTCCACTACGCCATGCGCAGCCTGCGCAGGTCTCCCGGGTTTGCGGCCACGGCCATCGTCACTCTCGCCCTCGGCATCGGTGCAACCGCTGCCATCTGTCAATACCCCCGGCAGAGCCGGGGGCTTGATTATGTGAGCCGCTCAAAGCGGCTTGAGCGGGGTCGCTAACGCGACCCCGACGTTATTGGGGCCACCTTTCGGTGGCTACTTCCACA
>JBEKDE010000033.1:0-46885 GCA_050014515.1 Occallatibacter sp.
ATTTGTTCAACTCCGCTCAGCAATGACAGATCTGGGAGACTCCCAAAAAGAAAATTGTTGGAAGATGGGCAGACTATGAGAGAGGCCCGGCGATCCCGCATGAGAGCAACGCCATCTCGATCGATAGCCAGTCCGTGCACGAGCACCGCGTCTTGATCCAGAAGCCCTAGCCGTTCGAGCCCCCACAGTTCCGCGCGCGCCTGCTCGTCAACGCCCTCGCACGCGTGAACGATGAAGGGTTGCCCCTCGGGCGTGGCGGCGCGCGCCTTTTGAAGGTCGCCTCCAAGAGCTAACGAATGACCCCACCCGTATTTCCGAACTACCCGAATGGGAAAGTCTACTCGTTGCAACTCCGGCCAGAGAGGGTTGTGGTGACCAACTGTTGTAACCCCGCAGAGGAGGTTTCGTATTCCACCCCACCAAACTCGAATATCTTTAGGGACTGCCCGATGCTTCGCAATTGTTTCTGGAAATCTGGCGTGTATATCCTCTCCCCATTCAACGTAGTTTTGATAGGGAGGATTCCCCAGCCTGGGAAAAAGTGCAAACTCCAAATGATCGTGCGCGTTCACCAGGCCGGGCAAAAGCAGGAAGCCACCGAGGTCGATTTGTTCGCACTCCGATTGGGAGTAGGACGTACCAGCACGGGAGCTCAGAATGCGCGTGATGCGGTCACCATCAACATGCACCTGGGCATGAACGCTCTGCTGCGGCCCGAGGGCGCATCGGGCTCCGCGGATCACTATCTGACGCGGCTGCGAAACGTTCAATTGCCAATTCTCCATTCCTTGAGTGCATTTGAAGCACTCAACCCTGCCTGGTTCGCGCCAGTTGCCCGATCGGCACGAAGGCAGATGAGGCGACGGCATCTGCCGCTAAGCGTGAGGCTGATGCGTCGGGATTCCAACTCACCGGTTCCAGTTCATCGACTTTCCGCCAAAAAGCAGCGACCCTGTCGTCTGCTCCGGGGCACGCTTCAGCGACCTGCCAGGCATTTACCTCCGCGTGTAGCGCATCGCGTACTGCGCGATAGAAGTCCGTCGTATAGGCTGCCGTAAACATAATGCAAAGATCGTCGCTGTCCATCCAGTTCCGCTTCCGCCCGAGTTGCTCCTGGACCCTCTCATAGAACAGTGTCCCCGGAAGCGGATATGAGAATGACACTCCAATGTCGTCCGGCCGCGTCTCCCGGACAAAGCCGATCGTCTCTTGCAACTCGTTCCAGGCCTCTCCCGGATAACCAAATTGCAAAAAGTAACACGCCCGTATATCGGCCTCGCCGAGCCTTCGGCGGGCTGCGCGGATAGAGGTCAGCGTGAGTCCTTTATCCATCGCATCGAGCACAACTTGCGATCCCGATTCAACCCCCATCCACACTTCGGCGCACCCAGCTGCCTTGAGATCGTGAACCACCTCCTCGCTCATCAGGTCGGCGCGAGACTGAATCTTGAATGGAACTGCCGCGTCTCTTTTCGCTACTTCCTCGGCGAACTGACGTACCCAATGTCGGTCCAATGCGAAGACGTCATCCCCAAACCAGATATGCTGGACCCCCGCGGATACCTTCAGCAGCCTCATCTCTTCGGCTACAGCTGCTGCTTCGCGCAAGTGGAACTGGTTTCCGGAGATGGGCTTTGCACACCAATTGCACCGGAAGGGGCAACCGCGGCTTGCCACCATGTTTGTGGAAAAATATCCGTGAGCCGTCAACCATGCTTGGCGATAGGGTTCCATATCAACGAGATCACGAGCAGGGGAAGATAGCTGCGACCATGCTGGATTCTTTGACAACCGATGAGTGCTGCGCACGAGGCACCCATGCTCGTCGAGTCTCACCACGCCGTCAATTTCGGGTACCTCGTCAGCGTTTAGTATCGAAAGGCACAGTCGTACCAGCGATTCTTCAGCTTCTCCACACAGCACATAATCGAAGCCATTCTCAAGGAACAATAGAGGGTTGTCGGTCGAATCCGATCCGTGCACGACTGTGATCGCGCCCATGGCCCGCGCCGATTCCGCAATTTGCCACGCCACTTCTCTCATGCGCGTGAGACACATCTTCGAAAGAAAGTTGAAGTCGTCCTCATACACGGCTACGATCTGTGGCTTATGCTCCGCGAGAAATAGGGCAAGACGCGTGGAAGGCTCTTCAAGCATGGAATCAAACGCGACAACCGAGATCCCATTGTCCCGCAGCGCAGTCGCCGCATACAGCGTGCCAAGCGGCATATACGGCTGCATCTTGCGTAGCTGTTTTGAATCGAAGGGAAGATGGTAGGAGTGCGTCAGCAATACATGCGCCACGATTAACCTCGTATATTCAGTTGCCGGCAGGTCCAACGTCCGATCGTTGCCGTGGTACCGGCCGAAAGACCCCACTCGCTTGGGCTGGTCAGTCCCGTAAAGAACAGCGTAGGCCTAAGCGGACTGGAAGTTGTCCCAGAATTGTCAACTCAATGTCATCCCTTCCTACTCGGGGTCTGGACCAGATGCAGTGAGGTGGGACAAGGCTCGACTCCAATGTCTCTCAGGCCCAGCAGAGAAGTTTTGCGGGTAGAGTGATTGCCGGCAATGAGCGAATCTGAAGTCGGATTGAAGAGATGCCCGAGCTTGTCGCGCTTGGTGGCAAGATACTGGGTGGAATGAGGATTTGCCGGAACATCGGCGCTCATGCGCATTACGACTTCGATTCCCGAGGAGCGCACTGCATGGATCTTATCCGGATTATTCGTCATCAATCTGAGCGAGCGAATTGCAAGGAACCGAAGTACTTCCACAGAGAGCGCATAGTCGCGCAAGTCGACAGCATGCCCAAGCCGCAGATTGGCTTCGATTGTGTCGAGCCCCTGATCCTGCAGCTGATAGGCGCGGAGTTTCTCCATCAAGCCGATACCGCGGCCTTCCTGATGCTCGTAGACGAGCACACCAGCGCCTTGCTCCGCAATGGTGCGAAGAGCAAGGTGAAGCTGCTCATAGCAGTCACATCGCATTGAGTGAAAGACTTCTCCCGTGGTGCATTGAGAATGAATACGGACGAGGGGTGGTGCTCTGTGGATGTTTCCGAGGGTCAAGGCCAGTACGGTCTCTGTGCGGTCCCCTGCCGCATGCCCGTCGAGATCGCCGCCTTCAAACGCCAAGAGGTTGAAGTTTGCCCAGCGGGTTGGGAGGATCACATCTGCAATTTTCTTCAACGTTACCAATGTGGACGTGCTCCCTTCATGCCGCTCTTCATGGCGGAACGGCATTCATTGATCTTTATGGGAGCCTAAATCGCCGCACAAGAATGCTTGTCGCCAGAATGTCTTGATGCAGTCATTCAATTGTCGAAATAGATTCTCGGGATGCGGGCCAGCCTGCATTGAGACGGCTCAGATGCGGCACTGGAATGCATCGACGACAAGAGCCCGCGCATGGCGAATATGACGCTAAGCGAACACCCGTACCTAGCGTTCGGCAGTTCGGAGGAACTGGTAAAGAACATGATCGCCAAGGAATGCGAGCCGACTGGACAGCGTACGGTCGAGCGCTTCCATTGCGCCAAGAAGCCGCGGGTGACGCGAGATCCACGGTTCGGCCGCACTGGGTGGAACTGCCACACCAATTCCGAGCCGCTTTTCCAGTACAAACCAGGGAGCAAAGGCCTTCATCAAATCCGCACGGCGGTGGTAGACGATCGGAAATTCACGCTTCGCCAGGCGAGCGGGCAACGGGCCGCGTTTAAAGCGCCGCAGCGCCTGATCCGGCCGCTTCTTGAGTACTTCAGTGAGCATCTCGCCGGGGCAAAGGGTGCCGAATAGAACCAGCATGGCTGGGGCGCCTGGCCTGAGCAACTGTGCTAGCCCGCGCGCCACAGGCCCAAGATCGACGACACAGTTGAGCGGCGCGAAGTTTGAAAACGCGCCGTCGAAAGGTCTTCCGCCGGAAGAGAGATGACGGGTGGCGAAATCCTCCAATTCCTCCCCGGTTGCGATCTCAGCCCGCGCGCCGAACGGGGACAATTTGGTCGTTGCCAGTTCAACCATGGTCGGCGACGGATCAGTGAGGAGAACATCGTAACCTTCGCCGGCAAGGAAGGCTGCGTCTTCGCCCGTACCCCCTCCAAGTTCAAGAATTTTACCGCGCTTCGGAAATTCCCGGAGAAGTGCACGGCGAACGGCGCGACGCTGTGCCGAGACACTTTGCCATGCACCGAATCGCTGATCAAAGATTGGCGCAATCGCGTCGAAGGCCTCGGCGGCGGGTCGCATTGTAAATATCATTGCGCGAGCTCCTTCATGCGCCGCCAACGGCGCGACTCCAATGCAAAGCGAACTCCTTCCACAATGTGGAAGCGCAGACGTTCAAGGATCAAGTGAAGGTGCATGCAATGGCGATGAAAGCGAACAGGTAGCGCCTCATTCGGAAAGGCTCGTATCACAGGCGGAGGTAGCCGTGAAGGCAACAGTGCCCGGCGAACAGATCGTTTCGGCGGAATGCCTGCAGATTCAAGCTCTCTTTGCAGCAACAGGTATAACTTGTTCCCTGGATAGCTTCCGAGTGCAACCCGATGTCCGTACATCTCAACCCAGAGCCGAACTGGCGCGGAAAGAACGTCGACGGTCCAAATAGTAAGCGCTTCGGGCGCAAACTGACCCATGACAAGCGTGATCAGATGAATTACCACGCCCAACCCCAGGGAGGTTCGTGGATCATCTTCTCCTGCTAATCGAAGCTCGCTCCAAAACGCATGATCGCAGCGGCGTGTAAGTACGTGTTGTCGAAACTCCAGCAAATGCGCAGTACGTGAAGATTCCCCACAGATGTGTTTGAAGACGTGAAGTCCCTGACCCAGGAACAAATCGACCGATGAAAGAACGGGCATGCGAATACCGTACTGACGACGCCATTCCAGCCTTTCCAGTGCTGACTGCTTGTGGGGGACGCCAGATTCAAGATGTAATTCCACTGCGTAGGAGTTCAGGTCCTTGTAGATGTCCTTCAAAGCGATTCCCGGCCGCTCATTCAACTTGAACTCCCAGCTTCTGCCGCTCATCGCATATAGTCGGTATCCTCTGCCTTCGAGAATCCTTCGCGCCTCCGGCGCGCATTTTTCAGCAATCAGAAAATCCTGGTCAAACTGGGAGCGCAATTCGGGTGTAGCCACCGAACTCGGACAAAGCGACAGCCCCTTCAAATTGGCGTACGTGATTCCTGCTTTCTGAAACTCTTTTTGGATTGCGGCCGATTCGAAGATCATTCTTTGTGTTCGCTGAGTGTTATCGATCAGATTCTGTTGCAGGCGAGCGAGTATAGCAGGGGGCAGCATATCGCAGAGATCAAGCTCGACAAGTCGATTGAGGAAGTATAACGACAGGCCGCTCATATCCATCCAGCGCAGTAAATTACCCCATCCTTTCCTTGAAAGGGTGAGCCAGTGCGAGCATCTGCGCGGCGAGGGATCGCAGAATGACATCAGAACAGCCAGTCGCGCCAACTGCTCGCGGTTCATAGGTCCTGCAGAGATGTTGCCATCAAGCAGAGGCGTAAATCCGCAAGCTTTCATTCCTAAAGAGTGTTGGACTTTCCGTCGGGCAAGTGACAGAGTCTTTGCGTCATCCATGCCGGAATCGGGCAGTGGTCGCGCATTGGAATGCGATACCAATATAGCGTCACCTCATTTATGGCTGAGTCCTCCCTCGCGGAAAGAAGGAGCCGTGCACCCAGCCTAGTCGGCTGTCAACCGCCGACTTGTCATGTTGATGTAAAGCGATTGTCACCATCTTGTTGATTCTCCCCCGTAAGCCGGCGCAGGGTCGATTCGCAAACCAATCCAGTATCGGTAAACCTGGTGAAAGCATCTACCGCTCAGCCGATACGAATGACAATCAATTGACAAACGGAAGACGATGCGGAGACACATTGGATGACCCAGGCAGTTATCGTGACTGCTGTGCTGCCATTTGCACGTCTTGCCGGATTGAAGCGTCGGCAGCCCTCTTACTGATTCCATCGAACCCGATCAGCGTATGCCTTGTACCACTGTCTCAGTCGCTACAAAACCAAAGAATGCCGGCAATCTGCTCGAGGTTGAATAGATGAAACCGTTTCATGAAATCGCAGTCTCCGATCTCGCCCCACATTTCCTCAAGGAGCAAGTCGATGCGAGGGGTTATGCGCTTATCCGCGGATTGATTCCTGTCTCTGCTGTGACGAGCGTGCTCCACGAGATCACAGAAGTCCTATCCGACGCAGGCTGGCTGCTGCCAGGACACGATCCGCTTGAGCGCTTCGCCAACGGCAGCTCTGCTTGCGGAGATCCCGACCCCGGGTTCAAGCAGACATACCGGGAGGTTTTCAATCTGGAGTCGCTTCATGCGCTGCCACATCACCCGGCCCTGAAGGGTGTCATGAAGATGCTGGCGGGCGAGCAGGTTCTCGTTCATCCCAAACCAATCGGACGACTGATTTTTCCCAACTGCGAGAATCTCACGGTTCATGCGCATCAGGATTACCGTTTCATGAACGGAGATCCGGAATGCTTCACCGTCTGGATTCCTCTGCACGACTGCCCAATCGACGTGGGCCCCTTACAGATACTGGAAGGTTCTCACCGGTTGGGCATCATCAGGCATGAAGACGAGAATCTCCACGTGCCCGAGATTCCAGCGGAAGCGGTGACGGGGGGGGATTGGGTAGGTGGCCCAATCAATGCAGGCGATGTGCTGATCTTTCATAGCCTCACTGTGCATGCCGCTTCACCGAATCGTTCTGACCGGCTCCGCATTTCCATGGATTGTCGATTTCAGAATTGCAGCCGAGCCATCCATCCGGGCAACCTGGCGTTTGCCGGCGAGTCTGGGAAGTCCTGGGAAGCCACCTATGCACGATGGGGATCTGAAGACTTGAAATATTACTGGAAGGATTTGCCGCTTAACTTCCAACCGTCGAAATCTGAAATAGAACAGCTCTCTCAGACTGCAGAGCCTCTATCCACGCGGGTGAGATATGCCAGAATTCTGAGCCAGATTTCTTAGTCCTTCGGTCTGCGATTGACCAGAACTCAAGTGACAATCCTTTGACAAAGAACAGACGATCCTGAGACACGCCGCTGAACAAGGTTCGTTAATTTAGCTGGTATGAAACATATGAAATTGCCCTCCCCACGCCCTCACTTAGCCCCGCTCATACGGGTATTTGTCTTCGCATTGGCAGCGCTATGCGCGGTGCAATGTGTGAATGCGCAAGACGTTCCATTGATCTCCGGCGGTGTTGCCTTTTTCACTAACACAAACGGCGGCAAGACCGATTACCAACCCTACGTCGAGCCGGTAATCGCGGCGCCTTTCGGAAGCCATCTTCTCATCGAGAGCCGGGCAACTGTGTTCGACACCTTCTCTCCCAAGGCGAGTGGAGGGTATCAGAGGGATTCTCTTTTCAAGACGATGGACTATCTGCAGGCGGATGTTCTTCTAGGACCCCACCTCACGTTCGTTGCGGGAGAATTCCTTACTCCATTCGGAACCTACAATGAGCGCCTCTCTCAGATTTGGGTTGCGAATTTCCAGGACACTCCGCTGAATTACAGCATCGGTACCATGAACACAGGAGACGGTGTTGGCGGCATGCTGCGCGGCTCGGCTGTATCCACGCCGGACTATTCGATCAGCTACGCGGCGTATTATTCGGCCAACGTAAACAACAACTACTTCGGAGCCGAACGTTCGAGCGGAGGACAAACTGCGGTCTATTTTCCCAAGCAAGGCTTGGAAGTCGGCGCATCCTACGGACGTTCCTTGGCCGGCACACACGAGAATAATGTCGGAATACATGTTTGGTGGGAACCCATTAACAGCCCCTTCCGATTTCGCTCCGAATACGCGCACGCTACACATGACGAGGGATATTGGTTTGAGACCGATTATCGTCTTTCACACTTTGGCGGAAACGATAGCCTGGTGGGCCGGCTGGAACCGATCTTTCGCATGCAGCAGACGTTCCGCAGTGCACCGGATTCCACTAACTTCCTGCCCACTAAAAATCAGCAGCAACCCGAATTTGGCGTGAACTATTACCTGCCCCATGAAGTGCGCATCAATTCAAGTTATGAGCGCCAGTTAGGAAATGGTAACGCCAACATCTGGGAGACGGGCATCATCTATCGCTTTCTCTTCCCGACCTGGAAGGGCAAAGGACACTGAGAGGGTAATCTCATCACGTTGCAATTGTCGCACTGAGCCAGACCATGCAGATCCAATCTCAGACGCACTCGTAGGTGAATGCCGCGTGGACCGCGGGCGGCAAGTCACCATCTTCTCGACGTGACTCATACGATATCAGGTGCAGCTCTTCTCAAATGTGCAATGCTCTCTTGTCGCAAAGACCAGGAGAGCATTGCACATTCGGGCATTTCTGGAAGTATTCGGCCATTTCGGCGTGTATGCGCATCCTCCAGTCACGACAAACTGGCAACGCGCTGCTTCTCTGCTGATTTCTACTGCTGGGGATTTAGCATCATGATCCACGCGAAGAGGGAATCTGCACACATCAAGAGGATCCTCTAAGTGTCAATCCAGGATGTGCGGCGGTTTGGATGGCAGTATCCGATCTGCGAAAGAGGAAGGCGGATATTAATTTCAGGCCACAATCTCTATTGTAAGCCTTGAGGCCTATGCCGGAGGCGTAGAAGTCTCGAATAGATGGACCGACAATGCCCTCGCGAGACGCCAGAAAGGTCAACCCTACTTTTGCAGCAAGTCGAATGTGGTCTCCATGTACATAATGTTCGATCTCGTGTACGGTTCCCCCTTGGGCGTTGAATGTTCTACGGTGTCCTGCCGCGAATGCATCGGGGTGAGTGTCCGTGACGAAGATGTATCCACCTGGCATGCAAACGCGCGCGAGTTCGAAATAGGCCGGAAGAGGGTCAGGGAAATGCCCTAGCACCAATCTGCACCAGACCATGTCAAAGCACTGAGAAGCAAAAGGCATCGCTCTCACATCTCCCGCCACAACATTGTGCGCTCCGCCAGCGGCGAGCATCTCTGGACTCAAATCCATCCCTATTGCACCGGGGATATCGCGGATTCGCCGCCCAATGCCGCACCCGGCATCAAGCAATTGTGTTTGCGGTAAGCCGCGAAGCATCTTGTTGGCCAACTCGTTATCCAGAAAGGTAATTGCATTCTCCGTTGCGTAGGTCGGCGCCCAAAGGCGGTAGCCCTCGCGCGCGTCAAGCTTGCTAATCGAAACCCGAGGTTTCCTTAGAAAGGGTATTAGGTTCTTTCCGCCAAGCTTGCGCTTAATTTGACTTAAGATGCCTATCATTGAATGTGCCTTCCGGAGTTACGAGCATTTGACCTTCTAAACGAGCAGCTCTTGGCTGGTTTCTTCGATTAGCGAACCCTTTTCAAGCCAAATGATGCGATGGGCAAACGAGCGTTCGTGCGCACGATGCGTGGCAAGTAAAATGGCTATCCCAGAGGCATTCAGATTAGCAAGTACCTGCCTTTCGTTCTCCTCATCCAGCGCCGAAGTTGCTTCGTCCAAGAGAAGTAATTGACTCCCGCGCAGGATGGCCCGCGCTAGGCCCAGCCTCTGCCGTTGTCCACCAGAAAACAAAGAGCCGTTATCACCAACGCTAGTTTCCAGTCTGAGAGGTAGTGCGGCCACGAATTCATCTAGCTCCGCTGCCGCGAGCGCCGTCATCAGCTCTTCGTCATTCCTTGTCGATAAGCCGAAGAGCAGATTGTTCCTTATTGAATCGTCAAGCAAAGGGATCTCCTGCGGCACATACGCGATACTTCTGCGATCGACTCGCACGACACCGGACGAAGGCTGGGAGACCCCGGCAATCAGGTTCAGAAGGGAACTCTTGCCAACGCCAGAAGCACCGTGAATTACGATTGTCTCGCCCCTACAGATGGAAAAGTTCACATCGCGCAGGATTGGCGCGCCTTGCCGGTACGAAAAACTCACCTGATTCAGCTGTAGGACCAAGCCAGCATCCGGCAACTGAGTCTGTAATGTAGATACACCGTAAATCCGGCATTTATTCAGTTCCTCGTTAAGGACTTTTACGTTCTCAAACAAGCCCTCCATTTGACCGGCGATATACGAAATCTGGCTGATGAGAGGAATCAAACGTCGTGAGAGTACGAAGTAGAACGCCAGAACCGAGAGCATCTGGCGTGAGTCTCGTTGCTGCAATTGAACGGCGATGACAATACCGAGAATTATCAGCACCGCGCCTTGATCGGCCACAATCTGTGCAAACTGTGGAAGAAACCAGACACGCACAGTGCTTGCGGCTGCACACTCAGCCTGCCGGCGGATGCGGTCCTGAAAGAACGGCTGATTTCCGTAGGTTCTAATTTCCTTCCCGGATGAGAACATATCCGCCAGGTTTCTCTGCAGAAAACGCAACGAGATCTCCCGGCTCGATGCGGCCGCATGAAGCCTCTTGCGTATGAGAAACCGGTGGCCCGCATAAAACGCCGCCACCACTAAACCCAGCGCGCAGGAGGCTGAGAGGCTCTGATACACAAGAGCCGCAGTCATGACCGCAACGATTACCGCATTTGCCGCCATTTCAACGCATCGATGATAGAAATCGGCAGCCTCGCGCGTTGTATGCAGCGCGCGGCCAGAGAGTTCACTTCGATTCCACTCGACGAACCGCTCCCATTGAACTTGTGTATATCCTTTGGTGATTCGAAGAAGGAAGTCAGTGTGCAGTCGTTGTACCTGGCGAAAGGAGAAGCGTGCCGAGGCGATATCCATCACGCCGCGAAGAACGACGAGGATCGTCGTAACCAGAGCACAAGATAGAACAGTGTGAGGCGTCCACCATAGATGAGGCTTAGGAGGGCGCCCCTGCAGCAGCAGGAACAGCCAGTACATGGCAGCCGCCACGGATAGATCGCAGAGTCCTACAGCGATCCTTCCCGCCGTCAACAGCAGAAATATCACGCGCTGGCTTTGTCTCAAAAGTCCGATCGAAACACCAAGACTGCTTCCAGAGGGAGCACTATCTTCGACCTTTACGCTATCGATAGGACTCATGGGTACCTGGCTCCGGTTGAGTCAACCGTACCAATGTGCGGACCCGAGGTTGTCAGAAGTGGGTCCCTGAAATGTCAGCAAATTGTCACTTATGCCTGCGTCGTTTTCCGGCGCAGTCGCACAGTGAGCTCCATCGCGCGCTTGATCGCTTAAACAGGAGAGTTGAGGAAGAGCCGCAAATCACGACTCGGCGAGATTCCCGTTTGCTGAGACAATCGAATGACAAACTTCAGACTGTTTCGTGACACGCCACCGCAATAGCCCCAGTAGGCTGGATTTGTACAGCATGGAGCAACAGTCCACACGAACAGCTCTCTTCTGACATTGTCGCGCTTGTCTTCTGTTTGTTACCGACTCTAACCAGATTCGCCACCCTCTTAAGCGTATCGAAGGAGAAAGAATGAAGCACTTGGAAAGGATCATGCTGGGGTTTTCGCTGCTTGCAGCTACGCTGGTAACCGGCGCTACTGTGGCCATTGGTCAATCTGGCAGCTCGCAGCCGCAGCCGAGCAGCAAGACGGCTCCGAAGGCAGTTCACGCGCCAGGCCAGGATCGAGGACAGCAAGTGTTCGAGCAGAACTGCGCTCGGTGCCACAACACACCTCAAGGATTTTCATCCAGTATCTCGGGAACGGTGGCCATGCACATGCGAGTGCGTGCGGGGCTGAGCGATGTGGACTACAAAGCGCTGCGCCATTTCCTGAATCCGTAGCAGCCCGTTCGCAGATCTGGTTCCCGCGTATTGTCAATTCGAATTGAGCAATCGAATAGACCAGTAAGAACGGCCGATCAAGATCGACTCGCCCGGGCGAATAAGGATGCTCGGTCAGGTTGCTCAAGACAAGCCGCGTACGGCCAGACTCAGCTTCATCCCAGGTTGCACCACGCAGCACAATCAGTTTCACCGGAGAGATTATGAAGAGGAAGTACATTCAATGGGTGTTGATGGCTACGGCTCTGATTGCCGTTGGGCTTTCTTCGATAGCTCGTGCTGATGATGCCCCTCAACGGATCGAGATCACTGCAAAGCGTTTCACATTTGAGCCGGGTCAAATCACGCTGAGGAAAGGCCAGCCCGTAGTGCTTGTGCTCAAAAGCACTGACGTGGCCCATGGCATTCGCTTCCGTGACTTGAATGTTGAAGTCAAAGTCAGCGCTCACGGCACATCGGAAGTACACTTCACGCCAGAGAAGACCGGAGATTTTGTTGGTCACTGCTCGGTATTTTGCGGCAGCGGACATGGTGAGATGGTGTTGACGCTGCATGTCGTGGACTAGCATGAACAGACTCATCGCAGCAGTTGCGGTCATTGCGATGGCAGGAATCGCCGGGTGCAAGGCTAACTCTCCGGGAAAGCTGGAGACGAAAACCATCACGTTTGCCGAGCACCATGTCTTCATTGGCAATAAGAATCAGAAGAACCCGCTCCCCGATACTGCCGAGACTCTCTCTGACGGGAAAGAGGCTTTCTCGCATTACTGTGTCGCCTGCCATGGTATGGATGGACAGAACACCGGGGTCCCGTTTGCGGAGCATATTTCGCCGCCGATTCCTTCCCTCGCTTCCCCTGATGTACAGAGTTATACCGACGGCCAGCTCAAGTGGATTCTCGATTATGGAATCGCGCCCTCTGGAATGCCTGGATCCAAAGGAACTTTAAACGACGATGAACTCTGGTCCATCGTGGTATTTATCCGTCATCTCCCGCCGGCAGGCAGCCAGGGCATCCCGGACATGTATACGCATTGAGGTATCCGGAAGGAAGCATGATGGATTCAAGCGGCCGATTGAATGCAGAGACCAATGTGCAGGGATTGCCGACCCTCGCGCAGGTGGAATGCGACGGGCTGGCCCTCGCCGTCGGGTTCTATCTTTCATTCAGGCTCAGCATTGTTTTGTTCTCCGTGCGGCTACTAGGACTTGAACCAAGCACCGGCACCGGCTTGAGCCTGGTGTTGGATTTACTGCTGCTCGGCATAGTCTGCTTCAATCTGCTCGGTTTCACCCACATCTCGCTCCGATCCATGTTGCAGCTTTCGACTGTACGATGGGTCCTTGCCTTCCTGGCAGTGTCCTTTTGCAGTCTTGCCTGGAGCGAAACCGCATCCCTGCTGAATTCCGCTGCGTATTGGCTAGGTCTGGCCATCGACGTCGCAATCATCACATTGCTGCTTTGCAGCCCGTCAATGACCAGCGTAGCGCATTCCCTGATGAAGGGATTCATCTGGAGCACCTGCCTTCTTGCGTTGGTAGCGTGGGTTATGCCCACCCAAGCGGATCTACGGCTTGGGGATGAGGAATTCTTCAATACCAACGAAATAGGCAATCTGTGCGCCTTTACCATTTTTCTTGCGCAATACCTGGTGCGTCGCAAGGATGGCAAATGGGGCATGGCTACGTTCTTCCTCGTTGTAACGCTGCTTCGCAGCCTGAGCAAGACAACTCTCGCCGCTTTTCTATTGAGCCAGGGGTTCCTGGTCATACAGGACAAGTCGATGAGTCGAAGGACAAAGATTCTCCTCTCGATATCCACACTCCTCCTGGGCGTTATCTTCCTGGGACTCTTCGAGGCATACTACGACGTTTACACTTCAGCTGGAAACCAGGCCGAAACCCTCACCGGCCGCACAGCGATCTGGTTTTACGTTCTGAATGCGCTCTTCGACCACCCATGGAATTTATGGATCGGACATGGGTTCGACGCTTGGTGGAAGGTCGTCCCTCCATTTGGCGACAATTTTGAAGCTCGGCACGCTGAGAACGAATTGCTGCAACAGCTATTTGCGTACGGCGCCCTTGGGGTTCTGCTCCTTGTCGGCCTCTACGGCAGTCTCTTCCGGCAAGTGCGCAAGCTCCCCCGGAGCCCGGTCCGAGTCCTCTTTCTCAGCTTGTTGCTGTTCATTTTCGTTCGAGGCCTGGCGGAGGCGGACTCCTTCGATCTTTTACTTCCTCTATGGTCCATTGTTCTGATTTCCGTACTCGCTGAACATGAACGTAACGCAGGTGATTCTTCTGCAGAGGGACTTCTGTCTGCGAAGTCCATTTCTCTGAGCCGCTCCCTGCAAACATGATCGCGCGCTTTGAAGTTTGTTCATTGAGTCACCCGCTGAGGTTTCAAAATCCGAGACGCGCAATTCATTAGCCGAATCCAGAATGGAGAATCACCCTGTTGTTCAAAGGCACGCTTCACAAATGGCGAACGCTCTTCAAGCTGTGGCTCATGGGCGAGTCCTTACTGCTATCCGGACGCATGGCGAGCTGGGAGGTGCGGTCAAGGCAAGACATTGCCAACCTTCAGGACGTTGAGTTTCGCGTAAGCTCGCAGTGGGGCCAGGATGGCATCATCGACTGGCTCATTGAACGCGCTGAAATTCCTTCGGCAGCTCAGACATTCGTTGAGTTTGGAGTTGAAGATTATCGGCAATCCAACACGCGATTTCTGTTGCAGAATCGGAACTGGCGCGGACTCATCCTGGACGGTGATCCGGCCTTAGTCAAAGCGGTCAAGAGCGATGGCCTGGCGTGGAGGTATGATCTCACTGCACTGCCGGCTTTCATCACTCGAGGGAACATAAACGATTTGATTTCGGAAGCAGGGTTCAGCGGAGAGATCGGCCTGTTGAGTATCGACATTGACGGAAACGATTACTGGGTATGGGAAGCTCTTCATGCCGTTCGTCCGATTCTCTGCATCTGCGAGTACAACGCCGTATTCGGCGACCTGCACCCAATCAGCGTTCCTTACGATGAGCACTTCCGTCGGACGAAGGCACATCCCAGCAACCTGTATTTCGGTGCCTCGGTTGCCGCGCTATGCACATTGGCTGCGAGGAAGGGATATAGATTTGTTGGTACAAACTCGACAGGGAATGATGCATTCTTTGTGCGGGAAGACTACGCAAGCCGATTCGTAGATAGTTCGATAAAGCGAATTCGGTCTGTGCCATCCCGTTTTCGGGAATCGAGAGACGGAAGGGGCCTGAATACCTATATCGGGGGATTGGAGAGGCTTAAGCAGATTTCGACATTACCGATCGTCAACGTCGAGACAGGAGGCATGATGGCCCTTCGCGATTTGGAGACTGTCTATAGTGACGATTGGTTGGTCGCCATGTCTGGGGGAACCTCGCTCACTTGAGATAGGAAAGACCGCCAGTGACTCGGCGTTCTGGACAACGCCCAAGATGAAAGACGGAGATCCGAAAAAGGATGAATGTTCAGAATTGCCGGATTGACGGGTTTTATATCAGCCTGCGAGCTGTCTTGCTTCAAGTGACCCGGTAACATGCCTTCTTGCCCAACGTTCCAGGAGATATAGTAGGCTTCTCCTGAGCGGAAGCAATTGTCATCCGATTGTAATTTCTAGAAGTTTTCTGGCAAAAATGGCGATCGATCAACCAGAATATATAGGGGAAGGTCTTCAAACATGATCCAGGACTTAGAACTGACAATGGAAACACAGTCTGGCGACAATCGTGCCCAGAATCTCGGAACCATCCTTATCATTGAGGACGATCCGCGCATGCAAAAGGTTCTGCGAAGGATCTTTACTGAAGAGCGCTATGCAGCGGTGGTCGCCGGAGATGGTCAGACCGGGCTGGAACTATTTCGCAGCGAGCGTCCGCTTGCCGTGGTACTGGATCTGATCTTGCCGCACATTTCGGGACGCGAGCTTTGCCAGACATTCAAGAGCCAGTCGAGCGAGACTCCAATTGTTGTGCTCAGTGCGATTACCGAGGTCGCAGATAAGGTTCTTCTCCTCGAATTGGGCGCTGATGACTACGTGACGAAGCCCTTTAGCCCTCGTGAGCTTACAGCGCGCGTCCAGGCGGCCATTCGCAGGCAACGGAAACAGGCGCCGGCCACGATATGTCGTTTCGCCGAGTGTGAAATCGACTTCAAGAAAATGACTGTCCGGCGCGCTGGAAGCCCTGTCATCCTCACTGCTCACGAGTTCAAGCTATTAAAGTTTTTCACTGAGAACGCTGAGCGCGTGCTCACGCGTGAAGTGCTGCTCAACGAGGTCTGGGGGTACAATTCGTATCCAACCACGCGGACAGTGGACAACCAAATCCTGAAGTTGCGGCAGAAGTTGGAGCCGGATCCGGCAAACCCTAAGCATCTGCTGACAATCTACGGCGCAGGATACAAATTTGTCCCTTGATTCCAATGCGGCCGGTCGTATGGAAGGCGAGCAGACCCAGCAGGTAGGTCGTTCGCGTCGAAAACAGGGCATTCGAACGTATGTTCTCCTCGTTCTGGGCATGGCCTTTGTTACGCTGATTGTGACCAGTCTCTGTGCGCTGATCATTCGTGATCGCTGGCGCGCTCAAATAACAGACGATCTGTCCCAGGAACTCGAACACTCTGTCACCGCATTCCAGGATCTTCAAACGGAGCGACTGGCAGCCCTGGAACGCGAGAATGCTCTTCTTGCTGACCTTCCAACACTGAAGGCGCTGATGACCAGTGGGGACGATCTCACCATTCAGGATGGCGCGGTCGAATTCTGGCAGCTCAGTGGTACGGACCTGTTCGCGCTTGCCGATCCACGCGGCCGGATCGTCGCGGCTTACACGAAGAATGGAACGGCGAACGTCGTTCTGCGAGATGGGCTGAAGAGTTTGTTGATCTCGTCGGGTAAGCAGTATCTCATTGACGGCAAATCTCTGTATGCATGTTCGCAGCGCCCGCTTTACTTCGGAAGCGATGAAGACGGAACGCTGTTGGGGTATGTAGTCAGCGGAGTTTCGATTGAGCGCACAGTGCGCCAGATCAGTCAACCGGCTGGTGTCGACGCCACATTCCTCAGTAATGGAGAGATTTTAGCCAGCACCCTGACGCCCTCATTGCAGACGAGTCTGGCAGCTCAGCCTTCATTCCTTTCCGGTGTTTTACGCACGCCCGCTACGGTAAAACTCGGGAACGCCCAGTTTCTTGCCGCTTCGGAAGATCTCTCCGCTACGGCTTCGTCTCCGCTGCAGTTGGTAGTGCTGAAGTCGCTGGAGCCCGCAGAGCGCTCAATTATCCGCGTCAACCGGATGGTCCTGAGTGCAGGACTTCTAGCACTCCTTTGCGGCACGGGCCTGATGATGATCCTTTCGCGCCTGGTGACACATCCTCTCGAGGAACTATCGAAAAGTGTTCGGGCGTTTGGGAAAGGAGACAAAGACCACCAACTTCTGTTCCATGGAACTCAGGAGGTACTGGAACTCAGTTCCGCATTTGCGGGGATGCGGAGCGAGATTCGGCAAGCTAACCGGGCTCTTTTGGAATCTGAACGACTGGCAACGATCGGCCGAATGGCCAGTTCCATATCTCATGACTTCCGCCACTATCTCGCGACAATCTACGCGAACTCGGAATTCCTGGTCGATGACAAGTTTTCTTCAAAAGAGCGTTCAGAAATCTTTGCGGACATCCGAACCGCTGTACTCGGGACGACAGACATGATCGAGTCGCTGCTGATCTTCAGTCGCACCGGCGCGAGCATGAGGAGATCGCCGGAGTTGATGGCGACGTTAGTAGAACGCGCGATCACACTAATTCGCACGCATCCGGATGCTGAAGGTGTGCGGATAGAAACCCGATATGGTGATCCTGCGAAGTCTGTTGTCACTGTCGACGAGAAACAGATTGAACGGGCAATCTTCAACATGGTTCTAAACGCCTGTCAATCCGTTCGCACCTCCGCCGATGTGGCCCATGTTCTGGTGACGCTGGACGTCCACGAGCAGCAGATTATCGTAAATGTGATCGACAATGGCCCTGGCGTTCCCGAGAAGATTCGCAAGAGCCTCTTCGAGCCTTTCGTGAGCGAAGGAAAACAAAAGGGCACTGGACTTGGCCTTACGCTTGCCGGCCGCATTGCGTCGGAACACGGAGGCGAAGTTACGCTTCTCATTAGTCGACCAGGGGAAACGATCTTCCAGATGAAGGTCGCGCGCGATCTTGAGGCGCACGATGAAATATCCGAATCGAAGAATGCAGCCCAAGTAGGTGAATTCAAATGAGGATGATCAGATCCGAGTCAAAGTGGGGTTCTCATCTCAGCATTGGCAGCAACAGGCGAATGTGGCCCATCTTAGTTGTCTTTCTCGGGCCTTGTGCACATGTCCTGGTTGCGCAGAATGCGAATCCGGACACCATCTTGCAGCAAATTCAGAAGCTGACGGATGCTATCGCAATTACGCAGTCCCAACTGGAACAGTCTCAGCGCCAGATCAGTGAGATGCAAAAGCAACTGAAGGCGCTGCAACAGCAAGTGGCGCAAAGTGGATCGAAGGAGACCGATTCAACGCATCCTGTCTCGGCATCATCTGAAAATGCATCTCAAAGTCAGCCTGCGGAAACCGCCTCCCAGATCCAGGAAATTCGTGACCAGCAATCTATGACCGAGTCGCAAATTGCGACTCAAGAGCAAACGAAGGTTGAGAGCGAATCGAAGTATCCGGTGAAGATCACGGGGCTGTTGTTGTTCAATGGCTTCGTCAATACTGGAGGAGTAGATATGGCGGCCACACCGACGCTCGCGGTGCCCGGGTCAGGAAGCACCGGAGCCTCTGTTCGACAGACAGTGCTTGGGTTCGACGCGCGTGGTCCGCACCTGTTTGGCGCCAGGAGTTATGCAGATCTGCGCGTGGATTTTAATGGCGCCCCGCAGTCCAACGTTGACGCCAGTTCCTACTCTGGACCCTATTCCTCTAATTCTGCGATGTTGCGTCTCCGTACTGCTCATGCGGGCCTGGAGTGGGATCATACGGTTGCCTATTTTGCGTTGGATCGTCCTATCGTCAGTCCCGATACACCAACTTCGCTGACTGCGGTGGCGGAGCCGGCCCTTGCGTGGTCGGGCAACTTGTGGACATGGAACCCCCAGGCCGGACTGAGGCAGGATATTCCATTATCCCCCTCCCGCGATCTTCAGTTCGAAGCAGCATTGATCGATGTTGGCGACGTACCGCTCTCACCGGCGTCGTTCTATCCCGGAGCGACGCCGACTACTTCTCCCAGCAGTGCAGAGCAAAGCCACTGGCCCGGTGCAGAAGCGCGAATCGCTCTCGTTGGGTCTGGACCAGGCGAGGACAGCGGCGACCATTTTGGCCTGGGAGGGTATTTTGCTCCTCACCGCGTTCTGGGATATCAAGGATTCGACTCATGGGCGGCTTCGGCGGACGCACGGCTTCTCTTGCCGGCACGATTCGAATTAACAGGCAGTGGCTATCGCGGTCTGGCGCTCGGTGGCCTGGGAGGCGGAGCCTACAAGGACTACGGATATGTCGCCGACCCGAATGGTGGCGCTTATTACTTAACCCCTCTGGACGACGCCGGCGGGTGGGTACAACTAAAGGAGAAAATCAGCAGCCGCGTAGAACTGAATGGGGCATTCGGAATGGACGACGCCTTCGCAAGTGAAGTGCGGCGAATCAGCTCCCCGGGCGGGACAATTTTCCAGAACCTTTCAAGAAATCAAACGGTCACTGGCAATGTGATCTACAAGCCCAGTCTCTACCTGTTGTTCTCGCTCGAATATCGGCACCTGGTAAGTTATCCGGTGTTTAGTTCTCCTACGGGAAGCAATGTGATTGGCCTGGGGGCAGGATTCAAGTTTTGATGAGACGTTCACAATTCAGTAAGTCGCTGTTCTGCGTTTTCGTCCTGGCATCCAGGGTGATGAGCCCGCAGAGCAGCGCATCGGAGAGTGGCGCGGCCGAGGTGCGGCTTCATATCGTCCCCTCTGAGCCCGGAAAGTCTCGCGCAGTGCCTGCAGTCATGTGGCTGGAAGCAGAGGCCGGAACGTCCTCTCTTCCATATTCTCCGCACAAACAGTACACCTTGTTGCAGAAGAACCGCATGTTTGTTCCTCACCTCCAGGTCATTCCTGTAGGTGCGGTCGTTCAGTTTCCCAATGCAGATCCTTTCTTTCACAACGTGTTCTCTCTTTTCGATGGGAAGCGTTTTGATCTTGGGCTTTACGAGGCTGGATCGACCAAGTCCGTGACATTTTCGAGGGAAGGCGTCTCCTATATCTTTTGCAACATTCATCCTGAGATGAGCGCAGTCGTGATTGCTCTCTCGACCCCGCTTTATGCAATCGCCGACCCAAGCAACTCGTTCATCCTTCGTGGCGTTCCGCCCGGCGATTACAGCCTTCACGTCTGGATAGAGGGAGTGCAGCCGTCCTTGCTTGAAGAAAAGACACGCCATGTGCATATTGCTTCCGACAAAGTTGACCTCGGCCAGATAGTAGCTCCGATATCACGGGACGGAATCATGAGCCATGCCAACAAGTTTGGCAAGCCCTATACGCCTGTTCCACAGTCAATCTACTGATTAGAAGCAACCCACAATATTGAATAGTCCACTAGAGAGATCAAATCAACACTCCCTGTGCGCCAATGCAGATCTGCAACCGAAAAGCGTCGGAGTGAATCAGGCCAGAATTGACCTATAGTTACCTGCGGCGCTCCTTGCGGATCCTTGAAATCCGAGCTTCACCTCGGACATTCAAATGATCGGCGAGATAGGTGATCTTGTGACAATCCGATGACAGCAAGCTGACAACTCCGCATTGCTGAGGCAATAGGCTGCATTTAGTTGAAGGGCATTTTCGGTGTCTTTGCGCCGACCTGACACTTGAAAAGAGGCACTCGCGACTTCAAGAACATGGGGTTGAATATGAATCTCGAGGGACCAAATGCAGTTGTTTGCGGAGCAGGTGGTTTCATTGGTGGCCACCTGGTTAAATATCTTCTGGCTCGCGGAGTCCGAGTAATTCGCGCGGTCGACATTAAGCCGTTGAACGAGTGGTACCAGATTGCGGATGGAGTTGAGAATGTTTCCCTCGACCTGAAGGACCCGCACAACTGCGTGACCGCCACGAGCGACGCGGATCATGTATTTCAACTCGCCGCGGATATGGGCGGCATGGGGTTCATCGAGAACAATAAGGCACTTTGCATGCTCAACGTGCTGACGAGCACAAACCTGCTTGTGGCAGCTCGAGAGACGGCTGTCAGCCGATTCTTTTACGCATCTTCGGCGTGTGTTTACAACGCAGAGAAACAAACCAGGCAGGATGCGATCGCACTGAAAGAGTCGGATGCCTATCCCGCGCTTCCGGAAGATGGCTACGGCTGGGAGAAGCTCTTCAGTGAGCGGATGTGCCGTCATTTCGAAGAAGATTTCGGGCTGATTTGCCGCGTTGCTCGTTACCACAATGTGTATGGGCCACATGGCACCTGGGCTGATGGACGAGAAAAAGCGCCGGCGGCCATTTGTCGAAAGGTGTGCGCGGCCAAGCTATCTGGAAATCACGAGATCACAATTTGGGGAAATGGCGGACAGACACGTAGTTTCATGTTTATTGACGACTGCATCAAGGGTACGGAGTTGATCATGAACAGCGATATCACCCAACCCATCAATCTCGGGTCGAGTGAACTCGTCACCATCAATCAGTTGGTGGACATAGCCGAAGAGATTGCAGGTATCCGGCTTAAACGAAGGTACGATCTGAATGCCCCAAAAGGCGTGAACGGGCGCAATAGCGACAACGCAATGATTCTGGAACGTCTTGGATGGGAGCCCTCAATCCGTCTTCGCGACGGACTTGAGAAAACATACCGCTGGATAGAAAAGCAGATGACTGAAGATGTCCTCAGCCACGATTGTGAGTTTCTGGAACCGCTTCGCGCCTGAAAGGCAGCATGTGAGAGTTCAATTGGTCACCAAAAAGGTTTCACCATGACTGCAGGTTTACCGTTTGCAGATGTTGAGAGCGCTATCGACGAGATTCGAGCCGGGCGCATGGTCGTCGTGGTCGACGACGAAGACCGTGAAAACGAGGGCGACCTCACGATGGCTGCGGAAAAGATCACTCCAGAAGCGGTCAACTTCATGGCGAAATACGGTCGAGGGCTCATTTGCCTTGCCATGACTCCGGACCGTCTTGATTATCTTCAACTGCAGCAGATGAGCGCACAGAACACGGCGCGTTTCGGCACCGCATTTACAGAATCAATCGATGCCCTGGTACGCGGAGTTACTACCGGCATCTCCGCGCATGACCGCGCGGAAACTATTCTGTGTGCAATTGATCCGAAAACTCATCCATCAGACCTCGGGCGCCCCGGCCATGTATTTCCTTTACGCGCACAACGCGGCGGAGTGCTTGTGCGCGCCGGTCAGACCGAGGCATCCGTGGATTTGGCGCATCTAGCGGGGTTGACGCCTGCCGGGGTGATTTGCGAAGTCATGAACGACGACGGCACGATGGCCCGGGTGCCGGACCTGATCGAGTTCTGCAAAGAACACAGTTTGATGATGATTACGGTTGCGGATTTGATCCGCTACCGAATGACTCATGAGCGTTCCATCCGTCGCATGGGTACCGCTGTTGTGCCAACCAGTTTTGGTGAGTTCTCAATGATCGCTTATGGCTCCGATCTCGACGGAGAGTCTCATGTCGCTCTTGTCCACGGCGATGTCGCGTGCTCCGACAAGCCAGTCCTTGTTCGCATGCACAGTCATTGTCTCGCCGGGAATGTGTTTCACGCTTCGTCGTGTGAATGTGCCTCGAATATTCGCTCCTCTTTGCAGCGAATCGTCAGCGAGGGTGTCGGCGCCGTGATTTATCTGCATCAGAACTCACTTGGGTTCTCGCGTGAAAAGGTTGATGGCGTGGATTCGCTGGAGTTTCACAAAGAAGAAAAGGATCAAGTTTCCCCGGAAGGCCAGAGGAACACTCAACGCGAAATTGGGATAGGTGCGCAAATCTTGCTCGATCTTAATCTTCGCCGCATCCGCCTGATGACCAACCATCCGCGTCGCCTGGCGGCTCTCGAAGGATACGGCATCGAGATTGTAGAGCACATCCCGCTTCCCGTCGCTAGGACACCTATTCTCGAATCGCCAAGTGAGGAGACTGCGATTCAAAGGAAGCTGATCACCGCCGATGTGTAAGTGATAGGCAGATTAACTGCGGGTCTAGTCCGTCCGGTGTGCGCCTCGTGGTCCGGGCGGTGATTCTCCAATCTCTGCCGGCTTGAACGATATAGCTGCACTCTAAATATCGAATTCATCATTGGATCCGCCACCCAGCGATTGGTGATCCTTCGGCGCAGACGTCCGCAACTCCCATCTTGCTGAGGCCGCTGGCCCTTCTGTCAGACTTACGGCCAGTATGATTCGCGATCGATGAGACAGCATTGGGCGCTACGCGGCTAGCGAGACTGACTTAGAAATAATACAAAGACATCGATCTGACAATCCTATGACATCTGCCATGAGTCAGGAGGGCTATTGTGAGCTGCGGGTGTCCCCGTAAGTCACATCCATCGTTACTCAGTTCAGTTTAGGGAGAGCAATATGAAGGACTCAATTAAGAATGGAAGGAACTCACTTGATCGTCGCTCTTTCATGAGGAGCGGCCTTCTGGCAGGTGGCGCAGCTACAATTGGCGCCGGTATGTTAACAAATGCAACTTCGGCTCGTGCCGAAATAGGGTCGTCGGGCGGTCGTCTCAATCCGGGTGATGCCGCTATTCTCCGGTTTCTTGCCGCTGCCGAGCTGATCGAATCCGACCTTTGGACTCAGTACGCAGAATTGGGTGGGATCGGGAAGAATCCTCCCATTGAGGTAGACCCGGGCCAGACAATGAACACCTATCAGGTTGCTCTGTCAAATCTCGATGGGGATGGCCCGCAATACATATCCAGCAACACTCTCGATGAAGTGAGCCATGCGACCTTCCTCAACGCCTATCTTGAGTCTCGAGGAGAGGAGCCAGTCAACTTCGACCAATTCCGCACCTTGGAGGGAAGCACCGCTACGGGATCCTCCGGAATCAAGCGACTCACGAACCTCATGCATCTTAACGTTGACACCAGTTGGTACGTCCGCTATCGCAGTGCGACCAATCCAGACTCCGGCGCCACTTTTTCTCAAGCGCTCAACCTCAAGGACGTTACCGCGATTCCGAGAAACAACGCTGACTTCGGCATTCTCGACCCCAATTTCCAGGTTCCCGGTAACGCGCATATTCAGGCGATCGCGAATGTCGCGGGCTTTCACTTTGGATACATCGAGCAGGGCGGCTCGAGTCTTTACGCAGCCATGAGCCGGAAAGTGACAGAACCGGAAGTGCTTGAGATCACGCTTGGCATTGGTGGAGACGAGATCGCTCATTTCCTGGAATGGGTCGATTTTTCCGGTAACGGAGTGCAACAGCCGGTGGCGCCATTCACGGACTCTATTTCTGATCTGACATTTCCTGATTTCTTCGCCACTGCACCGGAGGACCTGACCCTGAGCGATGTTCAGCCCAGTCTTATCTTCCCGGTCCCCTGTGAATTCATCAGCCCCAGTCTTCCCCATGTCTCAATCATCCGCCCGCTAACCGATAAGTTTGCTGGCGCCGTTGCGGCGATCGCAAGCTTTACTGCTGATGGTCTCTTCATTGGCCAGAGCAATCGGTTTCTCAATGAACTCAATGCCCTCGCCGAAGCAGCCGACAATGCCAGGCGTTATTAAGAACTAGCCAGTCCGAAAAAAGGCCGGGGCCGTGCAAAGAAGGCCCCGGCACAATCGGCGGTCGAGATCAACCGAAAGAACGCCGGATTCCCGGTTGATGATCGCTCCTGACCGGAGCAGCGGTTTGAATTGACGCTAGATGAACTTCGATTCATGAATCGTATCTCTGCGTTGAATCGTGAAGACGAGACTCCCGGACTTGGCCTCAGATGCCCTGGCTTCTTCCTTCAATCTGCGAAGGACAGCCATTACCCAGTTCTGGAGTTGACCGTGCGGCGACTATAGCATTTTCTGAATTGGTGTAGACCGAAAGCACACACTCAAGTGGCTTTTTCCTCAAGAAAAAGCCACCTTTTACGGTACTGAAAAAGTCTATATGTATTCCGAAAATGCTCTAAGTTCCTGTTTCATGCCTTCGAATCGCCATGCTCCTCTTGACCATTCGAGGGTTTTGATAAAGTTCCTGAATTTTGGCGAAGTCGATCTGTCCCTTCAAATGTAGAAAACTTCAGGACCTACCGCCGGGTATACATCTGAAAAGGGGCCCAGAAGAATGGGGTGCGAAATCTCGCCTCTCCATGCAACATGGTAAGTTTGGCGCCTCGAAGCGCGACCGCGGGTGTCTGGCCGTCTTCAAGACCCTGGTAGAGCGCGTTCATCAATCTCGGCGATGAGTCGTCGCTCACCTCCCACAGTGCGCCGATGACGCTTTGCGCACCGGCTCGAAGAAAGGCCCAGGAGAGACCTACCAGGCCTTCGCCTGCATACGCGCGCGTCCCGCTTGCGGAACAGGCCGCAATGGTGACCAGGCGGGCGTCGATGGGCCGCCGCATGATGTCGCGGGCGTAGAGCTTATAAGTATCCCCGCTTGATCCTGCATTGGAGAGGATGATGGCTGAGTCCAGGGGGTCGGTGCGGCTGGAAACCGCATGGGAGACAAAATGAATATAGGAATATCTGCCAGGATTGCTCGATAGGTAAGCGGCCGGTGTTGCCTGCGGGCCAGCGAACACGGCCACGTTGCGAGGGTCAAAATGCTTCTGAACGGTTTTCATCTCGAATCCGAACAAGGGCAAGTCGGGAAAATCTTCACTCGGAGAGACCGGATTGCCGAGAAGCAGCAGGCTGCGCGTGCCATTCGACGCGGGCTTTGCCGCGGCGAGCATGGCAAGCGATGGAGCTGAGAGCAGCGTTGCGTCGTCGATCCAATAATGAAGGTCCGGGCTGGAGCCTTGTCCTGCGCTTGAATCGGGCTGCGGGCTTGGGCCAGGAACGAGCAGGGTTTCAAAGTTCAGTTGGTTCAATGCGCCATCAGCCAAAATCATGACGGGCCGGTTGGGGCGAATCAGTTCAGCCGCTGGAGCTACCAATAACCGATAGAGCTCGCGTCCATCGGCATTGCCGCTTTGCAGGGGATTCTGCGCATCCAAAAGAGCGTTTCGGTAGCGCTGAACGCGAGCGGCGATCTCCGCCTGTGGAGGAAGGGAAAAAAAAGCAGCCTTCGCCGGCGTAATGGCCCACAAGTACGATTGCTTCTCACCCAGCCAATAGAAGAGCAGCGTTGCGCCGGTTGTTTGTGCGATCTGCCGGGGCTTCAAAGTGTCCAGCCGGAAAGAGGTCTTTTCCGGCGCCGCGCCCAGACCCTGCGCCAACGTCCGCGCTCGGCTGTGGTCGGCCAGGGCCAGAGCCTCATCACTGCGGCCTTGCCCAACCAGCAGGCGAATGTAGTCGTCGTAGATGTGCGCGGCGTTGGCGACAAATGGCAGCGTGGATTCCTCGCTCTTCAGTTGCGCGCGTGCGGATTCAAAGTCGGCCAGCGTGGCCTTGAACATCTGCTCCGCCGCCTGGGTATTGCCTTGCGACGCGAAGAGCCGCGCCAGTTGCTGGCCGGCGCCCAGCCGCGTAGTGGTTGGGTTGTTCGCGTCATCGCGGACAGTGCGAAAGAGCGACTCCGCCTGGCTGGCCAACTGCCGGCTGGTCTGCGCGTCCGTCTGCGTATTCTGGCGGCGGGCCGCTGCGAGCATCCCCTGTGTCAGCAGGACGTTGGCCGTGAGGCGATTGCCGCCAGCCTGTTCCATGGGAATGACCTGATCGAGGTAGGAGCTGGCTTCGTCGAGCCTTCCGGAATCGACCGAAACCTGGGCCAGGTCTTCGAGGGCGTGTTCGATGTCTTCTTTGCTGTTGATTTGCCTGGCGAGGACGAGAGCCTTGCGAAAGGATTCCGTAGCGCGGAATAAGTCACCCGAATTCCGATAGACGTAGCCCGCGGTGCTCATCCAGCCGAGCTGGCTGCTTACGTTGCCGAGCGCTTCAGCGCTCTTCTCCGCCTTGAGGAACTGATCCAGGGCCCTCTCGTCATCTCCCAACTGCAGATAGGCCCAACCAAGGTTGCCCGCCGCCTTTTGCGCTGTGTTTTCGTCCCCTAACGACGCTGCGGACCGGTAGGCAACGTTCGACCATTCAACGGCCTCGTCGAAATGACCAACCTGCATTGCCAACCAACCAAGGTTCGCCGACGCTCCCCCCTCCAGGAAACGGTCGTGATGAGCTTGTGCGAAGGTGAGACTTGCGAGAAAAAACTCCCGCGCCTCGGGATATTCTTTCTCTTGGCCAGCCAGGATGCCGTGTGCCCTTAGCGCTTCCCCGCAGGTTGCATAGGACGCGCTCAGGCAGATGGCATCGGCTTTTGCGAGTTTCTGGTGGGCCTGAAACAATTGCTGCTCGCGTGTGAGCGCAACTGTCTCAATGGATAGTTTGAGTACCATCCCTTCCGGATCGTTGGAGTTGGGTTGGTAAGCAGCAAGAAGCTCCAGCGCGTCCGGAAACATTCCGCGAAAAAGCAGGGACTCCGCTTCCAGAAGTCGAAATTTATCTGCCCATCTGGGGTTCGATGTTCTGAACTCTCTGAATCCGATTTTTGCCTGTTCCTGGCTCTCTTCAAGTTGACCGCGCTCAAAGAGCTCCGTAGCGTGTTCATATCTTGCCGCGGCACTGACTGGCCGCGTGTCCTTCAGGGGAGTCAATACGAGGAGCAAAAGCACGGCCAGCAACCCGAATCGCCATCTGTGGCGTCCATTTGCGAACCACTCCTTCAAGTCGACCGGCCACCAGAACGACTGGCGCGTGCGGGACTCCCTCAGGGGAATTGCGCTCGCTATGGCACGGTTTGCCCATTGGTCGAGATGCCCCCGCCCGTTCCAGAGCCCCCAACTGCGCAGCCAAGATGGAGTTCGACCATGGCCAGGCGGACAGTGGTCTTGCGCAGAATCTTCCCCTTCTCCTCGACTTCCTTGTAATTCACTCTCACTCTGCCCAGGCTGATCCAGCCGAAGTGGGGAATATGAATCAGGTGGCCGCAGGAGGAACCTGGGTAGTCGCCTGACGCATGATTGACCAGGGAGCATTCGACTTCCTCCGGGGTGCCGAGTGACGAGGAAAGTTGATTGTACCGTTCGAGCTTGTCGGCAGGAAGACTCTTGCCCTCGCGGATACGACTGTATTGGCTGGAAATGCGGTCCTTGAGCTCAGGATCGGCGCCATAGGGCTGGTCGCCCGGCGGCTTGGGGCCGAGAATACCGAGATTGAGGTCCAGGTGGACGGGATGGCCGGCAATGCGCAGGTTCTCAAACCGGGTGCCCAGGAAGGAGATCGATGGCACATAGCCTTTAGCCGGAAAGTCGGTGATGACCTGACCGACGATGCGGTCGGCGGTGAGCACTTCGAGCACGTTGAAGCCCTCAAGGACCACCGTGGCCAGAGTGTTCCATCCACCCTCAGGCTTGTCGCTCAGATTGCCGGCGACCTGGGTGTAGCCGGAGCGGAGGGAGATGACCTCACCGAGACGGAAGTTCTCGACGCGGCGGGAGACGTATCCTCCCTGCGGGGGGAGACTGGCGTGGCCCTGGGGGCCGATTTCCTGCTGAAGCGGAAGCACGAGGTTGCCGTCGAAGACAGTCGCTTCGGCGGTGTAGTGGTGGGTGCGTCCCTCGATCTGATTCATGTGCGTTCTCACTTTCTCTTCTTGCAGTTTCAGGCACTCTTATCGTTATCCAGAAAATCCGTCCGGAGATCGACCGAGCGACAGAATTCAAGATAGCTCTGAGGATACTATCTGCGTCAAGGTCAGCATTGTGAGCTTGGAGTATAGCATCCCAGGATTTGCTGTCGCGTTGGGATCTGGCGGAGCAATCCATGGGGGTTCAAGTCCCTCCTTTCGCACCAGGTTCAACTCCAAAAGAAAAGAGTCCGCGGCTCTCGTCGCGGACTCTTTCAGTTTCAGAGAAGTTACTTTGATTCGAGCAGGAATGCCTTGCCCTTGGCCTTCGACGATCGAATGAAGTAAATTGCGCCGTAAATGCCCCAGACCGCCGAGATGCCCAACGCCAGGTAAGGCTCCTTCCAGGTCCCGTATCCGAGAAATGGAACGATTAGGTACGCCGCCATGCAGGCGAGATTGGCAAAGAGGCCGAAGCCGGGAATGAGCAAATGCCGCACGAAGTTGTAATCGGGTCGCTTGTGGAAAGCCACGATGCACAGAAAGCAACTGAGCGCATAGAGAATGAATGTGCCGAAGTTGGAGGTCAGCGTAACGGCCAGAATTGAACTCGGGAGAGCAGCCATCTGGTCGTGGGTCGTGTATCCGAAGTTGGAGAAGATGCCATGAGGCAGGGCGGCGATGGTTGCATCGGACGGCGCGCTTCCGTCGCAGAAGTATAAAGAGACACCAACTACGCCAATCACCGCGGATATAACAGCCAGCGACCAGATGGCGCGGCGCGGGGAGAGCGACTTGGCGTGCAGCATGCCGAAGTGCTCGGGCGCCTCATCGTCCTTGCCCATCGCATACGTGACGCGTGCGCCGGTATTCATGCAGCTGAGGGTGGTGCCAATCAACGCCAGAAAGACGGTGAAAGCTTCAGCAAGCATGAAGTACCTGCCATTGCCGTGGCCCAGAAGCGCATCGCCGACAATAATCATCATGTCTCCGACAGGCGCAGCTGAGCCGGATGCGGTTTGCATGGTATAGCCGGAGTTGAGAAAGTAATTGGCTGCGAAGTACTCGATCAGATAACACAGCACACCCTGGATCAGCAGAGACGCTATCACTGCGATGGGAATGTGCTTGGTGGGGTTTTTCGCCTCGGCTCCCATCGACGTGACCGATTCGAAGCCGACCAGGATGAGAATCGCCACCGTGGCCTGAATGAAGATGAAGCTCACTTTGTGCGGTGCGACTACTGAGGCGGCGGTCCCATGCGTCAGGAAGTTGCCGCTTGCGTCCTTCTCCGGGTAGTCGATCGTGAACGGAACCGGCTTGCCCGACGAATCGAGCAAAGGCAGTGGATTGCCGCTCGCATCGCGAACCGTCGAGCCGTCCTTTGCGGTCTGAAACTGGTAGGAGTAAGTGGCCAGTGTCTGCGAATCGTACTGGAAGGCCGCGGCGCCCGCGGGATGGCTCGTGCGATAGCCGATTGCCAGAACACTGAAGATCATCAGCGCCGAAATCTGGATAATGTTGATTGCCATGTTGACGGCCGTCGAGGCGCCGGCTCCCTTGGCTGCGATCCATGCCACGAAGAAAGAGAACACGACAGCAACGAGGGCCATGAACACCGGACCCGGATTCGAGCCGCTCATGAATGTCGGGAAAAGGAAGCCCACTACATAGCCCATGAAGACGCCGGTGGTGGCGACCATCACGCCGGGGTAGACCCAGTAGTAGAGATGAGAGCCCCAGCCGACGATGAATTTGGCCACGCGGGCATACTTGAACATCGCGTCCTGAGAAAGTAGAGCTTGCTCGGCATAGTAGTAGCTCGACCCAGTCCCTGGGTAGAGCTTGGAAATCTCGGCATAGGCGACCGCGGTGGCCAGGCAGAGCAGAAGTGCGACAACAATGCCAAACCACATCGAGGGCGATGTGGTTCCCTCGGTGGCCTGAAGGACAAAGGTGAGCCAAAGGAAGGCGCCCGGAGCGATGAGGGCCATTGCGTTGCTGGTCAACCCGGTAAGGCCCAGCGTGGACCTCATCTGGGGTGCGTTCGGTTCTGCCATGAGCATTCTCCTGAAGGTTGAATTCGGACAGTGAATTTCTGGTAGCGAACTTGTCTCAGTATTCCCAGCGGCCCTGGCCCCGGGGCAATCTCTTCAATTCACCCCGCTCTCACTCGATGCGGGTATTTGTACATTGTGACCGCAGTGAGCGGCTGAGGTCTCAAACGGTTGCCTGAGGTTGGTAGAGCCGGTCCTCGCATGTGAAGAATGCCGACCCGCTCCCGCCTTGAAAAGTGATCCTGCTGCGGTGCTGCGATAGTAACGGCGATCGAATAAGGAACCAATAAAGAAAGAACAGAGTCTTCAAACCATCACGCCACGGCCGCATTCTCTATGCGACAGAGGCGAGTCGCGGAAGCTTGCATCTCGAGCGGAACGAAAGCAGACTTCCACATGCGATCTTATCGAATTCCTTATGTCGCCCTCACGCATTCGGCTCGATACTCTGAATATAGCAACTGAATAGAAACGTCCCGGGCCGCTTTCATTCAGCCGAAAGCAGTGCGGGATTTTAGTGCTTAAAACAGAGGAGTTACTGCCTCACCTTATATAACTCACAGCGTTTCCCTTGTAAATCCTTTACGCCCTCAACATAAGAATCAGATGAGGGACGGCGAAATAAAATATGAACCTTCCTTTTGAACAATTTCCTTTCATAACCTGGCGGCGTCGGGCGTCGCGGAGATTATCCATTCATGTTGAAAGATTTGAGGAAGGCCATCGCAGCAACGGCTGTGGTTTGCGGATTCGTGTTGCAGATCTCTTGCCAGGCCCAAAGCACTGCTGCCGACTCGGCCGCACAGCGAACGCTCGCTGCAGAGGCGCACACGACGGAGGTCAAGACAACCTCGGCCATGGATTCCTCTTCCGCGGATGCGTCGCAGCCAGCTGTGTCCCAGCCAGCTGCGTCTCAGGCAGCCACGCCGGTCGCCGTGCCTGTAACTCCTCCGAAACCCAGGCCTGGATTCTTCACACGCTGGGGCAAAGCCTATCTCGCAGACTGGACAGGAACCACCCCCGTCGATCCCAATGCGTCGCAGCGCCGCGGTACGCCCGCTCCCATCCCTTCGCCGCCGTTTCCGGCCTCGGACTGGCCTATCGGCGGAACGCAGGAGATCGGTGCGCCGGACTATAGCAGCTACCAGTTGCAAACGGCGCTTGACGGTGACCCGCTCAAGTTGAGCAAGGTGAAGTGGTACGGCTGGATTGCCATCGGCGCCAATGGCTCGACAAACAATCGCGGCAATGCCGGCAAAGGAATCGGCGCCAACAGTCCCTCGGCCTACGACGTGTTTCCCAACACCGTGGTTCTCGATCAATTGGCGCTCTATACAGAGAAGCTCGCGGATACGGTCCAGAAAGATCATTTTGACTGGGGTTTCAGGATCGCCAGCCTGTATGGACAGGATTACCGCTACACCACATCGCACGGAATTCTCAGCCAGCAGTTACTGGTAAAGAACGCGCAGTACGGTTACGACCCGGTGATGTGGTACGCCGATCTTTATTTCCCGAAGATTGCACAAGGTGCGGACTTGCGCATCGGCCGCTACATCTCACTGCCGGACATTGAGGCCCAGTTAGCGCCCAATAACTATACCTACTCGCATTCCATTCTCTATACATATGACTGCTACACCATGGTCGGCGCAAACATGACGGTAAAGGTTGACGATCATTGGACAGTGCAGGGCGGCATCTCGCCCGGTTGCGATACAGCGCCCTGGACCACGGACGCCCGCGTCACCGGCAACGTCTGCCTGGTCTACACATGGCGCAATGGCGGGGATGCGCTGAACACCTGCGACAACACGATCAACAACGGAAAATACGCCTACAACAACCTCACAGCGTTTTACGAGACCTGGTACCACAAGATCAACGAGCACTGGCACACCGACACCGAAGGCTGGTACCAGTACATGAAAGACACTCCAAACATGTGGTGGTATAACACCGGCGTTCCTTACAATGCCGTCACCTCTCCGTGGCCTGAGAACACGGGCAACAATCGTCTTTTGCCCAATGGGTCCATGCCCGGAACATTGAACTTCGGCGCAGTCTGTGAGAATCCCAACACATCGTACACCGGCGCGCGCGCGGCCCGCTGTTACACACCGGAATGGGCCATTACGAATTACGTCGAGCACAACTTCTGGAACAACACGGCTTCTCTGAACATGCGCAGCGAGATCGTGGACGACATCCGCGGACAGCGCACGGGCACTCCGGCAATCTATGAAGAGCACATGGTGGGCTTCGATTTCTGGGCCGGCACATCGGTTACCTTCCGTCCGGAATTGAGTTACACGCACGCATTCAGCCCATACGGGCTGCGCGCACTCGATATCTCTCCGGGCGCATCGGTCTCGGCGTTGCAAAATGCGCCGCCAAATCAACTTTCCGAGGCAACCATGAAAGCAATCGGCGCCAAGACCCAGTCGCTCACTCTCGCTGCCGATCTGATCTGGCACTTTTAAGGAACTGCGATAGACATGAGTGCGCGAAAAGGAACTCCGACGCAGACTGAGTGCGTTCCAGCCAATATGCGCGCCGCCCAAAGGGACACTATGTGTTCCATACGCAACCCTTATGCATTTTTTACATGCGCGTGGCTAAGGTTGAGTCAGTCTGGGCGGACGATTGGTCCAGGAAGATTCAGGACAGATGGAAAATCGAATCGTCTTGGGATGGAAGCAAGTGCCGCGCAGCCTTTTGGTAGCAGCGCAGTATCTGGCAGCGTGTGCTGTGCTTGCCTTCTTCACCTGGGGCGGATTCGTTCTCCGGGTGAATCTGGCCACAATCGTTTCCTGCTATTTGCTGGTCGTGGTAGCAATGGCGTTGTTCTGCGGTTTCTGGCAGGCCTCGTTCACATCCGTTCTGGCCGTCGCCTGTCTCGACTACTTTTTCACGCAACCTTTATTTCGCTTTGTGATTTCGGATCCTCAGGATTGGGTGGCGCTCGCGGCGTTTCAGGTCACGGCGCTCACCATCAACCGGCTATCGGCAAGGGAACTGCGCAACGCAAGAGAGGCTGCCTTTCATCGCGGCGGCATGGAAAAGCTGTACGAACTAAGCCGCAGTTCGCTGTTGCTGGATTTGCATGAACCGCCCGGACCGCAGTTGGCAGTCTTGATTCACAGGATCTTCAACACCGAAGCGGTCGCGCTGTACGACATGAACCTGAATCGCCAGGACAGGATGGGTGAGTGGGCCGAAGGGGATGAGGACGTTGCGCTCGAATGCTATCGCAAAGATGCTGCCGGGGATGACCCGCAGGCGCGCACCTGGCGGCGCATTCTGCAAACCGGATCAGGTTCGGTGGGTGCGCTCGTGGTGCGCGGAGATTTGAATCCGCTGGTCGTGAATGCTCTTGCGTCGCTCGCCGCTATTGCCATCGACCGCCAGCAGTGGATTGAGAAAGAAGACAAGGCCGAGACAGCAAGGAAGGGCGTTGAACTACGAGGCACAGTGATGGACGCGCTGGCACATGAATTGAAGACTCCGCTGACTGCGGTGCAAACAGCGAGCTCAGGTCTGCGTGAGCTGGGTGGGCTCACCAACTCGCAAAGCGACCTGGTTGAGCTCATTGACGCCGAGGCCGTTCATTTGAACGAGCTCTGTACGCGGCTCCTGGTTACCGCCAGGCTGGAAGCGGAGAAAGTGGCGCTATCAGCCAACGACGTGAATGTGCAGGAGTTGATCGAGGAAGTGCTGGAGGGCCGTCATGCAGGCGCGGAGAGAGAGCGAATGCGGGTAGTGGTTGAAGACTCCGCGTTGACGGTCCGGGTGGATCGTGCGCTGCTGGCGATGATCCTCACCCAATACATCGACAACGCGCGCAAATATTCCACACCGGGCACGCCCATTGAGATTGCAGCCAGTTCCAGCCACAGCGAGGTTTTGTTCTCAGTGCATAACTTCGGATCGACAATTCGGATTGAAGACCGGGAGCGAATCTTCGATCGCTTTTACCGGTCAGAGGATTTGAAAGACACTGTGCCGGGTACGGGAGTTGGGCTTGCCGTGGTGCGCAAGGCGGCCGAGGCGCACCATGGCCATGTGTGGGTGATCAGTGACGACAAAGAGGGAACGACATTCTTTCTGTCGCTTCCGAAAGGCGCAAGGAGGAAGCATTGAGCACGGACTCTTCCAATACAATGCAGGGCACCATACTCGTGGTAGACGACGACACTTCGACGCGGCGCGCTTTACGCGTGACGCTCACCGGATTGGGATTCACAGTGGTGGAAGCAGCCCGCGGCGAAGAGGCGCTTTCATTGGTGCGCGTCACCTGGTTTGATGCAGTGCTGCTGGATGTGGATATGCCGGGAATGGGAGGCGTGGAGACCTGCCGCAATATTCGCCGCACCATCGCCCGTCTGCCGATTCTCATGCTCAGCGTGATGGACAGCGAAGACGACAAGGTGCTGGCGCTCGACGCGGGCGCCGACGATTACATTACCAAGCCCTTTCAACTGCGTGAGCTGACCGCGCGCCTGCGCGCCGCGGTGCGCCGGAGAAACGCCCAGGATTCCAATCGCAGCACGCCAATTCGCCATGGACAGCTGGAACTTGACCCGGTGAAGTACCGCGTACAAAAATCCGGCCGCCCGATTCATCTCACTCCCAAGGAATTCGAAATGCTCCACTACCTGATGATGCACGCCGGCGAGCCAATTCCGCATGCGCGTCTGCTCAAATCCGTTTGGGGGCCGGAGTATGGCAACGAACTCGAATATCTGCGCACCTTTGTTCGCCAGTTGCGCAAGAAGATTGAGGACGATCCGCGCAATCCGCGGTACCTGTTGACCGATGCATACGTCGGATATCGATTCAACGAGCAGCCGCAGCCCGCGTAATTCGCGGTCGCAACTGGTCCTGTTCCCACCGCTTTGCCTGCGTCCGTTCGGCATCCGGGGCCCTGCCGGAGTAATCTGGATTCATCATGAGTCCGACACCGCAACAGCCCCAATTGAATACTGTCCAGACCTCCGACTATCGCGAGTCCTATGCCAACAGCGTGCAGGTGCGCGTCAGCGTGTGGGATTTCCAGCTTGTGTTTGGTCTGGCCTCCAGTGAAACCCCTGACCAGGTCAACATTCGCAACCACCAGGCCATCTTCCTCAGCCCGCAGCAGGCCAAAGCCCTCTTCAACATCCTGGGCCAAAACCTCGCCCAGTATGAGCAGGCCTTCGGAACACTGAACCTGGAGCCGATGAGCCACAACTTCCCGCAGGGCCCTGTCAACTAGTCCGGAGAATGTTCTTGCGCCTGACACGACTTCTGCAGCCGCGGATGGATGCGCCACTGCCCCTCTGGATGATTTTTCCAGTGATCTTTGCCGCACTCTATGCCAGCCACTTTGCGCTGCTCCGCGTCCCCTATTACTGGGATGAGGCGGGGTACTATATCCCCGCGGCGTGGGACTTCTTTCGCACCGGCTCGCTCATTCCGACCACCACGCTCGCCAACGCCCATCCGCCGCTGCCCAGCATTTATCTTGCACTCTGGTGGAAGGCCTCAGGCTTCTATCCGGAGGTCACGCGCGAGGCAGTGCTGATGGTTGCCTCGTTCGGACTGCTCGGTGTATGGAAGCTGGCGCTGCGCCTGGTTGGCGTGGGCACGGTCGCATTCTGGACGGTTGCTCTGACCGCACTCTATCCAATATGGTTTGCGCAGAGTTCGCTGGCCCACGCGGACATCTTCGCCGCAACCTGCACGTTGTGGGGACTGGTCTACGCGCTGCCTGTCCGCGATCGAAATTCCAATCAGGCATACTGGCCTGCTGCTTTATGGTTCGCCGCCGCGGCCATGTGCAAGGAGACGGCGATTGCCGTGCCGCTGACGCTGGCCGCCATGAGCATCGTAGAAGGCATTCGCGCCAAGTCGCCGGTTCGCTTCAGTCATTGGCGCGAGGCCGCTTGGCTGGCAAGCTGCGTGCTCCCGCTGGCTGGCTGGTACGCGTGGAACTACGCCAAGACCGGCTTCCTGTTCGGCGATCCGGAGTTTGTTCGCTACAACGCACAAGCTACGCTTGACCCGCAGCGCATCTTCGTCGCCTTCAGTCACCGGCTGCTGCATTTGACGGCGCACATGAACATGTTTGTCCCGGTGCTGATGGCCGTGGCAGCCTTGTTGCTCGATGAAAGGCTCGACACCGATGGAAAACCGCGCGCTTCCATCAGCCGCACCGCCCTGCGGCGCATTCTGATGGTCCTGCTGATGAACGCGCTGCTCTTCAGCGTTCTGGGCGGCGCGCTGCTTACGCGCTATTTGCTGCCCATGTATCCGCTGGTCCTGCTCATCGCGGTCACCACGTTCTACCGCCGCGTGCCGTACTGGCAAGGTCTCGCAGTGTTCTGTGCGGCGGCTTTCGTCTTTGGTCTGTTCATCAATCCGCCCTATGGATTCGCGCCTGAAGATAACCTGACCTACGCCCGCGTTGTCCGGATGCAGATAGCCGGGATTGCCCAGCTCACCAAGCGCTACAGCGGTGCCACCGTTCTCACCGCGTGGCCGGCCAGCGATGAATTGTCCCGCCCTGAACTCGGCTACGTGAAGCAGAAATGGGACGTCTTCCGCGTCGATGACTTCTCCGAGCCGCAGATCGAGAAGGCCGCGGCTGAGCCCGAGCAGTACTCGGCCGCGCTGGTGTTCTCCACCAAGTACGATCCCGCGCCTTTAACGCGCGTCTTTGGCCTGGGTAACGAAGCCATGGAAGAGCGCTTCTTCGGCCTGCATCACGACCTGGGACCTGAGGAAATTGCGCATGAACTGGGCGGCACGCTGGTATGGGAGCGCGAAGATCACGGCATGTGGATCGCGCTGATCCGGTTTAACCGGCAGTTTGATGCGCGCGTCGATCAATGGCCCGGATTCCAAGTTGCATTGCCTCGCGAGACCAGGCCCGATGAAGTTGCCGGAGAGTAATCTTGAAATGGAGGTTCCTATGGCCGATTCAGTGAAGGAATATCCCTACGAAACTCGCCTGAACATCCTCTACCCGCACCTTGAGGTCATAGACGAGAAAGCCCTGTCAGACGCGTGCGAATACAAATGGTTCAATCAGACGCTGTGCAAGGTGAACGACTCCGTGGTGCGCGTGGCCATCATCGAAGGCGAATACCACTGGCACAAGCACGACGAGGACGACGAGTTCTTCTATGTGGTCGAGGGCGAGCTGCTCATCGATCTGGAAAATCGTACCGTTGCCCTCGCCCCACGTCAGGGCTTTGTGGTTCCGCGCGGGGTCGTCCATCGCACGCGCGCGCCGCACCGCACCGTGATCCTGATGGTGGAGAATGCAGGCATCATTCCCACCGGCAACTGACGGCCAGTGCACGCAGCATCGCCAGGCCCAACCGCCTATAATCAGCCTGTTGTGCATACATTTTTTTCATCACGCACTGGTTGGGCCGCGCGGGTAGCTGCTGTCGGGCTGCTTGTTCTCGCAACTGCTTTTTTCTTTGCCATTTGCGGTCCGCAGAAGGCACAGGCCCAGGCAGCCGAAGCCAATGGATCGTCGGCCGACGTTGCGTCGACTCATGGCCGCATTCTGCTCGTTCTCCCGTTTGACAACCGCAGCGGCCAGCCCAGCCTGGAGTGGATTCGCGAGGCCGCGCCGGTGATTCTCGGTAGCCGTTTTACGGCAGCAGGCTTTGCGCCTATGAGCCGCGCCGACCGGCTCTACGCGCTGGACCACCTGGGACTGCCGGAGGGCTTCCATCCCTCGCGCGCCACCGCCCTCAAGCTGGCGCAGACGCTGGACGCGGAGCAGATCGTTGTAGGCAGCTTTCTCACCGACGGCACAGGAATCGTGGCCGAGGCCCAACTTGTTGACGTGCCCCATCTGCGCATGAGCGCGGCAGTCACCGCGCGTGGCGAGATGAAGGACATGATCTCCGTCTTCAGTTTGCTGGCGTGGAAGCTCACGCGGGAGCTGGATCCCAGCTTCAGTGTGGCTCAGGAGACCTTTGTGGCGGCGGGCGCGGGGCTGCGGCTCGACGCCTTCGAGCAATACATTCGCGGCATTTCAGAGTCCGACCAGACGGAGCGGCTGCGGCATCTCAAGCAGGCCGTCGTCGAAAGCCCAGATTACGGCCCGGCATGGATGGCTTTGGGCCGCGAATACTACAACGCGCAACAGTACGAACAGGCGGCTGCTGCGTTCGCCAAGGTGGGCCACGGCGATCCGGAGTCCATGGGGCCGGACGTGCTCGAGGCCGGTTTCTATAGCGGGCTTTCCCTGGTTTTCTCCGGCGACTACGCGCGCGCAGAGCAAGCCTTCGGCGCGGTTGCGCGGGTGTTGCCGCTAGCTGAAGTGGTCAATAATGAAGGAGTTGCGGTCAGCCGCCAGGGCCACGATGGAATTGCTCTCTTCCGTCAGGCCGTCGCCGCCGACCCCAACGCTGCCGATTACCACTTTAACCTCGCAGTGAGCCTCAAACGCCACGGCCAGGCCACCGAAGCACAGTCGGAGCTGGCGCAGTGCCTGAAGCTGCGGCCCAATGACAGTGAGGCGCAATCGCTCGAATCAGCATGGAAGGGAACTGCTCCGGGACCGGCGACTGGGGCAAATGTGGGCGCTAATCCAGATCCCAGGACCGATCCGCTGGAACGCATCGCACGCGGCTTCGACGCCGTCGCCTTCCGCCAGGCCGCGCAGATGCTTGACCAGATGGACGCGTCGCGGCTGGCCGCCCTTACACCGCATGAGCGCGCCGAAAAGCTTGCCGCGCAGGCTGCCGACTACCTTAATCGCGGTCTGCTGCTTGAGGCCGAGCGGCTCTATCAATCCGCCGTGGCCGCAGACAGTTCCGTGGCCGCCGAGCATGTGGGCCTGGCCGAAGTCCGTGAGCGCACCGGCAACCCCGACGCGGCCCGCAAAGAGGCCCACGCGGCATTGGAACTTTCGCCCTCCGCCGATGCGTACCTGGTGCTGGGCCGCCTGGATTTTGCCGGCGGCCACCTGTCCGAGGCGAATCAAGAGGCCGGTGAAGCGCTTAAACTGGATGCGACCAGCAGCGCAGCTCTTGACCTGCGCCGCCAGATCGCGGCCAGGGAAGGGCAGAAGAAGTAGAACCTGAGGGCAGGCTCTTAAGGAGCACATCATGAACCACCGCATTCGCAGGTTGGTCGTTCTGCTGGGAGTTTCAGCAGGGTTTTTTCTGCCGATTCACAGCCACGCCCAGCAACCTGTTGTGGACAAGCTGGTGCTCTCTGACACGATTCAGCCCGTGAGCGCCGGCCAGCTCGACCGGGCCATTGCCCAGGCGAATTCAGATGGAGCCCAGGCGCTGCTGGTGGAGCTGAACACGCCAGGCGGTCTGCTCGATTCCACCCGCTCCATGGTTGGCGCCATTCTCAGTTCGCGTGTTCCGGTCATTGTTTACGTCTATCCGGCAGGCGCTCGCGCGGGTTCAGCTGGGTTCTTCCTTCTCGAGTCGGCGGACGTAGCCGCGATGGGTCCCGGCACCAACGCGGGCGCGGCTCATCCGGTGCTTGAGTTCGGCGGGCAGCCGGATGCGACCATGACTCAGAAGATCGAGAACGACGCGGAAGCGTTTCTCCGCTCCTACGTCACTCGCCGCAACCGCAACGCGGAGGCCGCAGACGCCGCTGTCCATTCATCCCACTCCTACACCGCCGAAGAGGCCCTCGATCAGCACCTGATCGACCTGATCGCCAACAACGACGCCGCGCTCCTGGCTTCGCTCGACGGCCGCACCATCACGCGCATTGATGGCGCCAAGCTGACGCTGCACCTCACCGGAGCTCGGATTAATGTCCTCAAGCCCACGCTCCGCGAACAGCTGCTGGGCTGGTTGGTGAATCCGAACATTGCTCTTCTGATGCTGGTCGGCGGCGCACTTCTCATCTACCTCGAATTCAACACGCCCGGCACCATCGTTCCCGGTGCGCTCGGCACACTGATGGTGCTGCTCGCCATCTTCGGCCTCGACCTTCTGCCCATCCGCTACACTGCCGTGCTGCTGCTTGTGGCGGCAATCGCACTGTTGCTTCTTGAAGCCAAGTTTGGCGGCCACGGCGCGCTGGCCATCGCCGGAATCGTCTGCCTCACCTTCGGCACGCTCACGCTGGTGGCCGCGCCGGTGCCGGAGATGGCCGTCAGCCCCATCGTCGCCTTATCTGTCAGCGCAGCATTTGGAGCAATCACCGTCTTTCTGGTCAGGCTTGCGGTGCGCGCCCGGCGCATGAAGAGCCAGCTTGGCGTAGATGCCCTGCTTGGCCGTTCCGCCAAAGCCATGGAGCCTCTGACCCCCGACGGACACGTTCTGGTGGAGGGAGAAATCTGGCAGGCTGTGGCCACCGAGCCAGTGGCTGCAGGCGTTCTGCTGCAAGTTGTGGGCCACGATCAGTACCTGCTGCGCGTCACGCCAAGTGTGCCCAAAAGCCCGGCAGCGTAGGCCCCGCAGGAGTACAATCCGTGCTGAGTGAGGGAAGCGCAATGTTAACTCCATTTCTGATCGTCATCGGCATAATCGTCCTGTACGCGCTCAATTGCATCAAGATTCTGCGCGAATATGAGCGCGCTGTGGTCTTCACGCTCGGCCGCGTTGGCCAGCAGCCTCTCGGCCCCGGCATCATTCTTGTCTTCCGGCCGTTTCAGCAGATGGTGCGCATCTCGCTGCGCCAGGACGTGCTCGAAGTGCCGCCCCAGGACGTGATCACCCGCGACAACGTCACCATCAAGGTGAACGCCGTGGTCACGCTCTACGTGGTCAATCCCAACGACGCGGCTATCAAAGTGGCCAACTACGTCTACCAGACCTCGCAGTTTGCGCAGACCACGCTGCGCTCGGTGCTCGGCGAGGTCGAGTTGGACGAACTCCTGAGCCATCGCGACAAGCTCAACCTGAGAATCCAGAGCATCATCGACCAGCGCACAGAGCCTTTTGGCGTGAAGGTGGTTTCGGTGGAAGTAAAGCAGGTCGACCTGCCTGAAACCATGACCCGGGCCATGGCCAAGCAGGCTGAGGCAGAGCGTGAACGCCGCTCCAAGATCATTCACGCCGAGGGCGAATTCAACGCTGCGCAAAAGCTGGTGGATGCCGCTGCCTTGCTGGCCACGCAGCCCATGACCCTCCAGTTGCGCTATCTGCAAACCCTCACTGAAATCGGCGTCGAGAAAAACACCACCATCGTCTTTCCGCTGCCCATGGAGATGCTCACGCTGCTGAACAAGATCGGAGCCTTGGCCAAAGGAAATACCGACCAGCCCTAAAGGGAGTCGAACGAGGGAGTCAGATGCTATCCAGGCCGACACTCCAACGGGAAACTCATTGTTTCCTGCTGGAGCGTCGGCCTTTGAATATGAAACAATCAACGTTGGCGCGTGTTTTGGATTTCTCCGCTGCCGCATACGGGGTTAAGGACGGGAATGAGGGGAGCTTTCGACGACAGGGAGATGGAGCCGGCCCACCAGCGCCGCGACACTGAACTTACGTTGAGCTCCATGACATTGCTGGGCATCTTCTTTGGCCTGGTTCTGCTTTGCGGCCTCTGTTTTGGTTTGGGTTACTCGATGGGCCACCGCGGGGCTGCGGGTCCAACGGTCGCACTGCAGCCGGAAGCAAATGCGCAAACCACGTTACAGTCGGACGGGTCGCACCCCAAGCCCTCCGCAAGCGAAGCTCCGCCGGCACAGCCTGTTCCGACGGACACGACCTCTTCGACCGACGGTACAGATGCAGGGCCGATTCCGCCCACTGGCGGGCAGCCTGCGCAGAATGTAAGCGGCTCTTCGGCCACGCCGACCCAGCCGCAAGTCCGGCCCGCGCTTCCAGCTGCAGCCAATCCGGCCCAGCCAGGAACGACAATTCCCGCTGTGCCCGGAGCCGGGACTCTGATGGTGCAGGTCGCCGCAGTATCCAATCAGGAAGACGCCGACGTGCTCACGGGCGCGCTGCGCAAGCGCGGCTATCCGGTCAGCGAGCGCCGCGACGCCGGCGATGGCATGGTTCATGTACGCATCGGCCCCTTCACCACGCGCGACGACGCCAACAAATGGCGCTTGAAGCTGCTGAACGACGGCTACAACGCCATCGTGCAGCCATGAGCGACCCAGAACCTCGCAGCAGGCGCCTCTTATCAGTAGCTATCGCTCCGAAGGACAAGAGTGACGGCGAAAACCTTCTGCGGGCACTGAATAGTCTTCTCCCCGAGCATTGGACGGCCGAGATTCAATCAGATTTTGATGGCGGCAAGGTCCTTCTCAGCGGAGACTACGAGCTGGAATTGCAGACTATTTGTCACCGCATCTCCCACGAATACAAGATAAGGATCGATGTCGGCGAGGTGAAAGTTGCTTTCCGCGAGACGATCCGCAAGGCGGCCGAGGCTGAGGGTAAGTACATTCGCCAAGTCGGCGGCTCGGGCAACTACGGGCATTGCATGCTGCGCGTCGAGCCGAACGAGCCGAACAAAGGTTACGAGTTCATCAACGACATTCACGGCGGCGTGGTGCCCAAGAAATACATCGATTCCATCGATCGAGGCGTGCGGGAAGCACTCGAGTTGGGCATTCTGGCGGGCTTCCCGATTGTGGACCTGAAGGTGACCCTGTTTGACGGCAGCTATCACGAAGTGGACTCGAACGAAATGGCGTTCACGTTTGCCGGATCGATCGCATTCAAAGAAGCCGCGCGCAAGGCCAGCCCGGTGCTGCTGGAGCCAGTGATGGCCGTCGAGATTACTGTCCCCAAAGAGCAGATGGGGGCTATCGCTGACGAAATCAGCTCACGCCGCGGGCGGATCGAGGGAATGGAGCACCATCTCGTATCAGTTGTTGTCGAAGCCACGATCCCTCTGGCGGAATTGCTGGGCGTGAGAAGGCTCAGAGGCTGCGTATACTCCAATACCTTCGCCCGTTACGAAAAGGTTATTCCTGGGGGTGGATCTGACGGGGGCGGCGCTGGTATCACGGCCCAGAAACCTGACGGGCCAAAGGGAAAGAGTGGTTCCGCTTTTGCGAAGTCGGATGAAGAACCCGAGTGATACTGCGGTTCGTGCGGAAGAGTGCCCTTTTTAAATCAACAACCGATCTTCTATAGCATTTTTCGGAGTTGGTGTAGACCGAAAGCACACACTCAAGTGACTTTTTCCTCAAGAAAAGGCCACCTTTCACGGTACTGAAAAAGTCTATATGTATTCCGAAAATGCCCTAGCCCCTCATCCACTCCGGAAGTCCTGAAGCCACAGCCGCACGCACTGCATTCAGTAGATCCTCGCGCGTCGCATAGTTGCGCGGATACACCGGGGGGTGAAAGACGATATGCGCAGTTCCCGGATGAATCTTCATGCTGCCCTTGGCCATCATCGTCTCGGTGCCCCAAAGCGAGACGGGAATGCACGGCGCTCCGGTCTGCATCGCCAGATAAAACGGACCCTTCTTGAATGGCAGCAAGCGTCCATCTTTAGAGCGCGTGCCTTCAACAAAAGTGGTAATGTGGACGCCGCTCTCCAACACGCGCTTGGCAGCAGCTACGCTTTCCTGCGCGGCAGTTACGTTCCCGTCGCGGCTCACTGGCACAAACCCTGCCAGCTTCATCGCGTAGCCCAAGCCGGGAATCTTCATCAGCGACCGCTTGAAAAACGCCGCGGTACGGCCTGGAATCTGTGGCAACAGCGCCGGCGGATCGAGGTTCGAAAGATGGTTGCACATAAAAATGCACGCGGTGTTTGCCGGCACGTTCTCCTGGCCCTCGCTCACCACGTGTATGCCCGCCAACGAGTAAGCAGTGCGCACAATCCAAATGGATGTGCGATAGAGCGGAGTCACTTTACCGGTAAGAAAAGTGAAGGGAATCAGGACCAGCGCAGCGGGAACACTGAAAAACAGAATTACCGCGAGCAATGTGAGAGAAGCGATCATCGAGGGGCTTTCCGCGGCGGTTTTCGGCGCTGGGTTCTTGATTTAAGAATAAATCTATTCAGCGCTGAATCTCCTTGAGGCGCGTAGGCAGTTTCTCATAAATGCCGTCAAAGCCGCCATTGGAGAGGATTGCGACCACATCGCCGGATTCGAGTTGCGGTGCAATTGCATTGACGATTGCGTCTGCGTCCGGAAGCAGTTCCGCCTGCATTCCCTCGGCCTTCAGTGCGCTTACCACGTCTTCCGGGTGCAGCCGCTCGGCATCGGGAATGCGCTGCTGTTGATAGACGCCAGCCAACACAACGCGGTCGGCGAGACGCAGGCTGGCGATCAGATCGGCCTCAAGCACCTTACGTCTCAGAGTATTGGACCGCGGCTCGAGGACTGCCCATAACCGCGCCTGCGGATAGACAGATCGCAGCGCGCGCAGCGTTTCGCGGATCGCCGTTGGGTGATGCGCAAAGTCGTCAATGACGGTGATGCCGCCGATGGTCGCGCGCACCTCAAGCCGCCGCTTTACGCTCTTGAAACTCGCCAGTGCCTGCTGGATCGCGTGGACGCCGATCCCCTGACCCGCAGCCAGCGCAGCCGCGGCTGTGGCGTTCAGCGCGTTGTGTTCGCCGGCCAAATGCATTTCCAATTCGGCCCACAATGCGCCGTTGTGCCAGACATCCCAGCGCGTCAGCCCGTCCTCATGACGCAAATTATGGATGCGCCAGTCCGCGCCTTCAGTAAATCCGTAGCGCTCCACACGGCTGAATGCACGCGAAACGCACTCCGTCACATTTTCGCTGCCATCGTAGGCAACAATGACGCCTCGCCTCGGCACCAGGTTCACCAGGCGTTTGAATGCAGTCTTCACCGCTTCAAGATCTGCATAGATATCTGCATGATCGTATTCAACGTGAGTCAGAATCAGTGCATCGGGGAAGTAGTGCAGGAACTTCGGGCCTTTGTCGAAGAAAGCAGTGTCGTACTCGTCGCCTTCAATGATGAAAGTGCGCGTAGGCCGAAGCTGAAAGCTGGTCTCAAAATTCTCGGCTACTCCGCCGATCAGAAACGAAGGCTCACGTGCGGCATCGTCTTCCGCCGCAACTTGGTAAATCCACGCCAACATGCTCGTGGTCGTGGTTTTTCCATGCGTGCCGGCAACCACAAGCGATTCGCGCCCTGTCAGGAATTCTTCGCGTAGCAGTGCAGCCATCGATGCAAACGGTATGCGCTGATCGAGCACTCGCTCCACTTCCGGATTGCCGCGCGAGAGCGCGTTGCCAATCACCACAAGCTCCGGTGCAGGGTCCAGGTTCGCCTCAGCGTATGGCTCAAGAATGGGAATGCCGAGCGAGTGCAGAAGGTCGCTCATAGGTGGATAGGCGGCCTTGTCGGAACCGGTGATGCGATGTCCCTGCAACTGCAAAAGACCGGCCAGCGAGGCCATCGCCGTGCCGCAGATCCCGCTCAAATGAATGTGCCGCGGCGTCGTTGTCATCGCACGACCGCCGGCTGCATCAAATGCAGCGTCGCTTCATCGGTATGGATCAATTCCGCTTCCACGCCGAGGGTCAGCGTCACGTTTCCATGCGAGACATGGCCGCTGCGCAGCCCGATCGCGATGGGGCCTTCGAAGTCCTCAAACACGCGAAGAAGCACCTCGTCGAGCAGTCGCGGCGACGCGCCAGGCGAAACGCAATCCAGCATCTCGCCAAACACAATGCCGCGCACTCCCTTCAATTTTCCCGCGTGGCGCAACTGCCACAGCATACGATCTACCTGGTAGGGCTTGGCGCCGGTGTCTTCAAGAAACAGCAGCTTGCCCTCCGTTTGCGGTTCCCACGGCGTGCCCAGAAGTGAAACCAGAATGCTCAGGCAGCCGCCGTAAAGCGTTCCGCGCACCTCGCTGAACAACCTGCCTGACTTCAAAATCCGCAAGCCCTCTGCCGTTCCCAACTTGTACGGGACGCCGCTCAATGCGGCCTGCAAGCTGGGCAAATGCACGCCTTTGCCGCTGGAAAAATCTGCGGCGACCATTGGCCCGTGAAACGCGGGCAGGCCAAGCTGATCGAGCAGGTGTAATTGAATTCCGGTGAGATCGCTGTAAGCAAAGAAGGGCTTAGGGTTTTGACGAATCAGTTCGAGATCAAGATGGCCAAGCAGATAGTTTGATCCGTAGCCGCCACGCAGGCATGCCACAGCGCTCGTGTCCTTGTCGGAGAATGCTTTGTGCAGATCTTCCAGCCGCTGCGCCGGGGTTCCGGCAAAATACAGCGGGCCTTTCTGGAATGCGTGGTGGCCGAGCTTTGGCAAATAGCCGAGCGCGCGCATGTTCTTCATGCCTTGCTCCGCGCGATCGAGTTGCGGGG
>JBEKDE010000034.1:0-46660 GCA_050014515.1 Occallatibacter sp.
GGTGCACTTGCAAGGGAAGGCGAAGAATTCGCACCAATAATCCGGAGGAAACCATTATATCTAAATGAGCGGATCAAACCGTGTGCTTGAACAAGGCGCCCTCCTCACAGGGAGGGCGACGGGCCCCTAAAATTCTGCAATCGTGCGCGAACCCGTCCTCTCTTCTATGCGAAATGTCGGCGCTGGACAGGGTACTCTTCCATCGCCTGAAATGGCGATCGTCCCAACCCTGAAAGCCCTTCCAGTCCGCATCGGGAGGCAGAGTCCACCTTGCTGTATAACCGGCTGGTCGGACAAGTGACGCGAAAACCCGCTCTCGATTGCCACTGCGATTACCCGCGATAAGCTCCTTTGTCGTTGGCGATCCTTAAGCCCAGGGTAGATGCCCGCCTAGCGCGGGACGACATCAGCCGACCATCTCCTCGGCTCACCTCAGGCGTTGCGGTTAGCGTAAGCCTCGCGAGAATGATTATGAGAAGGATATTGCGTTGATTCGTGGCGGGCTGAGGAGGAATCAGAAGCCGCGACTCGGCTCTCCGAATCAGGGCATTCTGTAAATCCGCCGTCTTTGCCTATTGATTGTGCCCAGATTGTGCCTGAAGATGTCGGTTGTTGTGATCTGAGCGATTCTGTCGATTGTCGAATCAATAACCTACGTGTTTCGAACACCGGCTAAGGTTCGACCCCCCTCCCGGCACCAATAAAACAAAGAGCTTAGATTGAATTGGCCTCTCGAAATCGGAGAGGCCAAAATCGTTTGGTGGTTGTTTTGATGGCTGTTGGTTGCCACATGCCTTGCGATCAGTCCAGAACCTCGGTTATACCATCACTGTGACTGGGACGTCGGGTGCCAATTCAGATACGGGCACAGTCACGCTCAAGGTGCAATAGCTGACACCAAATTCCCAGTGCTCCAACAGATCGCCATCCGGCGGGACTGACTTCGCAGAGCAAATCCTGAGATGCTGTTGCCCGAAACCACAATGCTGAAGTTGACGCAACCATCAGAGAGCGGCAACCTTGCACAAAGCCCAAAAGGACACACCATACCAGCATTTGCTCTAAGCCTGGCTGTAAGGGATCCAGACCTGCATTGCGGCAGGAGCACGGTTTGACCAAGCATAATACGGAATCAACCTCAACGTCGTGGGCATTGCCTGGGGATTCGCGGCCTCAGCAGCAGGGTAGTAGAGCCCCGTCTCTGCCGGTAAGTTACTGACAGATCCTGGATGACTCAGGACGATCACTCCATCCAAGAGTGATGCATCGAAGTGGGCCGATGTGCTTCCGTTCAGTTGCACCGTATAGCCGGTCAGGTCAAAATCGTGTTCATGGTTGTACTGATCAAGCCGTTCCATGCAGTAGACGACCGGGCCACGCTGAAATGCGACCCTTCCTCGATCCTCTGTCACCGCGGGGTTTGCCTTGAGCAGATGCGTCGTCATATCGAAACTCAGTTCGACCGTGTCATTCGCCGACCAATGGCGGCGAATCGCAAGATATTCGCCGGGACGGGCGCCGCTGACTTGCGTTCCGTTGACCCTCACGTCGTTCGTTTCCGACCAGCCTGGAATGCGAACGTAGACCGTAAACTCGCTCGATGCCGCGGGGCTAATAGTCAACTTGACGTCGCCGCTCCACGGATAGTTTGTCTTTTGTTGAATTTTCAGCCCATTGCCATCCTGGAGATGCCAGTTCAACTCCGAATTGTCATAGAGGTGAACGTAGACGCCATCCGCACTTGTGCTGTAGAAGTAGCCGGGCAAAGATGCGAATGTGCGCTCGAGATTGGGAGGGCAGCAGGTTGTGTCGTACCACGGATTCCGGATCTTACCATCCGGAGCATGCCGGTCACTCGAGTCACCCGAAGGGTTAAATGCCAGAGGATTTCTGTAGCAGTACGTCTTGCCATCGAGCGACATTCCAGAGTTGATGCCGTTGTACAGCGCACGCTCGACCACATCGGTAAATCGCGCCTCGCCTGATGCCGCGAGCATGCGCCAGTTCCACATCATGTTGCCTATCGCAGCGCAGCTCTCCCCATATGCCCGCGCGTTTGGCAATTCATAGGCATCTCCGAAGGCTTCGCCCGTCTCGCGTGCACCGACGCCACCTGTAACGTAAAGCTGATGTGCAACAAGGTCTTCCCACAGCGCGTTCAGGGTCTTCCAGTAGCTCTGGTCGCCCGTCTCAAGATAGTAATCCGCGGCTCCGCAACAGGCGTACATGGCGCGGACTGCATGGCCCTCAAGTTTAGTGCGCGATGGAAAAGGGATTCCGCAGAACATATAGCTGATTTGCTGGCGTCTCAATGGAATCCTATCGTCTCCGTGGAGTATGTAGCCCGCCAAGTCCACGTACTCGTGTTTGCCCGTGGTGCGATAAAGCTCGACCAGAGCCATCTCGATCTCAGGATGTCCTGCTACGATTGCCGTCTGGTCTTTCCCCGGCCCATAGTTGGGAATCAGGAACTGGTCGACGAAGCGTATGCCGCCATCGAGCAGAGTCCGGTCTCCAGTGGCTCGGTAGTAGGCGATGGCGCCCTGGAGCAGGTGGCCGATGCAATATAACTCGTGACCGGTTTCCTGTGTCTCATACTTCATTCGAAGATTTTTCCTGTCGTCTACGTAATAGGTATTCAAGTAGCCACTTGGTTCTTGGATGGCGACGACATCGCGAATCATTGCATCGGTGGTCTGGCGCAGCTGCGGCTGATCACTTGTCTGCAGGGCAAAGCCGACCGTCTCGGTCCACTTATAAATGTCCGAATCGGAAAAGACGGGCCCCTTCTGCGGCTCAGAAGACTTTCCTGTAAGGCGCAGGAAGTTATCCATGCGCCCGTGAGAAAGTAGTTCATCGTGCATGCTCGGAATGCTGGACGCAAGATTCGTGCTGCGCCGCTGCGACCAGAACCCCTCTTGAATAACGACCGCCCTGACCGGCACGGTCTTCAGTTTGGCGAAAGGAGAGCGAGTCAAATCGATGACCCCTGCGTCCTTCCACGCCTGCGCCGATGATTTTGCGGGCTGAGGTTCGTCCGCAAAAAGTGAAAGCATGCCAGCGCGCTTTGGCTGCGCACTTACAAGAGCGGATGGGATTATCGAGACTGCAGCGGAAGCAATAAACTTACGCCGAGATATACGGCTCTTCATTGGCGTGCTCCTCTCACCATGCATGTTGATCTTGCTTCCAAATCCCTCGTTGGCGGCCGTCATCGGAAGAGTGGCAAATTGCAACTCCTCAGAATGGTTAGAATCCGAGCGCCAGACCAAAACTGCCCTGCGGATGGCAGAGTGCCAGCCGCAGGGCTGTAACGATCAAGACACAGAGTCGAGTCGCTGGCTTAGGTGGTTCTGGTCCGCCCCACTCTGTGGCTGAAGTCGTGCGTCAGAATCTAAAGTTCCCTCCTAGCTGAATGAAACGCGCGGGAGATTGCGCGGTCGCTCTACCAAACGTGCTATCAGGGAGATTGGCGTCCACTGTGTTGAGGTTTGGACGGTTGAACACATTGAAGAACTCGAAGCGCAATTGAAAATCTGCCGACTCGTGTATCTTCGTGTTTTTCAGAAGGGCCACATCCGATTCAGCGAAGTTCGGGCCGACGAACAGGTTGGTCTTCTCATTGCCTGGCTGGCCAAACGTAGGATCCGCAAAATTTGAAGAGGTGAACACGTCGCTGAGAAACGCGCGATGACTGGTTCCCTGCGCGTAGCTGAGAACATCTGGATAATCGAAATTATCGCCGTTCGCGCTGAAGTCGCCACTACCCGGTGCGTAACCGATAAATGTTCCGGAAGAATTGGTCAACGGTTCAAACGGAGCATTTGTTGAAACGGTGAACGGGTAGCCGCTTTGCACGATGGTCGTCCCGCTAAGCACCCATCCGTCTGTTAGACGACTCACAAACGCCTGGTCTTGAAAGACGCTGGGTAATTGGTAGTTCCATGCCAGCGAGAAGCGATTTGGCGCGTTCCAATTGGACGGGCCGTAGAACTGGTGAACATCGATGTAACTCGGGTAAACCTGGGTGTCGTCGTGGGATGAAGAGCGAGTGTAGGAAGCGTTGAAGAACGCGTGCGAGAAACGTCCCTGGAAGGAGAAGATGCCCGCAACGTAACTGGACACGCGGTCGTTGGTTGTGTAAAGAACTTCCCCAAAACTCGTGTTCAGGCGCGTGGGGGTGAGGCTATTGTGGATGATCAGGTCATCCTGATACTCGTTGATATCCTGCCCGTAACTCACGTTATAGACTTGGCCGCCGCCGGACATAAGGTCGTGAGCATTGCTCCCGGAAACTGTGGCCCCCGCAACGAAATGCTTGCCCAACTCATGTTCCACACCGCCGGAATAAATATAGGCGATGGGAGATTTGAGTTCCGGATTGATGGCGCCGATGCTGTTTTGGAGTCCAACAATACCGCCTGCAGCATCAAGTCCAAACGCGGGCAAGATCGGATAGGGAAAGCCAAACGGTTTCTGGTTCGACGTGCCAAGTGCGAAGACTGGCGCCGAACCCTCAGTGCTGTAGAACTGCGGGAAGATGTCTCCCGGAGGATTGCCGCGATATTCTTCCTGCATATTTGCCAGAGTGGGCCAGTTGTGGAAGAACCCCGTACCTGCCTTGATAACCCATTTTCCTGATCCGTCCACATTCCAGGCGGCGCCGATGCGAGGGCTGAAGATATCGCTGAGCGCCCGATTCAGCGCGTGCTCCGTGCGCACAACAATGCCGTTCGTAATCTCCTGCTGGTACGTCTGCCCTGACCCTAGGTAGAAATTGCCGAATGCGGTGTTGGACGAACGTGAGTATGGATTGCCAAAGTCATCCCAGCGCACGCCATAGTTCAGAGTGACTCGTGAGTTCACTTTCCATGTGTCCTGCGCAAACGCTCCCCAGGTAACCCCGGCGGCATTCCAGTTGTACTGAGATTGGTTTCCTGTGAGCGGGTTGTAAGCGACGCCGGACTCCTCGTAAACATCGTCTGCAGCAAGGTCAAGCAGGCTGTTGAACGCAAAGGTCGGCTGGTCGTAGGGGCCGTTGAAGATTTCCACGTCATCTCCGAAGAGACCTTCAAAGCCGAAGCGGAAATCATGTGCCTTGTAGATATGCTCGAGCACGTCGCGCCAATGGTAGTTGTGCTGAATAAAATCGCCCTGAGCAAATCCGTCGCCAAAGCCTGAACTTATGCCGGTAACGTTGACAACCGGAACGCTGAAAAGACCCTCCGCCGGCTCAATGCCCTCGACCCGGCTGTATCCCCATGCTCCCTCGTTAATGGTGTTTGGACTGAATGTGTGCGTCTCATTCACCTGTGTACCAATCTCGAAGAATTTACTGGTGCTGAGGAATGCGGCGCGTTGATTGGGACCATTGGTGTTGAGAGTGGTCCGATAGAGGCTCCCGTAGAGGCGATCTTTCTTGAAGTCTTTGTCGAGGCGGAAGTTGTACTGGAGACCATTGCGATAACCGGTGTCGGCGTAGTTGCCAGTGTCGATGACATTCGTGGAACAAGGCAGGTTATAGGTGGATGGAGTTCCGCAGGTAGGAGAACCGGTGGTGTTGACGGGATAAAGATCAGCAGCAGTTGATGCCACCGCTACGCTGGAAACTTTTGAAACCGGATACTTGCTAAGAAGTTCGGTGCCAATGTTTGTCGGAAAGGCGGTTGAGGCCCATGCGGTGAACGCAGGATCTTCAAACGAGATCGGACCGCCGACAGCGCTTGCGGATAGAAGCGGCTCGATCCCGAAGAAAAAATATCCCCATTTGTGATGCGGAAGAATCGGGCCTCCGATTGTTCCGGACATGTTGTTGCTATGGTATTTCGGAATCGTTTGCTCGAAATCGGTGAGCGCGGAGAATTCCTGGTTGGTGAAGTAGTCGCTGGCATTCCCGTGGTAACGGTCTGTACCGGATTTGGTGGTCATCAACATCTCCACCGAACTGGAGCGGCCGTAATCCACGTTATACGTGTTTGTCTGGATGGAGACTTCCTGAATGGTGTCTGGATTCGGGGTAAGATTGAGAACGCCTGCACGAATCGAGCTGGTTACGTCGAGGCCGTCCACAACGTACATATTGCCTACCGCGCCCTGACCGTTGGCGCTCGCGTCAACCTGCGTCTCGGTCGAGTAGTTGTCGCGGCCGGAGCCCGGGCTGCCGTTGGATGTCACTCCCAATCCGGAAACTCCCGGTGAAAGCGTTACGAGCGAGATCATGCTTCGTCCGGCAAGAGGCAGAGCACTCAATGTATCCGTCGAAAGCGTTTCCTGGACGCGCGTGTCTGCGGTATCCAGCACCGGAGTTTCCGTGGTCACCTGAACGGTCTCCGCAGCGGCTCCGACGACCAACTTGACCGGAACATTGAGAACCTGGCCGGTCTGCAAAATGATAGGGGTCGAGGATTTTGCGAATCCTGCCGCGGCAGTTACAAGGTGATAATTTGCCGGTGCCAGACTGACAAAAGTGTAAAGACCCGTTGCATCACTCACCGCTGTGCGCTGTTCCCCCGTTCCATCGTTAGTAAGGATCAGCTTTGCGTTGGGAATAATGGCCCCGTTTGGATCTGTAACTAACCCGTCAATGGAGCCTGTAAATTGCGAAAACGCTCGAGGCGTTAAAGCCAACGAGAAAAAAAGTAGGGACACAAAGACCACTTGAGCTCGCTTCATATTGCCTCCTGAACAGCAATGGTGACAGTCTGTGTAACGCAGAGCATGAGTTTCTCTTGCATCAACAATCAGTTAAGGCACCGTTCCCTTTTTGTGGAAAAACGTTTACCACGCGCGGTACAGCTCATCCGGATTCGTTTTGGAGTTCAAGCGCCATTCGTCCACTGGACCTCGCATTGGCGCCGAAAACTGGAGCATAGAGACAGTAGCGATGCCAGGAAACGATACGCAATGGGTCAAATGCACTATGGGTTGGATCGGCTGTTCGTCGTGTCGATGCGACTCGGAGATCTAGTACATATGACCTATCTTCCTAACTTGATTCGAATCTCATACACTTTAGGTCGGCGCACATTGCCAGGACATATGACCAGTTAAAAGGCGAAGGCAGTACTCCCAGCAGGAATGCTCAATGTGCAACAGAGTAGAAAGTCTCTTTCAGTTCATCCTCGGAGAAGCCGAATGATGCGTCGAGGCTTTTGGGCCGGACTCATTGCGACGGCGATCTGGGTTTTACCGGGGGGACTGTTAGGCGGGAGCCAGAGCCGCCCGCCGAGCCAGTCACAACAAGGTACGCAGGCCTCTGAAGCGAACGAATCCAATAGGTGCATCAAATGTCACGCGGCCCAAGTTGCGGGGTTTGCGCGTTCGAAGATGTCGCATTCAATGCGGATCGCTGGACAGGAGCCCTCGGGCGTGGTGCAGACCGGCAGTACGACAATCCGCATGTACTCGGACAAGGATGGCTCGTGGCAGAGTGTTGAGAACGCGGGAATCCGAACCACTTACCATATCGACTATGTAATCGGTTCAGGGACGCACGCAAGTGGTTATCTAGTCGATCTCGGCAATCACTTGTTTCAGTCGCCGGTTGCGTACTACAAAAGCCGGGCAGGCTATGGCCCGGCGCGAGGATTTGAGCGATTGCCGGACCCGGACTTCACGCGGCCAGTCGGAGAGGGCTGTGTTTTCTGCCACGCGGGATCCTTCAATGCAGTTGCCGGGACACAGAACGAATATGGGGAGACGCCGTTCCCCCATCTGGCCATCGGCTGCAGCCGTTGTCACGGAGACGCAACTGTTCACCTCGCGAACCCCGAGGCCGGCAATATTGTTAATCCTGAGAGCCTGGATACATCTGCTCGCGACAGCGTATGTGAGCAGTGCCATCTCATTGGCGCGGCACGCGTCCTCAATCCGGGCAAGCGATTCTCCGACTTCCAGGCCGGTGAGCCTCTTGAAGACATCTTTACCATTTATCGCGTTGAGGCGCCGAAGGGCACTGAAGCAAAGTTTCGGGTGATCAGTCACTCTGAGCAACTGGCGCTGAGCAAATGCAAGATGAGCAGCGGAGTCAAGATGTGGTGTGGGACCTGTCACGATCCTCACAACGAGCCGACCGACTCCGTAAGCTACTACCGTGAGAAATGCCTGCAGTGCCACGCCACGACGACGTTCGTTGCGGGGCATCCGGAAAAGAACAGTAATTGCATTGGCTGTCATATGCCTTCGCGAAATGCGCAGGATGGCGGCCACACCGCATTTACAGATCATCGCATCCAACGCACGCCCGAAGATGAGCCTGCATCGGAAGCGGCGTCCATTGTTGCCTGGCGGGAGCCTCCGAAGAGTCTTGCGGAACGGAACCTCGGTATCGCGCAGATCAGGGTCGGGTTAGAAAAGAGCGACTGGAAACAGGTGGTAAGCGGGTATAGGATGCTCACAGAAGTGCAGCACGAGTTCTCTCAAGATAGCGAGATGTACAGTGCCATTGGGTCAGCGCTTCTTTCCGCGAAGCAATATGGCGAGGCTGTGCAAGCGTTCGAACTGGCTGTACGGCTTGATCCAATTTCTTCTCCCAAGGAGGCAATTCTGGGTCAGGCATTTGAAGCGATGGGGGATCAAGCGCAGGCGAAGCAGCATTTGGAAGAAGCAGTGGGCCTGGATCCTCTCAACCTGAGTGCTGCAACGCTGCTGATCGCGGCCTATGAACGGGATGGAGAGTCAGCAAAGGCAAATGAGCTCTCAATGAAGATAGCTGGCTTGACCCAAACCGTAGTCGAGCGCAAGTAAGACGATCCATGTGAGTGGAAGCAGACCCGAAAAGGCTCCAAGAGTTCAAGATTGATTCCCCGTTCTTGAAGGTACAACCATGTTGCAGCAGCGGGCGGTGCGAAGGGACATGACAGGCATGCGATTAATCCTCCGGCTTGGCATTCTGGCCGCATTGGCCATTGCGCATTGTTTGATCGTTGCACAAACAACTGCACCGCCGGCGGCTGACGGGATCAGATCGATCGTTTCTGCTCTGCGAGCGGAACAATTTGACACCGCGCTCGAATATCTGCGGACAGAGCTGCAACGAAGTCCGAAGAATGCGCAGTTATGGGCACTGCAAGGCGTCGCATTGTCTGGCAAAGGGAACAAGAAGGACGCTCTGGGGGCCTTTCGTCATGCGCTTGAAATCTCACCGGATTATCTGCCAGCCTTGGAAGGTGCGGCACAGATTGAATATGAGAATGGTAACAAAGACGCCGCAGCATTGCTGCAACACATCCTGGAGTTGCATCCGGGCGATCCCACCAGCCATGCAATGTTGGCGGAGTTGGCATACCGGCGCGACGACTGCGTCACAGCGGTCTCCCATTTTGAACAGAGCGGTCCACTCCTGGATTCTCAACCTGGGGCCTTGCAGCAATACGCTGGTTGCCTGGTCCGGCAAAAGAAGTTTGAGAAGGCTATTCCAGTGCTTGAGCGGGCACTGGCACAACCGACAGCTGATTCCCATGCCCGCTATCGCCTGGCGGCGGTTCAGATGATGGCCCAGCATCCCAAAGATGCGATTGCGACTATACAGCCGTTGATGCAAGACAACAGCAGCGATCCGGATGTCCTGGCTTTGGCGGCCGCCGCTTACGAAGCGGATGGAAACACTCCCGAGGCAGTACGAATTCTTCACCAGGGGATTGTCTCAAATCCTCACGATGTAAATCTCTACATCAGCTTTGCCAACGTTTCATTTGATCATCAGTCCTATCAGGTTGGGGTGGACATGCTCAGCGCTGGCCTCAAGGCCGAGCCAAGGGCAATGGCATTATATGTTGCACGTGGAATCCTATACGTGCAGCTTGCGCAATACGACAAAGCAGAGGCTGATTTTGAGAAGGCCGACGTGCTCGATCCCCAGCAAACGATTGTCTCAGCTGCAGAAGGTTTGGCCGCCATCCAGGAGAATGATCCTGATCGAGCGCTGGCGAATGTACAGCAGAAACTAGTGACGAATCCTAACGATGCGTACCTCTTGTATTCTCGAGCGGAGATTCTCGCACAGGGCGGTCCGGAGCCTGGCAGCGCAACGTTTCGGGTAGCCGTAGAGTCGGCGGAAAAGGCAGTGTCGCTGAGCCCTTCGTTAGGGGAAGCGCATGATCTTCTGGCGAAATTGTATTTGCAGTCGGGGCAGAACGAAGCGGCTATCGAGCAATGCCGAAAGGTCTTGAGCGTCGATCCCAAAGACCAGACGGCCCTTTATCACCTCATTCAGGCACTGCGCAAAAGCGGACGACAGGAAGAATTGCCCGACTTGCTCAAACGTCTGGCCGCACTGCGGATGGAAGGCTCGAAGGAAGAAAGCGAACGCAACCGCTACAAACTGGTTGAAGAGAAATCAACAGGGACGGAGAACGAACAGCCTTGAAGATTGCCCAGACCTGTAGATATTCTCGGCGTGAATCTGAATAGGCCTCCATCCCTGTCTTGAACCGACATGAGACAAATGCACAGTTGGGTCAGAATCAAACTCGAAGGTGTCAGATCAAACCGAGGCGCGATTGGCTCCCGGGTATCTGCTCGCCGCGGAGGCGAAGTACTAACACAGAGCGTGCCCGGCGCGTCAAGCCGGTCCTTCTGCGACAACTCCCGACCCCACTTTGCGAGTGGGCAGCGGTGACCGAAGTCAACAGCTTGAGAGGAGCCCTTCGCAGGGCGTTTGACCTGCGCTGGTACTTCGTTGGGCTGGTTACGATGGCCATTGCGATCAGCTACTTTGATCGGCAGACAATCTCGGTTGCCATCTCGGCGATCCAGCGGACTATCCCAATTTCGAACCAGCAGTTTTCCTATCTGCAGACGGCATTCCTCTTGGCCTACGCGGCGCTGTATGCGATTGGCGGGCGGATCCTGGACAAACTCGGCACCCGACGCGGATTTCTGCTCATCATGCTCTGGTGGTCGATCGCCTGCATGCTGCATGGCCTGGCAACCACATTTGCGTGGCTGATTGCTATGCGCTTTCTCCTTGGCATGGGAGAGGGTGGCGGATTTCCGGCTGCGACGCGCGTTATCTCGGAGTGGCTCCCACCACAGGAACGCGCAACAGCCATGGGCATAATCAACGCGGGAACTGCTGTTGGTTCGCTGCTGGCGCCGCCCCTCATAGGCATCGTGTTGCTGTTCAGTGGCTGGCGCGCGGTATTCTTTTTTGCCGGAGGTGTTGGATTACTGTGGGTGCTGTGCTGGGCGGCTACGTATCGAGGAAGCACAGCCACGCTCTCAGTCGACACCGCCGATGCGCGTCTTCTCGCAGAGCAGCTATCATTTCGTGAAATCGTCGGACTGCGTGGCGTCCAGGCTCTTATCTTTGCAAAATTCATGAGTGACGCGGCCTGGTACTTTCTTCTCTTCTGGTTGCCGAAGTACCTTTATGACGCCCGCGGCTTCGACATCAAGCACGTGAGCTACTATGCCTGGATACCGTATGCTGCATCGGGTGTTGGCAGCTTTCTAGGCGGGTGGTCTTCCAGCCGCATCCTGCGCAGTGGACGCTCGCTCAACCTTTCGCGCAAGCTGGTGCTGGGCATCAACGCGGCCATGATGCCGGCGGTCATGCTTGTCCCGCTGGCGCCGGTCCACTACGCATTGGCGCTGTTCAGTGTCGCTTTCTTTTCACAGCAATCTTGGTCGGGACTGATCATGACCATACCCGCAGATGTTTTTCCCTTGTCCGCTGTAGGAACGGTGTCAGGACTGGTAGGCTTTGGTGGATCCATTGGGGGAGCAATCTTCGGCCTTATTGCCGGCGCGCTTCTCGGGCATGGATTTAGCTATGGTGTCCTTTTCGTATCGATTGGAACGTTTCACATGATCGGCTACCTCGTCCTCGTCTATTTCGGCGGCGAGATTCAACCACTTCGATTCCACGACCTAAGGAGAATGAGAGCCCCGCATGAAGATCACTGAAGTGCGTACACGCGTTGTTCAATGGGAAGGCAAGACGGTGCCGCTGCCTCCTCACTTCTGCACCAACCCCATGGACCTGGTCGCGTTCCGTGAGGCATCCATGGGCAATTTCGCCTTTCACGGTTGGGTGCTGGTCGAGATATTTACCGACAGTGGACATGTTGGTCTGGGCAATGCCGCACTTTCGCCAATCGTCACCAAGACGTTAATCGATACATACCTGAAGCCATTGCTTATCGGGGCCGATCCATGGGATACCGAATATCTGTGGCAGCAGATGTATCGGCGCACCATGGCTTTCGGGCGCAAGGGAGTGGCCATGACTGCCATCTCTGCGGTGGACATCGCGTTGTGGGACCTGCTCGGCAAGAGCGCAAAGCAACCGGTGTTTCGTCTGCTCGGAGGACGAACGAAGGATAAGATCCCGGTCTATGCCAGCCGCTTGTACGCTATGCCGATTCCAGAGCTCCGCGCTGAGGCGCAGCGCTATAAGGACGAAGGCTACAAGGCAATGAAGTTGCGTTTTGGCTGGGGCTCAATGGACGGCGCGGAAGGCATGCAGAAAAATCTTGAACTGATTCGTGCGGTCAGAGAAGTAATCGGTGACGGTGTTGACCTGATGGCCGACGCCTACATGGGATGGACGCTCGACTACGCCAAGCGCATGCTTCCTCTGCTCGAACCATTCCATCTCCGTTGGTTGGAAGAACCCGTGATTCCAGATGATACGCGCGGCTACAAAGAACTGAAGAGTTACGGCCGCGTCCCAATTGCAGGCGGCGAGCACGAATTCACGATCTTCGGATTCCGGGACCTCCTGGAGAATCATGCGCTCGACTACATCCAATTCGATACCAATCGCGTAGGCGGCATCAGCCAGGCGCGAAAAATTTCTGCGCTGGCCGAATCGTTCCAGGTTCCCGTGGTGCCTCATGCCGGGCAGATGCACAACTACCACGTGGTGATGGCAAGCCTGAACTCGCCTATTGCGGAGTTCTTTCCGAAGGTCGACGTAGAGGTGGGGAATGAACTCTTCTGGTATATTTTCGACGGTGAGCCCGTGCCGGCCGATGGCGCGATCGACCTCAATGACGAACTGCCGGGCTTGGGGCTGACGGTGAACGAAGAGTCGCTGAAGCGCTTTACTGTTATTGAATGAACCGTGGTTGAAATGCAGGAGGTCCGTTGATAAGCCTGGTCCAGATAAGCAACGGTAGTTCACGTCGTGTCGCACTGGTCGCGGAACCTCATCTTCGCTGTCTTGCCGGTGTGACTTCAATCTACGAATTGGCGTCGGCGTGTATCTCTGTAGATGCTTCGTTTACCGGTCGCGTGAATGAGCTGGCAATCGGCGAGTTGCTCTCGTATGACGATATCTACGACGGCAAAAGCGAATGGCGCCTGTTGCAGCCCATCGACGTTCCGGGCACGCCGGAGCGGATGCTTGTTTCCGGAACCGGGCTGACACACCTGGGCAGCGCGAAGGACAGGCAGGCGATGCACGAACGGACGGCAACCGAGGCCGCTAAGCCGATGACCGATAGCATGCGCATGTTTGAGTGGGGCATCGCAGGTGGACGCCCCAGGGAGGGCGAAATCGGGACACCGCCTGAATGGTTTTACAAGGGGAGCGGCCTGATGCTGCGGCCGCCCTTCGCGCCGCTAACGGCGCCGGCGTATGCGGAGGACGGCGGCGAGGAGGCGGAGATTGCCGGCATCTATTTGATCGCGCCAGACGGCACGCCGCATCGAATTGGGTTGTGCGGCGGGAACGAGTTTTCTGATCACCAGTTTGAGCGGCGCAACTATCTGAACCTCGCGGGCTCCAAACTTCGCCAGTGCAGCATTGGTCCGGAGCTTGTTGTTGATGCGAAGTTTGGTTCGGTTGCCGGCGAGGTCTGTATCGAACGGGATGGAATTCCGATCTGGCGAAAGGCGATTGAGTCGGGCGAGAATAACATGTCGCACAACCTCGCCAATCTGGAACATCACCACTTCAAATTCGAGGACCACCGCGTACCTGGGCAGGTCCACGTGCATTTCTTTGGAGCCCATTCGCTCAGTTTTGGCGAAGGCATCACGTTAGCAGACGGGGACTGGATGGTGGTGCGATTCGAAGGCTATGGCAGGGCCTTGCGCAACCCGCTTGGAATTGAAAACAAAACACTCAATAGACTAGTTGGCGTGAAAGCGTTGGTCTGAAGAACGCTTCCGCTGAATGAAACCGGAGAGATAAATGAAGCAACAAGTTGCAATTCTGGGCCTGGGCACCATGGGCGCGGGCATGGCAAAGAACCTGCTCAAGGCAGGCTTCATCGTGAGTGTTTATAACCGCACACGTGCAAAATCGGAGCAACTTGCCGCGGATGGCGCGCGCGTCGCCGCTACACCGGAAGACGCTGCCGGCACCGCTGATGTCATCATCAGCATGCTCTCGGATGAGGTTGCTTCGCGCGCAACATGGATCGGAGAGAACGGCGCTCTGAACTCTGCAAAGCCAGGGTCTGTCCTGGTGGAGTCAAGTACGGTGACTCCGGCGTGGATCGGGGAGCTTGCTGAACTCGCTCTCAAAAAAAACATTGAATTTCTGGACGCTCCCGTGACTGGAAGCCGCGTTCAGGCAGAGGGTGGTCAGCTTACCTTTCTGGTCGGCGGAGATGCCGCCGTCATTGAACGCGTTCGCCCTGTATTCGCGGCAATGAGCAAGGAGACAGTGCATCTTGGCCCTGTTGGTAGTGGAGCTCGCATGAAGCTGGTCAACAACTTTCTCTGCGGCGTCCAGGTGGCATCGCTGGCAGAAGGACTGGCGTGGATTGAGCGCAGTGGCCTTGATCGCGATCAGGCTCTGAGGATCCTCAAGAGTGGCGCACCTGGCAGCCCGCTGCTCGGTGCGATCTCTACACGCATGGTCGATGCGACATACGACGTGAACTTCCTGCTCTCTCTAATGCGCAAGGATCTGCAATATGCCGGCTTGGATGCAGAAACGTTGGGCGTAGAGCTGCAGACCGCAATGAGTGCGGAAGCACGCTTCGCCGAGGCAGTCGAGGCAGGTTATGCGGATAAGGATATGTCTGCTGTCATTGAGCCACTTAGGACGCAGAGTCCGCGGTCCCCGAACGCGTAATTTCGTGAATGGAGGTCTGCTCTTCTCCATTCGCTAGAATCGAGACTCTGCAACGCCCTGTCCCAGCGCAACTTGTCTCATCGACGACGGAAAAAGCGCTTAGAGAGTCACCGTTGCGGGCTTTCCATCAAACGAAATCCTCCTGGTTTGAGCGCCTCCGGCAACACGAATCTCAAGAGGGAATTTTCCTGGAGTCAACATCCTGCTACCATCGACAAGCTTGAGTGTGAGGCGCCGCGACCGATCGTTCCATTGCAGTTCGATCTTCATGAACGCACCGCTCCGGAAGTCAAAGCTTTCACCGTCATCGTCATACAGAGAGAATCTTCCATCGGCGCCGGGATATACGGTGAATGTCAGCGGCCCATCGACCTGCTCGCCAGTGAACTGCTTGAGCGGACCCGTTGGGACGATGGCTCCAGCGCGGACATAAAGGGGAAGCGTGCCAAGGTCCACTTCGCGGGTAATTTCCTGACCCCCTTCGTGCTTGGTATTTGTCCAAAAGTCATACCATGCACCCTTGGGGATATAGAGAGTTCGGCTTGTCGCTCCCTTTTTAACGACCGGAGCCACTAGAATATCTCTTCCGTATAAGTACTCGTCTCCACGGGAGACAGCCGCTGGATCATCGGGATAATGCAGCCACAGCGCACGCATAATCGGCAGGCCTGTCTCGCATGTTTCCTTCACAGAAGAGTAGAGATAGGGCATCAAGCGGTAGCGAAGTTCGAGATATTTTCTGCAGACAGGTTCAATTTCAGGATTGTGCAGTTCTGCATCCGACGGGTGATAGCCGGGCGTCTCAGGATAGCCCAGATCGCCCGTGTTCCATCCCCAGGGGCGATGTAACCTCCAGTCGCGGCCATGAGACCGAAAGAGCGGACAGAATGCGGCGAATTGAAACCACCGCGCATAGAGTTCGCCGGTGTACTCCTGTGTGGGAATGAAACCGCCAATATCGGTTCCCCAATACGGGATACCGCTTAATCCCGTATTGATGGCATTGGGAACATGGAGCGCAAGCGTCTCCCATCGCGATTGAACATCGCCGGACCAGAGAAAAGCAGCATAGCGCCGCATCCCGGCGTACGCATTTCTGTGCAGTGCATAGACTCGCTTGTTTGGCGCGTACAATTGCTGCCCTTCGAAGTACATTCGATTGCGCGCGAGCCTCGACGGCGCATCCAAACCATCCCCCTGGTCTGGCCACCACCCATCTACGCCGAGATCCATCAGCGGCTTGTGCGCAGGCCAGTAGCAGCTGACTTGCCGGTCCGGTGGCCAATGATGGTCGGGAGTTCTTCCAGTGGGCAGAGACGGAGCGGTACACGGATCGGTCACTCTTCCGGAGAGGCGCTCGCCTTCAATCACCACATGCAGTGCAACTTTGAAATTCTCACTGTGCAACTCCTTGATAGCCGCCGCCGGATCTGGAAAAGCACGCAGGTTCCAGGTGAATTCGCCGTTATCGGTATTCCAGCCGTTGGGACAAAAGCCGGTTCCGAGGTAAATCATCGTGTCGCAGGGCAGCTTTTTGTCCCGAAATGTCTTCGCCTCCTGCATGATCTCCTCTGGAGTGCCGAGGGTCCGGTACGATTGCTGATACCCGAGCGACCACAACGGAGGCATCTCCGCAAACCCGGTGATCGTCGCATATTCACGCAGTATCTCTGCCGGCTCTCTTGTGCCGATCACAAAAACATCCAGCGGAAGCACTGCGTTGCCCTCATCCGCGATCAGGCGTCCATCCTTCCCAGATAGATCGAACCCGCCAAGGGGCAGGTGAACATATATTCCCCAACCGGAGGTTGAGAGCAGCAGCTGTATGGGCACCCTGGCGCCATGAGTTGCAAGATGGTAGCCAGCCTGCCCATTCACCATCTGATAGTTGTTGCCCCGGCGGTCAAACTGGGGCCCGCCTTGGCCCAAACCGAAGAGCGGTCCATCGCCCGTCTTGAAGCTCGGCAGCGAAGAGACAGGGTCCAGCGTCAGCTCTTGTATTAATTCGCGATTCAATCTCCCCAGGTCTTTTTCCACCCGGATGGTCAATGGATTCTCCGAAATGGTGACCTGCAGCTCACCACACTGGATTGTCTTAGACACGGAGAATTCACGCAGGCGTGCGATTGGAGTGCCCCATTGCTCTTTGACTAGAGCCCCATCGATGGGAAGTGGTTGAACTTCCCCTGCCTCGAGTGGCTGTACCGTCATTCGGACGGTCTGCGGGCTGATGCTTGTCAACGAAATCTCAATCGGACCGGAAGAAGCGGATTGGGGTGGTTCTTGCGCAAGGGATGACGTTGGCTTTATCAATGCCAGCGTTCCAGCGGAAATCATTCCTTTCAGCGCATTTCTGCGGGTCAACGAACCATCCATAGGTCGGATCCTCATCGATATCGTCTTGTTTGTTTGCTCATGAGCTTGAGAGCTTCAACGCGCTAACACGCCAAAGTTGTCCACGGCTCAACTAGGTAAAAGGGGCGGCTAGTCTCGTCCCCTATCGATCGAGCTCTTTCGAATTTTCGTACCAACCTGCCATGTTATCGCCGGGGACGACTATCTCGCACGTTCTTTGTAGGGCTTCAGCAGCATGTCTTCTCCAAGCTCCGGAAGCAAAGCATGGTCTGTGTCGAACTCCTGCTGCATGAGACCTTTCAGCAGTTCTACGTCCCGATCGTCAGACTGGCAGAACACTCAGTGATCAGCTACCGCATTACTTGGACTGCCGACTGCATGTGCGATTCGCGCTTCTGCGAGCGAAGCGATTGCTGCCGCCCTTCCGGCTTTCAGAAATGTGCGGCAGGCGTGCCGAATTATGGCAATCTCCGAAACCCCGTTCGACTCGTGGCATGGCGATTCACAGGAGCAGGCGGTGAGGCGAGCGGAGGTGAACGGTTCTCCGCCGGTCGAAATTGAATTTAGTGCATCTAGCCTCCCGAAGCGAATGGGGCAGATGTACTATGGTAGCCGCCGAATCGTGACCGCGTCGCAGCTCTCCAGTTTCGCTCCTAGAGCGTTGATAATGTGATCGCCCTCACGAACCGGCCAGACCGCCGTTCAGATGCCGCTCGATGAACACCTCTCAGGATGGAGACACGCTAGTTTTACCTGCAGGGGATTCTCGCCTCTGAGGAAGAGCTTTTGCTTGGCAGTAAAGAAGAGGCTAGTCAGATGAGAATGCGCACCGTTAACTCGCTATGAACTCTCCCCGGATTGAGTCAATATGGGCTTTTCCTCGTCTTGCATCACAGTAGCCAGTCTGAAATCACGAATTCCGCTCCAAGACCCTCCAACTCGAACTTTGCCCCTGCATTTTCCCATTACTGACGGGACGGTCCAGACACGTTTCACCTGCAAACTCCATTACAACTTGCTCGTTGCCAGAGCGTTTCTTCTCGGGATGTGATGCAGATCATGTTCGCCCAACTATCCCCATTCAAAATCTTTAGCTGATATGTGATGACAATCACAGTCAGCCGTTATTGCAAATGCCTAACTTCCTCTTCGTTCCAACTTGCTCTGTATCAAACGTGCCTGGGCAACTGCGGAACTACTTCTGAAACGCGAAGGGATGATCCGCGCGAATCCACGAGTCACGAGAGGAAAACAATGGCATTGGCAGAGCAAGTTTATGGCTTTTACATTCCGACAGTCTCACTTATGGGAGTGGGCTGTGCGAAAGAGACGGGAGCACAAGCAAAGGCCCTGGGCGCAACCAACATGTTGATCGTTACCGACGCGGTGCTGAATAAGCTCGGCGTCGCCGACCAGATTAAGACAATGATCGAAAGTGCCGGCCTTCGCGCCACCATCTTTGACGGAGCAGAGCCCAACCCAACCGACGTGAATGTCCACAATGGCGTCAAGGCCTACCTTGCGAATCAATGCGACGGCATCGTCTCGTTGGGCGGCGGAAGTTCGCACGACTGCGGCAAGGGCATTGGCCTGGTGATCTCCGGCGGCGGACACATCCGTGATTACGAGGGCGTCAACAAGTCCACACGCCCCATGCCTCCATTTCTGGCCATCAACACCACGGCCGGCACAGCCAGCGAGATGACGCGCTTCTGCATCATCACCAACACCGAAACCCATGTGAAAATGGCCATTGTCGATTGGCGCGTGACCCCCAATGTCGCTATCAATGATCCGCTGCTCATGGTTGGCATGCCCGCGTCATTGACGGCTGCGACTGGCATGGACGCATTGACCCACGCAATCGAAGCGTACGTGTCCACGATTGCGACGCCCATCACCGATGCCTGCGCTTTGCAAGCCATCAAGCTGGTTGCCAATTACCTGCGTCCCGCAGTTGCCAACGGCACCAATCTTGAGGCGCGCGACAAGATGGCCTATGCCGAATTCCTGGCAGGAATGGCTTTCAACAACGCCAGCCTGGGCTATGTTCACGCCATGGCGCATCAGTTGGGCGGCTTCTACAATCTGCCGCACGGCGTTTGCAACGCGATCCTGCTGCCTGAAGTCTGCGAGTTCAACAAGATCGCCTGCCCGCAGCGGTATGCCGACATCGCGATTGCGCTCGGCGAAAACGTCGACAGGCTCTCTGCCATCAACGCAGCGGACGTCGCCATCGCCGCCATCCGCAAGCTCTCCAAGGACGTGGGAATCCCTGCGAACCTGGCCGAGCTTGGCGTAAAAGAGTGCGACTTCGAGGTGATGGGAATCAACGCCAAGAAAGACGCCTGCCAGCTCACCAATCCGCGGTTAGCCACTCTGCAGCAGGTTATGGGAATCTTCAAGTCCGCTCTTGGTGAGACTGCTCCCAAAGTCCTCACCCAGTCTGATCGGAATGTTCTCTCCATCGCTGGCAATGGACAGGCCCACGGAACCCCAGCCATCACGAAGCCCAATGGCATCAGTGAGACCTTCGTGCCTGTCAACTCCAATCAGATCGACGCGGTCATGGCGCCGGACTTCGACGCGTAACCTTCGCTCATTCCTGAGCGGCGTCCATTCAACCGCCGCTCAGGAAGCAGCCCCGGCGCAAAGAATCGCGATCGGGTGCAGCAATTGTGCTACGGCTATAGGAGGAAGATTTGAAAAGTGTATTTGTAGTTGGGGCCGGTCCCGCCGGTCTGTTCGCCGCGCAGAAAATAGCATTGGCGGGTCATGAAGTTTTCCTTTTCAATCGCGATATTAAGCCGGGCGGACTTGCCGAATATGGAATTTACCCGGTCAAAACGGCGATGAAGACGGGATTGCGCAAGCAGTTTTCCAAAGTGCTTTCGCTTCCTAATCTTCACTACTTCGGCAATGTGAAGATCGGCTCCGCATACGACGTAACCCTGGACGATCTCAAGGCCCTGGCGCCATCGGCCGTAGTCGTTACATGCGGGGCGCAGGGCTACAACAAGCTCAATCTCTCCGGCGAAAACGCCAAGGGCGTTTACTCCGCCAAAGACTTCGTCTACAACTACAACCAGCTGCCTCCCTACGCGTCAGCGGACTTCTCCACCGGCAGACGCATTGCGGTGGTGGGAATGGGAAATGTGGCGGCAGACATCATGCGCTGGCTGCTGCAGGATAGCCCCACGCGGCGCACCGAAGAAGTCATTGTCGTAGCTCGCCGTGGACCATACGAAGCCAAGTTCAGCAAAAAAGAACTTGGCCACCTTGAGGCTCACCAGGATTTCGCCGAATTCTTCCTGGAGTTGGAACGCGTGAGAGCGCGATGCGTTTCCTGCGGTCAGGATGTCTCGGTGGAGAAGATCGCCGAAGCAACCTTCCCTGGGTTGCGGAAAGACAATGTCATCCCGACCTTGCCGAAGCTGACCTTCCGCTTCCTGTCCTCTCCCAAAGAGATCATTGTGGGACCAGATGGCAGAATCAGGCAGTTAGTGGTGACGGAAAACGATCTTGTGCTGCGCGCCGATGGCAGTACCGGAGCGAAGGCGACCGATGAGACATCCATTCTTGATGTGGATACCTTGATCTTCGCAATCGGAGACAAACACGATCCTGGACTGGGGTTGCCGATGGGACCGGATGGCTATGCAACGAAGCCGAGTGTGGAGTCGAACTCGGAACCGGTTTACGAGATGTGGGATCCTCAGACCGGCAAACCGATCGATGGAACTTTTGTTGCAGGCTGGGCCCGGCGCGCCAGCACCGGTCTAGTCGGCATCGCACGCCATGACGGTGAAAACGCCGCGGGCGAAGTAATTGAGTACCTGAAGACAGTTCCCGAAAAGGCTTCGCTCCATGCATTCGAGGTTGAAGCTTTGCTCTTGAGCAAGGGTCTTTACCCGGTAAACAAGAGTGATCTGCTCGCACTGGCGCAGGTTGAAGAGCGCGAAGCGAGAGAGCGGAACCTGGTCAGCTTCAAGCACTCCGATAACGGCGCAATGTTGTATGCCATTGCGCAAGTAAGGGCAGCGGCGGCCAATAGGGCCCTGGCTGCATTGCAACCGTCGGTAGCTTCGGAAGCATGGGCAACAGAATCTCTAGAACTGGTTTCAACAGGGGATTGAATTCCTTCTGCAGGGTCCACGCAAGCTCGCACTGCCCGAACTTCTGCCGGTAGCAGATACGCTTCACGCGCCTGTTTCTTGAGGCGCATCAACAATTTTGCAATCGGCGGCCTGGCTGGGAACTATTCAATGCCACCGAGCAAAGGAGAGAAAGAACATGGCAACAGCAGCAGGTCAGTCATCGATTCATGAGGCGCTTGAGGTTCTTCACAAATCGGGCGTCAAGTCACGTTACGACAACTTTATTGGAGGTAAATTTGTGCCGCCCTCAACGGGCCGGTACTTTGTCAGCACAAGTCCCATCAACCAGGAACCTATTTGCGAGTTTGCGCGCTCCGGGGCAGCCGATGTGGAATTGGCCCTGGACGCCGCGCATGCCATCAAGGACCAGTGGGCCCACACTTCGCCCGTCGAACGCGCCAACGCTCTTCTCAAGATCGCAAACGTGCTTGAGGAGAACCTCGAGACCCTCGCGCTTGCGGAGACCATCGACAATGGCAAGCCCATTCGCGAGACGCGCAACGCCGATATTCCTCTGGTCATCGATCACTTCCGTTACTTCGCCGCCTGCATTCGCGCCGAAGAAGGACGCCTGACACACATAGACAAGGACACCGTCGCCTATCACTTCCAGGAACCGCTGGGCGTGGTTGGCCAGATCATTCCCTGGAACTTCCCGCTGCTGATGGCCGCATGGAAACTGGCTCCCGCAATCGGCGCTGGCAACTGCGTCGTCATCAAGCCAGCATCGAATACGCCTCTCAGCATCATGGTTTTTGCTCAACTGGTGGGCGAGTTGCTGCCTCCGGGCGTGCTCAATGTCATCAGCGGTCCGGGTGGAGAGATGGGACAGTCCCTGGCCTCGAACAAGCGCATCAACAAGATCGCCTTCACCGGCGAAACCACCACCGGCCGGCTCATCATGCAGTATGCATCGCAGCCCATCATTCCTCAGACGCTGGAACTCGGCGGCAAGTCACCGAATATCTTCTTCGCCGACGTAATGGACGAAGACGACGATTTCCTCGACAAGGCGCTTGAGGGCTTTGCACTCTTTGCCTTCAACAAGGGAGAGGTTTGCACCTGCCCGTCTCGCGCGCTGGTTCAGGAGTCGATCTACGAAAAGTTCATGGAGCGCGCTGTTGCTCGCGTTGCCAAAATCAAGGTTGGCAACTCGCTGCTTCCCGGCACGCAGATGGGACCGCAGGTCTCGAAGGATCAAATGAGCTCGATCCTCAACTACATCAAGATCGGCAAAGAAGAGGGCGCCAAACTGCTGACAGGCGGCGATCGCGCTCACCTCGGCGGCGACTTGGAAAACGGCAACTTCCTGCAGCCAACCGTTTTCGAAGGCAACAACAGCATGCGCATCTTCCAGGAGGAGATCTTCGGACCGGTTCTTTCGGTCACCAAGTTCAAGGACCTCGACGATGCCATCCGGATCGGCAACGACACCATCTATGGTCTGGGTTCCGGAGTATGGTCGCGAAACTCAAACAACCTGTATCGCGTAGGCCAGGAAATCAAGGCAGGCCGCTGCTGGACCAACTGCTACCACCTCTATCCCGCCGGCGCAGCTTTCGGCGGCTACAAGGAGTCGGGCTTCGGACGCGAAACGCACAAGATGATTCTCGATCACTATCAACAGACCAAGAACGTGCTTGTGAGTCATAGCACTAAGGCCTTGGGTCTCTTCTAAGAAACCTTTGCTTCGTGACTCGATTTGACGAATCAGTCAGACGAGTCACGAAGCGGGCCGCAATTGCAGAAGGCCTCGGGAACCAGGGCCTTTGTTCTCGTGTAACGATGCCTGCGGATACTGATTTCCGGCTTCCGCAGGCATCGTTATCTTATTCAGAAAGCGGCACTGCATCGGAGGGCCGCCCAGTGTGCAGAGTTCCTTCATGGCTGAGGATACTCATCTCAGATTCTTTCACCTTTTGTGGCCGGACTTCAGCGACCTTTATCCAGCCTTGCGCGCGTCAAATTGAAACGAGCTCTTTCGCTCCGACTCACGCTTCACCGCACGCCTTCGTCCCGTCAACAGATCCTGCGCGCTGATCTGCCCGCAAACCTTACCCGTCTCTCGGTCCACTACGGGCATCGACAGCACCCCGGTCGTAGCCATTTCCTCAGCCACAGCCCGGCAGGTTTCGTCGGAGTAGGCAAGAATCTCCGGCGGCAGTGCGGGTTTGTCTCCAGTCATCTCCGCATCTGGGATCTCGGTCATGACTTCCGCCACGGTCACCATCTCCAGAGGATCCACGCCATACTCGCGCGACAGGTGGTAACCGCGACGGCTCAGCTTCTCGGTCAGAATCGACCGTGGCATCACCAGCGAGGTGACCAGGTACGCCGAGGTGCATGCAAGCACAAGCGGCAGCAGCGCGGGCAGGGCATGGGTCAGTTCCAGCGAAAACAGGATCGCTGTCAGAGGCACGCCGAGCGCACCGGACAGCATCGCTCCCATCCCCAGCAACGCCCATAACGCCTGCGCCTCAACGGGCATGTGTGCAATTTGGGCCAAGCCCTCGCCCATCGCCGCGCCAATCATCAGTAGAGGCGCCAGCACGCCTCCCGACGTTCCCGAACTCAGTGAAAACGCCCACATCAGCGACTTCGCAATCAAAAGGCCAAGCAGCAACCCCAGCGGCGCGTTGCCCCGCAGCAGCTCTGCGATGTTGTCGTATCCCACGCCGAGGCCGCGCGGAAAGAAGAACCCGCCCACTCCAATCCCGATTCCGCCGATTGCGGGCCACCACATCCAGTGCAGCTTCACTCGGCCGCAAAAATGTTCGAACGCGTCTTCGAAGCTGTACATCAATCGGCTCAACCCGGCCGACGCCAGGCCAACCAACATGCCCAGCGGCGCGGCTGCGAATAGGGCCCACTTCAACGCAACAGGCGACGGCGTCGTCACCGGAAAGAGCGGGCCCGCTCCAAGCCAGACGATGCGCAGCGCTCCTGCCATCACGCTCGCCGCTACGACGGGCACCAGCGAGCGAGGCCGCCATTCAAATAGCAGCAGTTCCACCGCCAGCAGAATCGCCGCCATCGGAGCCGCAAACGTCGCCGACATTCCCGCCGCCGCACCCGCCACCAGCAGGGTGGTCCGCTCGGCATCAGTCAATTTGAGCCACTGCGCTACGAGAGAGCCGAAGGCGCCGCCCGTCATGATGATCGGTCCCTCTGCGCCGAACGGGCCGCCTGATCCAATGGCGATGGCAGCTGAAATCGGCTTGAGCAGAGCCACTTTCGGGTCGACCCGGGCTCCGCGCAGAAGGATCGCCTCAATTGCCTCGGGAATACCGTGTCCGCGAATCTTGTCGGACCCGTAGTGCGCCATGATCCCTACCAGCAGTCCGCCGACGACCGGGACGGGCGCCATGATCCAGGGCGAAAGCGGCGACCCGGCAGGCCCAACCATTGCCACGCTGAGGCGATGATAGTAAAAGATGTTCGTGGCCAGGGCAATGGCGCGCAGCAGCAGCACCGCCAGAGCGGCACCGCATGCACCGATCACCAGCGCAACCAACGTCAGCAGCCACACCCGGCGATCTACAGTAAAGTCCCGCAACGCCGACGGTCGTGATCTCATTGCATCTCCCCATGAGTCGCGTAGTCAGCATTTCGCCTGATTTGTTGCAGAGCTTTCGTCAGTCCCGCTCCCCGTTCGTTTAACTCGCGCGCATGCTCGCTAACGAGTCGGCCCAGAACTTGCTTGCCTTTGCGTGTGACACGCAGGATTGCCCGTCGCCGGTCGTCGCTGTCTCCCTTCCGCGTGAGCAGTCCTTCGCGCTCGGACCGGTTCACAAGCTCAACCGTGCTGTTGTGTTTCAACTCAAGGCGGCCGGCGGCGTAGGCGATGGTCACCGCTGTCCCTTGCGGCGCTCCAGCCACCTGCAACAGAAGTTGGTGCTGTTGCGGGTGCATCCCCGCGTCAATGGCCGCGCATTCGCTGAAGTGCAAAAATCGCCTTAACTCAAAACGAAACTCCGCCAGCGCCCTAAGCAACCCGTCAGAATCTGGAGAAGCGGATTGAGAAGTCATATTTATATCGTGACACGATATATTTGAGAATGCAAATTCAGCCCCTACGGAATTGCGCAGGGGCGCTTTGCAACTCGCTAATAATGCGAGCCTTACCGCGTTTCGAAATGTTGACTCCGCATCGTCAGCTAGCAAAGGTTGCTGGGATTGTCCGAATCCCGCTGGCAGAACGGCCCTGGCTTGATTCGCAAGCAGGAAGTGAGTGGTCCTCCGTCCCAAACCTGCAAATCGAGGCGCAGCTCGTTTACCAGAGATTAATGCGCGCTGCTCTTCGTACTCGCCAGTTCCGGCAAACCAAGAATTGCTGCCGACGGTAAGTCCTTGCCGCTATCCCATCCACGGATGCCGCTCAGAAAAAGATCACTGCGCTTTTGCCAGGTCTCAATGGCAATGTCGTAGCGCACCGTGACGTTGTTCAACCAATACGGCCGATTTTCGCTGAGCCACACTTGGCTGTACTCGCCCTTTACAGCCGAGTACCCATCGCGCAAATCCTGGCAGCGGCCAAACATGCTGCTGATCTCATCCAGAATGTTGCGCGTTGCCGAGCGGTGTTCCTTGTCGTGTTGTTGGGCAAGCGCCAGCGTATACTGCTCCACAATTTCCTGGCTCAGTTCAAACTTTTCGCCAATCAGGTCCAGCCGCCGCGCGCCCATATCCATTGCCGTCAGCGCATCCGCTTCACGCAGATGAGGGTTCGCGGCGCGCGCCTCGGCAATCAGCATAATCGCGTGTTCGGCGTGCAGCCGCAGGTCCTCAGCCACCGGCAGCACCTTCTTCGAGACTTCCTGCCCCTCCGCGCTCCACGGGTCAACCCAGAAAAGTTCATCGCTGTTCAATTCGGTGTGCGCCTTTCCAAGAGCAGTGTGAGCAGCCATCAATTCCTTTTCGGCCTCGTCGATTTTGCCGCTCGGATCACCATGGAAGGTGAGGCCATACCCCGCCTGATAAGCAGGAATCGAGCTCTCTCCCGCCTGCCACGCTGCCACACCGCCAAACAACACGCCGTACCAGTCCATGTTGAAGAGTCCTTCGCCGTCATCGTTCCAGACGGTCGTGAGCGCGCCCGTGGAACCGAGCCGCTGCCCATCGCGAACGAATCCCTGGATGTTGCCGAATGCCGTGTTCGCGTTTGGATAGACTTCATTCCAGTTCGCGTCGCCGGGCGATACCCAGGTTTCGATTCCAGCCTTTGCAAACGGCTCGATCATCTTGTCGAAGCCTTTCGTGTCCCAATAATTCCACGGCGCAGCGATCATGTCCTTGGGCAGGCCGGCCACCGCTGCCGGATCGTCGCCGCCAATATCTCCCCAGAAGATCAGCCGCTTGTGCAGCGGCGCCAGTTCATCGTGAATCTGTTTCAGGAAATCAACATACACCGGTCCGTAGCCGCGCGACTGCACAGCTGCATGCGTGCGCCCCACGCCTAGGTCGAAGGTCTCGTCAGCTCCGATGTGAATGAACGGCGACGGAAACTCCGCGGCGATCTGCGTGAACCAGTCGTGGATCAAGGGCAGCGTGCCAGGCTGTCCCGGCGCCAGCACATGGCCGTGCGGTGTCTCCGCTACATCCTCATAGAGGTCATACTTCAGCACCTGGTGAAGGTGCCCGAAAGCCTCCTGCTCCGGCAACACCATCACGTGATACTGCTTGGCAAAGGCGACCAGTTCGGCCACGTCCGCGGGCGTCAGCGAGCTGCCTGGAGGAGCCGCGAGTGGCTGATCGGGATAGAGCAGCGTGTGCTCAATATAAGGCGAATAGACATTGATCTTGAACGAAGCGAACACCTGAATCTGGTGCTCCTGAAATGCAAGCGTGGGGAACGGACCGCGCGAAAGATCGTCGTCTATGCCGCGATACTTCATCGCCGGCCAGTCGCGCACCGTGCCCGTGGGCAGGACTGCCTTTCCGCCCGATGGCGGAAGCATCTGCTTCAGCGTTTGCACGCCATAAAAAATGCCGGGTGCAGAGGCGCCAACCACAAACGCTTCGTGCGCATCCACTGCCAGCGCATACCCTTCTGCTTCCATCGCCGCATCAAACGTGAGGTTGTGCTTTGCAAGCACCGCGTTCGCTTCCGCTGTTCCGGCCCGCAGCAGCGTCACATGATATGCATCCGATGCGCCATTCGATACACCCAGCCCAGCCGCGGTTGCCGCCGTTTCCAAATCGCGCGCAGCAAACTGATCGTCTGCGTCGTTACCCGGAACTGAAACAGCAATGGAAGCCGGAAGCGCCACCTCGCCTGAAAAATGCGCTTCGCGCGGAGCCGGCAACAGCTTCACCTGGCCCACCGCCAGTGTGGAGAAAGCTCCAAAAAGCGTTGCAGTCCCCAATACTCCTACCCGCGCGATGATGCACAACCGTCTCCGATTCATGCTCGGCATTTTGAATCCTCTTCAGCTCACAAGATTGAGCGTTTGATTTCGATTTGATCATTGTAGACTAATCATGCACTGCATCCGGGCCGACAGGCGAGAATGAATTCGAGCAGGAAACTCTGCTGCCCCTTTAGCTGTTCCGATCACCCAATCAGATTCCAGGCAAAGGCTCAGTCCATGACAACGCAAGCCCTCTCCGGCATAGCCGATTCCAACTCGAAGCGCGGCTACAACCTTTTTCTGCTCCTGGTTTCGGGCCTCGGCGGCTTGCTCTATGGTGTTGACGTAGGCATCATCGGCGGCGCACTGCCTTATCTCGAAGCAACCTCGCACCTCACCAATGCGCAACTGTCAGCCATAGTCGCGGCGGTGCTCCTTGGCAGCGTCTTCTCCACGCTTTTCGCCGGCACACTCGCCGACTGGATGGGCCGCAAGCCCCTCATGATCCTCAGCGGCCTTACTTTTGTCGCCAGCATTCCGGTCATCGCCCTCTCGCAGGGTTATGGCCCGTTACTGTTTGGGCGTCTTTTGCAGGGCATGAGTGCCGGCTTCATCGGCGTCGTGGTTCCGCTCTACCTGGCCGAGTGCCTTGCTGCTTCTAATCGCGGCAAAGGGACGGGCATCTTCCAATGGATGCTTACGCTCGGCATCGTCGCCGCCGCGTTTATCGCCATCTACTATAGTTATCGCGTCAATGCAGTCGCCGCCGGCAGCGGCGCTGACGCTCTTCTTCATTTCAAAGACCAGGCCTGGCGACGCATCTTCTGGGTCTCGCTTCCTCCCGGCTTACTGTTTGTGCTGGGCAGTCTGATGGTTACCGAGTCGCCGCGGTGGCTCTTCCGCAAAGGCAAAGAGCAGTTAGCCCTCGCCGCACTTCTCCGCTCCCGCACTCCGCAACAGGCTGAGCTCGAGCTGCAGGAAATGAGAGACACCGCGCACACTGCAGCCGAAGCGCGCTCGGCCAATCAAAAAGCAGGCGTCAGGCTGCAGGAATCGCTCCTGCGCCGCAAATATGTCATTCCCTTCCTGCTCGCCTGCACCATCCTCTCCTGCAACACCGCCACAGGCATCAACTCCGTCATCCTCTATAACACCGGCATCCTGCTGCAAAGCGGCCTTTCCGACCTTCAGGCCCATTGGGGCTACGTGATCCTCACCGTGGTCAACTTCACCATGACCATGGTCGGCGTCGCGCTGGTTGATCGCCGCGGCCGCAGGTTCCTGCTGATTCTCGGCACTGGCGGCATCATCGTCTCGCTCGCCTCCGTCGGCTTCATGTTTCTCAAAACGGAAAGGCTGAATATCGACTCGAGCAGCCTCGTCCAGAATCTAGTCAGCTCCGATCAAGACCTGACTCTGCGCTTTGATCAGGCCGAAGCCGCCAAGCTGCTCGCAGCCAACGGTTACACCGGTGGCGCCATCAACAGCGGTCGCGCTTCCCTCGGCATCATTTATTCCTATGGAGACTTCACCGCATCCACCAACATCGCTCGCTCGGACGATGCGGCGCCCGCACCCATTCAAATCACGCGCGATAACTGCGTTCCCGCTAACCAGGTGGAAGCTTTTTTCAAGAATCCCTTTGCCAATCTCGACGCGGCCCGTACTGCTCCACTGAAAATTGAAAAAGCTCTCATCACCAGTGTTCCCGATTCCGGTCATGGATGGCTCGTCGCCATTGGGCTTTATTGCTTCATCGCGTTCTACGCGCTCGGACCCGGCGTATGCGTGTGGCTCGCGCTCTCAGAGCTGATGCCCACGCGCATCCGCTCCAACGGCATGAGCATTGCACTGGTCGTTAACCAGCTCGTCTCCACCACGCTCGCCGGCATCTTCCTTCCATTCGTGAGCAAGCACCGCTACTCTTCCATGTTCTTCTTGTTCGTCGGATTCACATTGGTCTACTTCCTCGTCGCTGCATTCCTGTTGCCAGAGACCAAAGGCAAGACGCTGGAAGAAATCGAAGCCCACTTTGAAGGAACCGCGACGAGTTAGAGCGTTCGGAGCGTTTAGCCTTCGGGAGCCTTCGCTCCGTGCTTCACGTTTGTGGCGCAAAAATGTGAAGCACGAACTCAGTGCGAGCCCCCCGCGAGCGGCTGCCCCACGCCATGGTCGACCACGGCTTTGGAAAGATTCCTCGGCCGATCCACATTCACGCCGCGTTCCAGCGCCATGAAGTAGGCGAACATCTGCAAAGGGATCACTTCGGCGATCGGCAGCAAGTACTCGGGAGCCGGCTGCACGGAGACGCAATCGCTCACCAGCGCGGCCACTTCCGTGTCGCCCTCGTTGGCAATGGCAATAACCTTCGCGCCCTGCTCCTTCATGTCGCGCAGTAATTGCAGCGTCTTCTCGTAACGCAACACCGACCCGTCCAGCGAACGATCCACGGTGGCCAGCACTACCAGCGGCACGCGATCACTCACCAGCGCATTGGGCCCATGCTTCAACTCGCCGGTCGGGTAGCCCTCGGCATGCACATACGACGCTTCCTTCAGCTTCAATGCGCCTTCGCGCGCGATCGCATAGTGAATGCCACGGCCGAGAAAAAGAAAGCTCGCCGCCGATGCATACTCGTGGGCCAGCGCGGCCATCTGCTCACGCAATCCATCGAGCTGCACTTCGATGCTGGACGTCAATGCATGTAACTCCGCGACATGATTCGCAAGTGCGCCGGCATCCATCCGCTTCACACGCGCCCCCTCAAATAGCCCGAGCAGGTAGAGCGCAACAAGCTGGCAGGTGAAGCTTTTGGTTGCGGGAATCGCCCGCTCCACGCCCGCTGCCAGAGGCATCGAAACATCCGCTTCGCGCTCCATCGAGGACCCGGCAGCGTTGGTGATGGCCAGTGTCTTCTGCCCGCGCAACCGCGCCTCGCGCAGGGCCGCCAGTGTGTCTGAAGTTTCCCCTGATTGCGAAAGCACCAGCACGCTCGGATGCCGCGACGCCTGCTGACCATCGGTCCCGCGGCAACTGTATTCGCTGGCATACTCCACATCCACAGCCAGTCCGCAAAGGTCCTCCAACAGGATCTCGGCAGCCAGTCCGCTATGCCGGCTTGAGCCCGAGGCGGCAATCAGAATCTCGCCCTCCGGAATCGACCACCCCGCCAACCTTGCAGCAACTTCCGGATTCAAAACCTCGTCAGACAGGTAAAGCGCCAAGGTGCGGCGGATTGCTGCCGGCTGCTCATAAATCTCCCGCAACATCTCATGCTCAAACGTCTGCATCTTCCCATCCCGGCGCGGTTTTCCTTGTCGGGATCATTCGCGCCTAATCTGATCATACAACTTGGATTCGCTCAACATATTGAACAATATGCGGTGTAAGTTCGCATAAATTGCCGAAAATTAAGACCAAACCCTCAACTCTGCGTGCCCGAACGGTTAGAATCGGTGCGATGGCAGAGTCGCTGAATCAACGTTCCGAACAGATCATCAAGTTCCTGCTACGAGCGGGCACTGCAACCATTGAAGAGTTGCTCGCAGTGGCCGGCTCCTCTGCGCCCAGCATACGGCGCGACCTGGCGCGGCTGGAAAATCGCGGTCTCATTCGCCGCACACACGGTGGCGCCACTCTGGTTGAACCGCTGCTCTACGAGCCCTTCCGCTTTGACAGCATGTTCCTGGCTCGCGAGCAGCGCTTTGCCGAAGAGAAACGCCGCATCGGACTGGCCGCCGCGGAGCTTGTACAGCCCAATGAAACCATCGGCCTCACCGCCGGCACCACCACCACGCATATCGGCCGCAGCCTCCGTCATCGCGAAAAAGTCCAGGTGATCACCAACGCCATCAACATCGGTATGGAGCTCTGCAACCAGCCCGGCATCCGCACTTATCTCACAGGCGGCGTGGTTCCCTGGGCGTGGTCGTTTTCGCTCACCGGCAACGCAGCGCTCACTTTCCTCGACGACGTTTACATGGACAAGGTCTTTCTCAGCGTCACCGGACTCGATGGGGAACGCGGAGCTACCACGCTTGAAGCCGATGAAGCGCTCGTCTACCGCAAGATGCTCAAGCAGTCCAAGCAGGTGATTGTGGCTGCCGATTCCAGCAAGCTGGGCAAGGTCAGCCCGGCCTTCATCTGCCCGGCCAACGAAATTCACGTTCTCATTACCGACACCGCCGCCACAGGCGACCTCCTCGCCCCTTTTGAACGCCACGGCACGCGCATTATCCGCGTCTGAACCGCTACCCCCTCGAAGCGAAATCCATTCAGCGCGTTGGCTCCGTTGCAAACTCCGGCGTAGTGAACTCATCGCGCAACAGCCGCACAGACTCGCGCACATCGGCTTCGAGTCCGCTCATAGCTATCGAGGTCGCACCCTCCGCTTCTGCGTCGCGCCACCTCGTCATGGATCCGTGAAGATAGTGAGCGCCCGTCCGCCTCACAACATCAACCAGGTTGCTCAAGCGCAGACCTCCGCCAGCCATGATCGCCAGCCTCTCTCCCGCCTGTATGCGCAGCCGCGCAATCGACTCCGCGCCCGCCATCACATCGGTCGCGCCGCCCGAAGTAAGCAGGCAGTCGGCGCCTGTTTCAATCACTGCCTCCAGTGCCTCGTTCAGATCCGACGCGGTATCGAAAGCCCTGTGAAAGGTCACGTTCATAGGACGACCCAGGCACACCAACTCGCGAGTTCGCTCCACATCCACGCGTCCATCCGGCAATAAGACGCCCACGGCAACACCGGCCGCGCCAGCCTGCCTCGCCTCTTCAATCTGCCTTTTTACCAGAGCGAACTCTTCCGCGGAATAAGAGAAATCTCCGCTCCGCGGACGAATCAGCACATGGACCGGAATTGAAACCGCTCGAATCGCTGCCCTGGTCAGTTCAATCTGCGGCGTAATTCCGCCGATCGGCAATTGCGAGCACAGCTCGATGCGGTCGGCGCCTCCGGACTCTGCTGCCTGCGCAGCTTCCACACTTTCGGCGCACACTTCAAAAAGAAAGGTCTTCATAAGAAATCCGGGGCAAACTCCGTTCCACCTGGAATTGCTTCCCGCCAGTCCGCATCGTCGTGACGGAAAATACGGCCCTCAGTCAAACGCCGCGGCCTGATGATGATCTGCGTTGAGTGAACCTCAACAAACCCCAAGAATACACGAGACAAGTTGAAGGGAAGTTACTGCTTTGTCTGCTTCAATCCGGAAAAATGACCGGTTTGATAAGAAGAGCTTGAGCGCGCAGTTTTCCTGAACGCAACCAAGCGCGCGATCTGAAAGAATCTGTTCCTGGGTTAAGCCGAGGAAGGCTCTGCGACCCGGAGATCCCTGCCCATCCTCAATTGAAGAAGAGATAAGTTCTGCCTGTGGAGACCGGATTGCGGTCTCCACAGGACAGATGCCGTTCTGCTTAGAAGATCGCCTTCAGCGAGAACTCAATTTCGCGGCCGGGGTTCGATCCATCCAGAAGACCGAACAGCCCAACGTTCCCGCTGCCCACACTCACTCCCGGGCCAGTTTGGCGAACACCGTTACAAGCATTGCAAGAGCTGTACTGGCCCCACCAGCTGGCTGGTACGCTGAAAATCGGCGTGTTGGTGAGGTTCATGAATTGAGCACCGAGCGCGACATTCACCCTTTCCCCGATAGGAAACCGCTTGGTCAGATTGAGGTCGGCGGTCTTGAGTGCGGGACCACGCAACGCACCGGTCTGGCAGTTGCCATAGGTGTAGTTCGCAACCTCGGTTACGGAACCCGGATTCAGATTCGTCCTTCCGATGCTCCCGCCTATCTGAACAGTCTGCATGCTCTGAGAACCCAGTTGGCCTGCTACGCAATCCGGGCGGGGTTCATACGATCCGGTCAGCGTGGATGCGGAAAGCGCATTGTTATCCCCCATATAGGCGCCGGCAAAGGGGGTAATTCCAAAGCCAGACCGGAAGGTGGTGCTAACTGCGGTTTCCCATCCTCCAATCACCTGATTGACGACGGGGTTGACGTTGTTGGCGAACAGTTTTCCCCTGCCGAAGGGAAGACTGTATACGCCATAGGCGGCGAGCTCTTGGGCTGTGTCGATGGTGCACCTACCGTAATCGCCCATCGGGTTGTATTCGTTCTGGAAAAAGTTCTGCGTAGCCTGGGTCTGCGATTCCCCAGCGCCTTCTTCGTCACCGTACGATCCAAAGTAACCCAGCGAATTTGCGAGGCACTTGGACCATGTGTAGGCGGCCTGGAACGTGAGACCGTGGTAGTTACGTTGCGCCACCGTGGCCTCAAGCGCACTGTAGCGCGAGATGCCATCCGATGCGTTGTAGCGGGCCTGGGCGCCGGCAGTCACAATCGGCTGCATATACGGGCCCGGAATCACTGTGTCAGCCGTGGTGAGCTGCTTCTGGTTGTAGAGGTAGATGTCGGACATGTGGTCGTCTTTGTTGCCCACGAAGCCAACACTGGCCGTAGTGTTCGCCCTGAATTGATGCTCCAAAAACAGGCTGAACTGCTGATCGACGGCAGGCTGAAGCGATGGGTTGGTGGCGTGAGCCTGGCCGCTGGCAAAGCAGTTGGAAGCGAAGGCCATCAGTTGAGTGGGCGTGCAGGCGGCCGAGAAAGCCGTATAACCCTGGTCCAGCGTCGTCGTCGGATACATCAACGTTGCCGCGGTGTTGTTCACTTCGTTGTGCAATTCCACGTAGGGTGGATTCACAACGGCCATGTTGTTGACCCCGTTGCCTTCCATGTAACTGGAGATGTCATAAGCGCCGCGGAGCACGGTTTTCGGAGCCCAATCGGGTTGGTACGCGAAGCCAATACGCGGCTGGAAGTTATCCCACCCGGTATAGGTGTTGTAGTTGGTGCCGATCTCCGGCGTTCCGGTCAGCAGGTTGAAGTTCACGTTGGCGTTCGCATTCTTGTCGCCGCGGGGCGTCGTCAACTCATAGCGCATGCCCAGGTTCAGGCTCAGGTTATGCGTCACATGGATGTTGTCCTGCACGTAGCCTGCGAACAAGCTGTTGACCAGATTGAATTGAAACGGGACACCTTGCTGCACGTTTTCCGGAAGGCCGAGCAGGAAGTCGGCGAATTGGAATGCTTGGCCTCCCGAGCCTGCGCCCTGCGTCGTGTATTGACCGTTGAATGTGAAGGAACCCGCAGCGCCCTGGTTGCCCGCATACACGTCGTTCATGATGTAGTGGTAAAGCTCAAAGCCCGTGTGAAGGGTTTGCTTGCCGTGCGTCCACGTCAGAGAATCTTCGGCCTCATAGGTGGTGTCATGGAAGATTTCCACGCCGTCCGAGCTGCCCACTGACCCGTATCCGAAACTCATTGACGGAAGAATGGATTCCTGAACTCCCGGAAGCCCGAACTCCTGCGGCAGGTTCGCACTCGTCGCGTCGGTATAAACCTGGTCGTTGGCCGGGAAAAACTGCCCGCCGAAACGGACATCATTAACCAGCGTAGGAGTAATCGTGTGCACGTAATCGACAACAAAGTTCTTCAGCGGATATTCCCGCGTTAGGTTCGGGGTCAGCACGTTCGTTCCGTTGCTGCTGAAATTGAGGGTATGCATCTGTGTATAGCGGCCAGAAAGGTGATCGTTCTGGCTTGCCTGCCAGTCGATCTTCACATCACCCTGGTAGCTGTGGACGTAGCCGCTGGTGTAGTAGATCGGTTGTTCAAACTGCTGAGTGAACAAGGGAGAAGCGACCATGGCCGCCGCTACTGTGCTGTTCAACGGAATCTGGTTGTTCGCGAACGGCTGACGGCTGGCGATCGGAGCTGGCTGTCCAGCATTGGGGCCGCTGAGATAGACCGGGCTGTAAAGCTGCCCGGCGGGATTGGTGCAGACGCCGTTAACAAAGCTCGCGCCGAGGTTTGTGCATACCTGCCCAAGGTTGCCGGTCAGAAAGGGCGTCGGGATAAGGGTGTTGGTTTGGGCCGTCCTCGGTGTGTTATTAACTTCTGATTGCTCGTCGGCAAAGAAGAACAGCTTGTTCCTGACAATGGGTCCGCCGACAGTGCCGCCATAATTGTTCCACTGCAGCACGGGACGCGGCAGAGTCACTCCGGTAGCAACATAATTGTTGGGATTGGTCGGCGATGGAAGCTGTAGCGACGCGTTTACCTTGTCTTGCCACGAGTTCGCGTCAAGGTCCGTGTTGCGAATGTACTCGAACAGGTCTCCGTGGAACTGATTCGTCCCGGACTTCATCGTCTCAACCACGACCCCGCCGATATAGTTTCCGAAGTCCGCCGGTGCGTTGCTGGTAATGATGTTAAATTCCTGAATCGCGTCGGGGCTGGCCACGTATGCAACGTCGTTGTTGTCGGGCTGGTTGATGTCCATGCCGTCAAGAGAAGCGTTGTTATCCTGTTCACGGGCGCCGTTCACATACGGGCGCCCCGTGCCGAATGTGTTCTGAGACGACTCGAAGGCGAAAATGTTGGGGCTGACCACGCCCGGCGCCAAAAGCGTCAATTGATTAATGTCGCGGGTTGCAAGAGGGATCGCGTTAACGGTAGTTGTGTCGAGTACGGTCGACACCTCCGTCGATTCTGATTGCAGCAGCGGTGGTGCCGCATCGACGCTGACGGTCTCACTGACTGCTCCCGGTTTCATATGGAAGTCCACCTGGGCTACCTGATTGGCAGCCAGAGGAAAGGCCTTGCGTACTTCGCCGGAAAACCCGGGCGCTTCCACTTTAACTTCAACACTGCCCACGGGAATTTGCGGGAATTCATAAAGACCTGAGTTGGTCGTCTTGGTCCCCCAGGTCGTGCCGCGGTTCACGTCGCGTACAGTCACGGTTGCACCTGCTATGACGGACCCCGAAGGATCCACCACGGTACCGGTGATTGAGCCAGCAGCTTGCTGGGCCCACAGGGTTGGCGATGCCCCGAGAATCATGAGGGTTGTACAGGCGGCGCCAACCGCAATCAGTATCATTCGATTTATCCGCTTCACTGAAATCTCCTTCAATACAGGTTCAGGTTGAATGCTTGCCTTCTTTGGACAGCTATAGCTAGTTGGTGAAGTACTATATAGCAGTCGCGAAAATGCAAGTCAAGAGAAAAAGCTCGACGATTTTCGCGCCCCGATGCCAAGACTGTGGAAAAACACTCCGGTCCACTGTAGAATCAACAGCATGTAAGCCATAATCCGACGCAAAATCGCATGGCTTGGCAGGAACGGTTCACAGAAACTCGGGCCACCCGGCAGCGAAGCCGGGCTTCAAGTGCGGCGTAACACAGGTCCTGCGTGTACATCCTCAGTTCCCCAAAGTGCTCTATAGCGAGTTTTTCCTCGACATTCCGTTTGGTTGAGGTATCTTGAATGCAGACCATTTGGGCAATCGTTAGAACGGTGCCGATCCCGTTATGAAGTCAGCAGTTTCGATAGTGAGTACGCGCAAGGACGAACCTGCCTACAAGCGGATTCAGAGCGCCATCCGCCAACGGATCGATTCCGGAGAGCTGAAACCTGGCGACGTAGTTGACTCCGAAAGAGAGCTTGCCCGCATCCACGGCGTCAGCCTGATGACCGCGCGCCACGCGCTTGCTGACCTGGCGCAGGAAGGCGTCGTCGAGCGCCGCCATGGCGCCGGAACATTTGTTGCGCCGCCCCAGATCCACTTCAACAAGCTCCACAGCTACACAGAGGAAATGTCGAACCTCGGCCTCGAGACACGATCCCGCATTATCTTCTCCGGCATCATCACGAGAGAACATGAGATTGCGGCGCGTCTCGGCTTGTCACCCACCAGCCGTCTGATTAAGATTGAGCGTGTCCGCTCTGCCGGCGATGAACCTGTCGCCCTCGAGATTTGCTATCTCTCCGCGGAGGAATATCAGGCTGTATTGGATGCGCCGCTCGATCGCACTTCGCTGTTCGCGGCGCTTGAACAGGGATGCGATGTTGAGATTGCCTACGCGGACGAGGAGATTGACGCCACGCAAGCGGATCACCGCATCGCGAGGCTCTTGAATATTCCGAACGGCACATCCCTGCTGCGCATCCGCCAGCTCATCTTCTCTACGAAGGGACGAGCCACCGTGTACGTGACGGGCCTCTACCGTTCTGGCCGCCACACGCTCAGGATTCGCCGCTTCCGATAGCGCGTTTTGGCATATGTCCGGGGAATGGTTTCTTCTAGACCGACTCGATGGCATCGATCTTTGCAGCCACTGCGAACGCCAGCTCTTCTTTATCTGTAGGGAACACCCTGCGTTCACGCTCCGGCAGCTCCTCGAGCAGGCTGTCATACGCGACAGGATCACATCCGGAAAACGCAGCAAATCCAGCCGCATCCGCCATTTTGCAGCTCACCTTGATTAGCTCCGCCGTGTTCCAGCAGACATCATGCCGCCGCGAACAGTGATGCTCGTGCACCACTGCTTCCAGCTCATCCGGCAGTTTCCAGCCGAGCACCAATTGCCGGCCAACCTCGCAGTGATCCCAACCCACTAATTCGCGCTCCGCATCGAGAAAGCTGCTTGAAGATCCGCAATGTTTCGCCAGCAAGTCGGCGTATTCTCTGGGGCGCGCCACCGCCAGCGCAAACCGTCCGATGTCGTGCAGCACACCCGCCGTATAGGCTACGTCCTTGTCAATGAAACCTAATGAAGCCAGTTGTTCCGCGATCAGCGCACACGCCAGGTTGTGCCGCCATAGACTGCGCATCGCCGGATGACTCAGCGAACTGCCAAGATAGGCCCGCACTGCAACCGTCAGGCACATCCCTTGCAGATGATTTGCACCCAGCACGGCGATTGCCTGCAGCATGCTGTTGGCCGGAAACCGCGGAGAATACAAAAGCGAGTTCGCGACAGTGAGCACCTCACTGGCAAACGCCGCATCCGAAGAGATCAGATCGTCCAGCTGGCGCAGCTGAACGTTTTCGGACTGCACCAACTGCAGCACTCTGATCGCCACCTGGGGAAACGGAGGCAGGCGCAACTGCGCCCACGGCAAATCCGTCTCTCCCCTTCTCCGCCCAATGCGCACGGTTGGCATCCCCATTCGCCGACGCAAGTGCCTTCAACTACGGCTTCCCTTCTGGCCGGCCAGGACCAGTCGCCGCACCGTCATGCATCTTGCTTCGATCTATCTCCTACTTCGGCAGAATCGAGGATTTGTACAGTGGTTGTTTCTCAACGGTTCACAGACTTGACGCCATGTGCTGCGCGGTCGATTCCTCGCTCACCGCAAGCCGCGTAAGGGTGAGCACAGTGATATCGTCATCCTGGCCAAAGTTGACCGCGGCCAAAGTCGCCTCGGCCGCATTCGGCTTCCCGGCAAACAGGCTTTCAAGGCGCGCAAAGCTGTAGAGCTCACCCGTCTGGTTGCGCGCTTCCAGCAGTCCGTCGGTATAAAGCGCAAAGTGGTCGCCAACACCAACGCGAACCACGGTTTCTTCATAAGTCGCGCTCGGCTGAATCCCCAACGGAAGTGCGCCCGGCAGATTCATCTCGTGCATGTTGAGAAACGGCGCTGGATGGCCGGCACTGGAGACCGCGCAATTTCCGTCCCGATCGAGCCGCATCGCGATGCACGTTGCAAACCCGCCCTGCAGCCGTCCGCACAGTCGCCGGTTCAATCCCGCAAGAATCTCCGCAGGGCTCGTAGTGTAGTCGGCAATCATGCGCGCCGCGCCCACAATCAATGAAACCGCCATCGCCGCCCTCAGTCCCTTGCCGCTCACGTCGCCCAGCAAAACCAGCGTCGATCCACCTTCCAGCGGAATAATCTGGAAGAAGTCCCCGCCCACCTGCTGCGCCGGCCTGTACGCGCTCGTCACCGCGAAGCCCGGCATCGAAGGCAGCTCTTCGGGAACCAGCACCTGTTGCACCTCGCGCGCATTCTTGAACTCCTGTTCCAGCGCCGCCTGCCTCCGCCGGTCCTCGGCAACATAGCGATACACCGCATACACCAGCGAAATCAGCAGCAGCACCTGCGCAATGCTCGATGCATTGATCGCATTCCCGTTGAACGTAAACAGCGGAGCTGCAATCTTGTCCGCAAACGTCCAGTGAGTAAATCGCCGCCCCTGCTCGAACGCGATGCGCACCACGTTGATCATGTCCCACGTGAACGCAAAAATCGCCACCAGCCAGCGCGACAATTCCAGCCGCTTCCGCTGGACCACCGCATACACTACCAGCACCAGTGCAAACGACTCGCAGGTGGTGAAGATCGCCGTGCAGATTGCGTCAGCAAGTTCCACCTGCGCTACCCAGTTTGACGCGCCCACTGGAATCGACAGCATCCCGTCAATCGACGTAACCACGATATTGAGAATCGCAATAAAGCGTGCGAATCTTACCAGCTGCTGGTTTTCGTGCAGGTCTAACATCCAGATCAGAACGAACCAGAGCGAAACGTCGGTAATTCCAAAGAATGGCTGAGCCACACCGATCGCAAAGTTGAATGACCATGGGATTCGCAAAGTCAGGAAGAGAGTGACCGCCAGCGGCCCCAGGAAGAATCCCGCAATCCAGAACAGCACCCACTGCGTCCGGTCGCGCAGCCAGGTGAACAGCGCCAGCACCACCACCATCAGCGAAAGAAAGTCAACCGCCCAGGTGAATTGCCGGCTGCGCATCCAACGGTAGTCGCTCACTGCCTTCAGCGCGGCAATCGCTTCCGGGCTCCCTGCAATCGGCAGCGCCGAGAATCCGCCCAGATCACCCGAATCGAATGAAACCGGCGGCGCCTTCCACATCCTGAAGGCCAGCACACCGTCTCGCACCGGCCCCAGCCCATACGTTTGCGGCGGCGGCAGGTAATACCACGTCGGGTTGGGTGGAACCGCGCCGAATCGCGCCACGAGCACGCCATTCCAGTAGATCTCGCACGCATCCTGCACCGGCGGCAGATATAACGCCAGATCCGGCGAGGCGCCCGGCGCTGTTGTAACGTGAATGTGCCGCCGGTACCACGCGAACCCCGTGTAGTTTGGGTGTGTCTGCGCGCCCCAGGTCGCGTCCGCACGAATCTGCTCCCACTTGGAATCGTCCAGCCCAGGAGCGGCCCAGCCAAGATCGTCGCCGGTCTTGAACTGCCAGGGGCCGTCGAGTTTAGCCGTGCCCTTGCCGAGTCCATCCAGGTTGAGCATTGGAACAGCCGGCTCAGTCGCGCCAGGCACCGCCGCGTGCGCCAGCGTCAACGAAATTGCAGCCAGCGCAAAAATCTGCAGAAAAGTCTTTCCAGCCATGCGGGGAAGCATGTCGCAAGCATACCGCGCCGATGAGATTGAAAGTAAAGAAGTATTTGGGCCTTTGCTGGATTGTCCCGAATCAGCAAACACCTTCACGGAAACGCCGCGCCTGGAAAGATAAGATAGACAGGTGGAGTGAATCAATGCCAATCGTCCTCGACGGCGCAACCATTGCCGCCGCCATCAAGCAGGAAGTCGCGGAAGAAGTTAAGCAACTAGCTGCTCAGGGAGTTCGTCCTGGCCTCGCCGCGGTTCTCGTCGGACATGTGCCCGCATCGGAGATCTACGTTCGCAGCAAGGTGCAGACCTGCGCCGAGCTTGGCATCTTCAGCGACCTCATCACCCCTCCCGACACTGTCACCACAGAAGACATGCTCGACCTGGTCACCAGCCTGAATGACCGCGACGACATCGACGGCATCCTCATCCAGTTGCCCCTGCCGCCGCAAGTCGACGCAAAGGTGCTTCTCGACGCGGTTATTCCTGAAAAGGACGTTGACGGCTTTCACCCCGTGAATGCCGGCCGCCTGCTTGCCGGCCGCCCCGCGCTTGCACCCTGCACACCCGCCGGCGTCATTGAGATTCTCAAGCGCAGCAACCTTCCCATCGCTGGCCAGCACGCGGTCATCGTGGGCCGCAGTGACATCGTCGGCAAGCCAGCCGCAATGCTGCTGCTGCACCAGAACGCCACCGTCACCATCTGCCACTCCAGGACCGCCGACCTCGCCACCATTACCCGGCAGGCTGACATTCTTGTCGCCGCGATCGGCCGCCCCGGCTTCATCACGCCGGATATGGTCAAGCCCGGCGCAACCATCATTGATGTCGGCATCAATCGCATCACCACGCGCGAGGAGTTCGATCGCTACTTCGCAGGCAACGCCAAGCGGGAAGCCGCTTTCGCCAAACGCGGGTCAACGGTGGTCGGCGACGTTCACCCCAAAGCCTTCGAGCTCTCCGGCGCGTACACGCCCGTCCCCGGCGGCGTTGGCCCGCTCACCATCGCCATGCTCATGTCCAACACCGTGCGCGCTGCCAAAATGCGGAGAGGGCTCTAGAAGATGCTGCGCGTTGGACTCACCGGTGGTCTCGGCAGCGGCAAGAGCACCGTCGCCGGTTATCTGCGCGAACTGGGCGCGGAGGTCATTGAAGCCGACGAGCTGGGCCGCGAGCTGATGCAGCCGGGCCAGCCAGTCTACGACGCAATCGTCCACGCCTTTGGACCAGAAGTGGTCGGCCTCGACGGTCGGCTTGACCGCGCGCGGCTGGCCGAACTGGCCTTCAAGGGTGGGCGTCTCAACGAGTTGAACGCAATCGTCCATCCCGCCGTGATTGCCGCCCAGCGAGTGTGGATGGACTCGGTCTTTGCCCGCAATTCTGCCGCTGTCGCCGTGGTCGAGTCGGCGCTCATCTTTGAAGTGGAGCGCGACGCACGCGCCCGCGGCGAAAGCGAGACCGTTTTAGCCGACTGGCGCCGCCGTATCGACCGAGTCATCGTCGTCACCGCGCCCGACGAGCTCAAAATCGCCCGCTACGCCGCCCGCGTAAGCACCACCGAATCCGCCCGCGCCGCCGCCGAGGCCGACGCCCGCGTACGCCTCGCCCACCAGATCCCGGACGCCGAAAAAGCCGCTCGCGCCGATTATGTCCTCGAAAACACAGGAGATCGGCAGAGCCTTCACGCCCAGGTGGTAGCACTATGGCCGCGCCTGACCGCAGAGAGCAACAATTCTGCGCAAAAGTTGTCTTTAAAATAGAAGCAGTGGTCAGTGTGCAGTGCACAGTGAACAGAGGAACCGCCGCATGAGCAGAATCGTAGTTACAAATACCTGTTCACTGGCTCCTGGCCTCCAAACTTGTGCACTGTTCACTGCACACTGTCCACTTTCCGAAGGTCCTCAATGAAATTTCGCTCGGTATTTCTGATTGTTCTGCTGGTGGGTGGATTCTGGCTCATCACCACGCACCTCACCACTGTTTCCGGCGGTCGATCGCTCGACCATCTCTCGCTTTTTGGAGCCCACGGCTCCGGATCCGCGCTCCAGCTCACTGAAGCGGAAGCCGCTCCTGCCTACGACACGGAGGAACTGAACAATATCGCCGTCTACAAGCGCGTGTTGCCTTCCGTGGTCAACATTACGTCCAAAGCGCTGGTCTACAACTTTTTCTATGGCACCGTGCCGCAGGAGGGTCAGGGCTCCGGCTTTGTTCTCGACAAGGCGGGCCATGTGCTCACCAACTACCACGTCATTGAAGGCGCGAATCGCGGCATTGAAGTCACGCTCAGCAACAAGCGCCGTTATCCAGCAAAGATCGTAGGCAGTGACAAGGTGCACGACCTGGCCTTGCTGCAGATCAGCGCGCCTGATCTTCAGCCGGTCACGCTGGCTGATTCCAGTGGTCTATCTGTCGGCCAGAAGGTCTACGCCATCGGCAATCCCTTCGGCCTCGCAGGAACCATGACCCGCGGCATCATCAGCTCCATCCGCACCCTGCCTGCATCGAGGGAGTCAGAAGCCGGCTCCATTGAAGACGCCATCCAAACCGACGCGGCCATCAACCCCGGCAACTCCGGCGGCCCATTGCTGAACTCGCGTGGCGAGGTCATCGGCATCAACACCATGATCGCCTCCAACGGCGCCAATCAAAGCTCCGGCATCGGCTTCGCCATCCCCATCAACACCGCCAAGGCAGTGCTGGCCGACCTCACGCGCTACGGCAAGGTCAAGCGTCCCTCGCTGGGCATCTCGTCCTACGCGATCGGTCCCGATCTCGCCTCGCAGATGGGCCTCGCCGTTGAGTCCGGTATCCTCATCCAGCGCGTGATTCCCGGTGGCGCAGCCGAGCGTGCCGGCCTCCGCGGCGGCAATGAACAAGCTTACGTGGGCAACACGCCCATCCTTCTTGGCGGAGACCTCATCGTGGCCATCGACGGCCAGGAGGTCAGCGATCCGCAGGACGTCAGCGCCATCATGAGCAAACATCAGGCCGGCGACACCATCAGCATCACCTTTTACCGCGGCCGCCGCCAGATCACTTTGAAACTGATCCTCGGCGAAGCACGCGACTCAAGCACCTAGTCCAAATTTCAATCAACCCTGTCCATAAAAAAACGGGCCGCTCGATATTCGGTGCGGCCCGTGCCACATACATCCTTCTAGATATCACTCGAACTCACCGGCTTAACGCCGCGCGGCCCGAGCGAACTTCCGTTCGACTCCGCTTCTCTATCGAGGCGCGCTCGTTTCGGAACTTCGATCAGGTCCTGGTCATGCGCGGTCCGATGCACCTCATCCTGCGCCGGCTTCAATCGTCTTTCAAATGGCTGCACTCTTCGTCCCTCCTTTTCCCCTGAACACTTCATCTCCTCGCTGGCTCCACGCGCTTGCGAATCTCAAAACCCAGAGCGCATCGCGTTCTGTTCCGCCAGTTCCACCTGCATCTGGCCAAGAACTATAGGCTCGTTGTAATGCGCAGCCACCATCGCCGCCATCTTTCCTTCATCCAGATAAGGCTGCACCGCCGCCCGCTTGATCGTCGACTGCGCGGCCATCTGCGCGACCGCGGCCTTGCTGCTCACTGACTGAACCAGCGCCAGAATCGCGCTGACCACGCTGCCCACCACCTGGATCGCCGAGAGCGCATGTTTCTGGCTGACCGGATCCACAATTCTTCCTGCCTTCAGCAGTGCCGCGTTCACCTGCTGTTGCAACGTCACCACCTGGGTTTGCAACTGCGCCAGCAAGCTCGCCGAAGGATTGGCCAGGTAAGCTTTCGCCTGCCCCACCAACAGATTCGACGCCGCGTCGAACCCCACCGTTGCCGCCACAAACACGGGCGCATCCGCCGGAGCCAGCAATGCCGCCGTTGAATCTACCGTGGCCACCGCGCTCTGCAAGGCAGGCGTCCAATTCACAATGTCCTGCGCAACCGTCGCGCCGGAGCAGCCACTCATAAACGGCGACCCAAGCAGCAGCGCAATCAGCGCCCATGCGCCTAGCTTGGCCGTGTTTCCGCCAGATGAGGGAGCCGAGTCGGGGTCTTTTGCCAGCAATCCCAGCAGTGCGCTGGCCAGCGCGCTCACCAGTGTTACCACGGTGCCCGTGCCCGCCGATCCCAGGTTGATCCCCTGCTGCGAAAGCACGCCGGCCACAGTAACGATCGCAATCAGCAACCCGGCAGTCGATGTCTTCGGATGATTCCAGATATTCGAGATTTGATTCATGCGGAAAAACTCCTTCTGAAATGCAAAAAACGGCGCCAGCCGCCTTGGTTTTATTGAGAATTCAGGAAACTCGCCCCGCGGCTTGGAGCCTCGTCGTGGTTGCAACCAAGGCTCGCCGCAGGTGCAAATGCCAGAAAGACCCAGGCGCAGACGGTTCCGCGCCCCGGCGCACTCCGTGTGGGGGAGGGCGTACTCATTCGCCCGGCGCGGCATCTCCGTCTGCTACTCGGTTATGTCTGGTTATCTATAAGGTTAAGCAATCCGCACTATATCTTCTGCAAACTTGAAGCGCTAAATAATCTCTATTAAACCAACAAGTTATAAGATTCTGCTCAGAGCAATCACTTGACAGCGCGATTTTCCCGAAAAGTGCGGCCTTCGCAAGGGTAGCCGGGGGAATTCGGCGATGCTGCCCTGGGAACTTCACAGACTGAAGCTGTGCAGGCCGGCGCCGATGAGCAGGCCGGCCCGCGGAGTTGGATTCTTTATGAATCTAGCGGTTTGGCTTGGGCGCGTCTGCCGGGGGCGGTGCGGTCGTTGCATCGGCGGCAGGGGTGGCCGGAGCGGCCTGGGCGGGCTGGTTCTTCGACATCTCGCGGATATAGGCAATCAGGGCGTACACATCGTCTTTCTTGGCCCGGCTCTCATCTTCGGCGGGCATCTTGTCCTTGCCATTGCGGATGATGAGGAAGAGTTCCTGGTCGGGGTGATTGGCGAGTGTTTTGGGATCGGTCCAGTCCGCGAGGGTCAGGCCCATGTCCTTGGCCAGGTCGGTCTTGCCGTTTCCGTTGTCCCCGTGGCACAGAGCGCAGTCGATGGCGTAGATCTTCTTTGCCTTCTCGCGCGAAGCCGGGGTTGATTTGGATGTGTTGGCGGGGGCTGCGACACCGCTTGTCGGCTCTTGCGGTGTACTCGCAGCGACTACGGCGTGGGTGGGTGTGAGTGCGGCGATTGCAAAGAGGATCGCGGCGGAAACGGCCAGAACGGGCTTGAGCATAACAGCCTCCCCAGTTGCAGGTGTCTGGAATAGGCATCGTGCAGCTGATTGGAATTTTTCAGGCCGAATTATATGCCTATTGGTCAACCCCTGGGCTGTGAGCAGGCTCACCAAAGATTAGAAGACCTCGGAATAACCCTGGGGCGGGGGAACGTGCTTGAGCAGGCCGAGTTCGCCAGCCAATCGTTCCAGCCGGGTACGGGTGGCGGGCGAGGGCGGCACCAGCGGTAAACGGACCGCGTCGTGAGCGCGGCCCATCAGGTTCAGGATGGTCTTTACCGGCCCGGGATTCGACTCCCAGAAGTTAGCCTCGAACAGGCGCG
>JBEKDE010000035.1:0-47534 GCA_050014515.1 Occallatibacter sp.
GGCCAGAATGAAGTCGTCTCGGTCGAAGCCGATGCGGTCCAGGTGAACACGACTGAAATGGAGCTCAGCAACATCGTTGACTCCACCCAGATCGTTGAATTGCCTCTGATCGACCGTACCTTTACCGAGCTTGAGCTTACCCAGCCCGGTGTGCAGGCTCCCGATACCCGCTTCGGCGGCAACTACTCGGTGAGTGGCGGCCAGGCCCAGCAGTCGGAATACCTCATCAACGGCGCAGACACAAATGACATCGCGCTCAACACCCTGGCCCTCGCCCCGAACCTCGACGCCATCGGCGAGTTCAACCTGATTGAAGGTTCATTGAACGCTGAATATGACCGTAACTCGGGCGGCATTGTCAGCGCGACGATCAAGCAGGGTTCCAACAAGTTCCACGGCGACGCCTTCGAATTCTATCGCGACACTTTCCTGAACACCCTGAGCTACTTCGAAAAGGGCCCGACCGCGAGCGGCACCGGCCCCTGGACAGGCGAGGTCAGCCCCTTCCATCAAAATATCTTCGGCGGCACTGTCGGCGGACCCATCTTCAAGAACAAGCTCTTCTTCTTCGGCGCGTTCCAGGGAACCAAGGAGCGGCTGCCCAGCACCGCATCCAACATCGTGTACGGCTCTGGCCAGGTCAGCAGCGGCAACTTCACGGACGATTTGACTGGCGCTATCGGATACACGTTCAGCAACAACCCCATTCCCGGTACCATCACCATCCCCGGTTGCACTACAGGCGAAACCTGGGCAAACTGCCTTGGCTCTGGATCGGGCGGCCTGAACGGCATGGTTCCGACCAGCGCATACAATTCAATCGCCAGCGCCCTCGCCGCCAAGTATGTTCCCGCTCCCAACCAGGGTACCAATGGTTACTTCACTAATGGCGTTGAGCCGGAGACGGACTATCAGGAAATCGGCCGCCTCGATTATTCCTTCAACCCCAAGAACCAGATCACCTTCCTTGGCATCATCGATAAGGAAAAGGATAACGAGACGATTCCGTTCACCGGTGCAACGTTGCCGGGCTTCAACGAAGTGGACAGCGATACCATCCAGCAGTACACGTTTGATTACGTTCGCCAGATCGGCAGCTCTGAGGTCAATGATCTCGCCGCGCACTGGACGCGCTTTAATTTTTCCGCCGTAAATCCAGCGACCGTCGTTGATCCTTCCAGCTTGGGCTTCAACATCACCCCTGAAGTTACCTCTGCCGCCAGCGTACCCACCATCAACGTGGGGGGCTTCTTCACCATCGGCTTCAGCACCAACGGCCCTCAGCCCCGTATCGACCAGGTGTATCAGTTGGACGACACCTTCTCGAAGATCGTGGGCGCTCACAATTTCAAGTTTGGCTATGACGGCCGCCGCTTCAATGTCACCAACCCCTTCGGCGCTAAGAACAGTGGCCTCTACGACTTCTCCACAAGTGGAACCTATTCGACCGGCGATCCGTCCTTGGACTTTTTGCTGGGCGTACCTCAGCAGTTCAACCAAGGATCGGGCGCGGAGATTGAAGCGGATGCCTTCCTCAACTACATGTTCGCGCAGGATAGCTGGAAGCTGACCCCCACGCTGACCATGGACTACGGTATCGGCTACTCGATCGATACTCCGCTCAACAACCACCAGTACAGCGGCGAAGCGGTCATTTGCCTCACCCCAGGTCAGCAGTCAACCATCTTCACTGCGGCACCTGTGGGAATTAACTACCCCGGCGATCCCGGCTGCGGTACCTCTGGGCAGGCAGTAACCAACCACACCGAATTTGGGCCTCGCCTCGGCTTCGCATGGGCTCCAGATCTTGGCAAGATTTCCGGGTCGCCTGGAAAGTTCGCCATCAACGCGGGATTCGGCATCTACTATGACCGTACCGAAGAAGAGACCGCTCTGCAGACCTTGGAGAGCCCGCCCTTTGGTCTCAACTCCTACGGCGCTGAGGATTACGACGGCGGCACTCCCGCCTTTGCCAACCCCTGGCAGGATATAAACACGGGAACGGCCTACACCAACAAATACCCCTTTACCTTCCCGCATAAGGGACAGACCATCAACTTCGCGCCCTATGAGCCGATCGACACCAGCAGCTTTGGCCCCGGTTTCCGCGCTCCGTACGCTGAAAACTTCCAGCTCTCCGTCGAGCGTGAGTTCCCCAGCAAAGTCGCGGTTCGCGTCAGCTATGTGGGCTCGCTCGCTCGCCACAACCAGGCTTCCTATGAGGGCAACTACGAGACGGCCGCCGGACACGCAGCCTGCCTCGCTAGCTCGCTTTGCCAACAGTATGATTACCTGCAGGCCTACTACTTTCCCCAAAACACGTTGGCTGGCGCCATCGACCCGAACACAGGCAACCTCGGCTTCGACAGCATCGGCGAGGTCGGTTCGCTGGCATCCTCCAGCTACCACGCGCTGCAGGCAAAGGTCAGCAAGGGCCTGACACACGGCCTGAGCTTCCAGCTTGCCTACACCTACGCTCACGCGCTCGATACCGGCTCCAGCTACGAAAACACCGGCTTTGCCGAGAGCGCGCGCGGGTTCAATCAATTCGATCCGCAACTCAACTATGGCAACTCGACATACGACGCACGGCAGCGTATTGTCTTCTCGCCCATCTATATCGTCCCGGTAAAGAGCGGCAGCAGCGCCTATTCGCCTTACAACCTTGCAATTGGCGGTTGGCAGATCAGTGCCATCACTACAGCTGCGACGGGTGAGCCGTTCGATGTCTCCTACAGCGATAGCTCTTCGGCCTCTCTGTGGTGCACCAACTATACCTCGTACTACGCCTGCCCGGACGTTCCGAACCAGGTTGGTGCGCTGGTGACTCAGAACCCGCGTACGCGCCTTTCATCTCTCGGCGAAGGTTCGCAGTGGTTCACCAACGGAAGCGGCCAAACCTTCACCCCTGAAACAATCGGCTTCTTCGGCAACGAATCGCGCAACAAATACCACGGCCCGGGCGTAAACAACACCAACCTCGTGCTAGCGAAGAACTTCGCACTGGGTGCGGACAATCACATCCGCTTCCAGATTCGTATGGAGAGCGACAACGTCTTCAACCATACGCAGTTCTCCAACCCCGACCCGAACTTCGAACAGGGCGAGACCAACGGCGGACCCAACATGGGTGGCATCTTCTCCAGCGGAGCAGCCCGCCAGTCGCAGCTCGCAGCCAAGTTCTACTTCTAAGAGAACAGAGGAAGAACGCATCACAGCAGAAAGGGCGCTCAACCGAGCGCCCTTTCTGCTTGTGCTGTTTACGATATCTAAAAAATCTGCTCGACCAGGTCAGTGAGCCTATCAGGCCACCGACTTCACCTGCAAAAACTCCAGCGCCCTGATCAGGTACGCCTTCAGATCCTTGCGATGCACAACGGCATCCAGGAAGCCTTTTTCCTGCAGAAACTCCGCGCGCTGGAAGCCTTCAGGAAGCTTCTGGCGGATGGTCTGTTCAATCACGCGCGGTCCCGCAAAGCAGATCAGCGCTCCCGGTTCAGCAATATTCAAATCGCCGAGCATCGCAAAGCTCGCGGTCACGCCGCCAGTCGTAGGATCGGTGAGCACGCAAATATACGGGACCTTAGCCTCATCCAACTGCGCAAGCGCGGCAGAGATCTTGGCCATTTGCATCAGGCTGGCAATGCCTTCCTGCATGCGCGCGCCGCCGGAGACAGCCACCACAATCAGCGGCTTCCGAGTCACCCGTGCGCGATCCACAGCGCGGGCAATCGTCTCGCCCACCACGGAACCCATGGAGCCGCCCGCAAAGTTCCACTCCATCGCGCTCAGCACCACCGCATGCGGTCCAAGCTGGCCCACCGCGTTCAAAATCGCGTCATCCAGTCCTGTCGCTTCCCGCGCCTGCTTCAGCCGCAGCTTGTAGGGCTTCATGTCGCTGAAGTTGAGCGGATCGGTCGACCGCAGCCCCGTGTCCACCAACTCGTACCCCGGTTCCAGCAACAATTCAATCCGCTTCCGCGCGCCAATTTTGAAGTGATATTGGCACTTCGGGCACACGTTCAGATTGCCTTCAAGCTCCGCTTTCCAGATGGTCTGGCGGCAGCCTGGGCACTTGGTCCACAAACCCTCGGTGCGAACATTCCTTCCGCCTTCAGGGCCGCCGTTTCCGCCCGGACCCGGCTCGTACTCTCCGTCATCACGCTTAAACCACGACATGCGCACACTCTCTCAGGTTGATCAGAAAACTTAGCCGCCGTCCCGTAGTCCACCGCGGACTTTCAATATTCCCAGGCTCTTAATATTCTATGCCCCGCTGCGCCAGGATGCCCTTCTGGTAGGCGTGTTTCACCTCGCGCATCTCGGTCACCGTATCCGCCAGCTCAACAAGCAGCGGATGAGCGTTGCGGCCGGTAAGAATGACATGCACCATCTCCGGGCGGCCCTTCAACCCCTCCGCCACAACGGCCGGATCAAGCATTCCGTAGCCGATGGCGTAGTTGATCTCGTCCAGCACCACCATGTCCCAGTCGCCGGAGTAGATAGCCTCGCGTGCCTCAGCCCACCCCTCCTCCACCAGCCGGACATCCTCGGGGTCTGTCTCCGCGCCGCCCATTTTCACAAAGCCGCGACCCATCTGCTTCATCACAAAGCTGCCGTTAAACGCCTGCACCGCGTCCAGCTCCCCATAGTGCCAGGAGCCCTTGAGGAACTGCAGCATGAGCACCTTCATTCCGTTGCCCACTGCGCGCAGGGCCGTGCCCATGGCAGCCGTCGTCTTGCCCTTGCCAGGCCCAGTGTTGATCAGCAAAAGTCCTTTGCGGGAATCAGTCATAGAAGATTGCAGATTACAGATGACAGGTTACAGTGAAGAACTCCAGGTGGGAATGGTTTCGCGGCAGAGTCGGTTGCCGATCGCGCGGCAGGTTTGCTGTTAACTGTCATCTGCAACCTGTCACCTGCTCAGTGTCCCCCGTGATAGGGGTGGCCAGTCAGTATTGTAAACGCCCGGTAGAGCTGCTCAGCCGCCACCAGCCTCGCCAGTGCGTGGGCCAGGGTCATCGGGCCCAGGGAAAGCAGCAGCTGCGCCTTCTCGCGTGTCGCAGGCGACCATCCACTCGCCGGGCCAATCGCAAACACGATGTGCTGCGCGCCCTCATCCCGTCGTGCCGCCAGCCACCCCGCAAATGCCTCCGAGGTCATTGTCCGCCCCCGGCTATCCAGCAATACTGAAATCGCCGGCGTCCGGCCTTGTTGCTTCGTCAGCCACTCCATCAAAGCGTCCTCGGTCCGAAACGTTTCTGCTTTGCAGCGCGCAAACGGTGCGCAGCGCTCCAGGTAGGTCTGCGTCAGCGCGTCCATCCCATCCTTGGAACCAGGCCGTGCGCCGACATGAGCAAGCGTGATCCGCATGGGGAGGAGCATACCCTAAAACGCTTTGGCAAATCAGAGTCCGACGAAAATTGCAGCAAAAGGTTACGCCCGTTTTTGGAATTTTTGTGACCCTTTATCCGTATTTTCGTATTATCGAAACAATTAACAGTCGTTAGATGGAACCCTAACCCCTCTATTTTCAATCCCAGGGAAATCCACCGATCAACATGGCTGGAGTGGCACTCTAAATGCAATCCTTCCAACCAATCACTGCACTTACCCTTTATCCTCTTTTCTCCATCGAGCCTCGGTTCACAAGCAATCGACCTTCAGTTGGAACAGTAGAGCTATCCATTTTTTCCAGTCCAAGTTGAAACCACACCATCCCAGCTTCTCGTGAAGTCAATCGATCACCTTCCAAGGAGAATCAAGCAATGACAAAGCTCAAGTTGACCCGGTGGACTATTCTCACCGCCCTGCTTCTGTCCATCACCAGTTTTTATTCGACCTTTGGGTACGGCCAGGCGACGAACACCGGCACCATCGTGGGAGTGGTCGCTGATCAGAGCGGAGCAGTGGTTCCGGGCGCAATCGTCACCCTGGTCGACACGGCAACCAATGCTTCCCGAACCACCTCGACGAATAAGACTGGCCAGTTCGCATTCGTCGATGTAGCTCCTGGCACCTACAACGTCACCGCAACCAAATCCGGCTTTGAGTTGGACAGGATCGCCAATGAAGTTGTTGCGGTAGGCACGCAGGCCACGGCGAACTTTACCCTGCACGTCGGCAATCAGCAGACCACGGTGGAAGTTCAGGCGGCTGGGACCGATCTCCAGACAATCAACGCAACCGTCGGTTCCACTGTGGACCAGGAAGCGATCTCTCAGCTCCCGAGCCTCCTCCACGATGCGGGCACCTTCACCACATTGCAGCCAGGCATCAGCCCCGACGGCAGCGTCGCAGGCGCGGTGGTTGACCAAAGCACCTTCTCCCTGGACGGTGGCAACAACTCGAATGACATGGACGGCAGCATGTCTGTCTACACTGGCTCCTTCGCGGGTGATCCCACCGGCGGCGCCTCGGGTGGCAGCAGCCAGGGCTTGGTTACCAGTCCCACGGGCGTTATGCCCACCCCCGCTGACAGCGTGGAAGAATTCAAGGTAAGCTCCTCCGGTCAGGGTGCTGAATTCAACAACTCCGCCGGCGCCGAGGTTCAGGTTTCCACCAAGCGCGGCACCAACACCTGGCACGGAACGGGCTACGAGTATTACCTCGACAACAACTTCAGCGCCAACTACTGGCAGAACAACGCAGCCGACAACGGCGTCACGCCCCCAGCCGACTATCACTACAGCAAGTTTGGCTTTGGAGCGGGCGGTCCCGTCCTGCCCAAGTTCCTCGGTGGCAAGACCTACGCCTTTGTCCTCTACCAGGGCTGGCGCTACCCAAACTCCGAAATCTACACCCGCCCCGTGCCCTCCGCGGCATTGGAGAGCGGCCTGATCACCGACCCTACAACGGGAACCCAGTACAATCTGGCGGCAATCGACCCTCGCCACATTGGCATCAACCCCACTGTCCTGGCGATGTGGAAACAGTATGAACCGACTGGCAATGACGCCACTTGCTCCGACTACACCAGCTCGAACCCGACATTCTGCGATGGCGTTAACACGCAGGAATTCAAGGGTCAATTGAGCATCCCCTACAAGGACAACTTCCTGGTCGGCCGAGTTGACCACGACTTCGGCGAGAAGTGGCACCTCATGACCAGCTATCGCTACTACAAGCTGACCAAGGCCGTTGACGACCAGGTTGACATCGGCGGCTTCTTCTCCGGCGACAAGCTGGGTGTCGCGGCTTCCACTGCCAGCCGTCCGCAGCAGCCTTGGTATTTGGTGGCGGGCCTCACGACCAACATCACCTCGAAACTCACCAGCAACTTTGTTTACAGCTTCCTGCGCAATTACTGGTCATGGTCTGACGATAATGCTCCGGCACAGGCGTCAGGTCTCGGTGGCGCTCTCGAGCCTTTCGGCGAGACCACCTTCGCTCTTTCTCCCTTTAACCTCAACACACAGGACATCCGTACACGCTTCTGGGATGGCCATGACAACTTCCTCCGCGAAGACCTGACCCTCATCAAGGGCAACCACCTGTTCCAGTTCGGTGGCCAGTACCAGCACAACTACAATTACCACGAGCGCTCCGACAACGGCGGCGGCGTCAACTTCACTCCTACCTACCGGCTCGGCGAGGCCAGCGACAATGGCATCGGCCCCAACCTTGACCTTTCCGACTTTGATGCAAGCGGCTTTTCCTCGAGTGAAGGCGGCAGCCGCATCGCAGCCGCGGCGCTGGGCATTGTGACCACAGCCCAGGTGGCTTACACCCGTTCAGGTGCCGATCTGGCTCTGAACCCACCCCTTACTCACGCCTTCGACAAGAGCACCATCCCTTTCTACAACACCTACTTCAGCGACACCTGGCACATGAAGCCGTCCTTCACCCTCACCTATGGCATGGGTTGGACGCTCGAAATGCCTCCGACTGAAGCTACCGGCAAGCAGACCGTGCTGGTGGACGCTTCCGACACGCCAGTCAAGACTCTCGACTACATTGCACAGAAAAAGGCTGCCGCATTACAGGGCAACGTCTACAACCCGGAACTCGGATTTGCCCTGGTCGGCAATGTGGGCGCCGGTCAAAAATACCCCTACAACCCTTTCTATGGCTCCTTCAGCCCCCGTGTTGCCGCAGCCTGGAATCCGTCATTTGACGGCGATAGCCTACTCGGCAAGATCTTCGGTCACGGTGACACGGTCATCCGCGGCGGCTATGGCCGCATCTATGGCCGTCTCAACGGTGTCGATCTAGTGCTTGTCCCGCTCCTCGGTGTCGGCCTGATCCAACCCGTGCAATGCACCACGGCTCTCGCACCCACATCCACGTCGGCAGCGTCGTGCGGCACCGGTACCAACACTGCCACCACCGCCTTCCGCATCGGCGTGGACGGAGATACCGCTCCTCTGACCCAGCCAACCGCGACTCTGCCGCAGCCCGTCTATCCCGGGGTCAACAACGGCGAGTCATCGTCCGCTGAGGGTCTCGATCCCAACTTTCGCCCTAACGTCTCCGACACGTTCGATCTGACCATCCAGCGCAAGATCAACTCCCACCAGACATTGGAAGTGGGTTACATCGGCCGCCTCGTCCAGCACGAGTACCAGCCGGTCAACCTCAACGTGGTTCCCTACATGATGGTCAAGGGCGGACAGGCATTTGAAAGCGCCTATGCCAACGTGGAAAAGGCCTTGGGCTGCGCTACCTCGGCGGGCGCATGCGCCGCCAGCGTGCCCTCTCCGTATTTAGCCAACGGTACAACACCAAACCCGGCCTACAACGCCTACATCAACGCCCTCGCCACACAGCCCTTCTTCGAGACAGCACTCACCTCCCAATACTGCAACGGAACCAACGCTAGCCACACGGCAGCAAATGGGGATCTGGGAACCTTCACCAACGGGATTGGCACCTATGCCAGTTGCACGGCAGCCGCAGTTGACAATGAGCTTTCCAACTTCTCAAGTCAGGCTGTTTGGAGCTTGTGGAGTGACATGGACGGGGGCAACTTCCAATTCGCCCCAACCATGATGAACAACTCCGGCCAGGCTTCGAGCGGGTTTGCCCTCAACGCCAGCATCGGCCACGGCAACTACAACGGCGGCTTCATTAGCCTCACCACCCAGAACTGGCACGGCCTGCTGATGCACAACAACTTCACCTACAGCAAGGCCCTCGGTACCGGTGCCGTAGTGCAGGCGTCCAGCGAATACACACCCAACGATGCATTCGACCTGAACAAGATGTATGGCGTACAGCCCTTCAACCGCAAGTTCGTCTATAACTCCTACATGGTCTGGCAGGATCCTTACTTCAAGGGCCAGCGCGGAATCCTCGGCCGCGCGGCAGGCGGCTGGTCCGTTGCGCCGATCTTCGTTGCCGGCAATGGCGAGCCAGTCTATTGCGGCACCTTGACCGGCGGCCAGTCGTTTGGTTCAGCCGACGCCAACAACTACTACTCCAATGAGCAATGCGTCTTCACCAGCAAATACACAGGTGGCAATTCCTCGCATTTCGGCATCACCGGCGGAACCGACTCGTTCGGACATTCTGTCGGAACTCAAGTCGAAGGAGCAGCGGTTGGACAGGAGATCAACATGTTCAAGAATCCTGTCTCGGTCTGGAACCAGGTTCGTGCGCCTATGCTGGGCATCGACACCAAGAACCCCGGTGTAGGTCCCATCATCGGCATGCCTTACTGGAACGTTGACATGAGCGTTCAGAAGAACTTCAAGGTCTTCGAATCCACCAGCATCACGCTGGGAATGATCTTCACCAACGTGTTCAACCACAACGTCCTTGGTGACGGCGGCATGTCTCTCGGCAACTCCTCCGGCTGGGGCGTCGAAGGCTCCCAGCTCAACACTCCGCGCAACATCGAGTTCGGCATGCGCGCCAGCTTCTAAACCACTTCAAACAACAAAAGGCCGGGGGCTTGTGCTCCCGGCCTTCTTCACGCCCAAAGTCATCCCTCAACAAAGCAGATGTGCAAAGGGATACGACTTCACAGCTTAGCCGTAGATGGGTTTTGTGGAAGGAGCATGGGCCTTCAGGCCCATGAAAGACCCGAAAGCAGAAGGGGCCTTGAGGCCCGGCCCGTTGGCTTTTCGGGGAATCCTCGCGAAATACGACTGTAGGATTTCGCCCCCATGCAATCTACCCCAATTCAGCTCGTATAGGCCCGCCAACAACAGGAACGACTCATCCCCAAAAAACATGCGCCCGTTTTGCATAGTATTTCCCACAATTGGCGCATAATAATTTCAGGCTGGCAATCTGAGCCTCAAGGGTCACAGGACTCCCTGTAACCCCTTTATTTCCAAAGACTTTGGCAATAAACCATTTGCCATGAAGGAGATAGCCTCCAAACCACTTCATAAGCTAATTAGAATCAATAATTTAACAGAAAAGTACGGGGGAGTGGGGGCATCCCTAATTGGTCGTCGTCCCGCACCAAACCCTCTACTTGGCCGCGGCCTTCTTAACGGCAGCCTTCTTCACCGCCGGCGCCTTCGCAGCTTTCTTTGCTGCCTTCTTTGGTGCAGTCTTGGCCGCCGCCGGTTTCGCTTTCGCCGTAGCCTTGGTGCGGACAGCGCGTGTCTTGGCCGCGAGCGCGGTCTTCAGCTCGGCGTCAAACTCCGCCGGCGTCAGTGGGCGCGCCGACTTGCGCAGCCGCTCAATGTCGTAAAACGCGCGGCGCTCCGACAAAAATACGTGCGCTACAAAATCTACGTAGTCGAGCAGAATCCAATTCCCCTGCCGGCGGCCCTCCACCGAGTTGGGAACGACGCCAAACTCCTTCTTGAGCTTGTGCTCAATCTCGTCGGCGATGGCCACTGCCTGGCGGTCGTTGCTGGCAGAGGTAACCAGGAAAAAGTCCGACAGGCCGGCGTCAATGGGGTCCAGTTCCAGTATGCGGGTGTCTTCGCCCTTCTTGCTTTCGCAGGCGGCCGCGGCGGCCTGAACCAGAAGGCGGGTTTGGTGTGCTTGGGTCGTTGTCATTCGGTAGAAAAGTTCTCCATCCTCAATCGTAGTCTCTCGCAAGAGCAGGGGCAAGCCGCGCGGCCCGAAAGCCCCTAACGGTAGAGTCCATGAGCCTGGATGTAATCGAGAACAGCCGCAGGCAGAAGCCTGGCGCCCAACCCCGTTTCGGCGCTCTCATGCTCCCCGATCTGATCGCGAATCTGGCTTCTTATGTCGGACGCGCTGATGTCGACATGCAGCCCCGGCAGCAGGTAAAGCGGTGCGGTGTCTCCCGCAGGGTTTTGCAGCGTGTAGGCGCAGAGCTCTGTGTCGGATTCTCTATGCGGCTCGCCCGGCGTCGCCTCAATCGTCAATCCCGTCGGCAGCGCCTCCCTGAGCCCCTCGATCCACTCCCCCGGCCGCTGCCCTGGCCGCGAAGCCACAATCAGCGCAGCCACAAACGGAATCTCCGCCGCCCGATGCCAGCGCTGCAATCCGAAGAACGAATCGGCTCCCATCAGGCAAAACAGCGCTCCCTGCGGCGAAAGCCCATCGCGCAGCATCTGCAGTGTCTCCAACGTGAAATTCGGCGTCCCTGAGGCCTCCGGTGCGTCCGCCAGCGAAACCTCAAAGCCCGCGTCATCGGCAATCGCCAGCTCAGTCATCGCCAGCCGATCCTCAAAGCCGGCCATCGAGCCTTGCGGCTTCAGCGGCTGCGCCCCCACCGGCGCAAACAATACTTTATCCAGTGCCAGAGCCCTGCGAGCCGCTCGCGCCACAGCCAGGTGTCCCAGGTGGGGCGGATCAAAGCTCCCGCCGAAAAACGCGATGCGTCGGCCGTCCAGCTTGGGCTCCATCTGCCTATCGTAACGCGCCATCCTACCGCCAAGTGCCAGCCGAAAGCGCTCTGGTAGCATCAAACTCACTGTGATGCGCTATCTGCTTACCATTCTTGCCCTGGCAGGCGTTGTGGTTTCCGCCCTCGCGCTGCGCGTGCACTACGACACCGGCACCGAGCCCTGCTCCATCAATGAAAAGTGGGATTGCGGCATCGTCAACCACAGCCCCTTCGCCATGATCGGCCCCATCCCCGTGGCCGCCATCGGCATCCTGGGATATTTCGCCTTGACCGGACTGGCTCTCACCCGCAAGCGCAGCCTGCTGGCAATCGCTGCGCTTCCCGGCCTGGCCTTTGCGCTCTATCTCTCGCACATTGAGAAATCCGTCCTCAATGTCTGGTGTCTCTACTGCGTCATCTCGCAGGCCATCATCGCGATCATCACGCTGCTGGCCCTGACCTGGGCGTTCGCAGCCCGGCGTCAATCCTGATTCCTGTCCAGCCGGCTTTTGTCGCCAGCTCAGCGAATGAATGGAATGAAGGCAGGCACCCTCGCTCGGTACTCGGCAAAAGATTCCTGAAACCGCTCTGCCAGCAGCCTGTCTTCGGCGCGCACCCGAATCTCCGTCCCCGCCACAAAGGCTGCGACCCCCGCTGCAAACATCGGCCACCAGGTCCACGCCGCGCCCGTCGCCAGAAGCATCCCCAGCATCGACGTATAGATTGGGTGGCGCAGCCGTGCGTACGGCCCCGTCTGAATCAGTTCGTGATCCTCGGTAAGCGCCGCAACATACCGCCATTGCTTGCCCAGGTGCCGTGTCGCCGCCCACACCAGCGCAACCGACGGCGGCCCCAGCACCATTGAAACCACCAGCGACGCCGCGGACTTGTGAAAGCCTGCCGGCCGCACGTATACCCAAACCAGGAAGAACCCGACCGTGACCAGGAAAATCCCCCATCTCGATGCGGGAGCGCTGGCCACCTTTCGTTGCGCCGCAGCCTGCCGGCTGGGTTTCCTGAACGCCAGCGACCAGGCAATCCAGCACAGGGCGAGTTCAATGAGCGCGGCCAACTGCAACATGCCCCCGATTCTACATCGATTCCGATTCAACCCCCTCACCTGCAGTTCCGCGCCTCGCGCTGATAAAATTGAATTGGAACGATGCTCAAGGGAAGATACGCACGCTGGATGTACGACTGGGAGACGCGGCTCACCACGCGCGACGAGAATCGCGTCGTCCGTCCGCTGGAGTGGGGTTTCGAGTGGATCGAGCCGTTTCTTGAAGCCAACGGCTTCAGCTCCGCAGTCCCCGGCCCTGAAGTTGTTCGCGATCCCGCAGCCGCCGAAGCGGCCATGGTCCGCATCAACCAGCTCCTCATCCGCCACAGCGACAAGTTCTTCGGCTACCAGCGCCCCACCGACTTCCGCCTGGAAGACCGCCATCCCCAGCTCTATCCCACCAACGTCCGCCCGGAAACCCTGGCCCAGGACGCGGCAATTCGCCAGCAGGCTATCGACGGCACGCTGCCCAAGGCGCAGTTTCTCCGCTTCACGTCGCCCGAGCGCACGCCCTACCCCGAAAACGACCAGGTCAACGCCCGCTGGTACCCAGCTCCCGCGCACAAGGACCCCAAGCGTCCCAAGCAAGCCATCGTTGTGTTGCCGCAGTGGAACTCCGACGGCTTCAGCCACAACGCCCTCTGCACCATGTTCAACCGCATGGGCGTCTCCGCGCTGCGGCTCTCCATGCCCTACCACGACATTCGCCGCCCCGCCGAGCTCGAGCGCTCCGACTACTCGGTCAGCGCCAACATCGGCCGCACCCTCGCCGCCTGCCGCCAGGCCGTCATCGATATCCGCTGCTGCATCGACTGGCTTGAGGAGCAGGGCTACGAGCACTTCGGCGTCCTCGGCACCAGTCTCGGCTCGTGCTATGCATTTCTGGCCAGCACCCACGACCCGCGTATCCGCGTCAACGCCTTCAATCACGCCTCCACGGCATTCGGCGACGTCACCTGGGCCGGCCAAAGTACACGTCACGTCAAGCAGGCCCTCGAAGAAGCCGGCCTCACCCAGGATCGCGTGCGCGCACTCTGGTCGGCGGTCAGCCCCTGCTACTACTACCCAAAATTTTCCAGCCCTGAAGCCGGCGGCCCCTCAAAGAATGTCCTGCTGGTCTACGCCGACTACGACCTGACCTTTCCCCGCGAGTACTCGCTGCAAGTGGTCGATGCTTTCCGCAAGCATCGCCTCAAATTCGAGCCGCGCGTCCTGCCCTGCGGCCACTACACCACCGGAGAAACCCCTTACAAGTTTCTCGACGGCTGGTACCTTGGCTGGTTTGTCTACCGTGCCTACAAGGCCCTGCGCCGCGAAAAAGCCGCTGGCCTCGGCGCTCCATCCTTTGCCTCAACCGAAGCCGAAACCGTCTCCCGCTAGGCACCCAAGCTCGTTCCTCGAACTGAAGGCTCTACGACGTAGAAGCGGTCGCTCTGTTCCATCTCAAGATGAGCGATGGGTGCCCTCGGTCCCTCGCCCTTTGGGGACCGGGGATGGAAGGCCCAACCCACCAGCACCGGAAAGGTGCCAGCTACTCCGTCCTCAGCGCCCGCATCGGATCAGCTGAAGTCGCGCTGCGTATAGGAAGCAGCGAAGCCAGCAGCCCCGCCAGCATCAACACTGCCAAACTCAACCCGATCGCCCCCGGATCCACCGTGCTGGTCTCATAGAGCAGGCTGCTCACCCAGCGCGCCGCCGCCGCTGCTCCCAGCAGCCCAAGCGCAATCCCGCCAAACATCGGGTAGAACGCATCCATCAATACCAGCCCTGCAAGCTGTGTCCGATTCGAACCCAGCGCGACGCGAATCCCGAACTCCTGCCTCCGCAGCGACACCGAATACGCCAGAACCCCGTAAATCCCCAGCACCGCGAGAAAGAGCGCCGCCCCGCCAAAACTCGACAACAGGATCGTCTGAAATCTCTCCGTAGCCACCGACTCACTCACCTGCGCATCCAGCGAGACCACGGTCGGAATCGACACGTCCGGGTCGACGGCCCAAATCGCCTTCCGCATCTCCGGCCCAAGGCTCTCGATGCCCCGCGAACTGCGCACCAGGAACACCGGATTCACCGGCGGAAAATCCCAGTGCGGCAAGTAGTAGATGGCGACATTCCGCTTCAGGTCGTTGATGCGCGCATCCGCGGCCACGCCGATCACCGTGTAGTTGCGCTCCCAATGACGAATCGTGTGCCCCACCGGATCCGTGTCAGGAAAGGCAGCCTTCGCAGCCTTCTCTGAAAGAATCACTACCCGCGGATTCTTGCGGTCCCGCATATCGAAGTCGCGCCCCTCAAGCAACGGAATCTCCATCGCGCTGAAATACCCTGGGCTGATGAACCGCCGATTGGCCATCGGCGCCTGCCCATCTGGAACTGGATGATCCGGCCGCTGCAGCCCATCCACGCTCATATCTCCCGTCAATGGCATCACGCTGGTAATTGCCGCGGCCTGCACGCCAGGCAGCGCGCGCAGGCCATCGAGCGTGCGATCGATCATCGCATCGCGCGTCAGGCTCCCCTGGTCCGCGCCCGGATCATCCGGCATCGCATTGCCGCTTGAGTACCGCGGCCCGCTCAAGTCCGCCTTTGCCATCGAAACATCCTGTGCATCAAACTGGCGTTCCTGCGTTAGCACACGCGAAAAGCTGCGCGTAATCAGCGCCGTCACCACCAGCAGCATCACGCTGCACGCAACCTCCACCGCAACCAGCAATCTGCGCGATCGAACCGCCTCCCTGTTGCCCGAAACCCGCGTAGATCCCGCCTGCAGCGCGCTCTGCGGCAACACGCGCAAAGAACGAAGCGCCGGGAAGATCCCAAAAGCCATCGAGGTCAGCAACGAAAGACAGAGTGCCAACGCAAGCATCGGCCCGCTCATATGAATCTCGTTCAACCGCGGCAGGCTCGATGCGGTCAACATCAGCAGCTTCTGCGCAACAATCGCAAACCCCGCTCCGCCCAAGCCTCCCGTCAGTCCCAGAATCAGATTTTCGATCAGCACACCTTGCAGCAACCGCGATCGTCCCGCACCCAATGCCGAGCGCAGAGCCGTCTCATGTTCCCGCGCCATGCCCCGCGCAATCTGCAGATTGGCCAGGTTCACGCATGCCATCAGCAGCACGGCCATCACCGCGGCCAGCAGCAGCCACAGCGGTTTCTGCAGATCCCCGGTAATCTCCTCTGCGAATGGCTCAACGAACACGCTCAAATGAACCGTCACATGATTCGCGGCCGCTGAAGCCTTCTCAATTCCATCCAGCTCGCTCTGCGCCTGGCGCACAGTGACACCCGCCTTCAGCCGCGCGATCACCAGAAAATTGAAGTCTCCATCCTCCTCCACCAACTCATTCGGCTTTGGCGCCAAAGGTTTGAAAATCTCATACCGTTCCGTCGAGCCATGCGTCGCCTGTCCCGGCATGATCGACATCACCGGAAAGCGAAACGACTTCGGAAGAATGCCCACAATCGTCTTCGCTGCGCCGTCTACGCGCAGCGTGCTTCCCAGCGCCGACGGATTGCCATGACACAGCCGCTGCCACGCGCCCCAGGTGAGAATGATCTCCTGGTCTCTTCCGCTCGTCGCTTCGTCCTGACTGAACGCCCGCCCTAGCATGGGCGAAACGCCAAGCACTGAGAAAAAGTTGGGAGAGATCGCCAGCCCCTCCGTCATCTGCGGATGGTCCACATCCGTAGCCACGCTGAATCCTGCCGTCTGCAGAATCGCCGCGTCCTGTATGGTCTGCGCGTGCTCCTTGAGGTTCAGGTAATGCTTGTAGTTGTCCGGCAGCACCGGCGAAACATGCGCCATCTCCTGAATACTCTCTCGCCAAACCACTACCTGTCCCGAATCAAGAAATGCATAAGGCCTTAGCAGCACCCCGTTCACCACGGTGAAGACCGCAGTCACCGAACCCACACCCAAGGCCAGCGTGAGAATTGCCGTGACCGCGAATCCCGGTGACTTCCGCAGTTGCCTCACCCCAAATCGAATGTCCCGCGCCAGCGTCTCAACCAATGGCAATCCGCGCTGCACGCGATACTGCTCCTTCACCTGCGTTGTCCCGCCAAACTCGCGCAACGCCGCCGTGCGCGCCTCTTTCGCCGTCATGCCCTTGCGCAGATTCTCTTCAACAGCCAACTCGATGTGCTCCCGCACTTCCTCGTCCAGATCCGCATCGAGTTTTCCACGGCCAATGAGCGCCGCGCACCGGCTTAGCAAAATCCGCAACCACTCCATCGCGCTCTCCTATTCCGTTCTCAGCGCACGCATCGGATCAATCCCAGCCGCACGCTGCGCAGGCACAATCGCAGCAATCGCCGCAGCCGCCAGCAGCAGTGCAACGCTCCCGCCAATCGCCACCGGATCCATCACCGGTGTCTGGTAGAGCAGACTCCGCACCCACCGCAAAGCAATCGCGGCAATCCCCAGTCCAACGCCCGCGCCCAGCAGAACCGGATACGCAGCCTGGCGCAGCACCAGCCCAACCAGCGCATTCTTCCCCGATCCCAGCGCAATGCGTATCCCAAACTCCTGCCGCCTCACCGTCACTGAATACGCAAGAACGCCATACACGCCCAGCAGCGCCAACAGCAGCGCCGCCGCGCCAAAGCTCGTCAGCACCATCGCCTGAAAACGATCCGTCCCCAGCGATTCGTTCACCTGGTCGTCCATCGATTTCAACGTAGGAATTGCCACCTGCGGATCAATCTGCCAGATCGCGCTGCGCATCTCGGGAATCAGCGCGCCACTCGGCTGTGAACTGCGGACAAGAAATGAAATCGTCCACGGCGTGAACGCCCAGTAGGGCATGTACACCATCGCAGCGTTGTCTTTCAGGCCGTTGATGCGCGCATCGGCCACCACCCCGATCACGGTAATCGGATGGGTGTCGTCCGGAACGACGTCCGAGATCTTTTTCCCCACAGGGTTCTCGCCCGCAAAATTCTCCCGAGCCGTTCTCTCTGAGATCAGGGCCACGTAAGGGTTGGCGCGATCCGCCGCAGTCAGGTTGCGCCCCGCAATCAGCGCACTCTGCATCGTAGGCAGATAATTCGGGTCGATCCAGCGGACATTGATCATTGGCTTTTCTCCATCCGGTACAGGATGGTCCGGCCGCGTCAAGTTATCCACCCACGTCTCGCCGGTCAGCGGCATCACGCTGGTCAGCGCGACGGACTGCACGCCCGGCAACTGCGCAAGAGCTGTCAGGGTCCGATCCGCAAAGGTCAGTTTCTTCGACGTGAACCCGGGCGTGTCATCTCCATAGATCGGCGAGAACAGGTCCACCTGCGCCACCGTCACATGGCTCGCATTGAAGCCGCGATCCTGCCGCAGCAAATGAGAAAAGCTGCGCAGCGCCAGCGATGTCACGATGAGCAGCACAACTGTGCAGGCGATCTGCCCCGCCACCATCGCGCTGCGCGTACGCCGCCCGTCCTGTGTGTTCACGGTTCGCGTCGAGTTGGTTTGCAGCGCAGACTGTGGCGGAACGTGCATGGACCGCAGCGCCGGCAGAATCCCGAACGCGATCGCGGCAGCAATCGAGAGGCCCCCGGCAAACAACATCACCGGCAAGCTCACATGCACTTCATCCAGGCGCGGAATGCTCGCCGGCGCCAGCAGCATCAGCACGCGCACTCCAATCACTGCCAGTCCCGCTCCTATAGCGCCTCCAATCACTGCCAGCACCATGCTCTCGGTAAGCCGCCCCCTCACCAGTTGCCCGCTGCTGGCGCCCAGCGCCGCGCGCACCGCGGTCTCGTGTTCCGCATTCACCGCGCGCGCCAGTTGCAGGTTTGCCAGGTTCACGCAGGCAATCAGCAGCACCGCGCCCACCGCGGCAAACAGCATCCATAGCGCACCGCTGATTCCCGATGCCACATCCTTTGTCAGCGGCGTCAGCGCAATTCCAAATTGCAACGGCAGATGCGCAGAGAGTGTATACGCCTTCTGCAACTCTTCCAGTTCGGCGTTTGCCTTCGCCAGCGTCACTCCAGGCTTCAGTCGCGCAATCGCCTTGTAGTTGAAGTTGCCCATGTCGGCATTCACGTCATGTTGGGTGGGAGCCAGCGGGCGAAACAAGACAGCGTCGCGCGCGAATTCCTGAAAAGCAATCGTAGGCGCCAGCGCAATCTGCGGAAACCGCATCGCCGGCGGCAACACGCCAATCACCGTCACCGGCTTGCCTTCAATGCGCAGCGGTTTCCCAACCACCGCAGGATCTCCCGCGAAAAGCGTCTGCCAGCCCTCATAGCTCAAAATCACAATGCCGTCGCTGTTTTGCCGTATGTCATCGTCCACAAAATCCCTGCCCAGCAGCGGTTGAACGCCAAGCAGCCTGAACAGATTGGGCGAAGCCACAATCGAACCCACAATGTGCGGATGATTCCCGTCGGGCGAAACGCTGGCGCCGCGCTGCATAAAGATCGCTGCGTCCTCCAGAGTGGTCGCGGTTTGTTTCAAGCGCAGAAAATGCCGGTAGTTGTCAGGAATGGCATCCTGTCTCTTGCTCTGCCGATCCACCTCCGCCTCGCGCAACACCACCAGCCGACCCGGATCGCGAAACGCAAACGGCTTCAGCAACACCGCATTCACCACGCTGAAAACTGAAGTAGCCGCGCCGATGCCCAGCGCCAGCGTGAGAATCGCCGTCATCGCGAACCCCGGCGATTTGCGCAGCTGCCGCGCTGCGAATCGGACGTCGCGCCCAGCCTCTTCGAGCCACGGCACTCCCCGTTGCACCCGGTACGTCTCCGTAATCTGCGTAACGCCTCCGAAATCGCGCAGTGCCGCAGTCCTGGCATCTGCCGCGGACATGCCACGCTTCAAATTCTCTTGCATGGCCAGTTCGATGTGCGCCCGCAACTCCTCATCAAGGTCCGCGTCAAGTCTCCCCTTGGCAAAAAGCGCCCTGTACCGGCTCAGCAAAATCCGCATCCATTCCATCGCCGCGCTCCTAGTTGGACTGCGCCAGAAACCGCGCCATCGTCCCTGCAATCCGCTCCCAGTTTTCGGTCTCCTGCTCCATCTGCTTCCGCCCGATCTTGGTCAGCGTGTAAAACTTCGCTCTGCGATTGCTCTCTGACAATCCCCACTCGGCCTTGATCCAGCCACGCTGCAGCAGCCGCAGAAGCGCCGGATAAATGGTTCCCTGGTTCAGGCTCAGCGAGTTGCCGCTCACCTGCTCAATTCGCCGCGCAATGCCATACCCATGCAGCGGCCCTAAAGATTCAAGCGTCTTCAACACCATCAGGTCCAATGTCCCTTGAAGTACGTCAGATTTGTCCGTGCCCATCTTCGCTCCCTGTTGACTTTCTACAGGTACATTGACGCAACCATAGGTAGAATGTCAACAGGGAGCTCCAAGAAAAGCTCAATAACCTGCATCCACTCCGACTGCGTGCATGTAACGTTTCAGCCTCAAATCTCATCTCATTCGATGTATGGGTTCTTCAGCCTATCGCCAGATCCGCCTTGTTCTTCTGCTCCTCGCAATCGCCGTTTCCGCAGGATGGTTCTTGTTCAGCCATCCCGGTCACGCTGCCGCGGCCACTGCTGCAACAGGTCCGCGCCGGCCCGTTCTGGTTGAGCTGTTCACTTCAGAGGGGTGCTCGAGCTGCCCGCCCGCCGACGCGCTTTTGGCCCGTCTGGATGCAACGCAGTTTGTCCCCGGTGCGCAGGCCATCGTCCTCAGCGAGCATGTGACGTATTGGAACCAGCTCGGCTGGCGCGATCCGTTTTCCTCCGATGCCATGACCGAGCGGCAACAGCACTATGCCGCACATTTCGGACTCGATTCGGTCTACACGCCGCAGGCAGTGGTGGATGGCGCCGCCGAGATGGTCGGCAATGACACTGGCGCGCTCAGTCGCGCCATCAGCCGTGCAGCCCTCACTCCCAAAGCCGACATCACGATCGAAAATGTCCAATGGTCCGGCGACGCCGTTCACTTCTCGGTGCGCGCGGCTGCAGGCGCCCACGCCACACTGACCGTTGTCCTCGCTGAAGACGCCACCCAATCCACAGTCGCCAGGGGAGAAAATGCCGGCCGCACGCTGCATCATGTCGCCGTAGTCCGCGCCCTTGAACAGACGGCGGGCAGCTCGGCCGACGGACGTCCGCTCGTCCTCAAACTACCCATGCAGCACAGCAACTCCACACCCCTGCGCCTTGTCGCTTTTCTCACCAGCCCCAGCTCAGGCCATGTGCTTGCAGTTGCCGAACAATCCATTGCACCGCAGGCTATACCTTCCGATACCCACCAGGCCGCCGTGCCGGCCCCGGCACCGCTCCCGTCGAGTCGTTAAATTCTCTCCACCACCCCGCAGCTGATCCCGGATTTGTCCCCATCCAATCACCGAAAGCTCCAGCTCAGGTTTCCTTCTGGGTCAAGACCACGAAATGCTCTAGAATTCCTGTATGACTGACCGCATGTCCCTCACCCTCGCCCAGGCCGATCCCGACGTTGCAGCCGCTCTTGACCAGGAAACCCTCCGCCAGCACGAGGGGCTGGAGATGATTGCCAGTGAAAACTTTGTCTCTGAAGCAGTCCTTGAAGCTGCCGGCTCCATCTTTACCAACAAGTACGCCGAGGGCTACCCCGGCCGGCGCTACTATGGCGGCTGCGAGTACGCCGATGTGGTTGAAAACCTGGCCCGCGACCGCGCCAAACAGATCTTCGGCGCCGAGTTCGCCAACGTGCAGCCCCACTCCGGCTCTCAGGCCAACGCGTCCGCCTACATGGCAGTGCTCAAGCCCGGCGACACCATCCTTGGCCTCGACCTTGCTCACGGCGGCCACCTCACCCACGGCCACAAGATGAGCTTCAGCGGCAAGCTCTACCGCACCACCTTCTACCATGTCCGTCAGGACACCGAGCTGATCGACTACGACGAAATGGAAGCCGTAGCCGAGCGCGAAAAGCCCAGGGCCATCATCGGCGGCGGCAGCGCCTATCCTCGACTCTGGGACTTCGCGCGCATGCGCCAGATCGCGGACAAGGTTGGCGCAACCTACGTCTTCGACATGGCTCACATCGCCGGCCTGGTCGCCGGCGGCGTTCACCCTTCGCCCGTGCCCCACGCCCACATCACCACCACCACCACCCACAAAACTCTGCGCGGCCCCCGCGCCGGCCTGATTCTGGCCGGCAAGGATTACCAGGTCGGCGAAAAACCCGAGCAAACCATCGGCAAGGAAATTGACAGAGCCGTTTTCCCCGGCCAGCAGGGCGGTCCGCTCATGCACATCGTGGCGGCCAAGGCGGTCGCATTTGCTGAGGCGCTGCGCCCCGAGTTCAAGACCTACGCCGCGCAAATCGTCGCCAATGCCAAGGTGCTCGCTGCGAGCCTGCAGGAAGCCGGCTTCCGCATCATCTCCGGTGGCACTGACAACCACCTCATGCTTGTCGACACCTTCCAGAAGGGCATTCTCGGCTCCGAAGCTGAACTGGCGCTAGGCAAGGCCGGCATCACCGTCAACAAGAACTCCATCCCCTACGACAAAAACCCGCCGCTCAAGCCGTCAGGCATCCGCGTAGGCACGCCCGCGCTCACCACCCGCGGCATGAAGGAGCCGGAGATGCGGCTGATCGCTGCCTGGATCACCCGCGCCCTCGACCAGCGCAACGACGACGCTGCCCTCGAGCGGATTCGCGGAGAAGTGGCCGAACTGGCCAACCAGTTCCCGCTCTACGCCTGGCGACGCACACCCGCTGCAGTCGCTGTCTAAGGTGGACCTGCCCGGCGATGCGTGTCAGCGTCAAAATTCATCTCGCCGCAACTTGCGCACCCGCATAGGGTTACAGCTATTGTTATTGGTGATGACCCACCCAGGGGAGACACGCAGAGAATAGCCCAATCCCCACGGGCATCCGGAGGAAGCCATGAAAGCCGTTCAGCTAGCTCTTGCAACATTACTCGTTCTTTCAGTTCCAGCATTCGCCCAACATCCCGCGCCAGCTCCGCATCCGTCCATTCCCAGGAGCGGGCCAAAAGCCTATAGCGGCACACCGCACGCGCCAGAAGCTAAGCGAAACTACAGTGACAAGGACGGCCACCCCAACGCCCCGCACGTCGACGGCAAAACCTGGGTAGGCCATGACACGGGCCGCGCCGACGTCAACTACCATCTCGACCACCCCTTTGAACACGGCCGTTTCACCGGCGGCTTTGGCCGCGATCACGTCTGGCACCTCGGCGGCGGCGGTCCCAGCCGCTTCTGGTTCAATGGCTGGTATTGGAATGTCGCCGCGTTCGACATTGCCTTCTGCGATGGATGGCTGTGGGACTCCGATGACATCGTGATCTACGAGGATCCCGACCACATCGGCTGGTATCTCGCCTATAACGTCCGCCTCGGCACCTATGTGCACGTCGAGTATCTCGGAACATAACTCACGCCCGATTCGATCGGACAGCGTGAAACAAGGGGACAGGCTTCGCGGCCTGTCCCCTTTGCTTTCCGGCGGAGTCAATCGATATGCCTTGAATGTACATGCTGCCGCGGCGCGCGTTAAGATAGCAAGTCCATCCGGAGTTTCTGCAGCGCACACTGCAACGCTGAACAAGCTCCACTCATGACGAAAACCATCGAGGCTCTGCCATGAACTCTGCTTCCGTCCGCCCTATTGCGCGCGTCTTCGCAAATCCCTCCTTCCACATCGCCGCAGCTCTGCTTTGCCTCTCGCTTCTTCCGGCTCGTGCAGCCTTTGCGCAGGCGCCAGCCCCCATCGTCCTCACCGGTGCGGACCGCAGGCCGGCCACATCGCTCAACGGCGAGTGGGGAGCCATCGTCGATCCCTACTTCTCCGGCCTCTTCAGCTTTCACCACGAAGAAAAGAAGAATGGATGGTTCCTCAATCAGAAAGCAAAGCCCGGCGACCCCTTTCCAACGGAATACGACTTTGCCAAGGCGCCTAAACTCAAGGTTCCAGCCGACTGGAATACGCAACGTGAGTCACTTTTCTTTTATGAAGGCCCAATCTGGTACGAGCATGACTTCACCTACCAGCCCAAACCAAACACCCGCATCTTCCTGCACATCGGCGCGGCAGACTACCACTCGTGGTTCTGGGTCAATGGACAGAAGGTCTGCGAACACGAAGGCGGATACACCAGCTTCAACTGCGATGTAACAACTGCAATTCACGAAGGTAATAACTTCGTTGTGGCTGCTGTAGATAACACCCGCCACGAAGATGGAGTGCCAACCCTGCAAACCGATTGGTGGAACTACGGCGGCCTCACGCGCACAGTCTCGCTGATCGAAGTTCCCGACACATTCATCGATCAATACGACCTGCACCTGCGCCGCGGCGAAGGCTCCGTGATTGCAGGCTGGGTCCATGTCCAGGGCGCAGCGAGCGGTGCAAAGGCCGAAGTCGAGATTCCCGAGCTAAACGCGAAGACAACCGCGGACGTAGGGGACGGAGGCCGTGCCGCGATTCAAATTCCAGTGTCGGGTCTTGAGCGCTGGTCTCCCGAATCCCCCAAACTCTACAAAGTCATAATCACCGCCGGCGACGACCACATCAACGAGCTCATGGGCTTCCGCACCATTGAAACCCGCGGCACCGAGATTCTTCTCAATGGCAAGCCGATCTTTCTTCGCGGCATTTCCATTCACGCCGAGGCGCCCTATCGCACCGGCCGCGCCAACACCGACAAGGACGCCGAGACATTGCTCGGCTGGGCCAAGGAGCTTGGTTGCAACTATGTGCGTCTCGCGCACTATCTCCATGACGAGACAATGCTGCGCGCCGCAGACCGCATGGGCCTGCTCGTATGGGCCGAAAACCCCGTCTACTGGGCTCTGGAATTCGACAATCCCAAAGTATATGCAAAGGCCCAGCAGCAGTTAGACGAGGAGATAGGAACTTCGCGCAATCACGCGGCGATCATCCTGTGGTCCATGGCCAATGAAACGCCGAACAACGAAGCGCGAACCCACTTCATTGAAGCTCTCGCCAGCCACGCCCGCGAACTCGACCCGTCACGATTGATTACCGCGGCCCTCCTGGTGCGCGGCGAAGGCCACACCAAGATCATCGATGATCCGCTCGGCAAGGCACTGGATGTGATCGGCTTCAATGAGTACATCGGCTGGTATGAGCAGCATCCTGAAACAGCCGACGTAACCGATTGGCGCATCGACTATCAGAAGCCCTTGATTGTGAGTGAATTCGGTGGCGGCGCAAAAGCGGGCCTGCACGGCGGCGACGATGAACGTTGGACTGAAGAGTATCAAGCCAATATCTATCGCCATCAGTTTGGAATGCTCAATCGCATTCCACAGTTGAGAGGAATGAGCCCGTGGATCCTGATGGACTTTCGTTCGCCCAACCGGCCGCTGACAGGAATCCAGGATGAGTTCAATCGCAAGGGACTTATCTCGGAGCAGGGGCAAAAAAAGAAGGCGTTCTTTGTTCTCAAGAAAGCATACGACGACAAGGCTGTGGGCAAGCCGGAGTGAAATGCGGCACGTCCTCAATGAGAAACAGAAAACTCTGGCATGGTGCGCAAAAGCGGCCCCGTGAGTTATGCTGAACTTATGTCTGTTGATTCGATCATTGCACAAATTGATGCCGAGATTGCAAGACTGGTCCAGGTACGCTCCCTGCTGGCCAGCACAACCAAAGTCGATACCAAAATCACCGGGCGTACAACAAAGAAGACCTCCGCAACTGCAAAGGTTAAAAAGACACGCGTGTTGAGCCCTGAGGCCCGCAAGCGGATTGCCGATGCGCAACGCAAGCGCTGGGCCGCACAGAAGGCCAAGAGCAAGAAGGAAGCTTAATCGCTAAGCTGCTTCCATGGGCCACAGCATGGCGGGTAACAGACCATCAGCGGCGCAAGACAAACAAGCAAGTCTGTGTTCTGAGTCAGGTGAGTTTGCCGGCATGGCTGAGAGCTATGGCCGGTCCTCATCCAGGACAAAGCTGTCTACGGATCAGCCCTGCCTCATAACTTGGTCATAACTTATTTGCATGTCTATAGATGAACTGAATGCGCAAGCCAGCTGCAAAGTGAAAGTGCCGACTGACTCAGAGCGGGATTGCTTCCAACCTTCTCGCGCTAACTCACAGTTTCACTCATTCGAGACCGTGCCCAACTTTTGAAATGGCCAGACCTGGTCGAAGGTCACAGCGCGCAAGCCCGACGGCATTTGTTAATTCCCCCAAATCTACGGCCTCTCGCAGCATGCTCTAACTCAATCCGCTCATCACCAGCATGCGCGGTTCAGTCATCTCCTCAATTGCCGACCGAATTCCCTCACGTCCCAGTCCGGAGTCCTTTACGCCTCCATACGGCATCGAATCCAGTCGCCAATTCGGCGTATCGCCAACGATCAACGCACCGACCTCGAGTTCCCTGTACGCAGTGAGGATGCGCCCGGCGTCGCGTGTGAGCAAACCGGCCTGCAACCCATACCGGGAGTGATTCACCGCCGCCAGCGCCTCCTCGAAGTCGACATACGGCTCCACCACGACAACGGGCCCAAAAACCTCTTCGTCCCGAATTTTCATCCCCGCCGTGGTTCCGGTAAGGATCGCCGGAGTAATCACGGAGCCGCGGCGTTCCCCGCCGGCAACCAGCTTGGCGCCGCCTTCAACGGCTTCCTTTACCCATGCCTCCACCCGCTCCGCTTCGCTCAGCCGAATCAGCGGGCCCACCTCGGTCGCCTCATTGGACGGGTCTCCAACTTCGAGCTTGGCGGTATATTCCACCAGCTTCCACAGGAAAGTCTGAAAGATGCTGCGCTGCACAAAGACGCGCTGCGCACTGATGCACGACTGTCCAGCGAATCCAAAGGCCGCGTGCGCCGTGCGGGCCGCAGCCTCATCCAGGTCGTGCCAGTCGTTGTGCACCACGAGAGCTGCATTCCCACCCAGTTCCAGCAGCACCCGTTTGCGGCCTGAGTGGGCTTTCAGCTCCCATCCCACCTTCGACGACCCCGTAAAGCTCACCAGCTTGATGCGATCTTCCTTCTCCGCCAGCCACGCCGTGTCCGCGTTGCTCAGCGGCAAAACCGACAGGGCCTCCTGCGGCCATCCAGCCTTCAGAATCACCTCGCCCAGCGCCAATGCCGTAAAAGGCGTCTGCGGAGCCGGCTTGAGAATGATCGGGCACCCGGCGGCCAGCGCCGGCGCCACCTTGTGCGCCACCAGGTTTAGCGGGAAATTAAATGGTGTGATGGCCAGGATGGGCCCCACCGGGAACCGCTGCACCAGTCCCCAGCGCCCCTCGTTGCCCTCGGTTAAATCCAGCGGCAGACTCTCGCCGCCCAGCCGCGCCGCCTCTTCGGCAGCGGTCTTGAACGTGACCACCGCCCGGTCCACTTCCGTGCGAGCCAGCCGAATCGGCTTGCCGGCCTCGGCCACAATCAGCTGCGCAAACCGTTCCTTTTGTTCAATGAGAGAGGCAGCCACATCCTCCAGAATCTCGCGCCGCTTCCACCGCGGCAGGGCCCGTGCGCGCCGTAAGCTGGCCACAGCGTGGCTCACCGCCTGGCGTGCGTCTGCGCGTGTGGCAATGGTCACCCGGCCTACCAGTCCCTGGTCCCAAGGCGAGCGCACCTCAAACGAATCACCGTCGATCCATTCCTTACCGCACAGCAGAAATCCCGTTTGCGTTCCCGGCCGCATCTTCATGGCTTTGGCGCTCCTGTTTCTTCCGTTTCCTAAATGGTACTAGGACGCGGAGCGGGGACCCCGTCTCTTCTGCGCCGCTCTGCGGCCGAATCGCCCGGCCAGTCCCGGCGCGGTACACTGTTCGCCTATGATCCACGACGGCCGCAGCCGCAAACTTCCCTTCGATCCCACCGAAGCGATAGCCCACCTGAAGGCCTCCGACGCCAAGCTTGGTGCGCTCATTGACATCGTCGGCCCATTCACCATGCGTCTCGATCCCGCGCCCTCGCCGTTTGAATCGCTGCTTGAATCCATCCTCTATCAACAGCTCCACGGAAAGGCTGCGGCAACCATTCATCGCCGCGTGCGCGAGCACTTTCGCGGCGATCCGTCGCCGCAGCTCCTGATCGATACGCCGGATGAACTGCTTCGCGCATGCGGCGTCTCCGGCAACAAAATCAAGGCATTCAAAGATCTCGCCGCCAAAACCCTCGATGGGACCGTCCCCACACATGCGGCCATCAAGAGAATGCTGGACGCAGAAATCATCGAGCGCCTCACCTCCGTGCGCGGCATCGGTCCCTGGACGGTGGAGATGCTCTTGATCTTTCGCATGGGTCGCCCCGACGTGTTCCCGGTAACCGACTACGGTGTCCGCAAGGGATTCGCGCTCACCTTTCAGCGCATTCCCAAAACGCGCGCGCTTGCAGCCGGCGATCTACCCAAGCCGGAAGTCCTTCTCAAAAGAGGAAAGAAGTGGGCGCCATTCCGTTCCGTTGCAAGCTGGTATCTGTGGCGCGCCTGCGATCTGGCCCGCAACACACCTCCAGCCGGGCGATCGAGCCTACAATAATCAAGCAACGCCATTTTCCAGGCACGCATCGCAAACCTATGGCTCCGAGCAAACGTTTCATCTGCATTCATGGACATTTTTACCAGCCGCCCAGAGAGAATCCCTGGCTGGAGACGGTAGAGACGCAGGATTCCGCCGCGCCGTATCACGACTGGAATGAGCGCGTCTGCGCCGAGTGCTACGCCACCAACGGCGCGGCGCGCATCCAGAATGATCGCAACCAGATCACGCGCATCGTGAACAACTACGCGCGCATGAGCTTCAACTTCGGGCCCACGCTGCTCAGCTGGCTCAAAGAAAACGCACCGCGCACTTACCGCATGATTCTTGACGGCGAGCGCCGCAGCCGCAAGAGCTTCAGCGGCCACAGCTCGGCCATGGCGCAGGTCTACAACCACATCATCATGCCGCTGGCCAACACCCGCGACCGCATCACGCAGATCCGCTGGGGCATTGCCGACTATCAGCGCCACTACGGCGCGCTGCCTGAAGGCATGTGGCTCGCCGAGACCGCGGCAGATTCTGAATCGCTCGAACTCTTGGCGCAGCACGGCGTTAAATTCACCCTGCTCTCGCCATCTCAATGCGCTCGCGTGCGCCCCCTGGGCGACGAAACCCAATGGACAGAAACCCCCGGCGCAACCGTTGATCCAACGCATCCGTATCTGGTTCGCTTTGAATCCGGTGTGTCCATCGCAGTCTTTTTCTACAACGGCCCAGCATCGCGCGCCATCGCATTTGAGGGCCTGCTCAACTCCGGCGAATCCTTCGCCGCGCGCCTGAAGGCCGGTTTCCGCGACAACCCGCAGCCCCAGCTTTCCCACGTCGCCACCGATGGCGAGACCTATGGCCACCACCACAAGCACGGTGAAATGGCGCTTGCCTACGCGCTGCGCCTGCTTGAGCGCGATCGTTCCGTCAAACTCACCAACTACGGAAAATTCCTCGATCAGTTTCCACCTGAATACGAAGCGCAGATTGTCGAGGACAGCTCGTGGAGCTGTGCGCACGGCGTCGAGCGCTGGCGATCGAACTGCGGATGCAACGGCGGCCGCCCCTTCAACCAGCTTTGGCGCACCCCGTTGCGCCAGGCCCTGGATGAGCTGCGCGATGCCATCGCTCCGCTCACCGAAGAGCAAGGCAGCAAGCTCTTCAAGGATGTGTGGGCCGCGCGTGACGCCTACATCGATGTCCTGCTCAACCGCGATACTGAGCAGGTTGACCGGTTCCTCAACACGCACGCCACCCATGCGCTCTCTGGGGACGAGCGAGTGCGCGCGCTCGAGCTGATGGAGATGCAGCGCCACGCCCAGTTGATGTACACCAGCTGCGGATGGTTCTTTGACGACATCGGCGGCATTGAAACTGTGCAGATCATCGCCTACGCCGCCCGCGTGCTTCAACTCGCAAGGCAAGTCTTCGGCGCGCAGGCGGATGCGCTCGAGCCGGCCTTTCTCGCCCGCATGGCCGAGGCCAAATCGAATGAAGCCCGCTTCGGCGACGGCGCGCAAATCTACAAGCGCTGCGTCGACACCATGGAACTGGGCCTGGAACAGGTGGCCGCCCATTACGCCATCAGCTCCGTGTTTTCGTCGTTTGCCGAAGAGACCGATCTCTTCTGTTATCGAGTGCGCCGCATCTCCTTCGCCATTTACACCTCCGGCCGCGGGCGTCTCGCGCTCGGCCGCGCCCACATCGCCAGCGCCATTACCGGCCATCAGCAAAGCTTTTCTTTTGCGGTGTTGCACTTCGGCGATCAAAACATCACCGCCGCGGTAAAGCCCTACACGGACGCCGACGCGGCAGCCTTTGACGCCTTCGCCGCGCACGCCGAAGAGCAGGTGCAGCTCGCCCGCTTCCCTGAAGTCATTCGTCTGCTCGACCGCGAGTACGGCCGCGTCGACTACTCGCTCACCTCGCTCTTCAGCGATGAGCAGCGCCGCATCGTCGAGCTGATCCTGAACTCGACCCTGTGGGACATTGAAAACTCTCTCACCACCATTTACGAAGATCACGCCAGCCTGCTGCATTATCTTTCCCAGGCCGGCCTGCCCAAGCCTCCCGCGCTCACCCTGGCCGCGGGCTTTGCCATCAACGCCGGCCTGCGCCGCGCCCTCGAGGCCGACCCAATTGACGTCGCGCAGATGCGCTCGTTCCTCACGCTTGCCAAGGCCGACCAGGTGCCGCTTGAGACGGCCACGCTGAGCTACATCGCCGACCAGCGCATGAAGCGCGCCATGGTCGAGCTGCAAATGTCCGCCGGCTCCCTTGAAATGCTCGACCGCGCCCTCACCCTCGCGCGCAATCTCGTCGAGCTGCCCATTGAGCTCAACCTGTGGCAGGCGCAGAACATCTGGTACGAGATTCTGCGCACTTCAAAGTACGGGCTCACCTCTCTGGGAAAAGACGATCGCCCCAGGTGGGACCAGGGGTTCAACGATCTCGCAACCTGCCTCTCCATCGACTTCGCCAGCATCACTACGGAAGATGAAGTCTCTGTCGCGCAGGGAGACTGAGAAGCAGTTTTTCAGTTGTCGGAGATCAGAGCGGTTTCGGTTCACATGTTGACATGTGCAGATCGAGCAGGGTGGCTTTTTCTTAAGGAAAAAGCCACTGAACGTCCAGCCTTCTGTAAAGAGCAGAATCGAATCTGCTGTAGCAACTCGCGCCCAGTGCCGGCTTCGCGGCATCGCCCCATGTCGATGCCCCTTCGCATGAAACCATCGCAAGCCGCTGCCGCCGCAAGGTATGCTTGTCACCATGCTTCCCCGGGCCTTTGGAATCCTGACGATTTGCGGAGCTTTCCTCAGCGCTTTGCCTTCCGCGGCGTTGCCTTCAGGCGTGTTGGTTTCCACCGATGCCAGCCGCAATGGGGATATTCCATTCGTTGCAGAGAGCCTCGGCCGGGCCTACGTTGCCATCGACGGACCGTGGGCCTTTCGTCCGGGTGACGATCCGGCTTATGCGGCGGCAGAGTTCGATGACTCCCAATGGGCGTGCATCCAGGTTGACCGCCCCTGGGAAGGCCAGGGCTTCAAGAACCTCACCGGTTACGCGTGGTACCGACGGCGCATCACGATCGAACAAGCTGAAAAGAATGCGGATTGGCAGCTCGCGCTCGCCCTGCCCGGTATTCAAGGCGCCGCCGAGATTTACTGGAACGGCCGCCTCGTCGGCACCTACGGCAAGCTGCCGCCAGACGCTGTCTGGTATGACCAGTCCAACGGCGCGGTAACCGAAATCAGCCCCCATTTACCCCCCTTTGTTCCGCTGGGAAAGCCACAATCCGGCGTACTCGCCATTCGAATCTGGAAGGCTCCCCATATTTTCTTCAGCTTGCCCGGGGAAGGAGGCCTGATCGAAGCGCCCCTGCTGGGAAGCGCACAGGCATTGGCCGATCGCAATCAGGCCGCCTGGTACGCCTGGCTGCGCTCGAATCTCTGGCAGCTCGGCCTCGGGCTTCTCTGTACCGTGGTTTCTCTTCTCGCATTGCTCGCATGGCTCCGTCAACGCCGTCAGACAATGCTGTTGTGGCTGGCTCTTTATATGAGCCATCCACTGCCTATGCTGGTTTTCTCCGGCGCCCCAGGGTTCCTCAGTTTCCGCTGGAACTATGGACTGATCGCCCCAATCGTCTGCATTGAAGACGTCTCACTCTGGTTCCTGCTTCTCTATCTCCTGGGCTTGCGCGACAATCGGCCTCTCGTTCGTTGGACCTGGTGGGTGGTCGCTGTTGCGATCGTTGGCAACTTTGGCGACGGAGCATTGCAGCTCTTCAACTGGACCACCTGGCCCGGTCACCTCTTCCTCGGACTCGATGCCGGCTTCACCATCCCCTCATTGCTGATCGAGATCTGGGGCGTGGTCCTGGTTATATTCGCTTTTCGTCGCCGGCTCGACGCGGAGCGTTGGCTGCTCGCCATTGTCGCCATGCTTGCGGACCTCTTTCAGGCATTTGGCAATTGGTTCAACGCAGGCGGGCGTTGGACCCACTGGACCTTCTGGGGGCCGCTCCAACAGCCACTATTCTCCATTGCCGGCAACCAGTTCGACATTGAAGCTGTGCTCAACACGCTTTTGCTCATCGCGATCACCTTTGCCGCCTGGCGCTTTCAAACCGAGCAGACTCGGCGGCAAAGCCGGCGCGACGAGGAATTCCGCAGCGCCCAACAGGTTCAGGAGGTTCTCATTCCCCGGGAGTTGCCGCGTCTGCCCGGCTTCTCAATCCAGGCCATCTACAAACCGGCGGGCGAAGTGGGCGGAGATTTCTACCAGATTGTCGGCACGCCGCAGGGTGGATTGCTGGCGGTGATTGGCGACGTCAGCGGCAAGGGGATGCCCGCGGCCATGACCGTCTCGCTTCTCGTCGGCACCGTACGCACGCTGGCCCACTACACCCAGAGCCCGGGCGAGATTCTCACCGCAATGAATCTGCGCATGCTGGGCCGCACCCAGGGCGGTTTCACCACCTGTCTTGTGCTGCGCGCAGACGCCGACGGCAAGCTCATCGTAGCCAACGCCGGCCACATCGCGCCCTACCTCAGTGGCGCGGAACTTGCAGTCGAAAACGGCCTGCCCCTCGGCCTGGCTGCCGCCGCAACGTACGCTGAGGCGGTATTCGCGCTTCCGCACCATGCGCAACTCACCCTCGTTACCGATGGCGTAGTGGAAGCGCGCAACCGGGACGGCGTGCTCTTTGGCTTCGAGCGCACCGCGGCTATGAGCTGCGAATCCGCCGGCCAAATCGCCAAAACAGCGGAGCTGTTCGGCCAGGACGACGATATTACCGTGCTCACGTTGGAGCGTCGGTAGCATTTTCGGAATCGATGTCGTCCGAAAGCACACACTCAAGCGGCCTTTTCCTCAATCAAAAAGCGACTTTACGCGGTCCTCAAAAAGTCTATATGTATTCCGAAAATGCTCTGGCCTCTTTGCCTGCCCGATTCAGCTCCGCCAGTGCAACTCGACCGGCCCATCCATGGGATGCTTGGGCGCTGTTCCCGCCGAAGCGGAATCCAGCCGCGCCTGCTTCAGCGCGAAGTACCATTTGGCCGGCTTGTCCGCGTCGTCAATCAGCATCAGGCTGGGATTATGACGCAGACCCTCCGCCTGCTGAATCATCGTGACCTGGTCCTGGCGCACAAACTTCGCGCCAAAGAACTTCGCAATCGGCGTGACAAACGGCACGAGGTAAAAAACATTCCACGCCGCAATCACATCGATGCGGCACGTCGAAGCCGTTACCGGCGTTACCGTCGTCAGGCTTGAAAACCACTTCTCGCCACAGCGAATCACTTCCGTCCGCCGGTTCGGCAGCGTGAAGTCGATCGTGGTCTCAATCGGCTGCCCATAAACGCCCAGCAGCTTGTAGGGTGCGGAGTTCCCGCTCGGCGCATGCGCGCTCATCCGGAACCCCTCCGGAATCGGCTCAAATCGCTTCGTCTTTTCGCGAATGCTCGCCCGCGATCGCCACCACCACGCCTGGTGTACAAACGGCCCATGCGCCGGATCCATCAATCCGATAATTCCGTGGTCCACATTGCAAGGCAGATCGGCCGTCAGAAACGCAGTCCGATACCGCGGCCCAAACTTCTTGAGTTCCGGCACAGGCCGCAATTGCGTGGCATCTGTCTTTCTCCCAGCCCCCGCGCCCGGAATATAAACCCACGCATGCCCATCGCGCTCCTCGCAGGGAAACGCCGTCGCAAAAATTCGCGTCGCATCCAGATGATCGTGGCTGCTCAGCGACGGAATCAGCGCGCACTGCCCGGTGCAAGGCTCAAACTCCCAGCCATGATACCGGCACGTCACATGTTCCCCGTCAAACCATCCATAGCTCAGCGGAATGCCGCGATGCGGGCAGCTGTCGCGCATCGCAAACACGCGCCCATCCTTGCGCCGCCCCAGCACTAGCGGAATATCCAGCAGCATCGCCGTCGCCAGTTTGCCGGCCTTCAGCGTGTCTGTACGCAGCGCCGGGTACCAGTCGTCGTAGATCAGCGTCGCCGTTGGGCCCTGAATTGGAACGCCTGCTTCGGTTGTCGTTAAGAACGGCATTTCGAACTCACCATAGCATTGTCGCTTGCGGTCCTGCCAGCGCGCCACGCGCTCGCAGCCAGTCAGTCGTCCAGCGGCACGCGGTTTGGAACCGGTCCAATCCTTTCCGGGCCCCCTGGGAAATCCAGATGGCCGCACAGAATCTTGTTTCCAATATCCTGATCGCTCGATAGACTTGAGCAGTTCCATGGCTGAAAGAGGTCGACTATGCCAAAATTCGTGATTGAACGCCAGGTGCCAGGCGCCGGCGCACTATCCCCTGAACAACTGCAAGCCATCTCGCAGACATCCTGCGGCGTGCTGCGCAACCTGGGCCCGCAGATTCAGTGGGTGCACAGCTACGTAACCGATGACACCATATTCTGTGTCTACATCGCCCCCAATGAAGAATTAGTGCGCGAGCACGCCAAACAGGGCGGATTCCCCGCCAATCGTGTGCTCCAGGTGAGGACCATCATCGATCCCACCACCGCCGAGGCCCTTGCAACCTAAGGCGCCGAATGAAAAGCCGGTAACAAAAAGACGCTGGTCTGTTCATTCGCCAGGTTTGTGCAATTTTCCGCCTTTGAGCACAAATCGCTGTTCGCGCCACACAATCGTGTTGCCCGCGAACCCAGCAATCCACACGCCCATTGCCACTACATCGCGCAGCGGCAGCAGCCACAGGCCGGGAAGCACCTGGTGGTCGCCCAACACCTCCGCGCCTACCGTCATCGCAAGTGCCAGCCGCAAAAAAAAGCTCATCCCCAGCAGCCACAGGCTCAACGGGCTCATGCCGCTGGCCAGCACGTTCAGCAGAGCCCACGCCAACCCATGTGTAAACAGCAGCCCCGCATAACCCCCAGGCCGCGCATCGCGAACCGTCCTCGCCCAGCGCAGCTGGTGATCGACAAACCCGCTCCATCCATACGCGGGAATCGCCGTCTCCACCACCTCCGCGCTTAGAGCCACTCTGTACCCGGCGCGATCAATGCGGGCGCCCAGCTCATAATCATCGGCAAGGTGATCCACCAACGCTATTAGCCCGCCAATCTTATCGAGAGCCTCGCGCCGTACCGCCAGCGTCGAACCCAGCCCGTAGTGCAGCCCTCCCTCCAGCATCTTCGACAGCAGCACCCCGGCCTGAAAGTCGGTCGCAATGCCCAGCGCCTCGAGCCGCGAAGGCATTGTTCCATGCGCCTGTCCACGATAGAGAGCCGTCACCATGCCCACCTTCGCATCGGCAAAGCCTGCCATTACCCGTTCCAGGTAGCGCGGCGAAACCGTGATGTCCGAGTCGTTGATCAGCAGGTAGTCATAGCGCGCGTAGGTCGCAAGCTGCGTCAGCGTGCTAACCTTGCCATTCGTTCCCAGCCGCTCAGGACACTCGATCAGTCGGATCGCAAGATCAGAAAACTCCAGCTTCAGTTCTTCCACCGCGGTCGCGGCAGCATCTTCCAGCGACGATACCCCAAACAGCAGCTCATACTCGCCGGCATACCTTTGCTGGCAGTGGCTGCGGAATGCGTCCAGCATGCCGGGGTCGAGCCCTTTCAAAGATTTGAGAATGCTGACGCCAGGAGCAAATGCTGAAATCGCCGCGCGACGCTGCGCAATAAATACCCGTGCCGCAACAATGGCAGCGAGAAAGTAGCCCATCCCGGCCACGGCCAGCACCGTGGTCACAATCTCCACGGATCGAGCGATTGCGTGCGATATCACAGCAGTAAGTTTAGCGGATGAAAGCCCGGCTCTATCTCATACCAGGGACAGGCGTGTGCCGGCGAACTAAAAGCTAAAGGCTAGGAGCTAGATGCTAAAAGCTGCATCACTCATACCTCAGCGCCTCAATCGGGTCCAGCGAAGCAGCCTTCCACGCCGGATAAATCCCAAAGACCAGCCCGATTGTGAACGAGACCGCAAATGCGATCAGCACCCACATCAGCGATAACGACGCATGCAGGTACGACACCGCATAATGCAAGATCAGCGTGAACAAAGAGCCCGCCAGTACGCCGATGAAGCCGCCCACCATGCACAGCGTCACCGCTTCCAGCGTGAACTGCAGCAAAATGTTTTTCTTCGTCGCACCAATCGCCTTCCGGATTCCGATCTCCCGCGTCCGCTCCGTGACAGACACCAGCATGATGTTCATCACGCCAACCCCGCCCACCATCAAACCAACTGAAGAGACGGCGACCATGAAGAGAAAGAGTCCGCCCGTTAACTGGTTCCAAAGCCGGGTCAGTGAGTCGGGACCGAAAATGGCGAAGTTGTCGTCCTGTTCCAGGCGCACGTTGCGGCGCCGGCGCAGCAGCTCGCGAATCTCGTCAATCACCATCGCCTTATGGGATGGATCGTCGTACTTCACCGTGATCCAGAAATCCAGGATCTCCGGATGAATCTTGCGAAACGTCTCCACCGGAAAATAAGCCGAATTGTCCTGCGTGTTGCGCCCGCTCCCAAACGGCTGCGGCTGCACATCCAGCACCCCGATCACAGTAAAGATATCGCCTTCGCAATCGATATCCTTGCCAATCGGAGACTCATTCGGAAACAGATCTTCAGCCGCGTCGTGCCCCAGCACCACCACGTTGGCGCGGCGCTGATCTTCGGCATCCGTCCACATGCGGCCCTCAAGCAGATTGATGTCGGCCGTGACCTTCACAGCGGATGTGCTGCCATTGATGATCGTGTTTGAAATCTTGTGCGTCCCTGCCCTGATTGAGACGCTGCCCAGTCCAGTCTGAAAATTCTGATACGTCAGCCCCGGATCGACAGCAACCACAAAGGGAAGGCTGCGCATCGCAATTCCGTCCTCATACGTAAGCTGCTTGCGATTCAGCTCCTCCGTCGTAGGCCGCTTCCCGAACGGCTCAAAGCGGAAGACCCACAGATCGTTCGTGCCCAGCGATTTCACAAAGGTATCAATGTTCGTATTCAGTCCATTGATCGCTGAAGAAATCAGGATCACCGTCGAAATCCCGATTGAAATGCCGAGCACAGTTAACCCGGAGCGCAGCTTGTTCTTGCGCAGCGTCTCCAGCGCCATCCGCACAGATTCTTTTGAGTCGCTCAGTCTCATGGCTATAACTCCGCCCGCAGAGCCGTAATCGGATCCAGTTCTGCGGCTTTGTACGCCGGGTAAACCCCAAAGAAGAGTCCCACCGCGGTGGCCACAAACAGGCTCACCAGGATCGACCACACCTCGACCTCTGATGGGAACGAAATCAGCAGCGTAACCAGCTTGGCCACAGTGATGCCGCCGATCACGCCCACCACGCCGCCGGCCAGCGACATGGTTGCCGACTCGATCAGGAACTGCATCAGGATGTCGTTGCGCCGCGCTCCCAGCGCCTTGCGTACGCCAATCTCGCGCGTGCGTTCGGTGACCGACACCAGCATGATGTTCATGATGACAATCCCGCCGATCACTAGCGAGATCCCCGCAATCGCCACCACCACGATGCCAAAATTATTCAGCATCTTCGTCAGCAGGTTGCCAAACGTCGCGCTCGTATCAATCGAAAATGCATCCGGCGCTCCCGGTGCCAGGTGGCGCCGCGCCCGCATAATGGTGCGCAACTGATCGGAGACATTGTCCATTACCTCGCCGCCGCCGCCGGTGTTCACATAGATGTCCATCGATCGGTGCGCGTCATAGGAATGAAGGAATGTCGTCAGTGGAATCGCGACCCAGTTATCCATGCTCATGCCGAGCATCTTGCCTTGCCGCTCGCCCACGCCGATCACCGTGTACGGCGCTCCATCCACGCGAATCTCTTTGCCCAGCGGATCTGCGCCGCCCAGCACGTTGTCCACCACGTCGTAGCCCACAATCGCCACGTGCGCGCTGTGCTCGTCTTCGACTTCAGTAAACGAGCGCCCTTCGTCGATGTTCAAGTTCGAGATCGCCGGCATCGTCCACGTCCAGCCGCGTACGCCGGTGTCGGTGGTCGACTTGGTCTGGTACACAACCTTGCCTGTCGTAGTGCGCTGCGCCCCCACCGACACGCAAGATTTGCATTCTGAAAGCACGGCCTTGTAATCGTCGTACGAGACGTCGCGCCGCTTCTGAAACGAGAGATACTCGTCAATCGTAATGAAGGTCTGCGGCATCTTGGTGATGGTCACCACGCTGGCGCCGTAGCTGTTGATCTTTGAAGTCACAAACGTCTTGGCGCCGTTGGTGAGAGTCACAACGGTAATCACCGAGGCCACGCCGATCACCATCCCCAGCAAGGTCAGGATCGAACGCAGTTTGTTCGCCCAAAGCGATTGCAGCGCGAGTTGAATGCCCTCTTTGAATTCCATAAACACCAACCGTTAGACGTCAGTTCCCAGTTGTGAGTGATCAGCCCCTTGGTCCCTTAGTCCCTGTCTTACTCGTACCGCAGCGCCTCAATCGGGTCCAGATTCGAAGCCTTCCAAGCCGGGTAGATGCCAAATACCAGGCCAATGGTGCACGAGACGCCGAACCCGATCAGCACCCACAGCGTTGAAAGAGATGCAGGCAAGCCAACAGGCAGCAGGTACACAATCCACGTAATTACGGCGCCGAACAGCACGCCGATCACTCCGCCCAATGCGCAGAGCGTAATCGCCTCGGTCGTGAACTGCGTAAGAATCGTTCGCTTGGTCGCTCCAATCGCCTTGCGGATACCAATCTCTCGCGTCCGCTCTGTCACGCTCACCAGCATGATGTTCATCACCCCTACGCCGCCCACCATCAGTCCGATGCTTGAGACGGCCACCATAAATGCGAACAACCCGCCCGTGATATTGCCCCACAGCGTCATCAGCCCATCTGTAGCGAAAATCTCAAAATTGTCGTCGGCCTGCACCTTCACCTTGCGCCGAATGCGCAGCAGCTCGCGAATCTCGTCCTCCACCAGGTCCTTGTTCTTCGGGTCGTCGTATTTCGCGCTGATAAAAATGTCGGTGACTTCAGGATGCAGGTTGTGAAACGTTCCCATGGGAAAGAAGATGGCGTTGTCGTTGGGATTCTTGCCGGTGCCGAAAACCTGCTTGCGCTTGTCCAGCACGCCGATCACCGTGTACATCCCAGTGTCCACGTTAATGCTCTTGCCGATCGGGTCTTCGCCATTCACAAACAGTTCTTCCGCCGCGTCGTGTCCCAGGATGCACACCTCGGCATGACGTTGATCTTCTCCGTCGGTGAAGAACCGGCCCTCCGTCAGCACCAGCTCCGATACGATAGCCACCTGCGCCGTGTGGCCCTCCAGAATGGTGCCCGCAACTTTGTGTCCCTCGTATTTCGCGCTGATGCCACCCACAAAGAAAGCCTTCGAGTACACCGCCCTGGCGTCCGCAGCCACCACATGCGGCAGCGTCCGAATCGCTAACGCATCATCGAGAGTCAGCTTCTTCCGCGTCACCTGCTCGGTGGTCATCTTCTGCACTCCAAACGGCAGGTGGTAGATCCAGAACACGTTGGTGCCCAGCGAATTGGCAAAGTCGCTCACCCGGTTATTCAGCCCGTTGATGACCGATGAAATCGCGATCACCGTAGTCACACCGATGACAATGCCCAGGATGGTGAGTCCGGAGCGCAGCTTGTTGGTCCTCAACGTATCGAGGGCCATCTTGACGGATTCGCGAATCTGACCCTGCGCCATAAAACCAGCTCCAAGCTACTCGCTTCTAGCCTTTAGCCAAAAGCTCTTCTTCCGATAAGGCACACCCATCACGGGATTGCCCGGACTTCACTCATCCAAGACAACCCCAGGAGCTAAAAGCTAGAAGCTGGCTTCTCACAGCTCCGCCCTCAGCGCCGTCACCGGGTCCAGCTTGGCCGCCTTGCTCGCCGGGTACACTCCGAAGAACACACCCGTGAAAGTCGCCATGAACAACCCCAGTAGTACGCTCCATACCTGCACACTGGTCGGGAATCCAATCACCAGCGTAATCAGCTTGGCAACGCCCACTCCGCACAGCACGCCGATTGCTCCACCCATCAGCGCCATGGTCGCGCTCTCAATCAAAAACTGCATCAGCACATCGCGCTGTCGTGCGCCCAGTGCCTTGCGCACCCCGATCTCGCGCGTCCTCTCCGTCACGCTCACCAGCATGATGTTCATGATCACAATGCCGCCCACCACCAGCGCAATGGACGAGATGCCCACGATCACAGAGAAGAAGATTGAGGTGATCTGCTTGTAGATGTCCATGTAGGTGTCGTTGGTTTCTAATTCGAAGTCATCCGTGCTGCCCGGTGCGTTATGCCGCCGCGCCCGCATGATTACGCGCACCTCGTCCTTGGCGCGCTCCATCGCCGCAATGTCTCCGTTGGCGCGCGCATAGATGTCGATCGAGTCGTTGAATCCGTAGGTCTGCTGGTAAGTGGAGATGGGCACGGAGACCCAGTTATCCTGCGACTGACCCAGCGTCTTACCTTGCCGCTCGCCCACCCCGATAATCGTGTAAGAGATGCCGTCCACGCGGATCTCCTTGCCGATCGGATCGCTGTCGCCGAGCAGGTCGTCCACAATGTCGTAGCCCACAATCACGTTGTGCGTTCCATGATCGTCATCGGCGGGCGTAAAGCCGCGGCCCAGCACAATATTGGTGTTGTTCAGCGAGATCATCGTCCACGTCATGCCGCGCATGTCGGTGCCGGTGGTCGAGTGGCCGTTGTAGACCACGCCGGTCGTCCGCTCCAGCAGCGCGCCCACCTCTGCACATTCGTTGCAGCCCTGCTTCACCGCCAGGTAATCGTCAAAACGAATAAACTTGCGCCGCTGAAATTTGAAGTACTCCGCCGGGCTCAGGATCACGCCGGGTTGTCGCGCCACGGTGAACACGTCAGCGCCGTGATCGGTGAGCTTTGTTGCAACGTACGTGTTGGCGCCATTCACAAGCGTAATCACCATGATCACCGAGGCCACGCCCATCACCACGCCGATCAGCGTAAGAATGGTGCGCATCTTGTTCGCCCAAAGCGATTGGAACGCGAGTTTTACGGCCTCACCGAACTGCATGGTCCTGCTTTCTTTTCCCTGCGATTTCCTGAATCGCCATCAACCAGCCGCGTCTCGACTTCGCCTATCCCGGCTCGCCCCACACGGGCTGCAACCGGTTCTCCCAAGTGTACGTAATCTTCTGATAGCTACAATTATGGACGCAAAAAGAGCCCCTGGGGCCTCTGCCCTGAGGATCAACCCCTGCCTGCGCATCAACCCACGCCACTGCCGCTTTCTCGCGCGTAATACGCAAACTGGCCCACTTGGGTTCCTGCGCACCCTTAACCCATGCAATAAACTCGCGCTGAACTCACTTTTTTTGGAAACATTTGTTGCGTTCTCGGCGTAACATATGCTGGCAACCCAATCCCAAACCCGTTTTCGCTCCAATCCCCGATCAACCCTGTCACCGGAGACACTGATGAACCGCACACAATCCCTGCTTGCGCTTGCACTCTTGCTCCCCGCTCTAGCTTTTGCCCAATCGCCTTCCGCGCAACCCCCGCTCCTGCTTCGCAGCCCCTCCCTTAGCCAGGACCGCATCGCCTTCCGCTACGCCGACGACATCTGGACCGTCAGCCGCCAGGGCGGCGAGGCCGAGCGCCTCACCTCCGATGGCCAGGTGGAAGCCGGCCCGTTCTACTCGCCCGACGGAGCATGGATCGCCTACTCCGCCCACCTCAGCGGCAACACCGATATCTACGTGATCCCCTCCACTGGCGGCGTTCCCCACCGCATCACCTGGCACCCTGACGGCAGCATCGTCGTTGGCTGGTCGCCCGACGGCAAAGAAATCCTGTTCACCGGCCACCAGGCCAGCTACCGCGACTTCCTGCGCCTCTTCCGCGTGCATGCCGACGGTTCCGGAATCCCCGAAGCCCTGCCGCTGCCCACCGGCGTCGAGGGCTCCTTCTCGCCGGACGGCCAATCCATCGCCTACCAGCCCATCACCAAGTGGGAGCCGGCCTGGAAGCAGTATCACGGCGGTCAAACCACCCCCATCTGGCTCGTCAACCTCAAGTCCCTTGACCTGGTCAAAGTTCCCCGCGAAAACTCCAACGACGCCAATCCCGTCTGGGTCGGCAACACCGTCTACTTCCTCTCTGACCGCGCCGGCCACATCTCCCTCTTCAAGTACGACATCGGCTCAAAGCAAGTCTCTGAAGTAGTCCACAACGACGGCTACGACCTGAAGTCCTTCCAGGCCGGTCCCGGCGCGCTCGTCTATGAGCAGTTCGGCTCCATCCACCTGCTCGATACCGCCTCCAACTCTGACAAGACCGTCTCCATTCAGGTTCATGGCGAACTGGCCAACCTGGCGCCCCACCGCGTCACCCTCAGCGCGGACGAAATCCAGAACGCCGGCCTTTCACCCACCGGCGCCCGTGCCGTCTTCGAGGCCCACGGCGAAATCTTCACCGTCCCCGGCGAAAAAGGTGAAACTCGCAACCTGACCGAGACCCCCGGCGTGGCCGAACGCGACCCCTCCTGGAGCCCCGACGGCAAGACCATCGCCTACTTCTCCGACGCCTCCGGCGAGTACCAGCTCTACCTGCATGACCAGACCGGCTTCAAGCCGCCCGTGGTCATCGACCTCGGCCCCGATCCCAGCTACTTCTACGGCCCCACCTGGTCGCCTGACTCCAAGCACATCGCTTATACCGACAAGCACAACCGCCTGTGGTATGTAGATGTGCCCTCCGGTAAGCCAGTCCTCGTCGACCATCGCATTAACTCATCCTTCGGTGGCACCATCACCCCGGCCTGGTCGCCAGACTCCAAGTGGATCGCCTACAACCGCGACCTCGAAAACCAGTTGAACGCGGTCTTCCTCTACTCGCTCGATACCAAAAAGTCCACCCAGGTCACCGACGGCATGAGCGACGCCTTCAGCCCCGCCTTCGACCTCAACGGCAAGTACCTCTACTTCATCGCCTCCACTGACGACGGCCCCTCGCGCGCCGGCATCGATCTCTCCTCGCTCGACCGCGCCCAGACCACCGCCGCCTACGTCGTCGTTCTATCCAAGGACGGCGCTTCGCCCATTCCTCCCGAAAGCGATGACGAAAAGATCAAGGAAGAAGCCAAGAAAGACGACAAAAAAGACACCGACAAGAAGGATAGCGACAAGAAAGACGATAAGGCCGACGCCAAAAAGGACGACGCGGCCAAGGATGCCGACAAGAAAGACGACAAGAAGGACGCCGACAAGCCCGTTGAGGTCAAGATCGATCTCGACAAGATCGGCGATCGCATCCTGTCCCTTCCCATTCCGGCCCGCAACTACTACGGAATCGCCACTGGCAAAGCCGGCGTAGTTTATCTCCCGGAAGGTTCACCGTTCGGCCGCGCCAGCCACTTCGGAGGTTCACCCATCCGCGCCCTCTGGCGCTTCACCCTCGAGAAGCGCAATCCCGAGACGGTACTCAGCGACTTTGACGCCTTCACCTTCTCTCAAGACGGCGGCAAGATCCTTTACGCCCGCCACGGCGGATGGACCATCGCCTCATCCGACGACCTCAAGCCCGGCGACAATGGTCCCGGCAAGGGCTTGAACCTCAGCGGCCTCTCCACCATCATCGACCTGCGCGCCGAGTGGAAGCAGATCTACCACGAAACCTGGCGCATTCAGCGCGACTTCCTCTACGACCCCCACACCCACGGCCTCAGCATTCCCAAAATCGAGGCCCGCTACAAGCCCTACCTCGACGGCCTGGCCTCCCGCTCAGAGTTCAGTTACCTCTCCATCGAAATGCTCGGAGAAATCAATATCGGCCACATGTTCATCTTTGGCCCTGGCCCGCATGACGAAGCACCCAAGACCGGCCTGCTCGGCGCCGACTACACCGTCGATCACGACCGCTACCGCATCTCCCACATCCTCGGCGGCCAGAACTGGACACCCGGCCTGGCCTCGCCGCTCACCCTCCCCGGCGTCTACGTCCGTGAAGGCGAATACCTGCTCGCCGTTAACGGCCGTGACCTCCACGCCGCTGACAACCTCTACGCCTTCTTCGACGGAACAGCCAATCACCAGACCGTGCTCCACGTCGGTCCCAACCCGGACGGCAAGGATTCCCGCGACGTCACCGTGATCCCCACCAGCGACGAGTCCGGCCTGCGCAACCTCGCCTGGATTGACTCCAATCGCCATAAGGTCGACGAGCTTTCCGGCGGCAAGGTGGCCTACGTCTACATGCCTGACACCGGCTCCGGCGGCTTCAACAACTTCAATCGCTACTTCTACTCGCAGCTCGACAAACAGGCCCTCGTCCTCGACGAGCGCTATAACGACGGCGGCTTCATCGCCGACTACGTCATCGACGTGCTCAAGCGATTCCCGCTCTCCGGCGCCATCGAGCGCGACGGCAAGCCGGTCCACGATCCCGTCGGCGCCATCTTCGGGCCCAAGGTCATGCTTATCAATCAGAACGCCGGATCCGGCGGCGATGCCATGCCCTGGTACTTCCGCAAGGCCGGCGTCGGCAAGCTGGTTGGAACCAAGACCTGGGGAGGCCTGGTCGGAATCGGCGGCTATCCTCCGCTCATTGATGGCGGCGGCGTCACCGCACCGCGCTACGCCATCTACGGCCTCACCGGCGACTGGGAAGTTGAAAACCACGGCATCGCGCCCGACGTCCCGGTCGAAGAGCTGCCCAAGGACTTCGCAGCCGGCCACGATCTTCAGCTTGAAACCGGCGTGAAACTGGTGTTGGACGAGCTCAAAGCCAATCCAATTCCAGCCATTCCCATCCCACCCTACCCCAACTATCACCAGAACGACGGCCTGGGAATTCACTAAAACAGCAGCTCAGCAAGTCAGCGAGTCGGCAAGTCAGCGTTGTGCCCCCTCCATTCCGCGCTGTCCGGCGGAATGGAGGGGAAGCAGCCGGCCAGTGCGAGCCACGCGTTGGGTGCCCCTGGTCTCGATTCTGAGACCAGGGAACCGACCCCTGACCCCTGATCACTGACCACTGTTTTCACCGTCCCGAGCTTCCAAACCCCTTCTCCGCTCGCGCCGACTCTTCCAGGCTATCCACCTCTTCCACGACTCCCGTCAAAACCGGCACCGGAATCATCTGTGCAATCTTTTCGCCAGCCTTCAGCTCAACGGCCGTCTCGCCCAGGTTGGTCATCAGGATCAGGATCTCGCCGCGATAGCCCGCGTCAATCACACCAGCAGTCGTCGCCAGCCCCCGCGCTGCGATCGAAGACCGGTCGCGCACCAGCAGCCCCAGCGGAGCACCCGTCGCCGGATGCCGCGCCTCCACGCTGATCCCCGTCCGCACCCTCACCGTAGCCCGCGGTGTCAGAACCGCGCCATCAAGCGCAAACAAGTCATAGCCCAGATCCTCACCAGGATGGGCCACCACCGGCAATCGAGCTCCGGCCTCCAGCAGTTTCACTCTCAGCATGGATTGATGGTAAAGCAGTGCTCGCTGACTTGCCGACTTGCTGAACGGCTACAGCAAATCCTGAGATGCTGTTACCCGAAACCACAATACTGAAGTTGACCCGACCATCAGGGAGAGGCAACCTTGCACAACGCCCCAAAGGACACACGTTCTCAGGATTCGCTCTAACTCGCTAATCGCCAAAAATGGCCAGCGCCGGCAGGCTGCATGCCCACCGGCGCTGTCGTTGGCAAAACATTCGGCAAGAGAACCTGTAAGCCGAATTCTGTCGTGTGCGGTCATTCCTCTAGGCGCCGCGTTGCCGCGGACACTCATCAGCGACCTACCCGGAGGTTTCGGCCATTGCATGGAGCAGCCTTACGGTGCCGGGCCGGCGCCGTGCACGAGTCTTGCTCCGAACTCGCGCATCCCTCCCTATTTGGTCTTGCTCCGTGTGGGGTTTACCCTGCCCCCGGCTTTACAGACGGGGCGGTGCGCTCTTACCGCACCATTTCACCCTTACCCCGGCGCTGGAAGGTTCGCAACGACAAGCCGGAACGGCCTGGGTATTGCGGTTCCAGGGTGGCCCTCGGCCTGAAAGGTCAAGGGGTAGCCGAGGCGGTTTCTTTTCTGTGGCACTGGCCGTCTGCCGGCCTTGAAGCCGGCATCCCGGACGTTATCCGGCACACTGCCCTGCGGAGTTCGGACTTTCCTCCCCCGGCAAACCTTCGCGCAAACGAAGAAAGCCGGCAGCGACCGCCCGGTCCTCCTGCCAGTCTCCAGTCTACCGCGAATTGCAAGACTCATTGTCCCTCAGCGCCAGACCCGGAGTGCTGGAAGCGAATGAAGCGCCTGCCGCCCTCTTCAGCCGTGCCGAAGGCAAGCTTGAACCGCCTGGTCAAAAAAGGATCGATGCTCAGGTTTGGGCCGGATCGCCCTGAGCATGGCAGCCCTGTCGTCCTCCGGCCAATGGCTCTCGTCTTTATACATCCTCTGGTAGCCCTCGAGAATCTCCGGATTTCCGAGCGTGAACTCGTCTCCCAGCCGAATCCAGCGTGCCACCAGCGCACGGCCTTCAGCGCTGTCCGGGGAAACCCCGCCATCGAGTGCGCTCTGTACGTCGCTCAACAATGCCTGCCACCGCGCGCCGGAATCTGCCTTTTGTTCAGGCGTCATCGCCGCCCTTCGCTCCCGAAGCGCCTCAGCGGCCTTCGGGCTGTAGTACTTCTCCGTCCAGTTTGTCGCTTCTTGCATTTCAATCTCCTTCAGGATGCTCTGGTAGAGGAGCCATTCGGGTTCCGCCCCGTCAGTTTTCGCCCCGTTGTTTTTCACAAGGTCCTGCGCCCGCAATTGTGCGTGTTCAATGGCCCGCAGAACGCGGTCCAGGCCGTCACGCCGCTCTCCCAGCGCCGTCCGCTGCCGCTCAAGCGTCACCGTCAGCGGTTCCGCGCCACCATCAATTGCAGCGTTCAGAAGCGCGCCAATCTCGCGCAACGAAAGTCCCAGGTACCGCAGGGCGAGAATGCGCTCCAGGCGTCCGAGATCCTCGTGACAGTAGAGCCGATAACCTCGTTCCGATCGATACGCGGGCGACAGCAGCTTGAGCCGGTCATAGTGATGCAGTGCTCGTACAGTAACGCCGGCAAGTCTTGCGAACTCTTGAATGCGGAAGGTACTCATGGGTCTCACCGTGACCATCTTTCACCATGACGCAACGGCAGGGTCAAGCGCCTTTTGAAAGAAAATAAAAACAGGTCGGCCTGCTGGGATTCACGAATCTCAACACCCGAACCCGACCGTCATGGAGATGACGCTGT
>JBEKDE010000036.1:0-42813 GCA_050014515.1 Occallatibacter sp.
CGAAGGCGCGTTTGCTGCAAGCAACTCCAGCATCGCCATTGCTCCTTTTCGCACGCAGGATGGAGCCGCCAGGGAGGTCTGGTTTGCAACCGGGGGCGTGAGTGGCTCTCGGGTGATTCATTTTCAACATTTCAATGGCGGCGAACCCGAAAGAGTGTCGACTTCGATTTCTGACGTAGGGACATTCCCCAAGACTCTGGGCGGAGGAATCTTTTCAATGGACTTCAAGAGCGACGGTCATGGCATTGCCGTAGGCGGCGACTACACCAGGACCGACGATAGCAAAGGCACCGCCGCTTGGTCCACCAACGGCGGCAAAACCTGGACCGCCTCCACCGCTCCGCCGCATGGGTACCGCTCCACCGTCCAATGGGGCGAGTCCATCAAGGCCTGGATCACCGCCGGCACCAACGGCTCCGACATCTCCCGCGACGACGGCAAAACCTGGCAGCCGCTCGACAACGGCAACTGGAACGCCCTGTCCCTTCCCTTCATCGTCGGCCCCAAAGGCCGCATAGCTCGCCTGAACCCGGCCGCCCTCTCAAGTCCTCAGTCCCTGGACCCTAAGCCCCTCAGTCCCAAAGTCCCTTAGTCCCTCAGTCCCAAAGTCCCCATTTCGTAACCGGCCCCCAAGTACCACTGATAGTCGCCTTCCCGCAGTAAATCTGCTCTTCACCCGGCCTCGGCACGTTAAAATCAGTTCAACAGGATGATGCAAAGCTCTCCAGCGGCTGCCGGCCAGGCCTCCCGCTCCTTGCGGGTCCCAGACTTGCGAGCGCCCCTCATCCAGGTCAACAACCTGAAAAAGACCTACAAGACCGCTCGCGGCGAGCTGAACCTCTTTCAGGATCTCGACCTGCAGGTCGATCCCGGCGAGATGGTCGCCATCGTTGGCCAGTCCGGCGCAGGAAAAAGCACACTTTTGCACATTCTGGGTGCGCTTGATACCCCCTCCGCGGGAACTGTATACTGCGCCTCAACCAACGTGGCCCAGCTCAACCCGCGCGAGGCGGCAGCCTTCCGCAATAAGGAAATCGGCTACGTTTGGCAGTTTCATTACCTCCTGCCGGAGTTTACAGCGCTGGAAAACGTGGCCATGCCGCTACTGGCTCGCGGAATGGCAAAGAGGGAAGCCCTCACTTTGGCGGCTAACTGGCTCAAAGAAGTTGATTTGGACGACAGAGCCGATCATCGCCCCGGCGAGCTCTCCGGCGGCGAACAGCAGCGGGTCGCTCTAGCGCGCGCCCTGGTCAACAATCCCCGGCTGCTCCTGGCCGATGAACCGACAGGCGACCTGGACGAGATCACCGCGGGCCGCGTCTTTGAACTGATTGAACGACTGCATGGAAGCCACGGCCTCACCTCAATCCTGGTGACGCATAACCTTGACCTCGCTGCGCGATGTACGCGAGCCTTACGCCTGGAAGGTGGGCGGCTCGTTCCCTTGGCAACCGCTTCCCAAAATGGCCGTTAAGCCAAAAACAAGCATCGTATAAAGCACCGTTTGTGGTGTCTTTGGAGTCTTATCTATTAGCCAGTTGTGGAGTTTGGTGGCGATTTCACCGATTCCAGGCTGTTTGGGCAGGATGGAACCCTTCAGGCAGCAAGACCGCCGGAGGCAAATGAGGACAAAAGACCTCAGGCCGTCCAAAAGAGCTGTTCGGCGGCAGCGTATTCATTTTCCTGGGGCCTCCGGCGGCGAAAGTCTAAAGAAAGGCACGCGCGGGTTGGGCTGAAGCCGGCAAGTTAAACCGGACAGCCACTCCAGCCGATAGCCTGCACGAATGGGGAGAACACCATGTTCGAACGCTATACGGAGAAGGCACGGCGTGTGATCTTCTTCGCGCGATACGAGGCCAGCCAGTTCGGCTCGCCCTATATCGAGACCGAGCACCTGCTGCTCGGCCTGCTGCGCGAGGACAAAGCGTTGACCAACCGCTTCCTGCGCTCCCATGCCTCGGTGGAGTCGATCCGCAAACAAATCGAGGCGCATACAACGATCCGCGAGAAGGTTTCCACTTCAGTCGATCTGCCGCTTTCCAATGAGTGCAAGCGCGTCCTGGCCTATGCGGCAGAAGAAGCCGAACGGCTCGGCCACAAGCACATCGGTACCGAGCATTTGCTGCTCGGCTTGCTGCGCGAAGAAAAATGCTTCGCCGCTGAGATTCTGCAGGAGCGCGGCCTCAAGCTCGCACAAATTCGCGATGAGCTGGCCCGCGTCACGCAGGAAAAAGCGCCAGCCCAGCAGCGTCAGCGCGAGTCGAGCCTGCTGGCCGAGTTCAGCCGAGACTTGACCCAGGCCGCCATGGATGGCCAGCTTGATCCGCTCGTCGGACGCGACGGCGAACTCGAGCGCGTCATTCAAATCCTCTGCCGCCGCACCAAGAACAACCCGGTGCTCATCGGCGAACCCGGCGTGGGCAAGACGGCCATCGTCGAAGGCCTTGCCCAGCGCATCGCCGACGGCGAAGTCCCCAGCTTCCTCGCCGACAAGCGCGTCCTCGGCCTCGATCTTTCGCTCATCGTCGCCGGCACCAAGTACCGCGGCCAGTTTGAAGAGCGCCTCAAAACCATCATGAAAGAGCTGATGGAGAATCAGAACTCCATCGTCTTCATCGATGAGCTCCACACCCTGGTCGGCGCAGGCTCCGCCGAGGGCTCGCTCGATGCCGCCAACATCCTCAAGCCCGCGCTAAGCCGTGGTGAAATCCAGTGCATCGGCGCCACCACGCCCGGCGAGTACCGCAAGTCCATTGAGAAAGACCGCTCCCTTGAGCGCCGCTTCCAGGCCGTCAAAGTTCCGCCGCCCAATGAAGCCGACGCCATCCGGATCATTCACGGCATCAAGGACCGCTACGAGAAGTTCCATGCGGTCAGCTACACCGATGCCGCCATCGAGTTCGCCGTCTCCCACTCGAATCGCTACATCCCCGACCGCTTCCTGCCCGACAAGGCGATCGACCTCATCGACGAAGCCGGCGCTCGCGTCAAGCTCCGCCAGACGTCTCTTCCAGAAGAGATCACCGAAGTCCAGAAGCGCATCAAGTTCATCGTGCACCGCATGGATTCGGCCATCGCCAACCACGAGTTTGAGAAGGCCCGGTTCTATAGCGACGAAGAACGCAAGGAACGCGAAAACCTGCGCGCCCTGCGCGACAAGTACCACCTCGACGACTCCGCCGCCGGCATTGTCGGCCGCGAAGACATTGAGGATGTGGTCTCGCGCTGGACCGGAGTTCCCGTCACCAGCATCAAGGAAGAAGAAACGCAGAAGCTGTTGCGCGTGGAAGAAGAACTGCACAAGCGCGTCATCTCGCAGGAGAAGGCCATTTCGGCCCTCGCCCGCGCCATTCGCCGCTCCCGTGCAGGCCTCAAATCCCCGCATCGTCCCATTGGCAGCTTCCTCTTCCTCGGCCCCACCGGCGTCGGCAAGACGGAGATGGCGCGCACCCTGGCCAACTTCCTCTTCGGCTCCGACAAGGCGCTGATCCGTTTCGATATGTCGGAGTTCATGGAGAAGCACTCCGTCTCCAAGCTCATCGGTTCGCCTCCGGGATACGTGGGCTACGAGGAAGGCGGCCAGCTCACCGAGCGCGTCAAGCGTTCGCCCTACTCGGTCGTTCTGCTCGATGAAATCGAGAAGGCGCACCCCGATGTCTTCAACATCCTGCTGCAAGTCTTTGAAGACGGCCAGTTGACCGACGGTCTCGGCAATACGGTCGACTTCAAAAACGTGATCCTCATCATGACGTCGAACATCGGCGCCAAGTACCTGGTCAAGGAGAAGAAGTCGCTTGGCTTCCATGGCGATGGCGAAGACATCATTAACGATGCTGTCGAAAAGAATGTTATGGCAGAGGTGAAAAAGGCGTTCAATCCTGAATTCCTCAACCGCCTCGACGAGACTATCCTCTTCCAGTCGCTCACCGATGGCGACCTGATCCAGATCGTTGAACTTCTGGTGCAGAGCCTGAACGCGAACCTGGCCCAGAAGGGCATCACCATCTCGGTCAGAGAAGACGCCAAACGGTGGATCCTCGAGAAGACCCTGGTGGACCGCAGCTACGGTGCTCGCCCGCTGCGCCGCGCCCTGCAACGCTACGTCGAAGATCCTCTGTCGGAAGCCCTGATCGCCGGTCAAATCACCGCGCGCCCAGCCTTCCTCGAGGTCTACCTCGAAGCCAACCAGCTCTTTTACCGCCCCGTTAGCGCAGACGAGACCACGCCCGACGAGAAACCCGCCGGCATCCTGCTCTTCAGCGCGTAAGGCTCACTTCAACCCGCAACGCAAAAGCCCCCGGCCGATTTTGGTTGGGGGCTTTTTGCATTGCGGTTCTCAAATGAATACCTGTTCGCTGAAAAATCTCGCGTGCCAGATCGGGTCTCCGTTCTTCACTTGTTCACTTGTTCACTTGTTCACTCCTTCACTCCTTCACTTCTTCACTCCTTCACTCCTTCACTCCTTCACTCCTTCACTCCTTCACTCCTTTAAAACCGATACCGCATCGCGATCTGCGCCAGCCGCGGCGGCATCGCACTCACTGCCTGTCCGAACGTTGTCGATGAGATGTTCCCCTCCACGCTGGCCGGCCCAAAGAACTGCGCATGATTAAACACGTTGAAGGCTTCCGCGCGAAACTCAATCGCCTGGCCGTCGTGGAAGTTCACCGTGCGCGCGAGCGTGGCGTCCAGGTTCTCAAGTCCTGGGCCGGAGAAAAACCGCCGCCGTGCATTCCCCATTGTGCCCAGCGTCGGAAGCGTGAGCTGAGTAGCATCGAATACCGGCACATTCCCGCGCGGATTGGTGTGGATCGAGAGCGATTTTCCTGACCACTCGGGCGTGTCGACGCCGTTGTTGTTGATGCCGTTGGGAATGGTGCCGAGCAGCGAAGTGTCGTTGTTGTTGAGCAGCGTCACCGGCAATCCCGAAGTAAACCGTGCAATCCCCGCAATTGACCAGCCCGACTCAAGCCAGCTGAGACGATTGCCCGTCTTCAGCCCCGGCACTGCGTAATGAAAACTCGTCACCAGGTTTTGCCGCAGGTCAAATGATGAGAGTCCGCGGCTCAGTGAAGGATTCACGGGATTCACCGGCTCCGGCAGCCCTGCGGATTGATCGATCGATTTGGAAAACGTGTAGCTGACCAGTAGATCAAGCCCATGCATATTGGTCTTCGCCGTCGCTTCAAGCGCGTTGTAATTCGCGTTGGCAATTGTGCGCTGCAATTCAACACTGCCAAACGCCGGGCCGAATTGTGTGCGCGCCGCCTGCTCATTGAACGGCCCGCACACCGCCGAGCCAAGGCTTAAACACAGCGCCGGGTTCGCGGGATTGGCCTCTTCAAGCACCAGCAGATGATGCGTTGACGTTCCAATGTAGCTCAGCGAGATCAGCGCCGCGCCAGAGAACTGCCGCTCAATGCTCGCCATCCAATGCTGCGCGTACGGCGTCACATCCGCGGGATCAACTGCAGGAATCCCAACCAGCGGCTCGAACTGCGCCCAATTGACATTGGCATTTGGATTCGTCGCACTCGCACCGTAAGCCACCTTCTGCAGTGGGAACCGCTGCCCAGCATCCACTCCAGTGGCGGCCACGGTAAAGGGCGAGGCAAACAGCGGCGGCGCGGCCGAAGTGTACGTGTACCCGTACGGCGGGTTCGCGCTCATAATGCCGGCAGACAACCCCTCGTACGCCGTATAGAACATTCCATATCCCGTGCGAATGCTCGTCTGTCCCGGCCCCCCAGTGAGCGCGTGAAGCCACGGTGCCGTCGCGGTCGGTGACCACGCAATGCCCGCCCGCGGTGCAAAATCATTCCGCGCGGGAGCGAGTGAGCGAGGTACGCCTGGGTCGCCCGGAAACACCAGCCCCAGCGGCGCATCGGGAAACACCTTCGACTGCTCGCCCTTCACCAGCGTCTGCAATTGGTTGTATTTTTCCAGCCACGGCCGAATCCGATCCCAGCGCACGCCGTAGTTGAATGTCAGCTCGCTTGAGAGCTTCCAACTGTCCTGCGCAAACGCCGCCGCGTACAGGTTGCGGTTGTAGAAACTGCCTGCCTGACCCTGTGTATAACTCGAAGTCACGCCCAGCAGAAAGTCCGCAAAGTCGACGCCTGTCTCAGAGCCGTTGAATCCGAAGCTGCCGTTGAACACCACGTCGGGATGCGTGTTGATCTGGTTCGCATGCATCTCCCCGCCGAACTTCAGTCCGTGATTCCCGACAATGCGCGAGAAGAAATCGCTGACCTCGTAGATGTTCTCTGCCTGCACCAGCGCCGTCGTATCCACGCCCATCGTAAAGTCGTTGAAAGCCACATTCGCGATACCCTCGGTGGAGGGCTTAAGGGGAACGATCGAGGGCTGATGTGTGACGGGATCAATGAACCCCTGCGACGCCAGCGACGGCCCAACACCGCCATTCGGTTGCCCCACCGCGTTCGCGTTGCGCATGTAGCTCATGTGAAACTCGTTCAGCGTCGCGTCGCCGAATGTGATCGTGTGCCCCAGGCTCATCAGCTGCGCAAGCCCGTTCGACGTCGCACTGAATCCCGGCACGCTCGCGCCGCCCGTGCCAGTGGGATACGGATTGAGCAGCGAGTAGCCGTCAATAAAGTAGTAGCCGGTGAGCGTGCCCTTCCCGTGCACCCAGTCGGCGCGCAGCGCGCCTTTATTGTCCTGAAGAGTCTCAGCCTGCAGAGCCGTCTCGAAAACGCCAGTCCCAGCATTCTGTTGCGGAATCGACGACAACAGGAACTTCGCCGGCGCAGACCATGCGGCCTGGGGAATCTGGCTATTGGGAAAGACCGCAGATCTGCCCGCGGTGCAGCCAGTCGACTGCGGCGAGTAAGGATCTCCAGCCGCAACGTTCGCGCCAAGCTCCGTAGACAGCAACGATGCAAGATGCGGACCGCTCACGCAGCCGGTGAGTGCGTTTTGAGCAAAGTTGCCGCCGCGCTCAGCATCAGAAGGCACCGCAATGTCGCCCGTATCAATCCCCTCGGTCAGCCGCGTTCCCTGGTAATCGGCAAAGACTGTCAGATTCTTGCGGAATGGCGCGCCCCCAATCGTGCCTCCAAACTGGTTTTGCCTATACGCAGCACGATCCTGCGAAAAATAATTCCGCGCATCGAGCGCGGTGTTGCGCAAAAACTCAAACGCCGAGCCATGCCACTGCGCCGTGCCCGCCTTCGTGGTCACCAGTACCTGTCCGCCGCTGGAGTTGCCGTACTCCGCGTCAAAATTCGACGTCAGCACGCGGAAGCTGTCGATCGCATCCAGATTCGGCACAATCGACGTCCCCATGTTCACATCCTCCTCCACGTCGCTCCCGTTCACGCGAAACCCGTTCGACGCCTCGCGCTGCCCGCTGATCGAGAGATTTCCTGGATTTGCATCGCCCGAAGGTGGCGTCGAAGCAACACCGGTCATGATCACCGCACCCGGCTGAGCCGTATTCATGGGCACAATTCCGGGCTGCACCGCCATCAGATCCGTAAAGCTGCGGCCGTTCAGAGGAACCCCTTCAATCTTTTTCGATTCGAGAGTCTCGCCCAGCTGCGTGCTGGTGGTTTCGGCAACCAATGCGTCTGCCGTCACCTCCACCGTCTGCGCGGCGGTCGCAACCTGGAGCGTCAGGTCCAGGTTCGCAATCGGCTGCGCTTCGGTCAGATCGGCTCCCGCGGAAAGGGGAGCAAAGCCCTCCGCCGTGACTTCAACCTGGTAGCTGCCCGGCTTTTCAACCTGCACCCGGAACTCGCCCAGGTCATTTGTAGTGGATTCGACGACGGACTGGGAGCCGGGTCCATGGACCAGAACCCGTGCGTGGGGAATCCGGCCTCCGCTCGAGTCATGGACAACGCCTGCAATGGTGTAGGCAGGAGCGGCGAGCAAAGGCGAACAAAAAATACCCAAAATCGGCAAAACCAGAGCGTAGAGGAAGAAGCGTTTCAAAACGACACCCCAACTTCAAGAAAAATAAGACGATACCAGCCAAATGCCCTGCCCTCTTGTGCTCGGAAAAGCCTGGGTCGTATATCCGACTGATTTGGTCCTTGTTTAATATACGACCGTATTGGTCGTTTATCCAGTGATCTGCATCACCCGAGTCGCACATTATGGTGAGGTGGTTCGGCCGAAAGGGGCTTCGCTACACCGCCCAGTGAGCCCAACCCCTGGCCCCTTAGTCCCTCAGTCCCCACCAACACCCATCAGTTACACTCGTTTCAGATTTGCGAAACAGTGAACGAGCGCCTGGGCGTATGCCTCGCACCATAACCGGGCAGCCCATCTGCCCGTCCAATACGCGGTTCTACCAACTGCGATTTGTTTTTAGCGGAGGTCTGATTCGTGGCGCCGATTCTTCTTTGGCTGATCATGGTTCTGTGCCTCCTGATCTCTGTTGTCAAATACCTCATGGGGCTCATCCTCAGAGTCTCTTTTCCGGGCACGCAAGTTCGCAAGGACTTTACCTATCAACCCTCAGTAAGTGTTCTTATGCCCTGTTACAACGAGGGCCGCACCGTCTACCGGACCATTGAAAGCATCAGCAAGAGCAATTACCCGGCCGAAAGCTTTGAAGTCATCGCGCAGGATGACTGCTCCGTCGACGACAGTTATGAATGGATTCTGAAAGCGCAGCAAGAGTTCACCAACATTCCCATCCGCGTCGGACGCAATGAGTTCAACTGCGGCAAAGCCCGCACCGTCTGCAACGCGCTCGAGCATTCCAACGCAGAGATCATCATCTCCATTGACTCCGATTGCATCTTTCACCCCGACGCAATCCGCGAGCTAACCGCCTGCTTTGCCGAACCGCGCATGGGCTCCGTCGGCGGCCGCGTCGGCGTAAGCAACCCCAACGACGGCGTCATCACCGCGATTCAAACCCTCATCTACTACTCCGCATTCGAGCTCTACAAGATTCCCGAAAACTGGACCCGCAGCGTCTGCTGCATCAGCGGATGCCTCTTCGCCATCCGCCGCGAACTGCTGCTTGAAATCGAGCCGGCCATCCGCGCCCGTCACTGGTTCGGCATTCCCGTCAACCAGGGTGAAGATCGCTTTCTCACGCATCAAACACTGCTGCGCGGCTACGGCACCTACATCAACACCGACGCGCTTTGCTGGACAACCGTCCCCAATACGCTTTCCGTTCTCTTCAAGCAGCAACTCCGCTGGCGCCGCAGCATTGTGCGCGATTTCTTCTACACCATGCGCACGCTCCCGCAGCACGTGTGGAAGCTGCATCCCAACACGGTTTTCACCCTGGTGCTCACACCTCTCGGCGCAATCGTTGCTCTGCTTGTCGTCGTCACCATGCTGACCTCCGACCCGCTTGCCTGGATCGGCCCCGCACCGCTGTTGGTCTATCTCGGCATCGCCGCCGTACTCAGTTGGGCCATCAAGAAATACAGCGCCCGCGAGACGCTTCAGCATCCCTTGGCCTTTGGCGCTTACATTGCCTGGTCCATCGCCAGCACGCTCTTCATCACTCCACTCGCGCTCTGCACCATGGACTCCGCCGATTGGGGCACGCGCACCAAGCAACAACTTGAGGAGGTACCCGTTGGCAACGCCGGCTGTTGATCCCTCAACCCTTCCACCCAAGGCTCGAGCACCGCGGCAATCGCTGGCTCACAAGTCGGTCATCGCCGTCTATCGTGTCTTCGCCATCACGGTGCTCTACGCCGTGCTCCTCGGCGTGTTCTGCTACGCCTTCGTCATGGGCTTCTACGCGCTCAATCACACCTGGGTCGCGCCCATCATCCTCTCCGCCTACGACGAAAAGAGCCTCGACTTCATGCAGAAGCTGGTCATCAGCCGGCAATCCATTGAAGATCTAAGGGTGGATGTAACTCGCCAGCAAAGCACCATCGCGGAGATGGACAAGCAGCGCGCCTCACTCGTAGCTCTCGATCCAGAGTTACAAACCGCCATTGTGCGCGAGCGCCAGCACGACAGCACCACCGGTCCGCAGTTAGCTGCGCTCGACGTGCAGAAGCAGGCCGACAACGCCAAAACCAAGGCCATCGTCGCCCAGGTCCACCAACTTGAAGCGCGCATCAACAGCGACCTGGCCGCAGGGCTCATCACCAAGGGAGACGCCGCCACGCAGTTAGCCGCACTGAACCAGGCAGAAGACGCCTACACCGACAGCAAGATCGCCGACGTGCTGCTTTCAGACAATGTACTGGATAAAACAACCGTCGGCACCAAGGCCCTCGATGTGCTCGAAAAACAGGCTGAACTGCGCTCTGAGATTGCCGAGCTCGACATCACCCTCAGTGTTGCGGAAAAGCAGTTGCAGGAGGACAATCGCCAGATCGATCGTCTGCGCGAAGCCATCAACACCGCCAAGCTCAGCCCGTATTATCTCAATGCCAACGGAAAGCAGCGTCTCTATTTCGCGTTTGTCCCTTATGACAATCAGGCCGACGCAAAGCCCGGCACGCCCATCTATGACTGCTATCTCAATATGGTTCTCTGCCGCAAAGTCGGCACCGTAAAGCAAATCTTTCTGGGCGAAGAAGTTATAAGCCATCCCATCTTCAAAACCCAGGTGCGCGGCCTCACCATTCTCATGGACCTCTCTCATCCCGAGTCCGCAAAATCGCAGACCGTCTTTCTCGGCCGCAAACCGCTCTTCTTCTAACCACTACTCAGGGAGTCGAAGTATGTCCCGGCACAACTTGTATGTTCCTTTGCTGTCGCCCGTACTCTGCTTTTGCGCCGCGGCTCAGACCGCCCAGCCCAGCCAAACCGTGCAGACCACCCAGGCCGATCAGCAGGCCTACTGCAGCTATCTCACTGAACAGGCCAAGGCACAGAGCGATTTTCTGCGTACCCCCACGGTTCTTGGCTCCTTCACCCAACCGGATACGGGACTACCTCAGCAACTGGTCGCAGGAGCGCAACTCAGTCTCTCCAACTTAAAGAAGGCCGGCATCACGTTGGATGTCGCACGCAGGAATTGCGAGCTTTACAAGGCCTCCACCAGCGTCATGCAGCTTCTGCAGTTTGCCCTGCCTCGCATCGAGAAAGATGCTCTTCGCCATCGTCTCGAACTCATCGGCCAGGCCACCAAATCACTCGACGGGTTGACTGACAAAACCGCGAAGATGGTCGAAGCGCAAAACATGACTCGACCAATGCTGTTCGAGCTGAAGACCAACAGGATCAAGCTCGATTCCGATTTCGCCGACACGCAGTCGAAGATCGCCGCTATCTATATTCCGCCGCTCACCGACGAGCCGCTGAAGCAGCAGGTGGCCACCAAGCAGGCCGCCGACCTTGAGGATCAACGATCGCTCGCCAACCTCTCCCGGCAAAACAATTGGGACGTTGCCCTGACCGTCGGCACGCATCAGCAAGTCAATCCTGCATCGCAGGGCCCACAGCCCTACGGCGAAGTCACCGTGAGTTACAACCTGGCCGGCCACGCAATTGACAAGCACCTTGACCGCTCGGTCACCGCGTACGGCGACTGGAAAAAGGTGCAGGAAGGCGATGTGGAGCGCGGTATGGAAGAGCTTCGTGAACAGGTAACAAAGCAGATAGCCGCCCAACAGGACCGGCTGAAAACCCTTCAGCAGGAGAATGTTGAAGTAGAGAAAAATCTGAAGTTGATTACCGACGCCGACACCACCGCCGCGCTCGACTTCCGCAATCAGCTAACTTCAACCCAGCTCCTACTCGGAGTGGAAACTGGAGACGCCAGCTATCGCATTGAGCAGTTAAAGAAGTTTCTCAACACAAACTTCTGATAGGTGATACGGATAGCTGGCTTATAAATCTGCGCCTCAAGCCACCTGGCCCTAATCGAAGACGACCGTCTTATTTCCGTAGCACAGAATTCGGCGGTCGAGGTGCCAGCGAACCGCGCGAGAGAGCACCAGGCGCTCAAGATCGCGGCCGCGTGCAACGAGGTCTTCCACCTGGTCGCGATGCGAGATGCGGACCACGTCCTGCTCGATGATGGGCCCGTCGTCCAGCAGTTCGGTAACGTAGTGACTGGTTGCGCCAATGAGCTTGACGCCGCGCGCGTGCGCCGCATGGTACGGCTTTGCGCCGGTAAACGCCGGCAAGAACGAGTGGTGTACATTAATGATGGCCGCCGGATAGCGGCTGACAAAGCGCGGCGAGAGCACCTGCATGTAGCGCGCCAGCACCACTAAATCAACCTTGTGCGCGGCGAGGATTTCAAGTTGTCGGGACTCCGATTCCTCGCGAACTGCGGCAGTGACCGGTATGAATTCAAACGGAACGCCGTAGAAGCCGGCCAGTTTCTCCACATCGCGATGGTTCGAGACGATGACGGAGATGTCGCAAGCCAGTTCGCCACTGCGCCAGCGGTGGAGCAGGTCGGCCATGCAATGCAGATACTGTGAACAGAGCAGCGCCACACGCGGCAGGCGCGCGCTCGACGTTAACTGCCAACGCATGACGAGTTCGTCAGCGAGGGGCGCAAAGGCCGTCTTGAATCCCTCAAGATCAAAGCCATCTGGACTTGCCTCAGGGGAAATGGCACCGCCGTCCACAGCCCACTCCACGCGCATGAAGAAAAGTCCCAGGCCGTGGTCCTGGTGCTGGTCGGCGTGAAGTATGTTGGCACCGCGCTCGTAGAGCAGCGACGAAACCCGCGCCACCAGGCCCTTGCGGTCAGGGCAGTCAATCAGCAGTACAGCCGTGTCTTTCATCCTTCTGTCAGGTTAAACCACCCCGCGGAGACCTGCGGCACGACGGCGCCCGCAAGATGCTCGCACGGATGAACTGCACCTCGCAGCGCCGAATCAGCGTTTGCCGGCTATTTGCTGTTTTGCCTCAGCCATCAACCGCTCCACCTGGTTCTTCGCCGCGTAGTTCGGATTGACGGCCAGCAGCTTCTGCCAATCGGCAACTGCGCCCGCGGCATCGCCCTTCCCCTTCAGACGAACCAGCCCGCGATTGAACAGCGTATTCGGATTCTCGGGTGAGTCCTTGAGCGCCTCGTTGAATGCGGCGATCGCTGAATCGGCGTTGCCGGTGTACCAGTACGCAGTGCCCATATCGGTGCGCACATTCGCGTCAGACGGTTTCAGCTTGAGGGTCCGGCCGTAGTAATCAATCGCTGTGGGATACTGCTTCGCATCGTAATAAAGGTTGCCGACGCTAGTGAGCAGGTCAGTGTTCTGTGGATCGGCCTTGAGCTTTTCAAGCAATGGCGCAGCCTGCGCATCGGCCATCTCCTTCAAGCGCGCGGGGCTGGGCGCCTCGGCAACCGGTGCCAAAGGCGCAGCAACACTGGCGGCTTTGGCTGTTTCAGCGCCAGTCGGAGATTGCAGCCCACGAATGAGGTAGCCGCCGGCAATACCCGCCACGAGGCAGCCCACTGAGAGAATCAGTGCCTTCTTGCTGGTCCACGGCTTCGCTGGGCGACTGGCCGATTGCTTAGTTGGAATTTGTTTTTTGTCCGGCATTGCCCGGTGCTCCTTCTGTTCCCTCTTGAGCATTTCCATGCTGCCCCGTTCCCTGTTGCCCCATTCCATGCTGAGCGCTGAGCGAAGCCTGCACGTCTGCCATCAGCTTCTGCACCTCCGCCTTCCGGTCCGCGCTCAACTGCGGATTCAATTTCAACAGCTGCTGCCATGCGGCCAGCGCGCCCCTCGGGTCCTTCTTGCCCTGCAGCCGGATCATGCCCAGGTCAAACAGCGCATTGGCGTCTTTCGCATCGTAGGTCAGCGCCTGGTTCAACTGGGCAAGTGCGCCATCTGCGTCTCCATCGGAATCGAGCGTCACCGCCAGCATGGTGCGCACACCAACATTCTTGGGGTCGCCCTGCAGCGACTTGCCGTAGTACGCAGCCGCTTCCTTGAATTGATGCGTGGCATAGTAGATCGCTCCCAGCTTCGCCAAAACAGCGCTATTGTTGGGATCTTTCTTAAGCTGATCCAGCAGCGGCGCCGCCTTCTTGTCCGCCATCTGCTTCATATCGGAAATGCTGGGCATGCGCGAGCCCATCACCCCAGCATGCGGATTAGCCTGGCCCGCGCCTGGTTGCGGCGCCATCCCCTGCCTTTGCTGCGCTCCCTGTGCCGCACTCGATGCAACCACTCCCGGCTGCGTTGAAGAGGAAGGCAATTGCGATGCGCGGAACAGATATCCGATAGCCAGGCCGGCCAGGAGGTAGATTCCCGCCATCACGTAGACCTGTTTTGCCGGCAGCGTTGGAACCGCAATGATTGCCGTGGTTGGTTGGTTTGCCATCCCGTGATCTCCCCAGTTCTGAATTACCCGCACATCCTTACAGGTCGTAAGCCGTCGAGCGCCGGGCCGCGTCCGCAACACCTCAGCGCCCCACCCCTCGCTCACTTCTGCGCAGGGTAACGGAAGAATTAGTGGACCATTCCGCGACACGGGGGAATGTGATGGAGATCACTCGCAGTGCAGAAACGAGACGCAGTGTGATTGGCATCACTGGAGGTGATCAAACTCACCTGCAAAGATGTGTGCATTCTTAAGAACGTCTGCGGCACCACTGCAGGAGTTCAAAAGGCGTTCCACAGAGTGACGGTGCTCACGTATGAAAACGACACACTCGCAATCAGAGTACTTTGGGTCATTTAACCAACGTCACTGTGCCAGAACGCTCAATCTTGGGTGGCGCGCTGCCACCAATGCATTTCGCCCGTCTGCCGGAGAGATTCAAACGCTCTTTGTCAACAATCACTTACGAGATGCGGCCAAAAGATCGCCTCGTCCCGCACTAACGGCATCAGCCGTGCACGTGTTCTGCCTGAAGTCTGAATCGGGAACAACGCCAGCAAGGGCCACGTCGCGGTTCAGTCAGGGTTTAAGAATCTGCACCAGGAGGCACCACCAGATGAAGCGCAATTGTCTAATCGCCCTTATGTTCCTGGCTACCGCGGGCTTCGCGGCAGCTCAGGGTCCGAACTTCTCGCCGCAGACTGACGTACTCGGCGCCCACCTCAACTACGGCCGTGGCTGCGCGGCCTGCCACGCACCGCACAACGGCGCATACGGCAACGGCGCTGCCAAGACCACCGATCTGACTGCCGGACAATCGATCCTCTGGGGCCAGGATGTAGCTAGCCTGTACAACCAGACCATCGTCACCGGCGGAACCGGCAAGGCCACCGGAAATGGCTACACAGAAGTGTTGCCCGGCAGCCTGTCGGGGACAACTCCTGACGTCACTGGACTGCTGACCTGCCTCAGCTGCCATGACGGCAACTACGCAACCGGCGCCATGATGAAGAACCAGGTCTATGAGACCCTGCCAGCCACCTACGGCACCTTCAACAAGATCCCGACGCTTCTTGGCGTAGCCCCCGGCGGCGGCGCTCCGAGCTATCTGCAGGATCACCCGGTGGGCTTGAGCGCGACGGTAAGTTGCGGCGGCCAGTACAACTGGGATTGCACCGAGACCAACGGCGTAATCATCATGAACGGCACCAACTCCAGCAAGTTCGTCCAGAACTACGGCTTCTTTGTGAACCCCAGCAGCTACACCGGCCCCGCCGTTGGCGGAGTCACGCCGTCTCCCGTCGCTGTCGTGGTTTGCACCACCTGCCACAACCAGCACTTGATGAACGTTGTCAAGGTGGGACCTGTCACCACGAGCGCATCGACCGGGGCGATCTCCGGATCCGGCCAACCGGCTGGCTTCTACCAGACCATGTTCTTCATCAAGGCTCCTTACAACCCAGGCAGCGGTACCGCGGGCAGCAACCAGACGGCGCAGTTCTGCCGCCAGTGCCACGGTGGCGAAGCCAACGAGTCGAACAACGGTGCGGCAGTAACAACCTACTAATTGGTTCTTTTGCATGAAAGGGGAGGGATCACTTCCCTCCCCTGTTTTTTTCTCAATCAGGATGGTTAACATGAAACCCCATTTCCCCATTTGCACAATTTTTCTTCTTTTCCTTGCTGCCTCGAATGCGCAGGTAGCATCGCACGCACCCACACCGCTGGCAGAGGCGCCCGCGCAGGCTCAGTCAGCCCAGCTTCAAGCGCGGCCGGTAGCCCGTGTGAACGGATCGGTGCTCACCGAGGTCGACCTGCTGCGCGAGGAGTACACAATCTTCCCGTACGCTCGCCAGCACGGTGGGATGCCGAAAGAGATGGAACCCGACATCCGCAAGGGCGCTTTGAAGATGCTGATCTTTGAAGAGTTGGTGTACCAGGAAGCTCTGCGCCGGAAGATGACTGTCTCGCCTGCCAAACTGGACCGTTCCGAGGCCGCGTTCCGCAAGACATTCGCATCACCCGATGAATTCAACGCCTTTGTGCAAAGTGACTTTCAGGGGTCGCTCGCACTGGTGCGGCAAAAGATCAAGCGTTCCTTATTGATCGAAGCCCTGATGAAGATTGAGGTCGAGGACAAGGCCGTGGTTTCGCCGGCTGAGTTGAAGAGCTTCTACGACAAAAACCCCGCGCGATTTGAGCATCCGGAGATGTACACCTTCCAGACCATCTCCATTCTTCCTCCAGACAAGGCCACTGCGGACCAGTTGAAAGAGGGTCGCAAGCGGGCGGACGCGGCGCTGGTGCAGGCGAAAGCCACCAGGACGGCCGAAGATTTTGGCCTGCTCGCTGAGAAGGTCTCCGACGACGACTACCGCGTGGTGATGGGCCAGCACAAACCCATCGCGGCCTCTGAAGTTGCGCCACAAGTCGTGACCGCTCTGAAGAAGATGAAGGCCGGCGATGTCAGTGACCTGATTCAACTGGACCAGGCATTCACAATCGTTCGGCTGACCGCGCACCAGGCAGCTGGCGAGTCAAAGTTTGAAGACGTGAAGGCGCAAATCAGTAAGGAACTGCCGCAGGCGAAGCGGGAAAAACTTCGCAGCGACTTTGACAAAAAGCTGCATGAGAACGCAAAGGTCGAAGTTCTCTAGAGCGATAAGGCGGCCGCTGATTTCGAGGCCCGGGCCTAAGAGGTGCGACTGGATTCGAGAGGCTTGCGCTATCGCAAGAAATGACAACAGGAATTCCGGCCGCACGGTGAGCTCGGAGAAGTGAAGGCGGTCATAAAGTGAGGGGTCGGATTCAAGTCGCGTGGCTGGTTGCAGCAGGTCTTCCCCTGCTGGCATTGCCTGTTAACGCGCAGCTTAAGACCGGCGAGGTGCGGTCAAGCCTGAACGGGATGATCTCTCCTGGGTACACCGCCGACTTCAGCAACATGGCTCCCTCCGACCACACCTGGACCATCGGCGGTGTCGCCAATTACTCCGGCTATTTCCATAACCCCAATTTTTTATCCTTCGACGCCAGCTTTTTCCTGAATCAGTCGCGGGCCAATTCTGACTACCAGTCAATCTCCAGCGCATCGGGGATTACCGCGGGCGTATCGATCTTCGGGGGCAGCCATTTTCCCGGATCGATCAGCTACTCCAAGGGCTACAACAGCGAAGGAAGTTACGCCGTCCCAGGGCTGGCAAACTACGTAACCCACGGGAACAACGACAGCATCGGCCTCAACTGGAGTGAGAATCTTCCAGACACGCCCAGCTTCTCAATCTCATTTGAGAAGGGTGGCGATGAATATTCGGTGTATGGAACCAACGATCAAGGCACAAGCACATTTCATTCGCTCAATCTGCACTCGGGATACACCTGGGCCGGCTTCGGCATGGCAGCCTATTACTCCATCGGCGGCGGCAGTGCGCTGATTCCTGAGGTGATCTCCGGAGAAGCCGATACAAAAGAAAGCTCGACAAGCGGAAACTACGGATTCAATCTTTCCCATGCGCTTCCTCTGCATGGGGCTGCGTCCGGCTCCGTTGCACATTCTACGTGGAACAGCGAATATCTCGGCAGCACCTCCACCGGAAGCCTCGACCTCTACAACTTTGCCGCGTCGTTGCATCCCGTCCCCAAAGTCGCCATTTCCACCAGCGCCAGCTACTCCGATAACCTGTCCGGACAGCTTGTTGAGGCGGTCATTGCCTCGGGAGGTTCGGCCACCGCGGTGAATGCAAGCTCGGGAACAAACTCACTGGATCTGATGGCCCAGGTAAGCTACGCGCCGCGCAAAGATCTCGACTCTTCAGGCTACTTCGAACGCAGATCGCAGACCTACGACGGAACAGATTACGCATCGGACTCGATCGGCGCGGGCATCTCTTACTCGAGGCCGCTCCTGAATGGAAATTTCAACGCCTCGCTGAATATGGCGGAAAGCTCCTCAAACACGGCCAACGGTGATACGTTGACCTTCACCACGACGGAGAACTACACCAGCGAAATCAAGGGATGGAAGTTTGCCGGCTCATTTGCCTATTCGCAGAATGCGGAGACCCTGCTGGTCACCTATCTGAACTCGTTTTATAGATTCTCCGGCAACGCGCATCGGCGCTGGGGTCAGTTCAGCGTAAGCATGGGCGCGGCGGGCGGGCGCACCGCACTGACCTCGCAAGCCGGAACATCCAACGACAGCGCAAGCTTCAACGGGAGCGCGGGGTTCAGCAGATTTCTTACCGTCAACGGCAGCTACGCAAGGTCGAGCGGAGAAGCGCTGGCGACCGGAGCCGGCCTGGCCACGATCACCGTGCCTTCGCCAACCCTGGATTCGGGCCTGGTCAGCCTCTTCGGCGGCACCAGCTATTCCATGGCGATGTCCAGCGCTCCTGCCAAAGGGCTCACCATTTCAGCCTCCTATGGCAGGTCGAACAGCAATACCACCATAAGCGGCGTCGCATCCATCAACCAAAGCAACAACTTCAACGCTTTCATGCAGTACCAGGTGCGCAAGTTGTGGTTTCAAAGCGGATACTCGCGTCTGGGGCAGAGTTTCACCGGGTCCAGCATAGGACCGGAAGTTGTATCATCGTTCTACTTCGGAGCATCGCGTTGGTTCAACTTCTTTTGAGATACGGGAGACGGCACCCCCTCTACGCCGGCCTGCTCCTGGCCTGCGCGGCGGTCGTGTCTTTGCCGCTCTGGGCCTCTCAAAAATCAAAGACGCAGGCAGTGCCGGAGCAGTGGGAAATGTCGCTCGACGGCGGCCGCAAGCTCACCTGGGAACACAGCTTCAGCTCAGAACAGGAAGTGAAGCCGAATCGCAGCTTCTGGAACAAGCTCGCCGACGTGATTGCCGGCGCGCCCGATTACCACTCCCTCGTCCGTCCCTACAGCGTTGTCAGCGATTCGCATGGCCGGATCATCGTGACCGATCCCGGTGCCGCGGGCGTACACATCTTCGACTTCGCGCAGCACAAGTACAAGTTCATTCAACGCTGGGGAAAGAGCAGGGACTCGATGCTCGCGCCCCAATGTGTTGCGGTCGATGCGCAGGACAACATTTATGTGACCGATTCCACCGCGGGCGTGATTTTTGTCTTTGAGCCCAACGGAAAGTTTGTTCATGCAATCGGCAGCCTGAAGGGCGGCGAAGGTTATTTCAAGCGCCCCACCGGAATTGCAGTAGACTCGGCGGCACATCAGATCTACGTAACCGACACGCTGCGCGACGAAGTGTTTGTCCTCGACATGCAAGGCAACATCCTGAAAACCATCGGCAAAACCGGCGACGGCAACGGCGAGTTCAATTTACCAACAGAACTACGGTTGGTGGGACCAAACCTGATGGTCGTGGACGCATTGAATTTCAGAGTCCAGGTGTTTGACCGCTCCGGTGCCTTTCTCTATTCGGTGGGCAAGCTTGGTGACAGTCCCGGCGCCATGTTCCGGCCCAAGGGCATAGCCGCCGATTCAGAAGGCGATCTCTACGTGGTGGATGGATTGTGGGGCATGGTCCAGGTCTTCAACCAGCAGGGCCAGCTACTCTATTACTTCGGTTCATCCGGTACGCATGCGGGCGAGTTTCAGCTGCCCGCCGGCTTATTCATCGACCATAACGACCAGGTTCTTATAGTGGACTCATTCAACCGCCGCGTTCAGGTGTTTCACTACGCAGGCCTGAAACAGCCGGTAAGGGAGGGCGCGCAATGAAGCACAGAGTCTCCCTTGCAATGCTGTTCGTTTTGCTCGCTGCCACTCCGCTGGCCGCGCAGATCGTCGGCGACGTGCTCGGCATGCACTCGTTCGGACCAGGCACAAAATCACCGATCGTCGGCGCGCGCCCAGATGCCTGTGCCTACTGCCACGCGCCGCACACCGGCTCGGTCTACGGCTTGTGGAACCAGAAGCTGACCACACAGACCTACACCCTCTACTCAAGCGACACAGAGAAGAACAAGGGCCGCCAGCCGATACTCGGATCAGACAGCAACAAATGCCTCAGTTGTCACGACGGCACCGTAGGCGTGGGCAACACCGTTGCTTATGGCCAGGTGACGATGACCGGATCGATGTTCCCGGCCGACATTTTCGGAAGCAATCTGCAGACGTCCCATCCCTTCAGCCTGGTAACCCCGCTGAAAGACAACGTCGACCTCGTCGCCTCGCTGACCCGGAGCCACAAGACCGCCGACACCACTGGAGCAGTGCATCTCGTCGGGGGCAACGTCGAGTGCACCTCGTGCCACAATCCGCACGTGCAGGCCAAAGACCTCATAAGCCAGAATTTCCTCGCCAAGGACAGCTCCAGCGGACAGCTCTGCCTGGCCTGCCACGATCCCACGCGAACCATCAGCGGCCAGGTGAATCCGATCGCCGACTGGGCCACAAGCGCGCACGCCATCTCCGCGGATGTGATTGCCCCCGCGGCCGCGTTGGGCAGTTACACAACCGTGGCCAAGGATGCCTGCATTGCCTGTCATGCGCCGCATAACGCTGGTGCGACGGCGCGGCTGCTGCGCGGCGTCAATGAGCAGGATTGCATCACCTGCCACAACGGCGCCAACGTCTCTCCAATGGCCACCTGGGCCAACGTGTTCCCTGAGTACGCGACACCGAAAGTGGGACATCCCTTCCCCACATCGAACAACCCGCACGACGCCGGAGAGACTACGCTGTTGAACAATAACCGCCATGCCACCTGCGTGGACTGCCACAATGCCCATGGCTCGGAACAGGTTGGCGTCTTCCCGCTTCCTCCGCTGATTCGCGCCTCGCAAAAAGACATTGCAGGCATCAGCGCGACCGATGGAGTCACCGTGCTGACGCCGGCCATCAATCAGTTTGAAAACTGCCTGCGCTGCCACGGCACCAGCACCGGCAAGCAGGTCTTGCCCATCTATGGATACTTCCCCGTCAGAACGGTTTCTGCCGGAGATCCTCTGAACCTCGTTCCGCAGTTTGCCGTCAGCGCGACATCGAGCCATCCGGTCACGCACGTGAGTAACAGTGCGCTCCCGCAGCCCAGCCTGCTGGGCAGCATGCTCACGCTCACCGGCGCCAGTTCGAGCCGCACCATGGCCGCCAACGGCGCGGGTGTCCAGATCCTCTGCACCGATTGCCACAACAGCGACGACAATCGCGAATTCGGCGGTACCGGTCCGAATGGCCCCCACGGGTCCGTGTGGACGCATATTCTGGAGCGTCGTTACGAGTTCAGCCAGACAGGCACGCCGGCAGCGCCTGGAGGCTTGATTGTCAATCTGTTCCCCACTCCGGACCTGAGCGTTGCGGGCCCATACGCGCTGTGCGGCAAATGCCATGATCTCGCCAATCAGATCCTGCAGAACACCAGTTGGAATCAGCACGCGTACCACATCAACGCCGGCTTCAGTTGCTCCACCTGCCACACCGCGCACGGCATGGGCGCCGTCAGCGGAACCGTCAGCGGCGAGCGCCTGATCAACTTCGACGCCAATGTGGTCGCGCCCAACGGCGGACTGCCCATCTCGTACAACCGCACCAACAATAGCTGCGTTTTGGTTTGCCACCAGGCCGCGCACAATGCCGACGGCTCGGTTTCAGTGAGCAGCGTGCGCAAAAGCCCCGGCCTGAAAAAGTGAGATCCCTCCGCAATCCGAATTCGTTTTAAACTTTAGAAGACGGTGCCGGCACTGCTCCCGTTCATCTCGTTTGACTTGTCCGCGTGACACTGGCGGCAAAACTGTGCCGTCTGGTTGGACTGCGTATTGGGATCGGCCGGATTGTAGGGACCGCGCAGAAAGAACATCGTGGCGTAGTTTCCCGGCGGCAAGCCCGATTGCGAACCTTTGCTCACCGTCACCACGTTCATCGAGTGCGGATTGTGGCATGTGTCGCAAACCATCACTGGACTGTTGTTGTAATTGCCCGGCGTCACAAAAAACCCGTAATTCGTGACGAACTGCTTTGAGCGAGCCCCAGTCATCAGCACCGTGCCGTTTGCACCAACCGTGCAATCCCAATTGGACCCGCCGCAGCCAATCTTCGCATTCAGTCCAACCGGATGCTGATTAAGATAAATTCCGCTGCTTCCGCCGTTGCCGCCCAGCAGCGTGGGGATGGTGCTCGCCGATCCATATGTCGATGGCACGGCTTCATACAGCTGGTTTTTCATCATCGCGCCGGAAGCATAGTTGCCATCATGGCAGGTTAGGCAGGTGAGCATTCCGTTCACGTCCGGCGTGGTCGCCGACATGCTCGACGGCAGAACCTCAACGTATTTCCCGCCCCCGGTTGTAATCGTCTTGCCGTACAGTCCCGTTGCGTCCTGTCCCCAAAGGATGGAATTCCCGGACGAGGAGTCGCTGCTTTTGGCCGTTCCATTGCCGCTGGTGCCATTGTGCGGCGCGTGGCACGCTGTACACCCGCGGCCGTAGTTGAGGTGGGCGCCGAGAACGTCGCTCTTCGGAGAAGTGATTTGAGCCGTCAAATATCCTGAACTCGCCAGCACCACCAACGCGACAAATGAGAGATGTTTCATTGAGCAGACCTCCTGATGCATACATCTGCTCAATCGGCTGAGTTTTGCCTCATCTGTAGCGCGCCTGCGGGTTAGATAACTCCCCGGTAACTAAGAGAAAATGGGGAATCTCTTGTTACATGAGTGATTGGAAGGAGTTAATGACTGGGGGGGTTGACGGCAGATGCTCGCGGAAGCCCACAAACAACCCTGGTTCCATCCGCAATCGTCAACCTATACAGCGAATATTGCTTAACTCTGACTCATTCTAGCTTTCGTCGTCGCCGCGGACCAGCCCAAACTTCTTCAGCTTGTAGCGCAGCGCGTCGCGGCTGATGTCCAGCACCTTCGCGGCATTGGTCTGGTTGCCGTTGCACTGGCTCATCGCCAGCTCCACCATCGTGTGCTCCACTTCTTCAAGCGAAGTTCCACCCTCCGGAATATAGAGCCGCGGCAGTGCGCGACCGTTAGGCAAGGTCCGCCCGCCGTCAGCCGGCGAAGTGCGCTCAAACAGCGTGCGCCCCCCTGACTCACCCACTGAGAACGGCAGATACACCGGCCGCAGAAACGGCTCTTCTTCCAGAATCATGCCCCGCTCAATGGTGTTGCGCAGTTCGCGCACATTACCCGGCCAGTTGTGGTTGAGGATCAGGGAGCGCGTCTGGTCTGTAATTCCGCGGATCGATTTCCGGAACCGGCGATTATAGCGATCGATGAAAAACTCCACCAGCGGAAGTATGTCTTCCTTGCGATCGCGCAGCGGAGGAATGAAAATCGCGATGATCGCCAGCCGGTAATAAAGATCCTGGCGGAATGTGCTCTCGCGCACCGCCTTTTCCAGATCGCGATTGGACGCCGCAATCACCCGCACATCCACCTGGATATCGCGCAGCCCGCCCACGCGGCGAACCACCTGGTCCTCCAGCACGCGCAGCAGTTTGGCCTGCAACAACGGCGACAGCTCGCCAATCTCATCCAGAAAAAGCGTGCCCCCGTCCGCTGCTTCAAACAGACCTTTCTTCATCTGCTTGGCGTCAGTGAACGCGCCCTTCTCGTGGCCGAACAGCTCGGCCTCCATCAGCGTTTCGGGAATCGCGGAGCAATTGATCGCCACAAACGGCTTCTCGTGACGCGTGCTCTCGTAGTGAATGGCCTTGGCGATCAGATCCTTGCCCGTGCCGCTTTCGCCTTGAATCAAAATCGTCGTGGCTGCGGACGCCGCCACCTTCTTCACAAAGTTCATCAGCTCCGTCATTTTGGGCGACACGCTGACCACGCTGTCATACCCCACCGTGCGCCGCACCTCCCCGCGCAGCGCCTGCACCTCGTTGCGCAGGCTCGTGGTTTCAAGCGCATTCTTGATGGCCACATGCAGTTCGTCAAAGTCGATCGGCTTGCCCACAAAGTCGTACGCGCCCAGCTTGATCGCCGCCTTCACATCGTCAAGCTGCGGATCGGCCGTAATCATGATGACAGCCCGCGCGTCGCCATTCTTCTTCAGCTGATCCAGCACCTCGATGCCGGTCAGGTCGGGCATGCGCACATCCAGAAGCACCAGGTCAGGCGATTCCCGCTGCGCCAGGCGAAGCGCCGGCTCGCCCGCGTCGGCTTCGACAACGAGATAGCCCCACTCCTCGCACTTCTGGCGCAGAGACCAGCGCACCAGGCGCTCGTCGTCCACGATCATGATTTTTTCTGTAGGCATAAGTCGCCAACGCACTGCGCGGGGGAATCGACTGGCTTGACCGGAACAATGAGGTTTCCCTCATGCGTAAGAGCGGCAGGGTTACCGGTGGAATCCCACGCAAAGCTGGAGATATTAGAGGGTTTTAGGCAGATCAATGCATGTGATCTAAATCACCATTGACGAGGCGGCGTCGCGAAACCCTGCCGTTCGTCGTCGCAAATCAGCTTAGGAATCCTCCGCCTGAACCGCAGGAGCATTGAAAGGAATGAGAACCTCGAACCTGGTGCCTTTTCCAACCACGCTTGTGACATGAATCCGTCCGTGATGTTCCTCAACAATCCGGCGCGCGAGCGAAAGGCCCAGCCCGGTTCCGTTGCCCCGAGTCGTATAAAACGGGCGGAAGATCTGCGGCAGCTGCTGTTCCGGTATGCCGCGGCCGGTGTCCGACACCGCCACGCTCGCGCAATCGCCATGCTTGCCAATCTCGACGCGCACCGTGCCCGCGCCCTCCATTGCCTGCACCGCGTTGAGCAGCAGATTCAGCAGCACCTGGTGAATCTGGTCGCTGTCGTGCTCCACCTCGGGCAGATCCGGCGCCTTGTCGAGTTCAATTTTGATCGGCTGCGAAAGCACCTGCTGGCGCGCCAGCATCACCGCGTGTTCCACCGTCGTGTTGAGGTTGCTCCGCATCATCATGGGCGGATGCGGTCGCGCCGTCTCAAGCAGATCGGTGAGAATGCGATTGATCTGGTTGATCTCAAGACGAACGTCCTTGACCATGTCGCGCGCCGGGCTGGTCTCCGGCAAATCGCGCCCAATAATTTCGATCACGCCCGCGATTCCTGCCAGTGGATTGCGGATTTCATGAGCCAGGCCGGTGGCCAATTCACCAAGGGTCGCCAGGTGTTCAGCACGAGACATCTGTGTGCGGTGCATGGTCTCAATCTCCTTACGGCTCTCGCGCAACTGTTTCGTCATGTGATTGAAGTTGCGGCCCAGGTCTCCTATTTCGTCGTTGCGCTCCGCGAAACTGACCGCGACATTGAGGTTCCCATCGCTGATCAGTCTGACTTTTTTCTGCAACTCGACCATTGGCCCATGCACCAGGTACGCCACCACTCCAATCGAAACTCCGCAGATGATCACCGCTCCGTCCACCGCGAGCATCAGCACCAGGTGGCGTTCCGGCCCCTGCAACGTCAAGGTGGCCACGGTAAACAGCAGCAGCCCCACCCCCAGAACAAAAACAATCGGCAATAGCGCCTTCAGCTGCCAATAGACGCGAACTTGTTCCACTGTGCAATCCTCCGCCGGCCAGAGCGCTGAACCGGCAACAGAAAAATCTCCGAGCTAGCATTAAAGCACTCCCCGCACCCGCAGGCAGTGACCGTTGACGCTCATTTGGAGGGCACACGTCCATTCCTCACCCGATCGAAAAACCAACCGCAGTCGATGAGTCCCTGCCCCGCGGTTGATGAAGACCGCCTTGACGGCCCGGTCCGAATCATCCCGCGAAAGCATGCAGCATGGGAAAGAGGTACGTAATGCCGAATTGTTGGAATTCAACAGGCCGATCCCGCGGTGGCAAAGACATCGGCTCGACTAAGCCGAGCTCCGATTCTTCGCTCGATCAATCAGCGGTGATCCAGTCTGTTTCGTGGACAAAGGAGCGTAACCCACGTCCCCTCTTCTCCCTGTTCCACAAACTGATATGCATGTTGAGCTCCACACACAAGCTGCCCTGCAACCGCTGGCAATGAAACAGCTTAGTGTGCATTGAATCAGGTCAGTGCAAGGCTGTTTTGGGCTAAATCACGCAGCAGGCAGGGATTTCACACATCGCGGGCACCGCACGGGAATGAGTCGCAGCCGCCGTTCGGGAGTAACGCCTTGTGGCATTTCACAGGAGCTGCTGGGTCAGAAGGCCCATGGTGTGATCTGAATCACCGTCACGTATTCACGAGCCATATCTAATTACTCCTGTGAACATGTTTTCGTTCAGTCGCTTGCGCGTGCGTTGCTGCTTGCGCGAGTCTTCCCGCGTTACGGCGACGTTCGTGCAAGCAACATTCCCAGAGGCCGTATGAAACTGCTCTTCCCTCGCGCCTGGTTCCCCACGATCGCTGCTCGCGGCAGCAGCCGGACCGTGCCGCGCGCGCTCTGCACTTTGTTCATCGTCCTGGCACTGACAGCAATCCGCGCGTCTGCCGCGGTCCATCCGGTTCCGCTCGATAAGAACACGCCCCCCGCCAAGTGTCTGGAGTGCCATGAGGACAAGACCAAAGGCAAGTCGGTTCATTCGGCCATGCAGATGGGCTGCACCAGCTGCCATGAGATTCGCATCAACAAGGACGTAACCCGGGTAAAGCTGATCACCGCCACTCCGTCGGCCTTGTGCATCAGCTGCCATGCCGACAAGAAGGCCTCGGACATCAAGGGGACGGTGCATCCGCCGGCCGTCCGCGACTGCATCACCTGCCACGATCCGCACTCCAGCGACAACAAGAATCAGCTCCTGAAGCCGGCTTCCGGCGGCGAGAAGGAAAACCTATGCCTCAGCTGCCACAAGACGGGATTGAACGTGCCCGAGAAAGGCAGCCGTCATGCCGCGCTCGACATGGGCTGCGACACCTGCCACACCACCCATAAAACCGGCCCCGAGCCGACCATGGACAACCAGTTCCACCTCACCAAGGCAGCCCCGGCGCTGTGTCTCGATTGCCATGATGCCAAGGACGCAGACCTGCAAAAGGCGCACCAGAACCAGCCCTTCGCCACAGCCAATTGCATGGAGTGCCACGATCCGCACCAATCCGCCGCTCCCAAGCTGATGGTGAAGTTCCAGCATCCGCCCTTTGAGTCGAGAAGCTGCGACATGTGCCACTCCCCGGCCAAGGACGGCAAAGTGGTGCTGACCCAGGCCGACGCCAAGAGCCTCTGCGTCACCTGCCACGACGACAAGGCCAAGCTCATCGAAACCGCCAAGGTGCCGCATCCGGGCGCGGCCGGCGATTGCACCGATTGCCACAGCCCCCACGCCAGCAGCCAACCCGGCCTGCCCAAGACCGATGGCGTGCAAATCTGCCTCGGCTGCCATTCCGACATCGGCGACCTGGGCAAGAAGCCGGTGCATCATCAACCAGCCTTCACGCAGGGCTGCAGCACATGCCACACGCCCCACGGTGGAGACATCGATCACCTGCTGCGCGCCAAGGGCAACGCGTTATGCCTCGAGTGCCACGGCCCGGATTCCACGCCCCAGCCCGTGGCCGATCAAAAACTGCTCACCATCTTTAATGGAACCGTCAAACTGCCCGATGACTACTACACGAAGAACAACGTCGTCATTCTGCCGTTGCGCTTCGGACTCGGACACCCCGTGGAATATCACCCGGTTTCCGATGTGATGGATCCGACTGACCAGAGCAAAGTGAAAACGCCGCTCAGTTGCCTCTCCTGCCATCAGCCGCACTCCTCGTTGCAGCCCGACCTGCTGGTGAAGGACCAGGCCAACAACATGGCCTTCTGCGACAACTGCCACAAGAACAGGGTCAACATGAAACAGACCACCGCACTCCCGAAGTAACGCATCACCGGAGATCAATATGGTTCACTTCCTCACCACTTCGACACGCAACCGCAAGCCTCTGGTCCTGCTGCTCCTGCTCGCGATAGGACTGGCACTGCCTTTCACCGCCAGGGCAGACAAGAAAAAGAAGACAGACGCTTCCACTGCCGCCCCGGAGGTTGGCCCGCGCAAGTTTCCATTCGACCCCACCAAGCTGGTGTGGCCAAGCCCGCCCAACACCGCGCGCGTGCACTGGCTCGATTATTTTGCCGGGTCCAAAATCGATTACACTCCGCCGGCCGCTAGCAAAACCAAGGCATCGTGGATGGATCGCCTCGCAGGCGCGCAATCGCAGGATGAAAAATTCAATCCCAAGACCTTCCCTTTCCAGCTCATCGGGCCTTATGGCATCGCCATCGATTCCAAGGGCCTCGTGTACGTGGCCGACCAGCGAGTAGGCGCGGTCTTCATCTTCAACACCGAAACCCACGAAACGCAGATGATCCGCAATGGCTACGAAGCGCACTTCGGCTGGATCAACGGCCTGGCCATCGATGACGACGACCGGCTCTTTGTCTCTGACGGCAAAATGCACCGCGTGCTCGTCTTCAATACCAAGCACGAGGTCGAAAACCAGCTCACCGACGGATTGACGGATCCGGTCGGCATCGCACTCGATACCGCCAACCGTTTCCTCTACGTCGTGGACACCCAGTTGGACCAGGTGTTGGTATACGACGCGGACTCGCTCATACTGCTGCGCCACATCGGTACCGGTGGCAAAAATCACTACCTCACCACGCCAGGCGACTTTGCCGCGCCGCAGGGCATCGCCGTGGATGAGGACGGAAACATCTATGTGACGGACACGCTGAACGATCGCGTGGAGATCTTCGACGCGGACGGCAATTTCATCAGCACGTTCGGCAAAGCCGGTGACGGACCCGGCAACTTCGAGCGTCCCAAGGGCATCGCGGTGGATGGCGACGGGCACATCTGGGTCGCCGACGAGATGCAGGACCGGCTCCAGGTCTTCAATCGCGAAGGCCAGGTGCTCACCTATATCGGCATGGGGCATGGCAATCTTCCCGGCCAGTTCAAGGCTCTGGTGGGGGTGGCCATCGACAAGCAGAATCGCGTCTTTACAACCGAGCAGTATCCGGGACGATTGCAGGAGTTCAAGTACATCAGCGACGCCGACGCCGCTGCCGACAAGGCAAAGCATGACGCGGAGATGGCGCAGGCTGCCGGGAAACGCCAGAAGAGTGGTGCAGCCGCGGCCACAGCTCCAGCGAAAGCGCCCGAAGCGGCTCCGCAGAAAGCTCCTGAACCGGCCGCTACACCGGCAGCAAAAGACACAGCAGCTCCCGCCGCGAAAGACACCGCGCCGGCCAAGCCCCAATAACGCTGGGATCATCTACCCGCGCATCGTTTTCCACTGGCCGGATTCTGCCGACTCGAAGATCGCTTCGATGACCGCCATGTTCGCAATGGCGTCTTCCAACGGCACCGGCACTTCAGTGCCCTCAAGCACCGCCTTTGAAAACGCATCTCCCTGCAACGTGTACTGATCGCACACCGGAAAAGTCTCCGTCCTCAGATCAGCTCCGAACAGATCGCCGCCATCGTCAACAAAAAGCCGCGTCGGCCGATCTGGAGGTGCGTTGAACGGAATCTCGATCTCGATGCGCCCACGCGTGCCCAGAAAATGGACGCGCTGATACGGCACCAGTTGCGTGCTGCACGTAAAGATGGACTGGCCTCCGGGAAAGTCAAGCAGCGCTGAAGTCAGGCGATCCGTATGCATCTGTGGATCGCGCTCGACCAGGCCGACCACGCGCGTAGGCTCCTGCCGGAAAGCGTAGCGCGAAGCGTGAATCATGTAACAGCCAATGTCGTACAACGCGCCCCCGCCCGCTTCCACCTGGTTGCGAATGTTCCCCGGATCATCGTTGAAGTAGCTGAAGAACCCTGTGATCGCTCGGATTTCTCCAATGCGCTTTTCATCCAGAAGCTCGCGCAGCCGAATCCACTGCGGATGGCAGTTGACCATGAACGCTTCGCCAATCTTGACGCCCGTTTCCGCGCGCACCGCCAGCAGCGTCTCCGCTTCAGCAACCGTAAGGCTGAGCGGCTTTTCGCACAGCACATGCTTGCCCGCCCTCGCCGCGCGAATCGTCCATGGAACATGCAGCTGGTTCGGCAGAGGGTTGTAAATGGCATCGATATTTGGGTCGGCGAGCAGCTCTTCATACGACCCGTACGCAGCAGCAATGCCCAGCGCCGTCGCCGCCCTCTGCGCCGTGCCCAGATCGCGCGAGGCAATCGCGGTTACGCGTGAATACTGCCCCCGCTGCATGCCGGGAATCACCTTCTTTAGACCGATTGCTGCAGTGGAGAGAACTCCCCAGCGAATTGAGTTTGCCATGGGGCCATGATAGCGCTCCGGGAGGCAAATCAGGGCAGCATGGCGTAGAATGGCAGCGTTCGGGAATACGCTTTCTCAAAGTGCGCAAAAGCGCGCGCCACCCAGAAGCCTGTTCCGGAAGATCCTGCTGAAATCAAAGGGATGGATTGAGATGAAGACTTCCTTTCGCGCACGTATGCTGCTTCTTGCCCTGCCGGTTTTGATGGCGGGTTCGTTGGTCATCGCAACCCAGGCTCAGGACGCCACCGAGATCGGCGGCCAGAAGGTTGTCACCCTCACCCGCAAAGCCGTCAGCACCACCAAGCCGGAGTTCACCAGCATCACCCTGGCGCCCGGCCGCGCGATGGAGATCCTGCAAATCACCGCCAACTTCCCCGGCAAAGGCAACGTCGACGTGCTCGCCTCGCCTGACCTCGCCGGCGCAAAAAAAATGCTCGACGTGGACGATGACGCCTTCGGCAACCTGGCCTACCGCCTCGGCGCCGCGTTCCTCGTTCCCTACCCCAACCGCATTCGCGGCAAGCTCTCACCCGACGGCAAAACCCTCACCACGGAGTGGGAGGGCCACACCCTTACCCTTCCCGCCAACAACATCGGCAAGCTCCCCACCGCCGAGCGCCACGCCATGCACGGCCTGATCCTCAAGACCAAAACCGACGACATCAAGGTGAAAGATGTCCCCGGCGGCCAGGAAGCCGTCGGCGTAATTCATGCCGGCAACTTCGGCGGCCACTGGCTCTCAAAGACTGACCTGGTCATCACCATCCGTCTCACCGCCGAAGCCGTGGACGCGAGTATCGTCGCCAGCAACGTCGGCACCGAGCCCGAGCCCATGGCCATCGCCTGGCACCCCTACTTCAACCTTCCCTCCGGAGACCGCGCCCAGGCCAAAGTGCATATTCCCGGAACCACGGTCGCCGACGTCGACAACTACGACAACGTCTTCCCCACCGGCAAACTCTCGCCCGTAGCCGGAACCAGGTTTGACCTGCTCGCGCCCGGCGGGGTAGCCCTTGGGTCGAACTTCTTTGACGACAACTGGAACCACCTGCAATGGGCCGACAAAACCGTCACCGTCAAGGTAATCGATCCGGCCGCGCACTACGGCATCGACATCATCGGCCTCTCGCCGGAGATCAGGGCCATCCAGATGTACGCGCCCCCCACCCAGCACTTTGTGGCCATTGAGCACCAGTACAACTTCGCCGATCCCTTCGGAAAAGAGTGGGGCAAAACCGATACCGGGATGGTGACCTTGAAGCCGGGCCAGAGCACCAAATGGCACGTACGCCTGCACGTCTTCGTGCCATAGCGCCGTAGTCAAAAATGGGAAACTCCGGAAGGACCAGGAACCTTTACAGGCTGCGGAAAACTCGCGTCGCAGGGAACACACTCATTCCCAAAGGAAATCGATCCGCGAATTTGAGTTTTTCCGCAGCCTGTTTAACCCCTGAAGAGATGGAATTGATAACCGCAAACCGCACGCACCGCCACCAAATCTATCCAGTCCCTTAGCCCCTGGCCGCTTAGGCCCTGGTCTTTCAGTCCCTAAGTCTGAATATTGACCAGCCCCGCCCCATCCATCCCATGCCCGCCCAATCCAGGCGAGATGGTGCTGGTCTGCGGCGCTCTCCAGTGGTCGATATGGCTGATCCTGTGTACGCATCCAATCGTGCAATTGGGCGCGCAGCTCTTGGCCGTCAAAAACTCCCGCTTCACGTCCGCGGTCGTATACTCGGCAATCGGAACCCCCGGAAACCCGCGCTGCTGCGAGCAATAATGCACCAGCCCGTCTTCGCATATATATAAATACCGCGACCCCGCCCTGCACCGCCAGTCGTTCGGCCGGCCCTCGGCAATCGCCTGCTGAAACTTGTCAAACTGCGCGTAGTTGGTCTTCTTCCGATTCGTCATCTCAAAGTAGACCTGCGCCTCTTCCGGCTTGAGCGGCTTCAGTTGCCCGCTCCCATCGTGAATAATCCCGATCGTCGACTCAAACCCCAGCTCCAGCGCCCTTTTGCCAATCACCAGCGCGTCGTTCGGGTTCTTGAATCCCCCGCCCACGACCGAATTGATGTTCACGTGAAACTCGGCGTAGTCGGCCAGCATCTGCAGTTTCTTGTCCAGCACCTTGAGGCTTTTCTTTGAAACCTCGTCCGGCTCCACGTTGTCGATGCTGATCTGCATATGATCGAGGCCCGCCCTATTCAGCCGTTCTATTCTCTCGACATTGAGCAGGTACCCATTCGTGATCATCCCGGCAATCGCGCCCGTCTTGCGCATCCGCTTGATGATCTCGTCCAGCTCGGGATGCGTCAGCGGCTCCCCGCCCGAAATCCCGATCATGGCCGTCCCCAGCCGTCCCAGGTGGTCCACGCGCCGGATCATCTCGTCCAGCGGGACAGGCGGTGAAACCTTGTCGAACTCGTTGCAGTAGGTGCAGCTCAGGTTGCAAAACCGCATCGGCACAATCTGCGCCAGCACCGGGTGCGAAGTGGAAGCCAGCGCCCGCGCCACCATCGCGTACTCGCGAGCCTTACGACGAGCCGCAATCGCCCGCCCCCGCACCGTATCTCTCTTCCGAACACCCATCTCTACTATTGAATCACATCTGCGACGTCGGCTGCGGCCCCGGCGGGGCCGGATGAAAATAGCCACGGGTGAAACCCGTGGAAAGCATCCCCCCAAGATGCCCCCGCCGTCCTGTAGGGACGGCCTGATCCCCGCCAAATCACCCCGTGAATGCCCGCAAAAAACACCCCAACTCGACGCCCCCCGTTCATCCCCAAACATACCGCGAATCGTACTCAAATCCGTGCCGCTTCAGAATCGACAAAAACTCCGCCTGAAAACCCCGTTTGCGATGATGTTCCTGCTGCCCCGCAATGTACGCCACGGTTGCACTCACCTGTGAACACCCCACGCTGAACGCCCCATACCCCTTCTGCCACTCAAACGCCTTCAACCCGCAATCCTCGTGCAACCACAACGACGAGCCGCCCTTGATCTTCCGCATCGCCTCGGCAACCGTCACCGTCGAGGGCAAAGAGAGCAGGAGATGTGCATGGTCCACCGTCCCGCCCACCGCAAGGGCCGTTATTCCATTTTCCCGCGCAATCCCACCCATATACGCCCAAAGCCGCCCCTGCAACTCTGGCTCAATCACCTTGGCGCGCTCTCGCGTCGAGAAGACACAATGAAACAGCGCCGAACAATAGGTGTGCCCCATAGAGAACCGATTCCCTGCCACGACACCAGCAACCAGCAGCTTAAACCCAGTCTCGCCTCTGTGTCCTGAGCTACCGTAGCCCGCCCCAGAGGGGCCGGACGATAATAGCCACGGGTAAAACCCGTGGAAAGGTATGCCCCAAATGCCGCGCCGTCCTGGAGGGACGGCATGAATCTGCCACCCATCCTTCGACTCCATCCATCGAAGGGCGGGATCGCACAAACCTCAACCCTCCACGTCTTCAGAGATTGCAGTATTATTCCACTGCTATTGCAGTAACATAGTACTGCAACGCTCTCCTTCCGCTCCGACCTCCGCCGCAAGCTCCTGACGTTCTTCTACGTCAACCGTTCCGCACGCGTCTACGTCCGCCAGCTCGCCGTCGCCCTCGCCGCCGACTCCACCAATCTCTCCCGCGAGCTCGCCCGCCTGGCCCGCGAAGGACTGCTCCGCGCTGAAACCGAGGGCCGCCAGCTCTACTACTCCATCAATCGCAACTACCCCTACCTCAAGCCCGTCTTCGCCCTGCTCCAGGGCTCCGTCGGAATCGAGCCGGAACTGCGCCACGCCCTCCAATCCGTCCCCGGCATTGAGCAAGCCTGGCTCTTCGGCTCCTTCGCCAAAAATGAAGCCGACGCCTCCAGCGACATCGACCTGCTCCACATCGGCGAACCCGACCAGGCCGAATTGGCCCTCCAACTCCGCCAGGCCGAGAAGACCCTCCGCCGCGAGATCAATTACACGGTCTTCACCGATCAGGGACTCAAACACCGCCTCCGCAAAGCCGACCCCTTCGTCACTGGCATCTGGACCGGCAAGCCCATTGCATTGGTCAATCACGACAATCAAATGCGCCCCTAATCCGTGGATGGAGCCCCGCGCCCCATCCATCCCGCTTTCTTCTGCGGGATGGGTGGGAAGCAGTAAGCCGGCGCGAGCCTCCCGCGAGCGTCTGCCGCACCGCAGGCGCCGGAAGAAGCAGAGGCCTTCGAGGCCCCTGAATACCGATCCAATTTGGAAACGGCTTCAGCCGCGGGCCCTTCGCATATCCGCCGAAAAATAAATCCGAAAAACTACCCAGACTTTTGCAGATAATTACCCCCACTTGGCGCACAATCATTTCATAGCCCAAAAGAAGGGAAACGCAGAAGGCCCGTGCGAGCCTCCCGCGAGCGTCTGCTCCATGCAATGGCGGCTGCCCCGCCGCAGGTGGCTGATTCCAGGTACTTTGACTTTAACCCACCTGAAATCATCGAGATCCGGCGGATGCCCTCCCCTATCCCTATGAAAACAATCATGGAGGGAGTGGGGGGGGTACGAAGAGATTTGCCATGGTCTACGAATGTCGCCACATCATGCACAACGGAGAAAAGTGCCACTCGCCGGCCCTGCGCTGCAAGCCGTACTGCCCACCGGGGCGCCGGGGCACCCTATGGGCCGGGGCACCACGTTCCCGTTCGTATGCCAACGGTGGGAACAATGCACCGTGACCCATCCATTCGCGTTTTTGAGCGAATGGGTGGGAAAGCATGGACCTCAATGCTCCGGGTCGGGTGCCCCACCATCGCCGTACCCTTGTTTGTGTGGCTAGGGCGCTGGGGCGGCCCGGCACCAAGCCTCCCGCGAGCGCCCGTCCCACCGCAGGTGGCTGACTCGCTGACTTGCTGACCTGCTGACCTGCTGACTCGCTGCCTATATACTTCCCGCATCCCATCCCCGAGGTCTCGCCATGAAAAAACCGGCGCTCCTGCTCATCCTTGCCGTCCCCCTCCTGCTGCTCGCCGTCCCCAGCTCCGCCTCCGCCCAGAACAAAAAGCCGCCCACCACACTCCGCGGCGTCCTGCTGGAGCAGCTTCACACCACCCATGACGAAGAGGACTGGTTCGTCCCCGCCAGCATCGCCATCGCCGGCCTCACCGCCGAACAGGCCAAGTGGAGCCCCGGCAAGGGCAACCACTCCGTCGGCCAGCTCGCCTACCACCTCTGGTACTGGAACTCCCGCGAGCTGGCCACCTTCAAAGGCGAGAAATTGCCGCCATTCGACGGAAACAACAACGAAACCTTTGACAACTTCACCCCCGCCCAATGGGACGACCTGGTGCTCAAACTCAACCACGTGCTCACCGACTGGGAAACCGCCGTCGAATCCGCCGACGACCAGAAACTCGCCAAAAACGCCTCCCTCATTGCCCACGTCGGAGCCCACAACGCCTACCACATCGGCCAGATCCTCTACGTCCGCAAGCTTCAGGGCGTCTGGGATCCGGCCAAGGGAGTGAAGTAGGGAAACTGGGAAGAAGTGAATGAGTGAATGGGTGAATGAGTGAAAGAGCGAAAGAGTGAAGAAGTGAAGGAGTGAAGCAGTACAGGGGCGCAAAAGCGAACGGCTGGATTGAGTTCACCTGTTCACTTCTTCACTGTCTTAGCTCACTTGTTCACTATTTCACTTCTTCACTGTCTTCGTTCACTTCCTCACTGTCTCAGCTACAATTTCCACCATGCCAAGTTCCCCGGATCGCTGGCCCGCGCTTCCACTTGACGAGTGGCTAGACACGCTCGCCACGCTGCACATGTATGCGCAGATCGTGGGCAAGGTGCGCCTGGCCCTCACGCCCGTCGTCAACCACTGGTGGAACGTGCCGCTCTACGTCACCGCGCGCGGCCTCACCACCTCGCGCATTCCCTGCGGCCGCTCGTCCTTCGAACTGTGGTTTGATTTCCTTCGCCACCAACTGGTGCTTGAAACCTGCGACCGCGTTTTGAAGACGCTACCGCTAACCCCGCGTCCCGTAGCCGACTTCTATCACGACGTGATGTCCATGCTTCATGACTCTGGAATCGAAGTCAAAATCTGGCGCATGCCCGTCGAGATCCCTAACCCGATCCCCTTCGACGAAGACCGCGTCCACGCCTCTTACGATCCCGCAGCCGTTGAGCGCTTCTGGCGCGTCCTGCTCTTGGTCGACTCCGTCTTCCACCAGTTCCGCTCGGAGTTTCAGGGCAAGTCCAGCCCCGTCCACTTCTTCTGGGGCAGCTTCGACCTCGCCGTCAGCCGCTTCTCCGGCCGTCGCGCGCCCCAGCGCCCCGGAGCCGACGCCATGACCCGCGAAGCCTACTCCCACGAGGTCAGCAGCGTAGGCTTCTGGCCCGGCGGCGGAGACATCTCCGGCGCTGCCTTCTACTCCTACACCGTCCCCGAGCCGCAGGGATTCAAGACCGCCCAGGTCCGCCCCGAACCCGCCCGCTACGACGCAAAGCTCGGCGAGTTCCTGCTGATGTACGACGATGTCCGCACCGCTGCATCCCCGGCCGCCGCCCTGCTCGACTTCTGCCAAAGCACCTACGAAGCCGGTGCGACCCTCGGCAACTGGGACCGCGCGTCTCTCGAAAGGCCGCGCATGCGCTGACTCGGAAACAGAAAAAGCCCCGCGTTTTGCGGGGCTTTTTGCTAACTCACTGACCTGCTGACTCGTTAACTTGCCGCAATTACAGCAGATCCTGAGATGCTGTAACCCGAAACCACAATACTGAAGTTGACGCGACCATCAGGGAGAGGCAACCTTGCACAACGCCCCAAAGGACGCACCTTCTCAGGATTTGCCCTAGTATGGCGCGGTCTGAAGTTCCTGCACCTCGAAGTTCTTGCCGAACTCTTCCATCTGTTTCTTCATCTCGTCCAGCTGTTTCTGATCAATCTTGAAGTCCTCAGCCTTGAAGTTCTTGCTGAAGTCCTCCATCTGTTTCTTCAGTTCTTCCGCCTGTTTCGGATCGACTTTAAAGTCCTCGATCGTGAAGCTTTTGCCGAGCTCTGCGGCAAGCTTTGGATCAACGTCAAGGATCTTCCCGTTGAAGTTCTTGCTGAACTCCTCCATTTGCTTCTTCAGCTCTTCCGCCTGTTTCGGATCGACTTTGAAGCCCTCAATCTTGATGCTGTCCTTCAGTGCCTGAGCCTGCTTGCTCAACAATTCGGCAGCCAGCTGCGCATCCCCTTCCAGGTTCTTGTCCAGATCCGCCATCAGCGGGCAGCTGCCATCGCCAAACAGGTCCTCCATCTCCAGCTGTCCAGTCTTGCGCTTGGAGTCAACCTGCAGCGTCAGCGTCTGCTGTTTGCGGTCGCGCAGAATGGTTACCTGCACCGGCTTTCCCGTGTTGGCATGCAGCGCGCGCTCCCAGTCAGCCGAGGTCGAAATGGCGTCCGTTCCCACCTTCAGGATCACGTCAAAGGCCTTCAGTCCCGCCGCGGCAGCCTCGCTCTTGCGCGCCACCTGCTTCACCATCAGCCCGTTGGGAACTCCCAGGTAATCGGCCATCTGCGAGGTCAGCGGTTCCACCATCGCGCCCACGTTGAGCGTGCTCCCGAAGATCGGCATCTTGAACACGCTCGGAGACGAGGTGTCTCCCGTGCCCGTCAGCATTCCCAGCGTCGAGGGCGAACCATCGTCGCCGTCATGACCAATCTTCTTCCATATGTCGTGGCCCAGCACACGGTGATCCACCAGTTCCACGGCCATGGTCTGCACGTTGCCGTCGCGGCTGATCTCGATGCTCACCTTGTGGCCCGGAGGAATCTCCCTGAGCATCCGCTTCAGCTGCTCGGCGCCCTCCACATTTTGCCCGTTGAGCTGAATCACCACGTCATTCACGCGCATGCCGGCCTGTCCCGCCGGCGCATCATGATCAATCAGCGTGATCACCGCCCCGCGAACTTCCTTCAGCTTCAGCGCCTGGGCCTTATCCTGGTCCACATCCACGAAATCTACGCCCAGGTAGCCCTGAGAAGCGGATGAATGGAGCAGCATCGGACTCGAATCCTGCAGGACTTCTATCATTCCTGCCGACTGCGCCCTCACACCCGGCATCATTACGAGCCAGGTTCCCAAACCGATCGTGATGATCCCAATACTGCGGTACGGCCTCGAAAAATGGTTCATTGTCGTTTCTCCCGTAGTTCTCTGATTTTCCAGCCCGCGCTCTCTTTGAAAGACGGCGCAGTCACTGAAAGGTACAGCTCGTCTACTGAATCTCCGGCACGCGTCTCAGTACTTGTCTCGAAACGGTCCGGATCTGTGGGCTCTGGTCTGAATTGGCAACAGTGTGCAGCACTTGCTGCACGCTGGTATCCGCTTCTACCGGTCCCAAAATATTGATCGCCTCAGTGCGAATGTGCGGATCGCTATCGTTCAGGAGCGCCTCCAACACTGCGTCGCGCACCCGCACATCCTCGGCCACGTAAGGCTCCAACCCCTGCAATGCCTTCTCGCGCACGCCAGCATTTCTGTCGTAGCGCAAGGCCACCATCAGCGCATCGCGGATGCCCGCTGCCTGGCAACCGTGGCCCGCGCGGCACTCGGCCGCCAGCAGGCCAACTGAGTCGTCGCGAACCCCGGCCGAAGCCGAATTCTCACTGGCCAGCATCAGCAATTGCCTGATGGCAGGATCGTCCAGCGAGCCCTGCATCCGCTGCGGAACCACCTGGTTGTAGCGCACCTCCACCATCTCGCTGTTGGGCTGGCGAACGATGCTTGAGATGTTGGCGATCTCCGCCGGTGCAGCCTGCACCCCGTTACCCTGCGCTCCAGCAACCTGCCCATTGCCCACCGCACTCGCAGCGGCTCCTGCCTGGGAGGCCGTGCGCGCCGCATGGTTCTGCGCAATCTCGTACCCGCCAAGGCTGCCCGCGCCGCCGCCCACCACCAGCAGCAAACATGCCGCCACCGGCGCTGCCTGCAGACTGGCAAAGTTGTTCATCATTTGCTGGCCCAGGCGCTCATACCACCGCTTCGGCGGGATCGCGTCCAGCGCTTCTTCCAATTTCAATCGGGAACGCGCCACCAGGTTGGCCGCCGGCTCCAGAACCGGGTAAGCATCGGCCAGCACCTTCAGCGCCCGCAATTGCTCCCGCTCCTTCCGACATTCGGGACAGGCCGTCAGGTGCCGCTCCAGCTCATGGACCTGCTCGTCAGGCAGTTCGCCGTAAGCCCCCGTTACTATCCGCTCGTGTGCAAGCTCGCAATTCATCTCTACGTCCTTCCAGCCTCAAACGCCCTGCTTCTCTTCCCCAATATCCGCATCCCTTTGAGGGATTGCCGGGGAGCCAACCTATCTCAATTCCGCCAACTGTGCCCGCAACTTCTTGGTCGCGCGGAAGAGAGTGTTCTTGGCGGTCTCTTCCGTGGTATTCAGCATCTCTCCAATGGTGCGCAGGCGGAGACCCTGATAATGCTTCAGTTCAAACACCATACGCTCTCGCGGTGTCAGCTTGCCGAGCGCCAACTGAATACTCTGCCCCAGCACCTTCCGGTCAAGCTCCTTGGCCGGATTCGAAAATGCCCGGTCATCTGAGACCGCGGCCAGCAAATCAATCTCGTCGCCGGAGTGGTCCACAATCACCGCGTGGTCTTCCCGCCGCGTCTTCCTCCGCCGCAACTGGTCCAGGCAGAGGTTGGTCACTATCCGGTAAATCCACGTATAAAACGAGCACTCGAAGCGGAAGTTTCCGATGTACCGGTACGCCTTCAAAAACGCTTCCTGATAAATATCCTCAGCATCGTGCTCGCTGCCCGTCAGGTGCAAGGCCAGCCGCAGAACCTGGTGCTCATATTGCCGCACCAGCGCATCGAATGCTGCCCGCGATCCCGACTGCGCCTCGCGGATCAGCTCCATCTCCGGTGCGCGCGCCTGGGCCTGCTCTTCCGCCCGGGTCAGCCCGGTCGAGCCGGTGCTGTTCCTGCCAGATCCGTCGCGGCCCCTGCCCTTCGGTCCCGTCCCGTCTGTTGCGGCCGTTGCACTCATATCTGGGGTAGATTGTACCTGCCCCAGCTCCGGCCACACCAAGGCGACCGCTCCTGCAACCGGCGAAATGGGATAACTCACCGCTTCCGTTGCCATTGAAACCGCGCTCCGGGAGATAAAAGATGTCCGCACTCGAACAGACGCGATATGCGCCCATTGGTGAGCATTACCTTCGTGCACCTTGCCCAAGGTGGCCGACCTGCAGACCCGCCGGGTGCACCATCCTTGCGCCTTTTTTCTGGCGCAAGCGCAGGAAGCCACGAGGCCTGTGCGAGCGGAGAGCGAGCGTCTGCCCCACCGCAGGTGGCTGACTCGCTTGCAGAGATACACTATGAAGCGATGACTGGAAATCTATTTGCCTCCCCCGACGCCTCGAATGAAACCAACAAGTGGTACACCGCCCATTGTGACGGCGGATCCCGCGGCAACCCCGGCCCTTCTGGCTACGGCGCCGTAGTTCAAGATGGAAACGGCCGCGTGGTGGCGGAACTGAGCGAGTTTCTCGGCATCCAGACCAACAACTATGCCGAATATTCCGGGTTAATCGCGGTGTTGAAGTGGGCAAACAAGAACGGTGCGAAGCGCCTCCGCGTGGTCTCCGACTCCGAGCTGATGGTCAAGCAGATGCAGGGCAAATACAAGGTCGCCAGCCCCGTTCTGCGGCCGCTTTATGAGGAAGCGCGCAAAATCGCCCGAGGCTTTGAGCGTTTTGAGATAACTCATACCCTCCGCGGCGGTAACAAGACAGCCGACCGCCTGGCCAACGAAGCCATGGATAAGGGCATGGGAAAAACATCCAGTCAGCCGGGAAGTAAGTCATCAGGTCAACAGCCCGCATCGACAAGTCCGCAAGCCGCCCGCCCCTACGGAAAGCTCTCGACCTCCGCCGAAGGCCGGGTGCCCCCGGTCTCGACCTTGAGACCGGGGAATCAACCAGCTCCACCCCCCAAACCTGCCCGCCAAATCTTCGAAGGCTACGTCAAAGGCGGCGTGGTTCACCTCCTCGAAGGCGATCTCCCCGACGGCATTTTTGTAAAAATCATTCGCGAATAACGCTGTCGAACCGATATAGACTCTCTTCCATGACAGTCCAGCTTGAGAGGCCAAAGCGCCGCTTCCACGCGCACCAAAACCCGCGTTTAGACGCGCTCAATGGCCTGCCCCTTGCAACCTTCTGGCAGCGGCTGCTTGGATTCGTCACAGACCTCGTGATCGCCATTATCCTCTGGTTTCCCATTGAAGCAGGCTGGCGCCGCTTCATACTCCACCAAGCTCAAATCGATCTAGTTTGGGATTTTCACGAGGCGGGAAACATACTTGTCATGATTCTGTATTGGGGATTGGCCAACTATTTCGGCAACGGCCAGATGCCGGGCAAATGGGTCGCTCGAACCCGCGCAGTATCACTCACCAGCGAACGCATGGGCCGCTGGCAGTCCATCGAGCGCGCGCTTGGCTACGGCGCAGCAGTGCTTGAGGCAGGCCTGGGATTTCTTCAGTTCTTCTGGGACCCGAACCGCATGTGCGCCCAGGACCGCCTCGCCGAAACCATCGTAATCGACGTGCGAAAACCCAAGCCAATCAAGTCAGAACAGCAAGCGCCTGCCACAGAGCATCTCGAGCAGCAGGAAGCAGTGCACAGCTAGGAGCCGCTATCCCCGCAACACGCGCAAAGCGCGGCCAACTCCGCTAGCTCCGCAATCTTCCTCTAAGAACCATAATTCGCCACAACCCTTATCACTTTTCCCGCGGCGGAGAACTCCATAAACTCCGCCGTCTCCGTCCCGCTCTGATTCGCGTAAAGCAACACCACGCTATTCAACCCCACAAACACATCCTTCAATTCAAACCGCAGTTCCGGATAGGCCTCAAGCCCGCGCTGAAAATAAGCTCGCAACGCCGCCTTCCCAATCACCTTCCCATCCGTCACGCCCAGCAGCCTTGCCGCCACCGGCGAAGTCAATTCAACCTCATCGGCATAGTGCGCCACAATTCGTTCCAGATCATGCGCATTCCAAGCCGCAACCCAATCCCGTGCCAGTTCCCAAGCCAGGTCTTTGGTCAAACCCATCCGTTCATCTCCGCCACCCCGGCATCAGGTCCCTGTTCCCTGTTCCCTCGTTCCCTGCCTTTACGCCTTCCGTCCCAGATCGTTTCTCCAAACATGCCCGCCCCGCTCCAGCAGCCGATCGGAGCACTCCGGCCCCCACGATCCGGCAAAGTAGTTCGGGAAGACCTCCGGCTTCTTTGCCGCCCAGGCCTGCAAGATCGGCGTATACAGTGACCAGGTCGTCTCCACGCCGTCGCGGTGCGAAAACAGCGTCTGGTCGCCCAGCATCGCGTCCAGCAGCAGCCGCTCATA
>JBEKDE010000037.1:0-46149 GCA_050014515.1 Occallatibacter sp.
TAGACCGAGAATGGCCTTTCCATCCAATACAGGGGCATGCATCGCAGGGGAATGATTGACCGCCATTTCTTTTTCAGCTGCGCGGGCTTCGTTCTTGTTGCTTGTGCGAGGAGCGAGATGAACGTTGGAATCCACAGGAGGCAAAGCCTTCGGAGATGTCTGCGATTCGGACGTCGGCGTTGGAGCGTGCACATTGGACGCAACCTCATTTCCGCGACTGAAGAAATGCGGCGCATAAACAAATGCGAGTACCACGCATGCAAGCACTGCTGCCGCGGTCGATACAAGACTCCAGTGCCAGGACCAGGGTCTGCGCGAAGGCATTGATTGCGGTGCGAGTTCGGGAACAGGCGATTGCTCCTCCACGGCTTCCTGGGCAAGGAAGACGATGCCGCGGCAATCTGCGCACTGAGCCAGGTGCAGCAGCGTCTCCTCGCGCTCATGCGCGGGCAGTGCGCCGTCAGCGAATGCGCTGAGCATGTCCGCGTCAGGATGCCGTCCGGGTTGGAGGGTTTCGCTCATTGTGAATCCAACTTGCTTTGTTGCGCCTGATCTGGGAACGTTCGAGTTTGCGAAGTTTGCAGCAGGCGTCGCAGATTTATTTCCAAATCCCGCGGATCGGCGCCCATTGTTTCCTGCGCCTCGCGCTCGCTCAGGCTTGCGGATTGAAGGTTGGCCAGCAACCCTTTATGCACCTCGTCAACGAGCCGCCTGAGCCGCCGGCTGATTGTCGCTTCATGCACCTTGAGCAGACGCGCAATGTCCATGAGCGTATGACGGTCAAGAAAGTAGGAGCAAAGAAGAAAACGGTCCTCGGGCTCAAGAGCTTTCAGCGTGCGGGCGACCGCCCCGCTCAGCAAATTCAGTTCATCCTGCTGCGGACTGACGGCAGTCGTGGCGGCCGGCACATCGATTGTCTCCAGCGGCGTTTCCCGATGTGTGCGCCGATGATGATCGCAGTGCCGCTGGGCGAGCGTGGTGCGAAGCCAGGAGATCAGCGATCCGCGCCCGGAATACGATGCCAGCGGCGAAATGCGCTGACCGTCCTTCTCTTTCAAGCCGAACAACTCCGAGTAAAGCGAGTCGGCAAGATCGTTGCCCAGGGTTGACGATCGTGTGATCGCGACGGCCGCCTTTGTGACGGGGACACGATAAAGGCCCATGAATCGCTCCCAGCCGGCCTCTCTGCCCAATGCGCAGGCCTGTGCCAGTGCAAGGTCCGGCAGCCTCAGAGCACGATAGAAGGCTTCTGTTTGAGCGGCATCGGGATGAGCCTGCGGGTGCAGCCCGTGATTACATTTCTTGCCAATTGCAGAAAGAGCCGCGCTGAATTCGACCCGCGTAATTCCGCAGGCTTGCCCCTCGGCCTCTAACCAAAGCTCTTCCGCCAGTGGCTCCGGCAGTGCTTCCGGACCAGCGGCGGCGCTCTCTGCAGTCACGGTCGCGCTCGACAGCAGGCTCGCCGATTCCAGCGAGAGAGCAAGATCGCCCGGCTGTGAGGAGGCCGCATCCACGTCTCTCAAGATACGTCATGCGGAGCGGCAATTCCATTGATACCTCAGCCGTCGAAGTGATTTCGGAGTTTGAGCAATCTTCCTTTGGAAGCAAAGCTCCTCAGTTGCCGCGTATCAAGGGGGAGCGGATAAAATTCAGGAGGGGAAATCTGAGGGAGCCGCATTGTCTTGACTCGCTTGATGCAAAGGAAGCCGTCATTGCACAGAACGCGTTTGAGACTTCCTTCACTGTCCCTTCGCTCTTGTCTTTCCTGGGAGCGACGTTTAGTCATGCAGTTCTCGTGACACGAGCGCACCGATCGCAAAGATGGAGAAAATTGTGACCTCTCAGATTTTGAACCTTGATGGAAAAGTCGCTGTTGTAACGGGTGGAACCTCGGGTATCGGTCGCGCACTCAGCCTCGGCCTCGCCGATGCTGGCGCCGACGTTGTTGCCACGGCCCGACGCCAACAACAGGTGGACGAAACAGCCAGCGAGATTGAAGCGCGCGGTCGACAGACTCTCCGAGTGACCTCGGACGTTTGCGATCGGTCTTCACTGGAGGCGCTGCTGGCAGCCACGCTCGACCGCTTCGGCAAGGTTGATATCCTCGTCAACTGCGCGGGAAAAATCAAACGCACGCCGACGTTGACCCTTCCCGAAGAAGAGTGGACCGACATCCTGAATACCAACCTGACCGGCACGCTGCGCGCTTGCCAGGTCTTCGGCAAACCGATGCTGGACCGCGGCTATGGGCGCATCGTCAACATCGCGTCGCTGAACAGTTTTGTCGCCCTCAGTGAAGTGGCCGCGTATGCCGCTAGCAAGGCCGGCATTGCCTCGCTCACTCGCTCCCTTGCCGTGGAGTGGTCGAAGAAAGGCGTCACGGTAAACGCCATTGCGCCGGGCGTTTTCCGCACTGACTTGAACGCGAAGCTTCTCGACAGCACCCCGCGTGGCCAGGAACTGCTGATGCGCACGCCGATGGGACGCTTCGGAAAGACCGAAGAACTCGTTGGAGCCGCAATCTATCTCGCGTCCGATGGCGCGTCTTTCGTGACCGGTCAAACGATTATTGTCGACGGCGGCTTCCTGGCCAGCGGCGTCAACCAATAGCGCCAGCAAGCTGAATTGAGCCCTGCGCACAATCCACCCTGAATGACAAAGCGCGGTTTGTTCAACGCCAGTCCATGGGCTGCCATCGCGGTGGTAGGATGTCTTGAAGCAACCCGGCGGGAGAAACAACCGATGAGCGACAATCCGCAATCAGAGACGCTTACATCCGAGCAAATCACGACCATCACGCGTCAGACAAACTACGGCACATGGCGATTTCAGAAGACTTGGAAGCCGCTGCACGTGGCCGATGCGGAGGGCTGCTGGTTCATCGACGGAGCAGGCAAGCGCTACCTGGATTTTTCGTCGCAGCTGATGTGCGTCAATCTTGGCCATAAGAATCCGCGCGTGGTGGAGTCGATTGCGGAACAGGCCCGCGAGCTGGCCTATGTTGCGCCGGGTCACGCCACAAGCGCACGTGCGCGCCTGAGCAAGAAACTGCTTGAGGTGCTGCCCGAGGGGCTGAACAAATTCTTCTTCGCGACCAGTGGCACCGAGGCCAATGAGGCGGCATTCAAAATTGCGCGCATGTATACCGGCAAGAATAAGATCATCTCGCGCTACCGCTCCTATCACGGTTCCACCAATGGCTCTATCGCGGCCACTGGCGACCCGCGCCGCTGGGCCATGGAGCCGGGCGGCAAAGGCTCAGGGTTCATCTTCGCGCCGGAGACAAATTGTTACGACTGCCCCATCAAGCACACTTATCCGTCCTGCAACATCGCCTGCGCTGATTACATCGAGCACATGATCCGGAATGAGAGCGACGTGGCTGCGATCATCATGGAACCTGTGGTGGGCACCAATGGCGTGCTGATTCCGCCGGCCGAGTATTTTCCGCGCATGCGCAAAATCTGCGACGACTACGGCGTGCTGATGATCGACGATGAAGTGATGGCCGGCTGGGGCCGCACCGGCAAGTGGTTTGCCATCGATCGCTGGGGCGTGAAGCCCGACATCCTGGTGACCGCCAAGGGCATCACCTCGGCGTATATGCCGCTGGGCCTGTGCGCCACTACGACAAAGATCGCCGACTACTTTGAGGATCATTACTTCTCGCACGGACACACCTATGAAGCACACCCCATGACGCTTGGGCCTGCTGTCGCAACCATCGAGGAGATGCAGCGGCTCAACCTGGTTGAGCGCGCGGCCGCGCTTGAGCCCTACGTGCGGGAGAAATTGGAAGCACTCAAAGCGAAGCACGTATCTGTCGGCGATGTGCGCGGACTCGGACTCTTCTTCGCTGTTGAGATCGTGAAGAATCGCGAGACCAAACGGCCCTTCAACTCCATGCGCGACAAGGTAGAAGGCAAGCCGCTTGTGGTGGATCAGATCGCTGCCAAAATGATGGCGCAGGGAATCTCGATCCAGGCATGGGTGAGTCACTTCGTGATTGCGCCGCCGTTGATTGTGACCAAAGAAGAGCTGGACCTGGGCATCGCCGCGCTGGACGAGCATCTGGCGATTGCAGACGCGCTGGTGGAGTAGCCTGCGTCGCTTGCGAGCAGGAAGCACACATCAGTCGCGCGCCGGATGGTCAATACTCAATCTTGCTGGTGGAAGCGATCCATGCGGCAAAGCTGGCCCAGGCTTCCTTACTCAGCAACTGCGTAGCGGGCAGCGTGCGAGCCGCCTGGTCCTTGCGGAATTCCTCGTAAAGGAATGCATCGTCAAATCCGGCGCGTGCTGCATCGGCCGCGCTAGCGCCATAGTAAATTGCATCGAGGCGCGACCAATAGGATGCTGCGAGACACATGGGACACGGCTCGCAGCTGGTGTAGAGTTCACAGCCCGCGAGCGTGAATGTGCCCAGCGCCTTGCAGGCCGCGCGAATCGCGTTGACCTCGCCGTGGGCGGTGGGATCGTTGGTGGCTGTTACCGTGTTCACGCCTTCGCCGATGATGCATCCATCGCGCACAATCACAGCGGCAAACGGGCCGCCTTCGCCGCGTTCCACGTTTTGAATGGCCAGCGCGATTGCGCGGCGCAAAAACTCCGGGTTGGGTGGTACGGGGGTGGCCAACTTGCTCGCAACCTCCTTAACAGGCGAAAGTAGAAACAGTATGGCACAGGCGTTCCGCTCAACTCGCGTTTTCACTGCAGAGGGCCTCCGACCTGCGGCTCTTTTGGTCGAGAATGGACGAATCCTCTCTGTGGGGAATTGGGGTGAAGTGCCATCCTCTGCGACCTTGCACGATTTTGGTGATTTCGTGCTGCTGCCGGGCCTCGTGGACTCGCACGTTCACATCAATGAGCCCGGCCGCACGGAGTGGGAAGGCTTTTCGACTGCTACGCGCGCAGCCGCTTCGGGCGGAGTTACCGCGCTGGTCGATATGCCACTGAACTGCATTCCGGAAACCATTGACGCAGCGGCGCTCGAAGCCAAGCGTGCCGCGGCCAAAGGCAAAGCGTGGGTCGATTGGGCCGCGTGGGGTGGTGTGGTGCCTGGAAACTCCGAAGCGCTCCCAGCGCTTGCCGCAGCGGGCGCTCCCGGCTTCAAGTGCTTCCTGATTCACTCCGGCATCGACGGCTTTGCGTGGGTCGACGAAACCGACCTGCGCCTCGCACTCGCCAAGCTGCGCGGAACGGGCTTGCCGTTGCTGGCTCACGCCGAATTGTCCGGCCCAGTGGACGCAGCGACTGTATTGATGAATGCTGCCGGAGCTGATTGGCGCACTTACTCAACCTACCTCGCTTCACGCCCCGACTCGGCGGAGATTGAAGCAATTGCGCTGCTGATTCGTCTTGCCGAAGAGTTTCAAACACATACTCACATCGTCCACCTCGCCACCGCGCAGGCTCTGCCGCTCCTTGCGGAGGCACGCGGACGCGGAGTGCCGATCACCGTGGAGACGTGCTTTCAATACTTGTGGTTTTCCGCCGAAGAAATTCCCGATGGTGCAACAGAGTACAAGTGCGCCCCTCCCATTCGCGGCGCGCAGAATCGCGAAGCGCTGTGGACCGCACTGGAAGACGGCTTGATTGACCTGGTGGCGACTGACCACTCGCCCTGCCCCCTCGAGATGAAGAAACGCAATGAAGGGCGCTTTGATCTTGCATGGGGCGGTATCTCAAGTCTCGGACTCGCATTGCCGGTGATGTGGACGGCGATGGTGCGCCGTGGGATGGACTTCAACAAAGGAGTGGAGCGTGTTGTCTCATGGATGTCTGCTGGTCCCGCGAAGCTTGCCGGCTTGACTGGCCGGAAAGGTGCGTTGGCAGCGGGTGCGGATGCAGACTTCGTGGTCTTCGACCCCGATGTTTCATGGACGGTTAGAGAAGGGAACCTGCACTTTCGCCATAAGCTCTCGCCCTATCTGGGTGCAGAGTTGCGCGGGCACGTTTTGCAGACCTGGCTTCGTGGCAACCGAGTCTTTGGTCAGAACGGATTTGCTGATGCGCCGCACGGAAGAGAGTTGGTGCGCCAATGAGATCGCGTGCGCTCCGGGCGATTGCCGAATGCAAAACTATTGCTGCCATGAGCGAAGAGCCCGGGCGCATCACGCGCCGGTTTCTTACGCCACCGGTGCGTGACGTCCACACTCATCTGCGTTCTCGTATGGAATCGATGGGCATGAACGTCCAGGTGGATGCAGCCGGAAATCTGCGCGGCCTCTGGCAACCCGCGAACGCAAACCCGAGGCGTCTCATCCTCGGCTCGCACATCGATACGGTGCCCAATGCCGGTGCATTTGATGGCGTGCTGGGCGTTGCGCTTGCGCTTGAATGGGTTGATGTTGCGCGGGAACTTGCATTGCCGCTGACACTCGAAATCATCGCGTTTTCTGAGGAAGAGGGCGTGCGCTACGGCGTGCCATTTCTTGGCAGCCGCGCTGTTGCCGGGCGTTTTGACCCTGAGCTGCTTGCACTCAAAGATGCGGAAGGCGTCACTGTCGATCAGACCATGCGTGCATTCGGCCTTAACTCCGAGCAGATGAATGAAGCTGCGGCGGAAGGGGACGCGATTGGGTTTGTCGAGATTCATATCGAGCAGGGCCCGGTGCTGGACGCGGAAGGCCTCAGAGTCGCGGCTGTCTCATCGATTGTTGGCCAAACGCGCTTGAATCTGAAGTTCCTGGGCCAGGCAAATCATGCAGGAACCACACCGATGCGCCTGCGCCGCGACGCGCTCGCAGCCGCCGCGGAGTGGATCGCTTCAGTTGAAGCGCTTGCCCATCGCACTGATGGGTTGGTGGCCACCGTGGGAAGAATCAGCGTCGAGCCGAATGCCTCGAACGTCATTCCCTGCGTCGCGGAGGTCAGCCTTGAAGTGCGCGACGCAAACAATGCCACGCGCATTGCAGCGGTGAAGGAATTGCTCGCCAGCGCGAATGCGATCGCTTCGCTGCGCGGAATCGCTCTTGAACAGACAGAGCTGCTCGACCAACCAGTTGTGCCGATGGACAAACGGCTTACAGCGTTCCTTACAGACGCGACCGAGGCGGCGGGATTTCCTGTGAAGACCATGCCCAGCGGTGCGGGCCACGATGCGATGGTGATGGCCTCCAGAATGCCCACGGCAATGCTGTTTCTGCGCAGCCCGGGCGGCATCAGTCACCACCCCTCCGAAGCCGTCCTTGAAGAAGATGTTGAAGCCTCATTGCTCGTGGGCCGGGAGTTTCTGAAGCGCCTTGCCAAAGAAATTGGATAGAATCTTCGAACGAGGTCAAGCTTGCATCACTTGGGACTAACACGGAGCAGCCTGAAGCCGGATCACCTGCTGCAGACGCCGAATACCTTCATCCGCACACCGCTTCCCGGCGCGGATGGCGTGGAGTTTGTGATTCATGTTGCGCCACAGTTGGGCGCGCGCTTTACGCAGATGACCGCTGAGTTTAACGCGGGCGGGGCACTCGGACCTGCGCCCGCGCAGCGATTTATTTATGTGCTTGAGGGTGAACTCAAGTTAAACGCAACTGGCCAGGAACACATCCTGGCTCCAGGCGGGTTTGCATTTCTTCCGCAAGGCGCGGCGCACACGGTCCGTGCTTTGGCACCGTCGCGCGCCGCGTTGATAGAGAAGCACTATCAGCCGCCAGAGGCCCATGAAGCTCAAGTCGCAGAGATCGTCGTGGGCACGGAAGCGGATGTTCCCCCAGTTGCACTGATGGGGGATGAGTCGCTGCGCGTGCGTTCGCTCATGCCCGAGGGGCCGGCATACGATTTCGCGGTCAACACGATGACCTATGACCCAGGCGCTGCACTCAGCATGGTCGAGGTTCACCTCATGGAGCACGGCCTGCTCATGCTTGAGGGCGCAGGCATCTACAGGCTCAGTGACGCGTGGTATCCCGTGCAGGCCGGCGACTTTATCTGGATGGCGCCCTATTGTCCGCAATGGTTTGGCGCGCTGGGCAAGCAGCCGGCAAAGTACCTCATCTACAAGGACTGGCGCAGGCATCCGCTGGGAGGCTGAACAAATGGCCATCGAACCCTTCGTCGAAATTCACTCGCTTCTTGACGAGTTGAAGGCCCTGGCGCAAATCTCTGAAGAGGAACCGCCCGTAGTAACGCGCGTGGTATTCAGCGCGGCAGACCTGCGCGCCCGCGCCTACGTGCAATCGCTCTGCGAAAGCACATGGCTTACCGTCCGCCAGGACGCCATCGGCAATATGCTCGCGCGCTGGCACGGCACTGAGCCTGACCTTGCACCTGTCGGAACCGGCTCGCATATCGACGCGATTCCCAACGCTGGGATGTACGACGGAACGGTCGGAGTGCTGGGCGGACTTGAGGCCATTCGTTCGTTGCAGCGCGCCGGCTTCCATCCGCGCCGTTCGATTGAGCTGGTGATCTTTACTTCCGAAGAGCCAACTCTTTTCGGAATTGGCTGCCTGGGTAGCCGCATGATGGGAAATGTGCTCACACTCGCCGCGGCGCTCAAGCTGCGTGACAAGCAGGATCACGGCCTGGATGAACTGCGCTCTCAGGCCCGCTTCACAGGCGCGTTGGAGTCCGTTGCATTGCCGCCTGGTCACTTCCACCAGTTTGTTGAATTGCACATCGAACAGGGGCCGCTGCTGGAGCAGGAAGGCATCGACCTCGGACTGGTCACGCATATCGCCGCTCCCGCAAGTCTGCGTGTGACCATCGAAGGCGAGGGCGGACATGCGGGCGGCAGGCTGATGCCCGGCCGCAAAGACGCGCTGGCAGCGGCCGCGGAGCTGATCCTCGCTCTTGAGTCGGCGGCGAAATCTTCCGGCGCCATCGACACCGTGGCCACTGTCGGCGTTTGCGAAGTCTTCCCCGGCGCGGTCAACAGCATTCCTTCACGCGTGAATCTCGAAACAGACATACGCGATACGGATGGTGCCCGGCGCAATCGCGTGATCGATGCACTTCATGCCGCATGCAGCGATGTCTCCGCCCGGCGCGGTGTCACCGTGACCACTGAACTTGTCAACGCAGATCCGCCCGCCACATGCGACACCGCGATTCTCGCTGCGATGGAAGCGTCCGCGCAGGAAGCGGGCCGGAGCTTCAAGAGAATGGTAAGCCGCGCCTATCACGATTCGCTTTTTATGGCCCGCATTGCACCTGTGGCTATGCTCTTTATTCCGTGCCGTCGGGGATGGAGCCATCGGCCGGATGAATACGCTGCGCCGGAGTGGATTGCCGCCGGCGTTGACGTGCTGGCGCGCACCCTCGCCAAACTGGCGGGCTGAACGAGCCGTAATTCTGAGAGAACTATCTTCCGAGGGATCGCTGCAATGAATGCAACACTGCAAACGTGGAACGCAGCCGATGCGGCGACGGCGTTTGCCGAGATGATTGCGTGCTGCGGATCGCGGCGGTGGGCTGCGGCGATGGTAGAGATGCGGCCTATGGATAATGTTGCGGAGTTGAGCGCAGCAGCCGACCGGATTTGGAGCACAATGGAAGAAGCGGACTGGATGGAGACCTTCGCGTGCCACCCGCGCATTGGAGAACGCAAACCAGTTCACGCTTCGGCGCAGTCCATTGCTTGGTCGCGCGAGGAGCAGTCTTCTGCGTCCGACGCAGCCGGGCGTACGCTCGCTGAACTGGCTGAAGGAAATGAACTTTACGAACAACGCTTCGGCTTTACCTACATTGTCTGCGCCACCGGCAAGAGCGCTGAAGAAATGCTGGCGATTCTCCATCGCCGGCTTTCAAACAACTGCGAAACCGAGTTGCGCGAGGCGGCAGAACAGCAGCGGCAGATTATGCAGATTCGTCTGGGAAAGTGGCTTGTGAAATGAGTAAGATTTCAACGCACGTGCTCGATACTGTTCTTGGAAAACCGGCCGCGGGAGTTCCCGTTTTGCTTGAACAACGCGACGGATCGCAATGGATTGCGCTGGCATCCACAGAGACGGATGCAGATGGACGCTGCAGCAATGTCAAGGAAGATGCAACGCCTGGCATTTACCGCTTGACCTTCAAGACTGGCCCAAATTCTGAACGCAACGGCCGTGCCAGCATCTATCCCGAAGTTTCGATCGTGTTTCAGGTGAACGGCGAGGAGCATTATCATCTTCCTCTGCTCCTGAGCGACAATAGCTACACAACCTATCGAGGAAGCTGAGACGATGCCAAGGCTGGGAGATAACCACTACGGAAAATCGCGCGTGCGGCTGTCGCGGATCACGCGTCACGAAGACCGTCACGAGTTCAATGAGTGGACCGTGCGCGTCTTGCTTGAAGGAGACTTCGAGACCAGCTTTACCGAGGCGGACAATAGCAGCATTCTGCCCACTGACACCATGAAGAACACCGTTTATTTTGTAGCCCGCAGCTCAAAGGCCGCAACCATCGAGGAATTCGCGACCGAGCTTGGCGACTATCTTCTGGTGAACAACCCGCAGGTCAGTGGAGTCCTGGTTGAAATTGAAGAGAAGGCGTGGGAGCGCCTCGTTGTGGATGGTGTTACGGAGCCAACAACCTTCAGGCTCGGCGGCCCTGAGGTGCACACGGTGCGCGCGGTGCGCGACCAGGGACGCGAGTGGTCAATCCGATCAGGGATCGATGGCCTCACGATTCTCAAAACCGCCAAGTCGGCATTCACGGGCTACATCAAGGACAAACTGACCACCCTCAAGCCGGCAACGGATCGCATCTTCGGCACCCGCGCGACAGTGAAATGGGATTACGAATCAAGCTCGCCGCATTATGCACAAGCGCGTGTACGCATCATCGCGGCGCTGCTCAAAGAGTTCGCCGCTCATGACAGCATGAGTGTGCAGCACACGCTCTTCGATATGGGAAAAGCGGCACTGGCTGCGGCGCCGGAGATTGCGCGCATCACGCTCACCATGCCCAACCTGCACCACCTGCTGGCGGATCTGAGCCCCTTCGGGCTAGACAATCCGAACCACATCTTTGTGCCCATCGACGAACCGCACGGGTATATCGAGGCGACCATCGAGCGGTGAAATCAAAGCGATCGGCGCTGGGCCTTCGTTACGGCTGGCCTTCTAGATCCGGCTGCAACAAAATCAAGAGCACCAATCCTACAACGGCAAAATTGCGGAATGCAGCCTCCTGACCGTTCCATGTGTGCGACTGCCACATCAGGAACCACTCCGCGCCTACCGATAGAAAAGCTCCCAACCACAGCAGCGATGAAATTGTGAGCGCCATAATCGGCACGCGCTTGGCCGCATTGAATGCGCCGGCAGGCAACCGCAGCGCCCGCAGCAACCGAATCACGCCCCACCACAGCAGGATGGTTGTCGCGATCTCCCACGCGATGATGCTGAGGTAAAACGCGAGTTGCAGGCCCGGCGATGGAATTGCGCGCCAAAGGCCGTGGTTGCCGGGGAAGGTAGAGTCCATCGCGAGCACGTGGTGTACAAATTGGTAGTTCGAGTCGAAGTCGGTCAAGTTGTTGAAGACTACGAGCGAATGGAATAGGCCAATGCCCGCCAGCAGCAGGAGTTTTGCGGTGCGTGTAATCATCGTATGTTCCCGCCCGCGGCAAATGTCCCGCAGTGCGCGAGAGTTATCGATAGAGGGGCTCGAGGCATGCCCACATCCTAACTTGCCCCTTGGGTAAGAACCTAAGAAAATCTACCGCTGCGCGTGGTACATTCAAAGGCAAATGACGCAGTTTTCAACGCCCGAAGAAAAGCTGACCGCACTTGGTTTTACCCTGCCGCATTTGCTCTCGCCCGGAGGAAATTATGTCTCCGCGAAGAAGGTCGGCGCCCTCGTCTATCTTTCCGGAGTCATCTCAACTGGCCCCGACGGCGTAATCACTGGAATGGCCGGCACCGACCGCACCATCGAAGAGGGCTACGCGGCTGCGAGATCCTGCGCGCTCACTCAGTTGGCGGTTCTCAAGCGCGAACTCGGCTCGCTTGATCGCATCGCCGAAGTGATCAGCGTCAACGGTTATGTGAATGCCGCGCCCGGCTTTGCGGATTCACCCGCAGTGATCAACGGCGCGTCAGACTTGCTGGTTGCGGTGTTTGGCGAAGCGGGACGTCATGTGCGTGCGGCCATTGGGGTGAGCGCCCTGCCGCGCCATGCGCTGGTTGAGGTGCAGATGACCGTGCGGGTGAACGAATCGTGAGCGAGCACCAACTTTCCGCCGAGCCAACTCACTCTGTCTGGGACCGGTCGCTCGCGCCGCGTTTGCGCATTGAGCCGGGCGACGAAGTACAGATTGAATGCGTAGATGCTAGCGGCGGCCAGGTGCGGCCGGGCATGACCACGGCGGAATACCTGGCCATCGACCGCACCCGCTTTCACGCGCTTACCGGGCCCATCTGGATCGAGGGAGCGGAGCCCGGCGACGTGTTAGAGATCGATGTGCTGGCCACGCGTCACGCCGGATGGGGATGGTCCAGCGTCGTTGAGGGCCTGGGTTTTCTCAAGGATCGTTTTCGCGAGCCGTACCTCTTCCACTGGACGCTGGACGGCGAGTCTTCCAGTTCGCTTGCTCCTGCGGTAGTGCCTGTGCGGCCGTTTCTGGGAGTCATGGGTGTGGCTCGCGCAGAAGATGGCAAGTTTCGCACCCGTCCACCAGGACCGTTCGGCGGCAACCTGGATGTGCGTGAACTTTGCGCCGGCTCGCGGCTCTATCTGCCGGTCTTCAATCGTGGCGCGCTCTTCAGTTGCGGCGATGGCCACGCGGCGCAAGGGGACGGCGAAGTGTGCATCAACGGCATCGAGTGCCCGCTCGACGTTACGCTCGGATTCGAACTGCACAAGCATCAACCGCTCTCGGGCCCTCTGGTTGAAGCCAGCGAAAAGGCCGCAGCCGACTCCACCGCCGACGCATGGGTGGTGGTAGAGTCGGGCACCGACCTGGCCCAGACTTCACGCGCCGCCACTGGCCGTATGGTCGATCTGCTCGTCAGCCGGTGGGGATTCACCGATGTTCATGCCTACATCCTGTGCAGCGTGGCGCTCAAGCTGCGGCTCAGCCAGGTGGTCAACGAGCCCGTCTATACGGTCAGTGCTGCGCTGAGCAAGCAGATCCTGCCCGACCGGGAGCTGTTCCCGGCGCAATGAAGATCAACGACCCTGAATCTGTTGCAGGCTTCGCTGGGTCTATTTGCGCTATGAACATGCACCTGTGACAAACAATGTGGAAATCCGGGCGGAGACGTTTGGAGCCGCCAAAGACAGGTCTAGGGACGGCTGCCGTAAGGGCTGGCGCATCGTTCAGGCGCACACCTCCCCACAGCCTTCAAATGGCCCGATTGGGCAGGCCTCCAACGGCTTCCGAACGCAAAATCTTTAGATGATCTTTATTGTAAATCGGCTATCCTAACCTAACCCTGCAGTACAGAGCGAACCAGACAACTATCAGGCACCACTCAACCAGGTTCCTACTGTTTTCTCTTTTTTGGATGAATCAGCAATTCTGCATTTTCATTCAGTTGAGCGTTTTTGATCCTTCAGAAAACCTGTGGGGAAATCCTTATCTTTCGAGGTTGGCCAGTTGAAGTTCTCTATGCGCACCTTTCCGTCTCTGTTTCCCCGGCTGCTTGTTCTCACGGCCGCTCTTGCGCTGTGTTCTTCGCCCTTGCTGGCACAGCAGACGCTTGGCGGCATCACCGGCGAGGTGACGGATTCGTCTGGCGGCGTCGTTCCGAATGCCACGGTCAATCTTGTGGCTGAGCAAACCTCGCTGACCCGGACCACGAAGACAAATGGCGAGGGAGGCTACACTTTCGTCAACCTGCCCATCGGTACTTACACGCTCACTTACACGGCGCAGGGCTTTGACGTGCAGAAGACCCAGCACATCGCCGTACAGGCTGACCGTACGGCCACGGTGAATGCTGCGCTCAAGATTGGCCAGACCACCACCACCGTTGAAGTGGAAGCCTCGCCGCTGATGAATGCAGTGGATACCACCAACGGCTACGTCCTCGATACGGCACAGATTGAAGCCGTGCCACTGGCGACCGGCAGCTTCACGGGTCTCGCCACGCAGTCCACTGGAGTCAGCGCCGAGTTCGGAAGCGGGACCGGTGCGAACTCCGGCCTTGGAAACGCGCCCATCTGGGCGAACGGCCAGCGTGACACCTCCAACAGCTTCCTGCTCAACGGCGTTGACGCCAGCAACCTCTTCAACGGAAAGAGCACCAGCCAGGTGGCCTCGGCGCGCGTCATCAACTCAACCGGTGTCCAGACCAGCCCCGGTGGCGGCGGCGGCGTCATTCCTTCCGCGGCTTCTATATATCTCTCCATAGGCAACGCCATCCCTACGCCCGCGCCTGAATCCATTTCAGAAGTTCGCGTGAACGCATCGATGTATGACGCACAGCAGGGTTCCACCTCCGGCGCGCACATCGACTTGAGCACCGCATCCGGCACCAAGGATTTCCATGGCTCTGTCTACGCTCACCGCGGCACAAATTGGATCAACGCCGCTCCGTTCTTCTTCAACCAGGATCCCGACGTTCCAGCCAACGATAAGGTCCCGGAGTTGCACCGCTACATTGCCGGGGGCACAGTAGGCGGTCCGCTAATCAAGGACAAGCTCTTTGGCTTTGCTGCCTATCAGCACCTGCACGTGTCTGACCAGGAGCTCGGCGACTCGTTCCTCGACGTTCCCGTTGGCTTGAACGACACCAATCGCACCGCCGCCGGACTCGCCGGTGTCTCCAACAACTCGTTCGGCTCCGCCTACGGCATCTACAGCGGCAATCCGGTCAGCCCGGCGAATATCGATGGGGACGCCCTGACGCTGTTCAACTCGCCCGCGCTTCCCGGCGAGCCCGGCAAATGGCTCATTCCCAATGACAGCCTCTACCCCAACCTTCCCTCCGCCGCGCATCTTGATAACGCCTTCATCCCAGGCACGGGACGGTTTACGGCGGATCTGGCCGTGGCCAACCTCGATTACATCGCCAGCAAGCAGGACACCGTCAGCCTCAAGTACTTCTATCAGCACGACCCCACGGTCTCGCCGTACTCTTACTCCAGCGTTCCCGGCTTCACCGAGCACCTCGACTCGGGCGCCCAGGTTGCTTCTCTCATCAACACCCTGGTTATCAGGTCCAACCTCAGCACCACACAGACATTGGGCATCCTGCGTGAAAAGAACTGGGCGGACAACGAGCAGCCATTCGGCCCCGGTTCCATTCCTGGCGGCACCGCCGGCACAGGGTCAATCAACGTTTTCGGATCGAGCTACTTTCCAGGCGTCTCCATTTACAACATCCTGGGCAGCAATCAGCCCGCCGGACTGTCCTCGGCGTACTTGAACCTCGGCCCCAACGCAGAAAGCCAGTCTTCCAATACCGGCGTCTTTCAGAACCGTCTCGCACCCTCCGGCAACGCAATCTGGATACTCGGTAAGCACACCCTCAGTTTCGGAGCCAGCTACACTTACACCCAGCTGAACACTATCGATAAGCGCACCGGCACCGGAACCATTGTCTCCAACGACTTCAGCCAGTTTGTCCAGGGCTATGTAACGCCCGGCGGCTCAACTTCAGGCTTCTACGTCAGCTCGTTCCTCCAGGGCAACGCGAACCGCTACTACCGCGCCAATCAGCTCGGCACTTACCTGCAGGACAAGTGGCAGATCACCCCGACCATTTCGCTGACCGCCGGCGTACGGTATGACTGGGATGCCGGCCTCACCGAAAAATACGGCCGCATCTTCAACTTCGATCCAAGCCTCTATAACTACTCCGCCGCCTCTGACATGATCATGAACACCGGGCTGATTATCGCCGGCAACAATGCCAACGGCACCAGCGGAGTGAGCCCGACCACCCTTACAGGCCGCCAGTGGGGCATCGCACCGCGCATTGGCGCCGCGTGGCAGCCCGAGATGTTCCATAGCAAGGTGGTCATCCGCACCGGCGCCGGACTCTACTACGACCGCGGCGAGCTGTTCAGCTACTTTTCGCCCGGCTACGCCATCGGCACCGTCACCGGCGGACCCTTCGGCGTCAATCAGCAGCTCCCCTTTGTCAACGTCACCACCTGCCCATCGGCAAGTTTGTACTACTACCAGGGCTTCATCCCGACCTGCGGAGGCGGTGGCGGCGCCAGCAATGAAGTTGCTTCCGAGGGCAATCTCGAAAATCCCTACGGCACCGCGGCTCTGCCGCCGCCCAGCAGCCCCAAGGCGTCTGATCTCAGCAATTACCTTCCCAACGCCTGCAGCATCGTGAACCAGGGTTACGGCGGCGTCCCAAATGTGTGCCCGACATCTGCCACCAATCCGAACGGTGAGGTCATCAACAACGGACAGCCCATCTCCCTCGGCGTCTACGACCGCGCCAACAAGTTGCCCTATACCGTCAACTATGCGCTCGACGTCCAATGGCAACCGCGCAATGACCTGGCCATCGAGCTCGGTTATGTGGGCAACCTGGGCCGCCATCAGATCATTCCCGTGCCCTTCAATCAGCCCACTCTCGCTACTCCCACCAATCCCGCACTGTCGGGCAGCCCCTACCAGCAGAACTACAGCTACGGCTACACCGTGGAGGGGGCCACGCTTGCGCCTGGGAGCGGTACAGGAACTGGTTACCTGGCAAACTATGAGGGCGGAAACGTGGATCTGCGCGTTCCCTACCTGGGCTACGCCACGGAATCCATCGACTACAAGGCCGCCGGCGTGGATGCCTACAACGCGCTGCAGGCGCACATTGAGAAGCGCATGAGCAAGGGCATCCAGGTTGGAGCCTCTTACACCTACTCGCACGCCCTCGACGAACAGAGCGGGCTTGGCCTCTTCTACAACGGCAACAATCCTCTCAACCTGCGCAGCGGCTATGGTTCTTCCGACTTCGACAGGACGCACGTGATCAGCTTCAGCTACGTCTTCCGCCTTCCCGACATGGTTAACCAGCACTCCCTCGTGGGCAAGTTTGCCGACGGATGGTCGCTGATAGGCCAAACGGTGTTGCAGAGCGGCCAGCCGTACAGCGTTATCGACTACACGGGAGCGGTGGGCGGCATCTACTATTCCACCGCCGATGGCATCAACAATCCAATCGTGCCGCTGGCTCCGGGCTGCACAGCCAAGAGCGCAAAGACAGGATCCTCCGGCGCATGGACGCCGGCTGGGTCATCCCCGGCGCTAAAGGCATCCTGCTTCGCGATCCCGCTGCTCGCGCCAGGCAGCCTTGGCGGCGCAGTGCCGGCCTCTGACAGTTTCGAAACCGGCTTCGGCGTTGGCGAGCGCAACATTTTCCGCCAGTCGTTCCAGAAACGCGCCGATGCCTCACTGGTAAAAGTGACCAAGCTCAGCGAACGGTACAGCCTCAAATACACCTTCGATGTCTACAACCTCACCAATACCACCAGCTTCGATATCCCGGGAAACGAAGTTACAGAGAACGAGAACTATAATTCCTTCCCAACTGCCGGCATGACCCCGGCTCCTACGGGTTGCGGCGCCTTTGGAACACAGACCAACACCAGCTTCTATAACTGCCCGGTCGTCGGCATCGTCACCCACACCATCGGCAGCCCGCGCCAGATTCAAATGTCCTTGCACTTCGACTTCTAATTCACTCACTCCAACCACAGCAAAAGGGCGGTTCCCGGCGGAACCGCCCGTTCTTTTCACCCCATACAATCGGTGTATGACCACTCCTCCGTGGACCATCCGTGGACTCCGCGCCGCGCTTGCAGAAGGAACAGTGCAGCCGTCTGATTTGGCTGATCAGGCTCTTGCCCGTTCTGCCCAGAACATTGCCCGCAACACGTATCTGTGGCAAGACACAGCCTGGACACGCGCCGAAGCCGATCGCGTTGCGGCCATGCCCCGCAGCGTCGGAGGCCCATTCGGCGACGGCCGCGGCCCGCTCTGGGGCCTGCCCATCTCGGTAAAGGATTGCTTTGACCTGGCTGGCGCGCCGACCAGTTGCGGCGTGCATTTCTATCGCGATCTCCACGGCAATGCCGCGCGCGATTCATGGCTCGTGGAGCGGCTCCGCGCAAACGGCGCAGTCATCACCGGCAAAACGCATCTTCATCCGCTGGCCTATGGCATCACCGGCGAGAATCCCGAATACGGCGACTGTTTGCAGCCGCGCGATGCGACGGCGCTCACCGGAGGCTCGTCATCTGGCGCAGCAGCCAGCGTGCAGGAGGGCTCCGCTGTCGCCGCCATCGGCACTGACACAGGCGGCTCCGTTCGCGCACCCGCCGCACTTTGCGGCCTCGCCGGTTATCGTGCCACTCTCGGCCGCGGCGATTGGCGCGGCGGCGCGCACCTGGCTGAGTCGTTCGATACGATGGGCTGGCTCTTCCGCGACCTCGAAGATGCGCCGCTCCTGGCCGGTCCGTTCGCGCCAGAAACAGCGCCTGCCATCTCAGATCTCAAGACCTTCGCAATCGTCGACGACAGCTTCCTGCTCGACTGCGAACCGGAGATCGTTGCCGGTCTTCGTACGACTGCCCGCGAACTCGAAGCTCTCGGCCTCCACGCTTCCACATTCACAGCAGGCTGGTGGGCTGACTCGCTTGAAATCTTCGCGCCCATCCAGGCATGGGAGGCCGCGCGTCTCCATGCCGGACACTTCGATCGCATCGAATCCTCTATTCGCGAGCGTCTTGAGTGGGGCGCGCGCATCACTGAGCAAGAAATCAAATCCCTGCGGCGGCGCCACGAAACCTTTCGCGCTCGCATGGATCAACTGCTCGACACGCATGGTCTTCTACTGATGCCCGCCATTCCAGTCGCTCGCCTCGTTGCAGGCGCTGACCACAGCAAGACGCGTGGCCGGCTGCTTCGCTACACCACGCCCTTCAGTCTTGCCGGTGTTCCCGTCGTCACGATTCCATGCACTTCCGGGGGTATGCAACTGGCCGCCGCGCGCGGCAGTGACGAGCCTCTGCTGCAACTCGCGGGCCAGCTCGGCGCACGCAGAAATGCGGCAACTCCGCAGTCGCGCCTAGCATAACTTCCGCTGAATAAAGGACTGGCTTCACTCTGGGCAACATACTCCTTGCTTCGGCAAGGAATTGCAATAGAATATGAACTCCGGCGCATGCTGGAATCTCCGCATGCGAGTGTCCTGCATGCTGAACTTGCGAAGGCCTTTTGCGTACGGATTCCAGTCTTTATAAGGAGTTGATGGATGGAATCGGCATCTCGAGATATCGCGAAGGCGCTCGCCGAACAACTGCCTCCTCTCACTCCGAATGCTGCGGCCATTGAGGCGGATCGCTGTCTCTACTGTTACGATGCGCCCTGTACGCACGCCTGCCCCACGCACATCGATATTCCTCGATTTATCAAGAAAATCGCATCGCAAAATCTGCGCGGCTCTGCGGAGACCATCTTTGCCACCAATCTTCTGGGCGCAACCTGCGCGCGCGTCTGTCCGGTGCAGGAGTTGTGCGAGGGCGCATGCGTTCTCGGCGCCGATCACAAACCCATCGCCATTGGCCGCCTGCAGCGTTACACGATGGACTGTGCCCGTGCGCATCAAAGCTATCCCACGGTAAAGGCAACGCCCACCGGACGGGCCGTCGCCGTGATTGGCGCGGGCCCCGCGGGACTATCCTGCGCAGGCCAGTTGGCGCTGATGGGCCACGCTGTCACTGTGTTCGAAAAGCGCGATCAGCCCGGCGGCCTCTCCACCTACGGCATCATCGCCCTGCGCGAGCCCGTTGAAATCGCACTCGAAGAAGCGCGCATGATTGAAGGCCTGGGCGTTCAGATCAAGACCGGTGTTGAATTCGGCAAGGACGTGTCGCTCGCCACTCTGCAACGGAACTTTGACGCAGTTGTGCTCAGTGTCGGTCTGGGCCGCACACCGGTCCTTGGCATCGAAGGTGAAGACGCAATCCTCGATGGTCTTGAATTCATTGAAGCGAGTAAGACCGGCACAGCGCCTTTGCACATCGGCCGCAACGTGATCGTCATCGGGGCAGGCAATACCGCGGTTGATTGCGCCACCATCGCCAGACGTCTCAGCGCCGAGCGCGTAACGATGGTCTATCGCCGCACGGATCGCGAGATGAGTTGCTACGAGCATGAGTACGACTTTGCGCGCAAGGAGGGCATCGAGTTCCGCTTTCTGACGCAGCCCGCCCGCGTTGTTCTCGATGGCGAATTACCCGTAGCCCTCGAATGTCTACGCGTCGAGTTGGGCGCACCTGATGCCTCCGGCCGTCCCACGCCGGTGCCCGTCCCAGGCTCTGAGTTCGTGTTGGCCGCAGATCAAATCGTCAAAGCCATCGGCCAGCAAAAGCCCACAACTGCTGCATTGCTCGGTCTCGAAACAGCGAATGGATTCATCACGGTCGATCGGAACTTCCACACCAGCATCGCTGGCGTCTACGCCATTGGCGATTGCATTCGTTCGAGCGGTGCAGCTTCCACCGTCATGGCTGTTGAAGATGGAAAACTCGCAGCCGCAGCCATCCATCAACAGCTTGTGCAGCAATCCGCGCCCGTCCAGGTGAGTTAGCCATGGCAGACCTTCGCATCAACTTCGCAGGCATCCAGTCGCCCAATCCCTTCTGGCTCGCATCGGCACCGCCAACCAACTCCGGCGCGCAGATTCACCGCGCCTTTGAAGCGGGCTGGGGCGGAGCCGTGTGGAAGACCATCGGCGCTCCGGTGCTCAATGTCAGCAATCGCTACGGCGCGTGGCACTATGGCCGCCAGCGCATGTTGGCGATCAACAACGTCGAGCTCATCTCCGATCGTCCTCTCGAAATCAACCTGCGTGAAATCGCTGAAGTGAAACGCACCTGGCCCGATCGCGCAGTCATCGTCTCTGCCATGGTTGAAGCCAAACCTGAAGCATGGCGCGAAATCATTGAGCAAATTGAAGACACAGGTGCAGATGGCATTGAGTTGAATTACGGCTGTCCACACGGCATGAGCGAGCGCGGAATGGGCTCTGCCATTGGCCAGGTACCGGAGTATTGCGAGCGCATCACACGCTGGGTGATGGAAGCCGCGACCATCCCAGTCATCATGAAGCTCACGCCCAACATCACCAACATCGTGCTTCCCGCACGCGCAGGCGTAGCCGCAGGGGCCAATGCTCTTTCGCTGATCAACACCATCAACTCCATCATCGGTGTTGATCTCGACACGCTTGAACTTACCCCCAGCATCGGCGGCAAAGGCGGGCACGGCGGGTATGCGGGCCCAGCCGTAAAACCCATCGCGCTCAACATGCTCGCCGCCCTCGGTACTGACGAGGTCGTTTCGAAGTCGGGCATTCCCATCTCCGGCATGGGCGGCATCGCATCCTGGCAGGACGCTGCGCAATTCCTGCTCCTCGGCGCATCCAGCCTGCAGATCTGCACCGCGGTCATGCATTACGGTTTCCGCATTATTGAAGATCTGTGCGACGGCCTCTCCAATTGGATGGACGAGAAAGGCTTCAAGACCATCGCCGATGTCTCCGGCCACAGTCTGCATCGCGTCTCGGAGTTTAAGGATCTCGATCTTTCCTATCGCGCAGTCGCTCGCATTGATACGGAGAAATGCATCAAGTGCAATCTCTGCTACGTGGCCTGCAACGATACCGCACACCAATGCATCGACCTCGTCTCCCCACAAGGCACACTCGTTCAACCACACGCGTACGATGTACGCTCAAACGGCAAGCAGGAGGCTGTTGAAACACGACCCCAGCCTACGGTTCGCGAAGAAGATTGCGTGGGATGCCGTCTTTGCTATAACGTGTGCCCGGTGGACGATTGCATCGAAATGGTGGAGCTTCCCTCCGGTCGCAGTGAAGTTACATGGAGTGAGCTTTCACAAAATCAGGCCGATGTCACCGAAGACTGGGAGACGATGAAGGCCTACCGCGAAAAAGTCGGTATTCACATTCATTGACGACCTGTTTCGAATTACTGCATCCTTGAATCCGCGGAGAAAAGTTTCTATGGGACTGTTGATTAAAGGCGGAGAAATCATTACCACGGATTCTCGTTCGCACGTCGACATCTTGATCGAGAGCGAAACCGTCAGCCGCATCGGTCTCAATCTCGACGTTCCTCCGGATACGGAAATCATCGATGCGACAGGCAAGCTCGTCTTTCCCGGTTTCATCGATCCCCACGTCCACATTCATCTGCCCTTCATGGCCACGTTTGCGAAAGACACCCACGCCACGGCCAGCAAGGCCGCGCTCGTCGGCGGCACAACGACATATATTGAGATGTGCTGCCCCTCCCGCAACGAAGACGCCCTCGAAGGCTACAACACCTGGAAGCAAAAGGCAGAAGGCAACAGCGCCTGCGATTACGCATTTCACATGGCCGTCACGCGCTGGGACGAAAAGACCGATGCGCAGCTTCGCGAAATCGTCCGCGACGGAACCGCATCCTTCAAGATCTTTCTTGCCTACAAGAATTTCTTCGGCGTGAATGATGAGGAAATGTTTCACACCCTCAAGCTCGCGGCGGAGCTGGGCGTCATCACCACCGCGCATTGTGAGAATGCAGAGCTAGTCGGCCAGTTGCAGCAGCTTCTTCTCGCAGAAGGCAAGACCGGTCCCGAGTGGCATGAGCCAAGCCGTCCTGAAGCCGTTGAAGCGGAAGGCACCGGCCGCTTTGCAACCTTCCTTGAGCAAACCGGCGCCACCGGCTACGTCGTCCATCTCTCCTGCGCCCCTGCATTGCGCGCGGCCGTTGATGCGAAGCTGCGCGGCGTCAAGCTCTACGTCGAATCGGTGCTTCCGCACTTTCTGCTCGACAAAACCTACGCCGAGCGCCCCGGCGTTGAAGGCATGAAGCATGTCATGTCGCCACCCCTTCGCGACAAGCGCAATCTGCCCGTTCTTTGGAACGCGCTCCAGGCTGGATTGATTGATACGGTCGGCACTGACCATTGCCCCTTTGATAAGGAGCAAAAGCTTCTCGGCGCAACCTCTTTCACGCAAATTCCCAATGGAATCGCTGGTATTGAGGACCGCGTCAATCTCATGTATACCTACGGTGTCAAGCGCGGCGGCCTCAACCTCCATCGCTTTGTCGATGCGCTCAGCACGCGCCCCGCGCAACTCTTCGGGCTCTTCCCCCGCAAGGGAACCATCGCCGTTGGATCGGACGCCGACCTGGTTATCTACGACACCAACTTTCGCGGCACTGTCTCCGCCGCCACGCAGCATACCAACAACGACTACAACGGATTTGAAGGCATCGCGATAGAAGGCCGTCCATCCGTGGTCACGGTGCGCGGCAAGGTGCAGGTGCGCGACGGAGTCTTCGTCGGCGAGCCGGGCCGTGGACGCATGATTCGCCGCAAGCCTCAATATGGCGCGCAAGGTGCATCGCATGCCGATTGATCCACAAGCCGCAATCGATCTCCTCAAAGAGCTGCGCACACTCACTGCGGATGAGAACGGTGCGCAGCGCCTCGCATGGACTCCCACATGGCTCAAGGCTCGCGATTGGTTCGAAGGCAAGCTGCGCGAATTGCCCATCGAGCATCACCTTGACGCCGCCGGCAACAGTTGGACTACACTTGCAGGAACCTCAGAAAAAACTCTGATTCTCGGCAGTCATCTCGACTCCGTTCCCAATGGCGGATGGCTCGACGGCTCTCTCGGCGTCATCGGCGCCTACGCCGTCTTGCGCCGCATTGCGGAGCAGTACAACGGCAAACCGCCCATCACCATTCGCCTCGTCGATTGGGCCGATGAAGAAGGCGCCCGCTTCGGTCGCAGTCTCTTTGGATCATCCGCCTTCGCCGGGACGCACTCGATTGCTCAGGACCGCGGCCGCACTGATGCCGCTGGGATTCGCCTTGAGGAAGCTCTTGCCACATGCGGCGTTTCCATTGATTCCATCGGTGACGCACAGCGCGAACGCGCCAACGCCGCCGCCTATCTTGAGTTGCACATCGAGCAGGGCCCGGTGCTGGAGTCGATGGGCCTGCCGCTAGCCGCAGTGCTCGGCACAAAAGGCGTCGAACGTCACGCCATCACCTTTCACGGCCAGGAAGCACACTCAGGCTCCACGCCGATGCGGTCGCGCCGCGATGCACTCGCGGCAGCGGCCAAGCTGGCCCTTGAAATTCGCACCATCGCAATGAGGCACCCAGACGCAGTGTGCACCATCGGAAGCGTCAAAACCTTCCCTGGCATCGTGACCGCCGTCGTCGGCCGTTGTGAGACAACGCTCGATCAGCGCGACCTTGATGCCCAGGTGCTCGCCACCATGTACCGCGAAGCCCAGGAGAAAAGCGCTCAGTTCGCCGCGGAGGAAGGTTGCACGGTGGAGTGGTCGCGCATCTGGAACATTGCGCCGGAGCCGTTTCATCTCGAACTCATTGAACTATGTGAAGAGGCTATCCGCGACACTGCAGGCCAATCGCATCGCATGCCCAGCGGCCCGTTGCATGACGCGGCGGAGGTCTCCCGCTCCGGCATTCCCACTGTCATGCTTTTCGTTCAATCGCTGAAAGGAATCAGCCACAATAGGATTGAGGACACGCGCGAAGACCACCTTCATCTCGCCGTTACCGCCTTTGACACGCTCGCATCGAAGACTATCGATTGGATTCAAGCCTCATGAGGAGTGAAGCAAAATGAGTGCTAGTGAAACATTGACCCCCACCACGGTCTCTCACTGGATCAACGGCAAACCGGTCGCGGCTACCTCTGGACGCAGCGGCATTGTCAGCAACCCCGCAACTGGCGACGTCATCGCTGAGGTGGGCTTTGCTGCCGCTGACGACGTGAACGCGGCGGTTGCCGCAGCGACGGCTGCATCCATCGAGTGGCGCTCCACGCCTCTTTCGCGCCGCGCTGAAGTCATGTTCAACCTGCGCGACCTGATCGTGAAGAATCGCGCTCGTCTCGCTGAGATCATCAGCCGTGAGAATGGTAAGACCATTGCCGACGCACTCGGAGAAGTTGCGCGCGGCCTGGAAAATGTTGAGTTCGCGTGCGGCATTCCCAATCTGCTGAAGGGCGGCTACACCGAGCAAGCCAGCCGCGGCGTCGATGTCTATCAAATTCGCCAACCGCTCGGTGTCGTTGCCGGCATCACGCCATTCAACTTTCCCGCGATGGTTCCCTTGTGGATGCTATCGACCGCCATCGCCTGCGGCAATGCGTTCATCCTCAAGCCATCGGAAAAGGTTCCCTCTGCTGCCGTTTTCCTCGCGGAAATGGCCAAGGAAGCTGGTGTTCCAGATGGCGTGCTGAACCTCATTCATGGCGACAAAGTTGCCGTGGATCTTCTTCTCACCCATCCAGGCATCAAGGCCATCAGCTTTGTCGGCTCTACCCCTGTTGCCCGGTACATCTATGAAACAGCGACGCGCAGCGGCAAGCGAGTGCAGGCGCTCGGCGGCGCGAAAAACCACATGCTTGTCCTGCCTGACGCCGACATCGCGATGGCTGCTGATGCCGCGGTCTCCGCGGGTTATGGCGCGGCCGGCGAGCGCTGCATGGCTATCTCCGTTGTGCTCGCTGTAGGCAATGTTGCAGATCCGCTGATCGCCGCGATCCGTGAACGCGTGGCGCGTATCAAGGTCGGACCCGGCTCAGAACCGGCCAGTGAAATGGGCCCGCTCATCACGCGCGAGCATCGCGATCGAGTCGCCGCACATCTCAACTACGCAATCTCTGAAGGCGCGACGCTCTCCATTGATGGCCGACTTGACCCAGCCACGCAGACTGCCGGATTCTTTCTTGGTCCTTCGCTCATCGACAACGCCAAGCCCGGCATGCGTTGCTACGACACTGAGATCTTTGGTCCCGTGCTCAGCGTCGTGCGCGTAGATACCTATGCCGAGGCACTTCGCCTCATCAATGAGAACGCCTACGGCAACGGCACAGCGATCTTCACGCAGAACGGCGGCGCCGCGCGCCAGTTTCAATTTGATGTCGAAGTAGGCATGGTCGGCATCAACGTTCCAATTCCCGTGCCCGTTTCGTACTACAGCTTCGGCGGATGGAAGTCCTCGCTCTTTGGCGATCTGCACATGTACGGACCCGAAGGCGTTCAGTTCTACACGCGCTCCAAAGTCGTCACCAGCCGCTGGCCCGACCCTGCATCCAGCAAGGTCGATCTCGGCTTCCCGCAGGTTCGCTGAGTCGACGGTTGCTGTCAGTCCGCGAACGCGACCGCAGCTTGCGGGGAAGGCGGAGCGAACTTCATAAGGATTCCGTAGATGCCACCTGCTGTAAAGAATCCAACGAACCACGCGTAGTCGTAAAGAAAGTGCAGCGACGCCACACCGAGTCCGATCAGCGCAATCCCCACACCAAGAACGAGCGCAACCACTGCGCGCGGATTGATTCCCTTTGTGTAGTGATACGCTCCCTCGCGATGATAGAGCGAGTTCACATCCAGCTCAGTCTTGCGAATGAAGAAGTAGTCGCAGATCATGATGCCGGCCACGGGACCGAGCAGGCCCGAGTAGCCAACCAGCCAGCCGAAGATGTACGCATCGGGCGTGGCCAGCAACTTCCATGGACACATTGCCAGGCCGAGGAATCCAGTGATGAGCCCGCCGGTCCTGAAGCTGATGAGCCGTGGATAGAGGTTTGAAAAATCGTTCGACGGCGAAACCACATTGGCCCCGATGTTCACATTGAGCGTCGCAATCAGGATCGCGACCAGCGCCAGAAACGCGACTACAGGCTGATGAAACGCGCCGATCAGCAAGATCGGATTCCAGATGGGATGACCGAAGAGCACTGCGGAGGCGGACGTAACGGAGATGCCGACAAATGTGTAGAGGGTCATCGCGACTGGCAGCCCGAAAGCCTGTCCCCATGCCTGCGATGTCTGCGATTTGGAGTAGCGCGTGAAGTCCGGAATATTCAACGCCAGTGTGGCCCAATAGCCGACCATGGCGGTCAGTGAAGGAAAGAAGACGGCAAGAAACTCTCCTGTGGAATGGAATTGGCTCGGGGTCGATAGCATCGAGCCGAAGCTGCCTGCCTTGATGCGCACCCATATCAACAATGCGGCCGCCATGACAAACATGAATGGCGCGCCAAAGGCTTGCAGGTGTCGAATCGATTCAACGCCCCGCCACACTACGACCATGTTCAGCAGCCAGAAGCCGAGGAAGCAGGCCCACAATACGCCGTCGGCGGAGGCGACAGACGGCCAGATGACCGCCAGCATGGAGTGAATCGCGGTTCCGCCGATCCACGCCTGAATGCCGAACCAGCCGCACGCGACAACTGCTCGAAGAATCGCAGGTAGGTTGGCTCCGCGCACGCCAAACGGTGCGCGAATGAACACCGGGAAGGGAATTCCGTATTTTGCGCCTGCATGCGCGTTCAGCAGCATCGGCACAAGCACAATCAGATTCCCCAAAAGCACGGTGCCAAGCGCCTGTTTCCAATCCATGCCCTTGGCGATGAGCGATGAAGCAAGCTGATAAGTCGTCACCTCCATCGACATGGAGAACCACAAAGCGATGTAGTTATACGTACCCCAGGTGCGCTGCGCCGGCGTTGTCGGAGCCAGGTCAAGGTTCGAAAGGGATGGGTCGTTCGTAGTCACGAATGCTCCTTCGCAATCAACGAAGATAGTGCCTCGATGCTATGTGACGGTTCAACGAATCCTCAGAACGGGCAAGAGGCTTTAGAGTTACGAGACGAAAAGAGAATCAATAAAGGACGGTCAGAACTGAGTTTGTTCACAACCCGTGGCGCGAAATGCAGAGGCAAGAGAGCGATTCAAAATCAGCAAGGAAACTCAGGATGTTTCCAATCTATCATTTCAAATGTACGAAGATCTAAACCAAATAGCCTGCATTGAACGGGCATTACATTATTTCGGCAGCAGCCTTGTCTGTCTCCACCTCGCGCACCGAAAGGTGGTCGTACCATGTGAATTTCAAGATCGCTGACGTGCCAAGAATCACCACTGCTGTGAAAGCAGCGCGCGCGAATTCCTGTATCACGATGTAGAGCGGCAACGCCACAAGTGCAATCTGCCATACGATCCCGACCGCGATATTGAACATGTCGCGCGAGAAGTCGTTGTTGCGCTTGAATCCGGGATCTTCTGCAAGCACCATCTCGAGCACCGGCCCCCAGAACCCCCACGGCCGCACCCGCCGGTAGAAATCCTTGAGCACGGCTTCGTCTTCCGGCTTGGTCAGCAGCGTGCCCAACAGGCACCCGGCGAGCGAGATACCCAGCACCAGCGGGAAAATGATCACCACTTCCATGTTGATGGAGTAGGTCGCCAGCAGATGCTGTGCGAAGGGCACAAATGGAACGATTTTCGGCATCACCACCGCAGAGGCGATGCCCGTGACCATACCCCAGAAGTATCCGTATCCATTGAATCGCCACCAGTACCACTTCAGGACGTTAGAGGCCGTATACCCACCCCACAGCCCGGAAACAATCCACACCACAACCGAGTTGACCGAGTCAACGTTCCAGCCGATCAGCACGCCGATCACCACCACTGCGAACGAAGCCAGATAACTCAGACGGACATAAGTCTTCTGCGGCGCGTTTGGATTGATAAATCGCTTGTAGATGTCATTGACGAAATAAGGCGGCGCCGCATTCACAGTGGCCGCAAAGTTCGACATGAAAGCCGCCAGCAAGCCGGCGATGAGAAAGCCCAGCAGCCCGACCGGCACAAACCGCCCCAACGCGTAAGGCAGCACCAATTCAAAGTCCATGTGGGTGCCCATCGTGCGCAGGTTCGGGCCGTAGAAGGCGGCAGCCAGCACGGTCAGTCCGATGACCAGAAAATAGCGCGGAGGAGTCAGCACGATGTTTACCCAGGCAGACATCATCGATGCCTCGCGTGGATTTTTGGCGGAGAGAATCCGCTGCATGTCGTAGTTGGGCGCCGGTCCGGCTGCTGAAATTGGAATGCCTTTGAAAAGCAGCATGATCACGAAGAAGCCGAACAGGCCGTAGCCGTCCTGCGACACTTTTTCAGTCGCAGCCGGCAGTAGCGTAGACCAATCCAGATTCAAATGCCAGCCGAAAAAGATGTTGTCCCAGCCCGCCGGCACTACCCGGTGGAGCATCTCCGGCGCAACCTTGCGCATTGCAATAATTCCCACGGCAAACGAGGCAATCGACAGAATGAAGAACTGGACAACCTCCGTGATTACCACGCTGATCATGCCGCCTTTGATGACATAAATGGCCGTGATGCCGATCAAAATCAACGCATATTCATTGGCTGACAGATTCCACGGCAGGAACGTTTGCGCAAACTTGCCGATGCCCTTGAAAGCATAAGTGAAGAATCCAATGATGCTCAGGAATGCGTAAATGACCACAATCAGGTGCGACAGTTGCGCGCCGCGCCCGGTGCCGAAACGCGTCTTGATCCACTCCGCGCCGGTCATTACTTTGGAGCGCCGCAGCCAAGCAGAAAGGTACACCATCAGGAAGATCTGGTTGAACGTCGGCCAGAGCCAGGGAATCCACACGCTCTTCAGCCCGTACACAAACATCCAGGAAACCAGCAGCATGGTCCCGCTGATATCGAACATCCCCGATGCATTCGAGATGCCCAGCATGTACCAGGGCATGGTGTTGCCGCCGAGAAAGTAGTTCTGCATGCTCTGCGAAGCGCGGTGCGAGACCCAGTAGCCGATCAACACCGTGCTCAGCAGGTAGGCCACGATGATGGCGATGTCAATCGCGTGAAGATGCATGGGGGTTCCTCGACTCGGCGGAGCTGGCTGACGTGGAACTGACAGCGCAGCAATTCCACAGAGAGCGCCAGATTATCTCGTTTTGCTCGCGCAGATACTTTGTCACACCGACGGCACATCGCGCAAATGTAATCGATTCTCGCCGGACTTCGTCAAATGGTTCTAGAAAAACGTTTGATTAACATTCCAACAGCGCACTATACTGGCGGCGACACTGTTTCAAGGAAAGACTCATCATGAAGTTCGGCTATTTCGATGACCGCAATCGTGAATACGTGATAACCGAGCCGGAAACTCCGTTGCCTTGGATTAATTACCTGGGTTGCCAGGCATATTTTGGCATCATTTCCAATACGGCTGGCGGGTACTCGTTCTATCGCGACGCGCGGCTTCGGCGGCTCACCCGCTACAGGTACAACAATGTTCCGCCCGATCTTGGCGGACGCTACATCTACCTGCGCGACGACGAATCGAAGGAGTTCTGGTCACCCTCCTGGCTCCCAACCCGTCACAAACTCAAGGACTACTCCTGCCGCCACGGCATGGGCTACACCGTTATCGGATCGACTTACAGCGGAATTGAAGCGCACACCCGCTACTTTGTGCCGCTTGATGAGAATCTCGAAATCTGGCAACTCACGGTCACCAACCACCGGACCACGAAAGCCAGCCTCTCCGGATTCGCCAGCATTGAATTTTGCCTGTGGGACGCGCAGGATGACGCTACAAACTTCCAGCGAAACCTCAATATCGGCCAGGTCGAAGTGGACGATGGCGTCATCTACCACAAGACCGAGTACCGCGAGCGCCGCAATCACTTTGCCTGGTTTGCCTCTTCCCAGCCTGGCGCAGGATTCGAAACCCAGCGCGAGGTATTTCTCGGGCGCAATCGCGGGTGGGACAAGCCGGCCGCCGTCGAAGCCGGCCAGCTTACCAACTCCATCGCTCACGGCTGGTCGCCCGTCGGCGTACACCAGGTCAAGCTCGAACTGGAACCGGGCGAGACCCGCCAGATCGTCTTCGCGCTTGGCTACCATGAGAACCCGGTCGACCAGAAGTTCGATCCGGCCGGCTCGCAGATCATCAACAAGCGGACCGTCAAGCCGGTTATCGCAAAGTATCTCGACCCGGTGCAAGCAGACGCCGCCTTTGAACGCCTGCGCCTTTATTGGGACGGCCTTCTGAGCGTCTTTCAGGTGAATACCCCTGACATCCACACCAATCGGATGGTCAATATCTGGAACGCGTACCAGTGCATGGCCACGTTCAACATGTCGCGCTCGGCGTCATCCTTTGAGTCCGGCATTGGCCGCGGCCTCGGCTTTCGCGATTCCAACCAGGACCTGCTCGGCTTTGTGCACATGGCCCCGGCGCGGGCGCGCGAACGCATCCTCGACCTGGCCGCGACGCAACTGGCCACCGGTGGCGCCTACCACCAGTACCAGCCGCTGACCAAGCGCGGCAATAATGACATCGGCAGCGGATTCAACGACGATCCTCACTGGCTCATCGTCGGCGTCTCGGCCTATCTCAAAGAGACCGGCGACTGGAGCATCCTCGACGAGCCCGTGCCCTACGACAACGAGCCAGGTTCGGAGCAGCCTCTCTATGAGCACCTGCGGCGCAGTTTCAATTACACCCTTGCCCGCCTCGGCCCGCACGGCTTGCCGCTGATCGGCCGCGCCGATTGGAACGACTGTCTCAATCTCAACTGCTTCTCCGATACGCCCGGCCAGTCCTTCCAAACCACCACCAACAAGGACGGCAAAGTGGCCGAGTCGGTCTTTATCGCCGGCCTCTTTGTTTACGCCGGACGCGAACTGGCCGCGATCGCAAAGCACCGCGGACTCACCGAAGAAGCTCAGGTATATCTCGACGAAATCGCAAGGATGGAAGCGGTCATCCATGAGCACGGATGGGACGGCGAATGGTTTCTGCGCGCCTATGACGACTTCGGCAACAAGATCGGCTCAAAGGATTGCGAAGAAGGCAAAATCTTCATCGAGTCCAATGGCTTCTGCGCTCTTGCAGGCATTGGCCTGGAAGACGGAAGAGCTGAGAGCGCATTGAACTCGGTCGGCGAGCACCTGGCGACCGAGAACGGCATCGTCCTGCAGCAGCCTGCGTACTCGCGCTACTACCTTAATCTTGGAGAAATCTCCTCCTACCCCCCTGGATACAAGGAAAATGCGGGCATCTTCTGCCATGTCAATCCCTGGGTCATGATTGGTGAAACCCGCCTGGGCCGCGGTGACCGGGCTCACGACTACTACAGCCGCATCAATCCCTCGGCCCGCGAAAACATCAGTGATCTGCACCGCTGCGAACCGTATGTCTACGCGCAGATGATTGCCGGCAAGGATGCGCCCACCTTCGGCGAGGCAAAAAACTCCTGGCTCACCGGCACAGCGGCGTGGAATTACTACGCAATTGCGCAATGGATCCTTGGAGTGCGGACTTCGATCGACGGCCTGCGCATCGCCCCAGTCATTCCAAAAAGCTGGCCAGGATTCACGGCAATGCGTACCTTTCGCGGAGCGGTCTACAGAATCGTCATTGAGCGCAAGGGCGAGGGCAATCAGATCGCGCTCACCGTCGACGGCACACCGATCGAAGGCAATGTGGTGCCCGCGCCAACTGATGGGCGAAAGGAAATTTCGGTTCACGGAGTCCTGAGCTAGTGTGAACCGACCCCAGAGCGAGAATCATGTACATCGCAAATGAACAGCGCTACGACACCATGCAATACCGCCGCTGCGGCCGCAGCGGTGTGCTGTTGCCCGCGATCTCTCTCGGCCTGTGGCACAACTTCGGCGGCGTCGACGTCTTTGAGAACAGCCGCGCCATGGTCCGCCGAGCGTTCGATCTGGGCATCACCCACTTCGACCTGGCCAACAACTACGGCCCTCCGCCAGGAAGCGCGGAGTCCAACTTCGGCGAAATCCTGCGCCTCGATCTGGCTCCCCATCGCGACGAGCTGATCATCAGCAGCAAGGCCGGCTGGGAGATGTGGCCCGGCCCCTATGGCAACTGGGGGTCGCGCAAATACCTGCTTGCCAGCCTTGACCAGAGCCTGCGCCGCATGGGCCTGGAATACGTTGACATCTTCTACTCGCACCGTCCCGATCCGGAGACGCCGCTGGAAGAAACCATGGGAGCGCTCGATCATGCCGTGCGCTCCGGCAAGGCGCTCTACGCCGGCATCTCCAGCTACAACGCAGAGGAGACAACCGCAGCAGCCAAGATCCTGCGCTCACTCGGAACTCCCTGCCTGATTCATCAGCCCAAGTACTCCATGTTTGATCGCTGGATCGAGCCAGGCCTTCTCGATGTTCTGGGCGCGGAAGGCATCGGCGGCATCGCTTTCTGTCCGCTGTCGCAGGGGCTGCTCACCGACCGCTATTTGCACGGGATTCCGAGCGGTTCGCGGGCGTCGAAGCCAAATACCTTCCTTAAGAAGCAGGACGTCGACGAACACCACCTGGCCGAAGCGCGGGCGTTGAACGACATTGCGGCAGAGCGCGGCCAGTCGCTGGCGCAGATGGCGCTGGCCTGGGTGCTGCGCGATGGCCGCATGACCTCGGCTCTCATTGGCGCCAGCCGCGTGGAGCAGATCGAGCAGAACGTCGCCGCGCTCTCCAACCTCGCGTTCTCCGCCGCAGAACTGGCGAAGATCGACGCGATACTGAGTCCGCCTGCCTGACCGCAATCGGGCTGAACGAGCATCGCGCAGCCAACGGCTCGCGAGGAGGAACCTCGAGTGCAAGATCTACGGCAAGGCGTGGAAGCAGAGTTAACATCCAGCATTCTTCCGTTTTGGCTCGAGTACACCGTTGACGACGAATTCGGCGGCTTTCGCGGCCACATCGCCAACGATCTCACCATTGATCCCCGCGCGGCCAAAGGCCTCATCCTCAACGCGCGCATCCTTTGGACATTCTCCAAGGCCTTCAGCGTTTATGGCGATCCCGCCTATCTCGAAACAGCACGCCGCGCCTATGAGTACCTCGTCCGCTTCTTCTGGGACAACGAGTTTGGCGGCGTCTACTGGCTTGTCGACCACTTGGGCCACCCCATCGATACAAAAAAGCGTGTCTATGCGCAAGCCTTCACCATCTACGCGCTGGCTGAGTATTACCACGCGGTGGGCGATGCGCAGATCCTTGCCAGGGCTCTCGATGTCATGGAAGTGATGGAATCTTCAGCCCACGACGCGGAGCACGGCGGCTACTTCGAGACTTACGAACGCAACTGGACGCTGGCCGAAGATCAACGCCTGAGCGATGTGGATCAGGACGAAAAGAAGTCGCTGAACACGAACCTTCACGTGCTTGAGGCCTATACAACACTGCTTCGCAATCACGAGCACCCCGTGGCGCGCGTTCGCTTGCGCGAGCTGCTTATGGTCTTTCTCGATCACATCATCAATCCGAAAACGCATCACTTCCATCTCTTCTTCGATGAGCAATGGCATCCGCAGTCGGACAAGATCTCGTTCGGACACGACATTGAGGGAAGCTGGCTGCTCTGCGAGGCGGCCGATGTTTTAGGCGACGAGGCGTTGACTGACCGCGTGCATTCCGCCGCACTGGCCATGGCGCAGACTGTCCACGACGAAGGGCTCGACGCTGACGGCGGCCTTTTTTACGAGGCGGCCCCGACAGGGATTATCGATTCTGACAAGCATTGGTGGCCGCAGGCCGAAGCTGTCGTGGGCTTTCTGAACGGATACCAGCTCTCCGGCAAGCAGCATTTCCTTTGCGCCGCTGAACGGAGCTGGGCCTTCATTCAAAGCCACATCGTCGACCATGAATTCGGTGAGTGGTTCTGGCTGGTCTCCAAGGACGGTGTCCCCGACCCGCAGCGCGATAAAGTGGGCCCGTGGAAATGTCCTTATCACAACAGCCGCACATGCTTTGAAGTCATGGAACGGCTCGATCGGCTCGCTGCCCAAAAGGAATCAACAGGCTATTTCATCAACGGGGCGCGCCATGAGTCAGGGGGGAGTCAAGAAGCCAATTCAGGCAGGATTCAAAAGCCATGAAAGGCTGCCCGTGCGGCGCAATCGCAGGCTTCCCGGCGACAACGGGATATTTGAGCGCTTCGCGTTTCCCCTTGCCGGCCTCTGGACATCCCCCGGACCCGCTCCACTTCGCAGCCGCACTTGCGTGGAGCAGCGCTACAAACTCATCGAGAAAAACCTCGCCGTGCGACACCTGTTCAAGCAGCCCGGCTGCAAATACTCCGGGATAACGGGTCCCGGACACACGAAACTTGTGAATCGCCTCAGTTAAGCGGCAGGCGCCAGATTCTACTTCACCCGATCACTTAAGCCCTGTGATGGTGGTGGTGATGATGGTGGTGGTGATGGTATGCAGCTGCCGTCACCTGCGCCTGCGTCACGACAGGAGCCGCGAGGCAGAGGACGAAGAGGAGTCCGACCAGAAACCTTTTCATGCCTGTATGGACGTAATCCCGCCCGAACTGGATTACGCGACCGTTTCCGTCATGATTTTCTTTCAGGAAATTCACTTCCTGGGCGGAGGCCTGCGCAGCCTTCAGTTCTGATCCGGATTCTTATGGTTCTGATTTTTCGGATCCTGACTTGTCTGATCCTGACTTGTCTGGTGCTGGCTTTTCTTGTCTTTTCCTCTGGCGTCTTTCGCGGCTTGCTTCTCCTGTGCGTCCAAGGCACGCGCCTGGGCGTCCAGGCCATGCGTCGGGTCCCGATGCAGGAACTTCCGTGAGATATCCGGCCAGAACTCCTGGAATACCGAACCGATACCTCCCTCGGCTGTCACGATCATGCCGTTGCTGAAGGTCTGTCCAACCCCGGAGTTTTGTGCAGGATAGTAAAGGTTGGAAATGGCGCCGGCAATAATGTTGCCGCCAACGTTCGAGTAGTTGGGCTCCCACTTGCCTGTGTTGTCGTGCTTGCAAATCACGTTGCTGGCCAGCGCATACAGCAGCCGGTGTGTAGGTGAGCCGTGGCCGAGCCGGAAGTAGCGGGGGTCCTGACGAAGAATGGATGGCAAGATGCCGTTGCCGATCATGGTGCCGTTAAAAGCGTCGAGATATGCCGCGCCGGCCCTTTTCCCATAGCCTTCAGCTCCCCATCCGAAGCCGGTGTCGTCGTCCAGCGCCTCGTGATAGCCGGCCACAAGGGCTGCGCCGGCAAAGGTGACCGGATCGATCGAGGAGCGGAAGGCCAATTTCATCTTCTGGCCCGCGGTCAAAGAAACAGCATCCTGCCGATAGGAGACGTTGAACGCCGGCACAATCCCCAGCGTGCGCTGCCTCTCCTGCTCTTTCAACTGTTCATCTGCTTTTTCGCGCTGGCTCTTCTCAGCATCGGATTGCTGGGCGGCCTGCGAACTGGAACTGGCCGCCGCTGGAGGAGCCTGCGCAGGAGTCGTCTGTGCTGGGGCGGTCTGCGCCGGCGTGGTGGCCGGAGCCGGCTGCTGTGTGCTCTGATTCTGGGCAGGGGATTGATTCACCGCCAGCACCACCTCCGGCTGCGGCGCATCCGGAAGCTGCTGAAGTTGAGCGGACTTAAGAGCGGAACCCACATCCTGGCCGCACGTCGGGATGGGCTTCGCTATCGCGGTTATTCCAACCGCAAAGAAAACATAACTTAAGCACAGACTGCAACGCATCGATTCAGCAATTCCTCACGTACCCTAGATGCTGATTAGACGATTGCCGAAACCAACCGGCCTAATTCTGTGGCTTGTCGGGCTGAGTGGACGGGGCAGGCTTGGATGCGGGTTGCGTCGCGTCCTGAGCATCCTTCTGCGCTTGCTGCCGGGCCAGCTTCTCAGCCTGCTTCTTCTTGTGGTGACGCACCAGATCTGGCCAGAACTCGATTACTTCGGCGCCCACAATTCCTTCAGCAGACACCGTCAGTCCATCTGTGATCGTATCGCTCACTGTTCGCTCTGAAGCAGGGTAATATGAGCGGGAGATGGCCGACCCAATCAGGTTGCCGACGACGTTGGAGTAATTGGGGCCCCATTTCCCGTTATCGCGCCGGCACCAAACAGTGCTCGCTGCCGCCCACAGAAACCGCTTCTTGGCACTCCCCGTGCCTTTCTGGAAGTAACGCGGATCTTCATGCCAGAGGCTGGGCAGCACAGCATTGCCGAAAAAGTTGCCGATAAAAGCGTCGGAGTACGCGCCGCCGAACCGCTTCGCGTAGCCTTGCATGCCCTGTCCCCACTCAGCGTTGCTGTCATCTGCCTGGCCGATTCCGGCAACCACAGCCGCCAGCATGAAAGGCCACGGATCGGTTGAGCTCTTGAAGAAGAGCTTGAACTTCTGTGCGGGCGAAAGCGGGAGCGCGTCCTGGTTGCTGGTGGTGTTGAAGGTCGCCATAACCCCCATCACGCGCTGCTTCTCCTGCTGCTTCAACTGCTCTTCAGCCTTCTCGTGGTCGCTTTTTTCCTGGTCGGTTTGCTGAGCGCCCGTCTGTGAGCTGGAACTCGTCTGCGCCGGAGCGGCTGGCGTCGGTGTGGATTGCGCCGGTTGCGAGGGCGGCGATGCCGGCGCTGGCTGCTGTGTACTCTGGTCCGGCGCAGGTGATTCGGTCGCCAACGAAATCTGCGGTTGCGGAGCCTCTGGAAGTTGTTGAGGTGCAACGGCCTCACGATTGGAAGCCGGATTCTGGCCAAAAATCAAAATAGGCGACGCCGGCAGGATGATTGCAACCGCAAGCGACGCTGAAAACACAAAAGAGCGAAAGGGCATCTATTCACCAGTCTCGGAACAGTCGTCCAGCCCATCAACTCAACTTCGCTGGACATTTTCAGGTCAGGGCACTCTCATTAGGGTAATTCACCCCGGCCATCGCTGTCCGTCCCGAGCGCTTTTGGGCCAACAGTCAACCTGTAGAGTTGCACACCTCAGTTAGACGCGGCCCCACGCCCATTGACCCAAAATCTTGCACTTTCATTCTCCTTTTACCTTCATGTAGTCGAACAACCTATGGCTGCGCTGCCTGGCGGCTCTTGATCTCGTTCAAGAGCACCTCGATCTTGTCCTCGCTTTCGAGCGTCTGGAACTTCTCTTCCAGGCTCTCCGGCACCAGGACCTCCACGGCCGCCGCATTCTCCGCGGACTTGATTCTCACCCGGCTCTTCAGCCGTCCCAGCGCCTGGTCCTGGTCCGTGCCAACCGCCTGGCGAGCCTGCGTGGCCCGCCCAATCACCTTGGCGCGGCGATGTTCGGCCACAAGCATCTCGCAGTGGGCGCGCGTCTCGCTCAACTTCTGGTCCAGCTTGTGCAGCGCCTGGCGCAGATTGTCGGCCTCGTGCTTCTGGTCTTCCGCCTGCGTGGTAAAACCCTGCACCAGCTGATCGTGGCTCAGCGCCCGTTCCAGCGCCGCGCGGGCCAGGTCGTCGTGGCCCTTCTGCACCGCCAGCTCCGCCTTGCGGCGCCATTCAGCCGCCTGCTCTGCGTGCTCGGTGCGCTTCTTTTCCAGCAGGTGCTGGTCGGCAATCGCAATCGCCACCTGCGTCTTCACCTGGAGCATCTGGTTTTCCATGTCCAGGACAATCTGTTTTAACAACCGCTCGGGATCCTCGGCCTTCTCGACCAGGTCATTCAGATTCGCGCGTAGCAAAGTGCTTACTCTGTCAAGCAGTGCCATGATAAGTTCTCCTTTTTGGGATTGATCCCTTCAATTCTGTGGGCTGCGCACATCATTTCTTGCCAACATCAAGAACTGGCGATACTCCTCCACCGATAAAGAACGTGCATGCGGCCCCATGCGCACACACATCCCTTTGCATCTTGATGCGTTCCAATTGCAGAAACTGGTCAGGTGACAACTGCATTGCCTCACGGTAGGCATTGTCGGCGGCAGCCCGGCTCTGTTCGGCCGCCTTGCGCTGGTCCTCCGCCAGCTTCGTCTGTTGCTCGGTGATGGCTCGCTGCTCCTGTGCGGCAGTTTCAATTCGCTGATTCTTGATCGCGTCGGGAGGGTTTACGCGACCCACGTTCACGGCCGTGAAGACGATCGGCACGCCCGTCTGCTGCACAATTCGCACGGCGGCGGCAGACACTTCCTGCCCGACCGCATCCGCTGCGGTCTGCGAGATCGCCATCTCCTGCATGTCGCGTTGCTTCACAGAATCACGAACGGCGTTCTGCATGGGCTGGTCCAGATTGCGGGTCCAGAAACCCCATCCCTTCTCATCCCGGTCAGCCCCAAATTGGCTAACCAGCTTCACCGGATCGGTAACTCTAAAGGTCGCGACAACGTGGAAGCTGACCGGCACTCCACTCTTCGTCATCATGTCGTCGAATTCCATATCCACGCGCTGCGGCAGCATGTTCACATCCACCGCGTCGCTGGTCATCGCCCCGTACTCGCGACCGGCGGTAACCGGCGTTTGATCTACGCCGCCATGACCGAATATCAGCGGCTTCTCCACCCAGACCACCTCGTGGCCGGCGTCAGGGGAGGCTACGCTGCAACCCGTCAATCCATACAACAAAATCGCTCCCAGCCCCACAACAAATATGCTTTTCATTTATGCTGACTACCCTCGCGACAGTCTCCGTCGCCGGTTGTGCAATTGAACCTGAAAAAACTCCTCCTTGCGCAGCCCCCAGCTCCCACTGAACAAGCTGGGAGCTAGAGGCTGGAAGCTAGAGGCTATTTTTGTTCCTCTTCCGGCTTCGTCTTAATCGCCTTCACGTTCGACATCAATTGCTTGATGTCCATTCCGCTCAGCGCCTCAAACAGTGCCGGCACCTGCGCCGCAATGCGAGTCATGTCGCCGGTAATCTTGTGCGCCCCGGCGGCATCCTCCCCGCCCGTGGACACAATGGTGATCTTGTCCACCTTGCTCAGCGGCTCGGCCATGGCGCGCACCACGTCCGCCATGTTGGTTAACAGCTTGTCCACCACCGCGGCCTGGTTCCACTGCTGGTAAGCCTCGGCCTTCACGTTCATCGCCTTCGCCTCGGCCTCGCCCTTCTGGAAGATGATGCTGGCTTCCGCTTCGCCTTGCGAGCGAATCGCGGATGCACGGCCCTCGGCTTCCGTTGTCAGGCGCGCTTTTTCGGCGGCGGCAATGTTCTCAATCCTCTGGCGCTCAATCTCAGAGCCCTTGAGGACGGTGGCGATGAGTTCCTTTTCATGGCGCAGAATTTCCGCTTCCTGCACCTTGATCTGCCCTTCCTTCTCCACCTGCTGCACCTTCACCTGCTCCGCGGTCACCTGCTGCAGCATGATGTTGGTTTGCAGCTCATACGCCTTGTCCGCCGACGCCTGCTGCCTGCGGCTCTGCTCGGCGTACTCCGCCTTCTTGATCTCCAGGTCGCGCTGCGCCTCTGCCTGCCGCGTTTGCGAAGCCGTCTCCGCAATCACACGCTCCTGGTCGGCCTGCGCTTTTGCTACTGCCGACTCGCGCAGAGCTGTTGCCCGCTTTATCGCCGTGTCGCGCTCGGCGTCCGCCGTGGCCATCTCCGCGTCGCGCTTGATCCGCGCTACGTCCGGCCGGCCCATGTTCGAGATGTACTCGTTCTTGTCGCGCACTTCCTTGATGGTGAACGAGATCACCTCCAGGCCCATCTTGCTCATGTCCTCGGCACAGGTGGCGCGCATCCGCTCGCCCACCATCTCCGGCTCCTTCACAATCTGCTCAACAGTCAACTGGCCGATGATCCCGCGAAGGTGGCCTTCCATCACCAGCCGGATCAGCGCCTCGCGCTGCTGCTGCGGCTTGGTCAGGAACTGCTCGGCCGCGGTCAGAATCGACGCCTGGTCGCTGCGCACCTTGATCTGCGCAACCGCCTCCACCGTCACCGCGACACCTTGCTTGGTGTAGAGATCCTGCTGCGGCGCCACGTCGAAGCTCATCAGTTCAAGGCTCAGCTCGCGGCAGTTTTCCACCATGGGAAAGATCACCGTGCCGTGCCCCTTGATGACCCTGGGCCCGCGAAAACCATAGACAATCAAGGCCTCATTCGGCCCAGCCTTCCGATACATCCTGGCTAAAAGGCCCAGCAACATAATCAATGCAAGAAATGCCAGTCCTGCGTACACGATAATTTCATTCGTCTGCGTCATTGCGTTCCCGGTCCTTTCGCCCGGGAGGTAAGGGGTTGATGGTTTATTGCTCAACGGCCAGTGGCTGGTGCACTACTGTCCACTGCGCACTGTCCACTGCTCACTGTTTCGAGCCGGCGTTCCGGCCGTTCTTGGGAAACAGCTTGGCCAGCAATCCCAGCAGAAAAATCCCCACCAGGATGGCCATGTCGATAGTCAGCACGGTCGTATTCGTCATACCCATTCCTCAGTCTTCAGACCTCAGTTTTCAGTCGTCAGTTGTTCAGCGATCAGCGGCCGGTCTCCCCTGGCCGACATCGCTCCTGTCCTTAGCTCGCGGCAACTGACCACTGACAACTGACAACTGATCACTCGCCTCAAGCACTTCCGCCCACCGCCGCACATAGGCAACGCCTCTTTCATACCGGGCGACAAAAACCTCTTCCTCCTTCTGAATCGGCTTGCCGTCCTCAGACCGCGCCGGGGTGGAGCGGCGCGCGCCCATCTGTTCGTACACAACTTCCCCAATTCCTTCTGCGCGAATGGGCGCTGAAACCCGGCCCACCACGCCAACCACCGATGTCTCGTCCGCCGTAAGCTCGCGCTCGTGCGGCAGAAGCACCCTGGTCAGGAAGAGAAACACAATCGCTCCGCCGGCCACGCCGCACAGCACCGCCAGCAAAAGCACCACGCTGGCCACAAAGGTTCCGTGCCGCGTGAGCAGGTAGCCGCCCGCTCCAAACCAGCACAGGAACACCATGATGGAGAACGCATTCCACCACGGCACCGTCGCCCCGGCCTGCACACCGCCACGCGCCATTCCCTGGCCCGCATGCGGCACGCCATGAGGAATCTGCGTCGGAATGTGAGTAGGAAGATGTGGAGCATGCGGCGCATGAATGTGCCATCCAATATGCCCCATCCCTCCCAGCAGCGAAACCGCGCTGAGCATCAGCCCCACAAGAAAACAAATCAGATAAAAGCTTTCCCAGGTCATTTCCGCGCCCCCCCGTTCCCGCCGCGCCGCGTCTTCGGACTCTCTGATCCCTGATCCCTGATCTCTGACAGCTGTTTCTTCGGTCTCAACACTTCCGTGAGCCGCGGCATCAATCCCGGAGTCTCCAAAATCGACTCCAACAGCAGCAGGCACTCTCGCGTGCGCTCATGCCGCGCCAGCGTCAGCAGGGCCTGCATCAGCTCCGGATCGCGCCGGAACCGCTCCGCCCCCGCCACCAGCCACAGGTCGAGCTTGTCTTCCAGGCCCCGCAGCTCGCTCTGCAACTCCGGGTGATACCCCTCCGGGTCGTCCACCAGGTAGCCGGGATGCACCTTGAAAAAAGTAGCCAGAATCTGCCGCGTGGTGTTGGTCAGGTGCGGCCGCGCCCCGCTCTCAATTTGCGAGAGGTAGCTCTGGCTCAGCTTGGAATGGCCCGCACCGTCTCCTGCTGGCTCAAATCGCGGTCCAGGCCGCGGATGCTCCCCTCCACTTCCCGCAAATACCGGATTTTCTCGCCCAGCTTCATCAAAGTCAGTGCTCGGTGAACAGTTGTCAGTGATCAGTCGAAAGGCCATCGGCTTTCAGTTGCCGAGCCGCCGGCTCCCGCCTGTCGCCTGCAATGGCACGCCTGCTCCTCGAATGTCCATTGCAATATGCAATATGTATATCGCGATTTGCAATAGATTGCAATAAAAATCGGAAAACGCTCGTACGATCTGTGGAAAATTTCAGACCTACTGTGATGCAATGGGCCGGAGATGACCTCGAAAGACTGGAAGCCGCTGATTCAACTTCTCCGAGACGCCAGTCTGGAGCTTCAACCAGGCCTGAGCGACGCTGAGGTCGTTCGAATCGAAACCAGGTTCAACTTCCGCTTTCCGCCAGACCTTCGTTCCTTCCTGCAGACAAACGTACCCTTTTGGAATTCACCGCGCTGGCACACCGCAACTGACGAGGAGATGCAGAAATGGCTTGAGTGGCCAGTGGAAGAGGTCCTAATTGATGTGGAGCATAATCAATTCTGGCTCCCGGAATGGGGAGAGCGACCTGAGGAACTCCCCGAAGCCCTGCAGGTTGCATCGACGAAAATCCAGCAGGCTCCGAAGCTCATCCCGATTCTCGGGAACCGCTACATGCCTTCGCTGCCAAATGAAGCCGGAAATCCCGTCTTCTCAATTCACCAGACGGACATCATCTATTACGGATACGACTTGGAAGATTACTTGCGTCACGAGTTCAATCTTCCCCGCTCGAAGTGGCCTGTGAAGGTCAAACCAATTGAATTCTGGGATCCGGACAGGTTCGAACAGCTCTACTGGGGCAAGAATCCGTCCCTTTCCCACGAGTGAGGGTTAACGTTCATACTCAGCTGTCAATCCCCTTCTCGTGCGAATTCTTTGTATTCGATTTGTTATCAATGCGTTAAGCTGACGCTGCATTTGCAGATTGTTTCTCCCAATCCACTAAGCTATGAATAGGTGTGATCCAAGGGACCTGGTCACCTGCAATGAGTCACACGGTTCCGCACACGTTGCAGATGGCTACAGCAAATCCTGAGATGCTGCAACCCGAAACCACAATACTGAAGTTGACGCGACCATCCAGGAGAGGCAACCTTGCTCAACGCCCCCAAGGGCACACCTTCTCAGGATTTGCTCTAAGTACCATGTTTTTCAAGACTTTGATATCTAAGTGCTTTTTGCGTCAAGACTTTGCGGTAGGTCGTGCCAGGCAAGCTCATTGAAATGAATATTTTACGCAAAAAGTATAGGGGGGGAGTGGGGGCCAGCATGAAGGCACCACGCATCGTCGGAGCACTCCTTGCGATGGTCGTAGCCCAGGCCATCGCCCAGAAGCCTGTGGAATTCCCTCTCTCGAACGGCCCCGGTCAGGTTCAGGCCGATCTCTACGGCCAAGGCACCCGCGGAGTCGTTCTCGCCCATGGCGGGCGCTTCAACAAGGAGAGTTGGAAGAAGCAGGCGGAAACGCTCGCCCATTCCGGCTTCCTGGTTCTCGCCCTTGGCTTTCGTGGGGACGGACTCAACCCCGATGGATCGCCGGGCGCCTTCGGTTCCACACCGGACAATGCAGCCGATGTCCTTGCAGCAGTGGCGTACCTTCACCGCATCGGAGCAAAGACGGTTTCAGCGATCGGTGGCAGCATGGGTGGAGATGCGGTGGGCGAGGCGGACGCTGCGTCCAAACCGGGTAATTTCGACCGCATCGTTCTACTGGGGTCCGCCGGCGGCGATTCTCCAGAGAAGCTCAACGGGCGCAAGCTTTTCATCGTTGCGCGCGAGGACCGCAGCTCCGATGGCCTTCGACTCCCCGAAATCACCAGGCACAACGAGCGAGCGCCTGAACCGAAAAAGCTCGTCATCCTCGCGGGCTCTGCGCACGCGCAATTCATTTTTGGTACAGACCAAGGCCTCCGTCTGATGGACGAGATAGTCCGCTTTCTCTCAGACCTTAAGCCGCAAAATCAATAAACCCCCGCTGCGGATCGGTCGAGACCAGCTTCACCGTCACCTTGTCGCCGACGTCGAGCCCTTTGCCGCCGTGCACCAGCATCCCATCCACGTGCGGATCGAGCGTGCGCACAAATGTCCCGTACTGGTTCACGCCGGTGACAATCGCCGGAAAGCTCTGCCCGATGCGCGGGTGCAGCACCACCGCGGCAATGCGCTTTTGCATCTCGCGCTCTACCTTGCGCGCCGCATCTTCCATCAGCGTGCAGCGCACCGCAATCGCATTCAGATCGTTCTCTGAATACGGCTGCGACGCCTTGGCCAGCCATGCCTTCACCAGCCGTTGCGTCACGATGTCTGGGAAACGCCGGTTTGGCGCGGTCGAGTGCGTATAGTCCTGCACCGCCAGCCCAAAATGTCCCGGCGAAGGCTCGTTCGGCTTCACCAGCACATACTCGCCCGGCCCCATCAGCTTGATGACAGCGAGTGAAAGATCCGGAAAATGGTCGGGATCCTTCTGTTTCTGCGCCAGCAAAAAGTCGTTGAGCGCCTTTGAATCCGGCTGCGCGGGCAGCGTCGTTCCCAGCCCGTTGGCCAGCTCGACAATCCGGTCCCAACGCTTGGGCGTGCGCACGATACGCCGGATCGACGCGACACCGGCCGTTTCAAAGGTGCGCGCAACCACGCCGTTGGCCGCGACCATGAACTCCTCAATCAGCGACGTTGCCCGGTTCTTCTGCTGGTGAACAATGTCGACAGGCTGATCGCCATGCATTTCCGGGCGCGTTTCGATGGTCTCCAGATCGAGCGCACCGTGCTGGAAACGGCCGCCCACCATGCACTGAGCGGCCTTGTCCTGCAGCTTCAGCTGTGCCGCCAGATCGGCGCTCGCGGCAACCTTTGCCGGCGCCGGGCCGGTGCCCTCAAGCCATGCGCCAACACCGTTGTAGGCCAGTTGCGCGCGGTTGCGCACCAGCGCGGCGTAGACCTTGCCGTCTGAGGCGGTTCCGGACGCATCCACGGAAAACTCAATCACGTGGGCCACGCGGTCTGCATTCTCATTGAGCGAAGTAATTCCCTCGGAGAGCTCAACAGGCAGCATCGGAAACACCTTCACGCCGGTGTAGACAGAAGTCGTCTCGCTCTTCGCGTGTCCGTCAATCACAGATCCCAGGGGAACGCGTGCATCTACGTCGGCGACGCCAACCAGCACGCGGATGCGCCCATCAGCCAGTTGCTCGGCCCACTCAATCTGGTCGAGATCCTTTGAAGTGTCGTTGTCGATCGAAGACCATAGCAAGTTGCGCAGGTCTTGAATCCCCGGCACGGCGGGCGGCTCGGGATGAGCTTCGATGGCCGCCAGTTCCTTGTCGGTTCCGGCTGGAAAGTCAGGCTGAAATCCGTGCTCGATCATGGACGCGTGGGCCGCGGCCACGAGATTGAAGTGCAAAGGCTGATTCGGCTGCATCGAGAATCCGGCTCCTTCAAACCGAAGAGCCAGCCTACCACGTCAGGGTGAAGGCAGGGCGATCGCAACGCTGCCTGGCGAATTTGAAAAATCGGCCCGCGATGCGCTGCGGACCGATCTCTGGTTTATGGATTGTTTGCCGAACCTACTGGCTGATGCCCAGGTCGGCAAGCACCTTGGGCTTGGCTTCATCCACTGCCAGCAGGTTGTGGCACGCCGCGCAATCCTGCGTGATGCTGGTGCCGTTCTTGGCCGCGTGGTCTCCATCGTGGCAGCGGAAGCAGCCCGGATAAGCCATGTGGCCGATGTGGTTGGGGTGCGTACCCCACGTCACCTTCATGTAGGGAAACACGTTCTGGCTGTAGAGAGTCACGAGTCCCTTGCCTGCCGTTTGCACCAGCGCGGCCTTGCTCTGCGAGACGTCAGGATACTGCGCCTTGTAGAACGCAGCCAGCAGCTCAGGAATCCTGGTGGCCGCTTCTTCTTCAGACGCGTAGGTGCCTTTCAGGAGTTCCA
>JBEKDE010000038.1:0-68004 GCA_050014515.1 Occallatibacter sp.
CCCGGCATGCGGTCTCGGAATCCTCATGTTCTGGTTTTTCTCGGCCCTCAGCGAATAGGATCAGAACGACAAGAGAACTGAAGCGCCGGAGCAAGACAGAAAATGACCACTCCCGATCAAGACCGCTACTGGATGCAACGCGCCCTCGAGCTGGCGCGCCGCGGCATCGCCGTCACCTCGCCCAACCCCGCCGTGGGCTGCGTCGTCCTCGACCGCGCCGGCCAGGTCTCCGGCGAGGGCTGGCATGAGTACGACCTCGTCGACCACGCTGAGGTCGTGGCCCTCCGTGTCGCAGCGCAGCACGCAGGCGACCGCCTCCGCGGCGGCACTGCCTACGTCACCCTTGAGCCCTGCAACCACACCGGCCGCACCCCTCCCTGCACCGACGCGCTCATCGCTTCCGGAGTCAGTCGCGTCGTTGCCGCCACCATCGATCCCAACCCGACAGTCGCCGGTCACGGTATGGAAAAGATGCGCGCCGCCGGCCTTGAAGTCACCATGGGCATCTGCCAGTCCGAAGCCCGCCGCCTCAACGAAGGCTTTGCCCGCTGGAGCCAGCACAAGCGCCCCCTGGTGCTGATGAAAGTAGCCATGACCCTCGACGGCCGCATCGCTCCGCCCGCCGGCCACCACGCCGCGCGCGAGCCCTACTGGATCACCTGCGAAGCGGCCCGCCGCGCCGTGCAGCCCCTGCGCTGGCAGGCCGACGCAGCCCTCACCGGCGTCGATACCGTCCTGGCCGACGACCCCATGTTCACTGATCGCAGCGGCCTGCGCCGTCGCCGTCCTCTGCTGCGCGTCATCCTCGACTCGGCGTTGCGCATGCCGCTCGACTCGAAGATCGTCACCACCGCGCAGAACGATGTCGTCGTCTTCACCGTCTCCAACGACCAGGCCCGCATCGAGCAGTTGCGCAGCCACGGCGTCCGCGTTGAAGTGCTCCCCGCCGAAGCCGGCCGTGTCCCGCTCGGCAAAGTCCTCGACAAGCTCGGCGAAGAAGGCATTCTGTCCCTCCTCACTGAAACCGGCACGCGCCTCAACACCGCCCTGCTCGCCGCGGGACTGGTCGATCGCGTCCACCTCTTCGTCTCGCCCCAGATCATGGGCTCCGACGCTATCCCCGCCTTCCGCGGCATGCCCCACGCCATCCAAATGGCTGAAGTAGAAGTGGAGCGCTACGACAACGACCTCGGCCTCTGCTCGCTCCTCAAAGACCCCTGGGCAAAGCAGGGAACAGGGAACAGGGAATAGGGAACAGGACCTCGTCAAAGGAATCGCTCAACCACTTCTACTCGCAGAGAATTCAGAACTTTTTCCGCCCAGACCAAATAGGCGCAACCCAGTTCCCAGTTCCCAGTTCCCAGTTCCCTGTTCCCTGTTCCCTGTTCCCTGTTCCCTGTTCCCTTAGAATGAAACCATGTTCACCGGCATCATCGAACAAACCGGCACACTCATCGGCATCAAGGAAACCGGCGGTGCCCGCCGCATCACCATCGAAGCTCCTGGCCTGGCCGCACGCCTCCGCGAGGGCGATTCGCTCGGTGTCTCCGGCGTCTGCCTTACCGCGCTAGACGTCAACCCCACGCTCTTTTACGCCGACCTGGCCCAGGAGACGCTGGATAAGACTTCCCTCAGCGCGCTAGCACCCGGCGCCAAAGTCAATCTTGAACTGCCCACCGCGGCCGGCAGTCCGCTCGGCGGCCACATCGTCCAGGGACACGTCGACGGCACCGGCACGCTCACCGCGCTTGACCCCGTGGTGCCTGAGTCAAGCCCCCAATTCGACAAACACACCACCGATTGGACCCTCAAGGTGCGCGTCCCTGAGAACGCCCGCCAATGGATGGTGCCCAAGGGCTCAGTAGCCATTGAAGGCATCAGCCTGACCATCGCGGAATTCGACGGCGAAGTGATCACCATCGCCATCCTGCCGCTCACGTATTGGCGCACCAACCTGCACACCCTCACCCCCGGCGCGCCCGTCAACATCGAAGGCGACATCGTGGCCAAGCTGGCCCTGGCGCAATTGCAGGCAAACAAAAAGCCAGATTTCGACCTCACCGAAGCCTGGCTAGTCGCCAGCGGCTATTAGAGCTTTTCTCCCGCTTGCGCGGAGTAGGCGGGTGCCCCCGTTCGCTCGCACTTGGGGACCGGGGAAAGAATGAGCCTCAGGCGAGCTTCCCGCCAGCGCCTGCGGGTGCCCTCGGTCCCTCGCAGTTGGGGACCGGGGTTGGCATGAACCTGCTGTGAGCTCCCCGCGAGCGGCTGCTCTATGCGATGGCTTCACGCAATGGCACCATGCAATGGGCACCTACCGCACCGGAATCCCGCCATTCACCACGCCAAAATTCGCCGTGGCCGGCACCTCCCACTCCTTTATCGGGTACTGCCTCCTGCAATCGCCGCACATGGTGACTGGATACTGCGCCGAGCAGTTCGGGCACACTCCGCGCGTCTGAAAGGTGTCAAACGGCGAAGTGCACTGGCTGCACTTCCACAGCGGCCCCAGCGGCGGCGGCGTCTTGCAGCTTGGGCACGCAAACCCCGCGCGCCGCGGCATCTTCTCCCGCTTGAGCAGCACCCGCGCCTGTTGCAACCCGCCCCAGCAACTGAAGAGCAGATAAACTGCCACCAGCATCAGCCAGCGGTCCATGCTCACCACGGCCAGCGCGAAGAGAGCCACCAGACCCACGATGCCCACGATCACTGAGACCAGCAAACTTTTTGCCCGGCCCAGCCCAAACCACAGTAGCGATCGCAGAATCTTGCCGCCATCCAGCGGGTACACAGGCAGCATGTTGAAGATCAGCAGACCAACATCGATGAACAGAACCATGCGGATCAGCATGTAGGCATCCGGGTTGCTCGCCCGCCAGCCCATCCCCCTGACCATCAACAGCGCGCCAAAAAAGAGCGGAAACAGCGCCACGTTCACCAGCGGCCCTGCCGCAATGCTCCACAGCATGGCGCCCGGCCGTTGCGGTGGATCCACGTAAGCCATGCCGCCCAGCGGCCAAAGCATGATGCGGTTCGCCGTCCCGCCCACCTGCCGGCATGCGAAGGCGTGGCCAAACTCATGAGTCAGCACAATCAAAAACAGCGCCAGGTACTCCGCAATGCTCCAGCCGACAGAGGAGTAGCGGCCATTGTGGGACTCAATCTCATACAGCGCCACAAGAAACCACGACCAGTGCAAAAACAAATCGACGCCGGCAATCCGGCCCAGGCGGATGGAACCATTGTTAAAGGATGGCATGCCGGTAGCTTACCGCATCCCCGATATCTGCGCGAGACGAATTTAAATTTGCCATGCAACGCATTATTCAGTTCTGAGCGCAGCAATCGGATCGATGGATAGTGCCTTGCGCGCAGGAACAAGGCAAGCCACGGCGGCGACAACAAGAAGCAGCAACGAAACTCCGAGCACAATGAACGGATGATTAGTGCCGATCCCCGCCCAACGGGAAACCAGGTTGTTCAGGCTGAAACTCATTACCAGTCCAACTGCGATTCCCGACACAACGCTCGACCCAGCGGAAGCCATCGCAACCCTGAGAACATGCCTGCGCGGCGCACCTAATGCCATGCGAATACCAAACTCGGTCGTTCTCTGCACCACGGAGTACGAAAGGACGCTGAACAGTCCAATAGCGCAGAGGAACAAGGCCGCAATTGAAAAGCCTCCAAATAGCCCTGAGATCAGCCGCCCCCTGGCCCACACCGGCTCGTTCCTGATCCATGTTTCAAGACCCGCAATCACGCCATAGGATTGCTGGTTCGGATTGACCGTCGCCAACTGCTTCCGAATGCTGTTTGTAACCAGATCCGGCGCTATGCGCGTGCGCACCAGAATCTCCGTACCTGGCCACATGGCTACGCTGTAGGGCGCATAGATCGCCGGTCTTATCCGGTTTTCCACCCCATCGTTCAGCGAATCGCCCACCACGCCGATCACCTCCATCCATCCGTCCGCGCCCGGAGCGGTCAATTCTCCGTGTGCACCGGCGTTCAGCGAGGGCAGCTTGATCGCATGCCCGACAATGTCGCCATTCGGGTAATAGCGTCTGGCCAGCGTCTGATTGACGACCACCAGCAACGCTCCACGCGCCACTTCCGGCGCACTCCAGATTCGTCCTTGCAGCAGCGGGACCTGCAATGTGCTGAAATATCCCGAATCAATGAATTCGACCCTTGCAGCCTGAGCCTCCGCGGACGGCGAAGCGACGCCCAGCAGCTCAAAAGGCTGCTCCCAGCCGCTGTTCGGCGGAGTAGCACTCGTTTCAACGCTTGCTGAAAGCACGTCCGGCAGCGTTGCAACACTCGCGCGCAACTGGTCGAAATAATTCACCCGCGATTGCCACGTCGTATAGGTACTGTCTTCAAGTGGAACGCCAACCGCGACAACATTGTGCGGATCGTAGCCGAGCGGTACGTTGAGCAAGCGCAGAAAGCCCTGCACCGCCGCACCCGCAGCCGTGAGCAGGACCAGCGTCAAAGCAATCTGTGAAGCGACAAGCGCACCATGCAAACGCTGGCCATGCCTGCTGCCGGCAGCGGTCCGGTTGGAGCTCGACTGCATCACTTGCCCGAGTTCAGGTTTAGCTATTTGCAAAGCTGGAACCAGGCCGAAAAATACGCAGCTCAACAAGGCCAATCCTGCGGTAAAGCACAAAACTGGCACATTAATGCGAATGGCCACGTCCGGCGGAAACATGCCACTCGGCATCCAGGCAACCAGAAGCCGCAGCAATCTGTAAGCCAGCAAGATACCCGCCGCGCTCCCGGCAAACGCCAGCAAAAGCGACTCGGTGAGCAACTGCCGCACAATTCTCAAGTTGCTCGCACCCACTGCGGCTCGGAGCGCAAATTCATGTTTTCGCGCCGTGCATCGAGCCAATAAGAGAATGGAGACATTGCTGCAACCGATCGCCAGCAGCATTCCGACCGCTCCAAACAAAAGATAAAGCGTGCCTCCCATGTGGCGCGTAATCTCATCGGTCAGCGGGCGGATATCCACCTTGAATTTGATCGGGTAGCTGTGCGGCCTTTCCTGCGCAAACCGCTCCAGCAGCGGTTGTAGTTCTGCGTCCGCCGCGGCAGCGCTCACGCCGGGCCGCAACCTCAACACCACGCCCCCTCCCTCGGTACTTTCCTCGGGCAAATAAATGTCGGCACCCCAATCCCAGGTGAAATGCGGACCAGTCACGCCAACAATCGTGTACTGGCGATGATTCAATTCAAGGGTCTTGCCAATCACTCCCGGATCGCCTTGAAAGTGGCGCTGCCAAAACCGATAATGCAGCACCACCACCGCGCGCGGCTGCTCTCCGTCAGGCGCATCGGAAGGGCCGAGGTTGCGTCCCAGCAGCGCAGGCACGCCGAGCGTTTCAAAGGTTTCGCCGACTCCGAAATATGCGATTGCATTCTCCGGGAACTCGCGCCCGGTGACGGTCATGTGCTGCCCCTCCCAGGTAGCCAGCCCGTCTACGCTGCGCAGGTTTCGCAACTCACGAATCTGCTGTCCCGTGAACTGAGCGTCCACAATCTCCCCGCGCGGATCGCTGATACTCAAATTGGCCAGCCGGTCGACATTTGCATACGGAAACGGGTGAAGGAGCACCCCGTAAATCACGCTGAAGACTGAGACAGTCGCTCCAATTCCCAACGCCAGCGAAACGATCGCGGCCAGAGCAAATCCCGGACTCCTGAAAAGCTGCCGCGCGGCATAACGAATGTCCGCCCCGACACTCCTGATCATCAGAACTACCTCCGCCGCGCTTCTTTGGTCTTTTATCTCATCCGTCTCACAGGCACCGCACCAGCAAAATCGTCTGATCGTCAAACTGCGCGCCAAAACCCCGCGCCGCCGCCAATATCTTTTCCGCCAGCGTCGCCAGCGGATCGCCTGAATTCGCCGCAATCACATCCTTGAGCCGTTCCGTGCCCCACTCTTCTCCACCCTTGTTTGCCACTTCCAGAATCCCGTCCGTGGCCACCACCAGCAGGTCGCCTGGCGCCGTCTGCAGCGTATGTCCATCAAATCTCGACACCGGCAGCAGCCCCAATGGAAACTGCGCCTCTTCCATGTTCGATAACCCCTGCCCGCCCGCGTGCCATTGCAGCAGCGGCGGGCTCGCGGCCAGCGCGTAGAAAACCCGCCCGTCGGCGCCCAGGCGCAGCCCGGTAAAGGTGGCGTACATATGCGGCTCCTTCACCGCCGGCAACACCGTATTCAGGCGGTCAAGCAGCACCGGCAACGTCTGCTGCGGCTCCCGCTCGCCCGCATCCAGCAGCGCCGTCCTGGCCGCGGTCTTCAACATGCCCATCAGGATCCCCGCCTGCAATCCGTGTCCCGCAATGTCCGCCAGGTAGGCAATTGCGTCGCCTCCAGGCAGCGTCAGCGCATCCACCAGGTCGCCGCCCACCTTCTCGCTGGGGCAGGAAATGCCGTAGACCTCAAATCGCGCCGCGCGCAGCGTAACCGGCGGCACCAGAGTCTTTTGAATGCCATGCGCCAGCGCCAGTTCGTTGGCCAGCCGAAACGTCTCCATCCCCTCGCGGCGGATGTACATCACAAAGAAGACATACGAAAGGATCACCGCGCAGAGGGTCGCCGTTGCGGCAAAGTTGATCCCCGTGTCGGCAGGAACGTCCTGCAGGTTGAGGGTATTCGCCACCCAGTTCGCGAGGACCTGGCTCACCGGTCCGATGAAGAATTGAAAGACAATCAGCAGATAAAGAAAAATTCGCGAAAGCCGCGCAAGCACGACGATCCACAAAATCGCATCGAGCCCGCAGAATGCCGCGACTGCAAGAATGGAAGCGTACGGCGCCCTGCCTCTGGCGAACACCAGGTCAACGTAAAACCCGATCACTGAGAACAATAGAAAGACCGCGACCAGCAGCACCCGAAGGCGTCTGAATGGCATTGCGCGAAAATGGTTCCAGCGGGTAGAGGGCTGTAGCAACCACATTTTCTCGTTTCTGGCCATTGAAGGGGAATCTCCTGGGCTTCTGGAATCTAAAGCTACGAGTCAATATACCCCGGACCAATCCCAATGCCACAGATTCTGTGCTGTTTTCCCATTTCTGGCTTCGCATTTCCCTCCCTCGTCCTTCCGAGCGCTACCCGTTCCTTTCGCGTCTATCCGTTACGCGATCAGGCACGAAACCAGGAACCCAAAGCTGGTACCCTGAATGTTGAGATTCGTGAGCAAAACACCTTGGAAAGGCCGGCCCCTCTCACCCGGCAACCGGAGCTATGGCTGAGTTCGTCATCAAGTTGGCCGATGAACGTGGACGAGTACAGGAGCAGACCCAGACGGCTGCCTCCGCCGAGGAGTTGCGTGCCCGCTTTATCCACGCCGGCTACCACGTATTCAGCGTGCGCGCCCGCTCGGGTTTTGCCGGTCTTAAGCGCAGCAAGGTCAAGCTCGAACCGTTCCTCATCTTCAACCAGCAGTTCCTCACCCTGATCCGCGCCGGCCTGCCGATCCTCGGCTCGCTGCTGATGCTGGCAAAAAACCAGAAAAACGCCCACTTCGCCGCGCAGCTTGACGACATCGCCACCCGCGTCAAAACCGGCGAGTCGCTCTCCTCGGCCTTTGAAGCGCAAACCGGCTTCCCGGTCATGTACACCACCACGCTGCTCGCCGGCGAACGCTCCGGCAACCTGCAGGAAGTCATGGAGCGCTACGTCTCCTTCCAGCGCATCACGCTCACCTTCCGCAAAAAGCTGATCACCTCGCTCATCTATCCCTGCGTCCTGCTTACGCTGGTCGGCGTGCTGGTCATGTTCATGTTCACCTACGTGGTGCCACAATTCGCCACACTCTACGACCAGATTGGCTCCAAACTGCCCACGCTGACCGTTGACCTGCTGGCCTTTACAAAGTGGCTCAACTCAAACCTGCTCTGGATTCTGCTCACCATCGCGGTCGTAGTCGTCGGGTTCTACCGTTTCGCCATCACCGACCGAGGCAAAGACTTTGTCGACGGCGTCCGCATCCGTATGCCGATCCTCGGCAAAATCTGGCTGAAATACCAGGTGGCTCTCTTCACCCGAACTCTCGCCACCCTGCTCACCGGCGGCCTGTCGCTGGTGCCGTCGCTTGAAACAGCCGCGCGCTCCATCTCTTCGCGGCGCGTCTCCAAGGCAGTCCTCGAGTCCATCTCCACCGTGCGCGAAGGCAGAAGCCTTGCCGACGCATTGCTTGAAACCAAAGTCTTCCCTGACCTCGCCACCGAAATGATCGCCGTCGGCGAACAGACCGGCGCGCTGCCCGCCATGCTCAACTCGGTTGGTGAATTCTTTGACGAAGACGTGGCCACCGCCCTCGCAGCGGCCCTGGCGCTGATCGAACCCATCATTCTCATCATCATGGGTGTAGTCGTTGTTTTCATTCTCATCTCGCTCTATCTGCCCATTTTCTCCATGGGCCAGGTGAGCGCGGGACAGGGGTAATCGGCATGGCAGACGCATCCACAATCGTGCTTCCCACCGTTCCGCTGCCCGGCGGCACCGACGACCGGTCGCAGGCTGAGGCCCTGGCGAAGCGCTATCACGCCGACTTTGTCGATCTGAAAAACTTCAAGATCCAGCACGACCTGCTGCGCACCGTGCCCGTGGAACTGATGTTCCGCTACAACTTCGTGCCCATCGAGCAGCAGGCAGACGCGCTGGTCATCGCCGTCAGCGACCCCTCGCGCCTCATGGTGCTCGACGAAATCGCCGGCCTGCTTGGACATCGTATCGTCGCGCGTGTCGCCACACTCACCCAGATCACTGACCTGCTCAAGAAGACTGAACAATCACAGCGCGTGCTCGATGAAGCCAGCGAAGGCCTCACCTTCGACGTGCTCACCGGCGACGAAAACTCCGACGAAAATATCTCCATCGAGAAGCTCACCAGCGAAGAAGACATCAGCCCGATCATTCGCCTGGTTGACACCACCATCTTCACTGCTCTCGAGCGCCGCGCGTCCGACATTCACATCGAGACCAACGACGATTCCGTAGTCGTCAAGTACCGCATCGACGGTGTGCTGCAGGCCGCAATGGCGCCCATCGCCCGCGAGCACCACTCGACGATTCTCTCCCGCATCAAGATCATGAGCGAGCTCGACATCGCCGAGCGCCGCGTCCCGCAGGACGGCCGTTTCCGCGTCCGCTACAAGGGCCGCCTCATCGACTTCCGCGTCTCCATCATGCCCACCGTGCATGGTGAAAACGCCGTCCTCCGCGTGCTCGACAAGGAATCGATGAGCGAGAAGTTTCGCAATCTCACGCTTGATGTTGTGGGCTTTGCGGAAGAAGACCTCCGCCGCTTCCGCCATTACATTCGCGAGCCTTACGGCATGGTGCTCGTCACCGGGCCTACCGGTTCGGGCAAAACCACCACCCTCTACGCCGCGCTCAACGAGATCAAGAGCGACGAAGACAAGATCATTACCATCGAAGATCCGGTCGAGTACCAGATTCGCGGCATTACGCAGATTCCCGTCAATGAGAAAAAAGGCCTGACATTCGCCCGCGGCCTGCGCTCCATTCTGCGCCACGATCCCGACAAGATTCTCGTCGGTGAAATCCGCGACCAGGAGACTGCGCAGATCGCCATCAACTCCGCGCTCACCGGGCATCTTGTATTTACGACGGTCCACGCCAACAACGTGGTCGATGTGCTCGGCCGCTTCCTCAACATGGGTGTCGAAGCCTACAACTTTGTCTCCGCGCTCAACTGCATCCTCGCGCAGCGCCTCGTCCGGACCATCTGCGAACACTGCGCCACGACGGTCTACTACGACGATGAGGCGCTGCGCATCAGCGGCCTCGATCCAGACGAGTGGAAGGGCTTCGCCTTCCGCGAGGGCGCGGGCTGCATGGAGTGCGGCGGCACCGGCTTCCGCGGCAGAACGGCGATCCACGAGTTGCTCGATCTCACCGACCCCATTCGCGAACTGATTCTCGAAAAGAAACCTGCGTCGGAAGTAAGAAAACTCGCGCAGAAAGAAGGCATGAGCTTTCTGCGCGAGTCAGCGCTAGATCGCGTACGCCGCGGCCTGACCACGCTGAAGGAGATCAACAAGGTAACGTTCATTGAGGCGTCGCGATGAGGCTAGCTCCTTGCTTTTAGCTCCTGGCTTTACCATGCGGTTCAAATAGCCGCAGAACATGAGGGATTCGCAAATTCGAATTGAAGAGGTTGAGAACCTCCGAAGTTGCGGGTTCTTTCTCCCGGAGGGTGAAGCGATAATAGCCCAGGGCAAGCAAGGCGCAGTCCTGGGTCAGAATTCAATTAGAGTATCCGTCCCGTAGGGACGGCGTGAAACCGAAGAAGATGTGTTCTTCAAGGAAATCGACCGGCTGCAACCTCGGCAAAGAGATGAGGCCGAAGAGAGAACCCGGGCTTTAGCCCCTGAGGCTTTTGAACAATTTCAAAAGAAAAGAGACCTACTAACACGGAACCCGGAGCTAAGAGCTGGCCCTGAACAAGGAAGCACTACACATTGAAATCCATTCTCGATAAGGCGAAAATCGCAACCCAGCCCGGCGGCCGTCCGCCGGCAGCGGTGGAGCTCGCGCCGGAAGGCGTGCTGGCAGCCGCTCTCCCCGCGCCCGGACAGCCCGCCGTCTACGCCTATGAGCCGCTACCGCCCGGCATGCTCGTCCCCAACATCGGCGAGCCCAATCTGCGCGCTCCTGAAGTCGTTACCGCGGCCATTCGCAATGCGCTGGGCCAGGTTTCGCCGCGCACGCGTTCCGTCACCGTGATTCTTCCCGACACGCTCGTCCGCGTCTTTGTCCTCGACTTCGATACGCTGCCTTCGAAGGCCTCTGAAGCCGTCCCTGTTCTGCGCTTCCGCCTTCGCAAAATGGTTCCCTTCGACGTGGAGCACGCTGGTTTGAGCTACCAAATCCTCTCTCAGACAAAGAGCGAGTGCAAGGTGCTGGCCGCCGTACTACCCGGTCCCATCCTTGCTGAATACGAAGCGGCCGTCCGCGCCGCAGGCTACGAGCCCGGTGCGGTGCTCTCATCCAGCCTCGCGGCCCTTGAGTCCATCGACTCCATGGAGTCGGTCCTCGGCGCCAACCTCAGCGCTCGTGCCTTGACCACCTCCATCATCAACGGCCAGAACCTGTTGCTCTATCGCACCCTTGATCTGCCCGAAGATCGCGGCCTGCGCATCGAGGAAGTCAAGCGCGGCGTCGCCGTTGCCTGCGCCTACTTTGAAGACAAGCTCGGCGGGCGGCCCAGCAAGCTCCACCTCTCCACCAATCGCGAGGCCTGCGCGGGTGGAACACAGGAATTCGCAAGTTGGATCGACGATCCCGAATTGGCCGTAGTCGACCTGGTCCCAGCACCCGAGACCGGAGCAGTATCCTCCATCGGAAGCACCAGCATCGCCGGCGTCGCCGGTGCCTTGGCGGGGGTCAGATAACGTGCGCGTAACGCTCAATCTCGCCACACGCCCCTTCGCCGATCTTGGCCCGGCCATCAAGCGCCTGCGAATCTCCATGGCTGTGCTGGCTGTGCTCGCCATCGGCCTCGGCTTCGGCCTGCGCGCCCTCCACCACAAGGCGGAGCTGGCCCGCGCCCGCGACCATTCGCTCGACGGCCAGATTGCCCACGTTACCCAGGAACGCGAAGGCTACCAGGCCATGATGCGCCAGCCCGCCAACGCGCAGCTGCTCCAGCAGTCCATCGCTTTGAACAAAATCTTCGACGACAAAAGCTTCTCCTGGACCCTCGCCATGGAAGAGCTTGAGACCGTGCTGCCCGGCCAGGTGATGGTCTCGAGCATCGAGCCGGTGCGCGCCAAAGACGGCCACATCACCATCCATCTGCGCGTCGCCGGCCCCCGCAACCTCTCCGTCGATCTCGTGCGCAACCTGGAACACTCGCGTCACTTCCTGCTGCCCCGCATCGTCGGCGAAACCGCGGAGGAGACCGAGGGGCCGAACAAACAGTTGACGCCGGTGAGCGAGTCCAATCGCGTCGACTTCGATCTGCTGGCCGATTACAACCCTGAAGTGCCCCTCAATCGCAAAGCCGCCAGGAAACAGGCCAAGAGCGAAGGTACCGGAAACGAAGAGTCTGCGCCTCAGGTAGATTCAACCCCCGGCCAACATGCGCGCCGCGTCTACACCAGGCCACCCGCGGACAGCGGCAGGCGCAATGCACCTGGACTGAGACCACCGGCGATTCCCAAGCCCAATCCTTCAATTCAGCAAACGCCGAATCATCAACCCCCCGGAGGCCAGCGATGACCAAGCCCTCATCCGCAGCGCTCTGGCGCGAACGCCTCTCCTCGCCGCTTACCTGGCATTACGTCGGCTTCGGCATCCTGCTCGCCCTGGTCATTGTGCTGTCTGTCCGCCTCGGCCTCGACTGGGCCGCCACCAACGGTCGCTCCAAAGACGCTCTTGCTGAAAAGCAGATAGACCTCAAGGCAAACGAACTGCAAACCGCGCCCCTCCGCGGCCTCGACAAGCGCGTTGAAGCAGCCCGTGAAGCGAGAAGAGACTTCTTTGACAAGCGCATCCCGCCCAACTACTCCTCGATTGCAAATCGTGTGGGCGAGCTGCAGGTCAAATCGGGAGTGCGCATGTCGCGCCTGCAATACACGCAGAACCCTCCCGGCGCCGACCTCACTGAAATCTCCCTTGACGCGGGCATCACCGGCTCCTATCCCCAGATCATGCACTTCATCAACAGCCTGGAGCGCGACCAGACCTTCTTCGTCATCCGCACCATGGCCCTCACCGGCCAGCAGGGCGGCCTCGTGAATCTGCGCCTGCGCGTCTCCACATGGCTGCGCCCCGCCGACGCCGAAGCCAGCGGCCTTCCGCCCACCCCCTCTAATCCTGACACTGGGCCAGCCGAACCTGCCGGTGCAACATCCGACTCACCAGTTCCCGGAAAGGAGGGCGAATAACCATGGCCCTCAAACTTGGGACCGAAAACAAGCGCCAGGTCTACCTCGCCGTCGGATTGTTTACCGTGGTGATCATCGGTGGCATCTACGAGATGTTCACCTACTTCGGTGGGCCGTCCACTCCGTCAAGACCGGTTCCGGTGCAGACGGCAACGGCGGCGAATGGCTCCGCCGCAGGCACTCGCCCAAGTGGGCAGGGCGCGCAACCGGCCGACGCCCAGAAGCTGACCAACCAGGGACTCGATCCAACCCTGCACTTCGACAAGCTGGCGCAGAGCGAAGACATTGAATACGAGGGCACCGGCCGCAACATCTTCTCCGCCGACTCTGCGCCCGTTGCGATTCCCCAGCCACTAACCACCCCGCGCCCCGGCCCCGGTATTGGACCCTCCATTGCGCAAGGGCCGCCTCTCCCGCCCAAGCCGCCGCCCATCGATCTAAAGTACTTCGGCTACACCCAGGCCAGGGACAAATCGATCAAGGCATTTTTCGTGCACGGAGAAGACATTTTCGTAGCCAAAACCGGCGAGATCGTCGACCATCGCTACAAAGTGGGCGCCATTCTCCCTGCCAGCGTCGAAGTCACCGACCTCAGCTACAACAACACCCAGTCGCTGACCATGACGCCAAATTGAGAAGGCAGCGTTCAGCTATCAGCTTTGAACTGCTGCTGTAAGCTGCATACGATTTTGACCGTGAATGAATTGGACGGCCGGCTCGTCTAATCAAGTGGAAAGAGATAATGTTCGCAGCCCGCAACCCGAATCTAAAAGCTGAGAGCTGTTTTTCAATGACCACCCGCACCCCAACCCGCTGCCGTCCCCACCCCTCTGAAGAGGGCTACATGCTGGTTGCGGTCATGTTCCTGATGGCCATCCTGGTTCTCTCCATGGCAGTGGCCGCGCCCATTATCAAAAAGCAGATCCAGCACGACCGCGACGTCGAAACCATGCACCGCGGCAAGCAGTACATCCGCGCTATTCGCATGTATTACAAGGCCTTCGGCTCCTATCCGCCCACCGTTGACGCGCTGCTGAACACCAACAAGATTCGCTTCCTGCGCAAGAAATATATCGACCCCACCACCGGCAAACCCGATTGGAAGATCATCCACTTCGGCCAGAACAAGGTGCCGACCGCGTGGGGTTTCTTCGGTCAGCCGCTCACCGGCTCAACCATAGCGGGAATCGGCCCCGGCGGCAGCGCCGGGCTCGGCCTGAACGGGTCCAGCGGCACGCCGAACACGATCACAGGCGGACCCGGCACCACCGGATCCACCGATCCCAACTCAAACCAAACCGGATCTAACCCAACCGGCTCGACCGACCCCAACAATCCCGACGGATCCAACACCGGCACCGGAACCAGTGGGACCACCGGCACAACCACCCCAGGCGCCACAGGCACAGGGCTCAACGGGCAGACCTTCGGAGGCGGAGGCATCATCGGCGTTTCGCCCAACAGCCCCAAGCAGTCGATTCTGGTCCTGCACAAGAAGAATCACTACAACGAGTGGGAGTTTGTCTACGACCCGCTGTCCGAGCAGATGATGATGCAGGGCGGCAACACCGGGCTGGGCGGTCAGCCGGCCGGCAGTTCCAACCCGGCAAGCACCGCCCCGGGCAGCACCACGACCCCGAGCACCACAACGCCCGCTACCCCCACAACCACCCCACCCTCGCAGTAGACTGGGGTGTATCGACATATGCCCTGCGCTGATTTCGTCTCCAAACAAGCATGAGGCCCGTCCCCCAAGGGGGAACGGGCCTCATGCCGGAGAGAATCAGGCTCAAATACGGACAAGTCCTTGCGGAAAACTCTGCGCCGGACCCTATTTCAGACTTCTTTTCCGGACTGCCTAGACACTGAAAGAAGAACCGCAGCCGCAGGTCGACTTCACCTGGGGGTTCTCAAACTTGAAGCCGGCGGCCTCAAGCGTTTCAACATAATCCACAATGCAGCCATTCAGGTACATCAGCGAGGTCGCATCCACGTAGACGCTCAGGTCGTCGAATTTGAAGACCTTGTCCATCATGCCGGACTGGTTTTCGAAGGCCATGGAGTACTGAAACCCTGAGCAGCCGCCGCCCACAACGCCGATGCGCAGACCGGCCGGAATCGGATCCTGTGTGGCCATGATCTCGCGGACCTTTGCAATTGCCTGCGGGGTCAGGTGAAGAGGCGCCTTCTTTTCGGTTTCCTGTGCGGGTGCAACGGTTGCTGTAGCCATGAATTCTCCCAAATCGTGAAATGCTTGCCGTTCTCTCTGACTTTACTGCTACGGACGCGCGGATACAAGCCCGGATTAGAGCTTCTGTCTCATTGGATGCAATTCAATACCGGAAAGTCGCATGACCGACCGCGCCTGACCACTCCCCGGACTGCCTTCACTCCAGGTTAAAAGCCTCTTCATCCCACCAAAACCCTTGTGATTCTGGTCACTACAGGTGTCCTTGTTCGGAGCTATGATGGTCAACCGTACGGCCCCTCTACTCACGAGACCGCGATTCCGTCACGGAGCCCCGCCGGTATCTGGGACCAGAAACTTCTGAGGAGGTTGTGTATGACAGGTATGGTTCCTATCATGTGGTCAGTATGGGGCGGGCTGGTTTTGCTCATGCTGCTGCTCAAAATCTATAACGACAGGCTCACCCGCGACGAGGACGACCAGCTGGTTCTCGATGAGGCCTTCGATCATGTGAAGAATCAACAGGCGGCGATGTTGGCCAAGGTCAACCGCTTCGCGCCAGTGCGCAGAGTTGTTCTTGTCCTGGTTGGAGCCATGACACTATTCGTCATCGGCTATTATCTGCTGGACTTCATCAGCCAGTTCAAGTAGATACGGTCCTCTGAACTTCGGGCGGCCAGAACGCCAGGCCCGGTTGCCAGTGCTCTAACGAGCGCTGTCCGCCGGGCCTCTCCCTTTTCCAGGATCACTTCACAAGCTGCATAAGCCGGCCCCGCAATCAGGGCCAATAACGCACCGTGACTTCCCTGCCCCTTGCTTTTTTTCCCGCCGCAAGGGATGGAAACACCGGCATACTCATGCCGGCAAAAAGCGAGCTTCCTCCCGCCACGGCCAGCGGCTATTCCACTTCCTGCTTGGCGCGATAGCCTTCGCGCGCAATAATGTCGTACTTCAGCGGCTTGTGCTTCTCGTCCTGCATCCTTAGCGGCTGCCCTTCATCGTCCACCAGTTCCACGCGCAGCTTGCGATAGGTCCCGTCCTGCTTGGAATTGGTGGGATGGTACATCAGCTCGTATTTGGAGCGGATGTTCTGGTTGATTTCGTTGAAGATGTCGGGCATCTCGCCGCTGAACCGCGGAAAATAGCTCATTCCGCCGGTCATGGAAGCAAAGGTCCGCATCTCGTTGTCCCCTTGCAGATAATCCATGTCCCGCATCTGGCTGCGCATGCCGCCGCGGCCCTCGGTCATGGCCCGCATGGCACCGCCGGTTGAGACGGTATAGATGGTAATGTCGCGCGACTCCTTCACCTTCTTGAGAATCTTGTCCAGCGTCAGCTTTGAAAAAGTGTCGCGCCCTGACGCAATCAGAATGATGTACTTGCGGCCTTCCACGCGGTCCAGCCGGTCAATGCCCTCATAGAGCGCGTCAAAAAGATTGGTGTCACTGAATCCCGGAATGCGCAGCGAATTGATGGCCTCTTCCAGTTGCCGCTTATCCTGCGTGAAGTCGGTCACGATCTGCGTCTTCAGGTCGAAGGTCATCAGCGCCACGTAGTCCTGCGGCCTGAGCTGGTTGGCAAAGGTAAAGGCCGCGTTGCGCATGTCGTAGATAAACGTGTAGCTGTTGGCGGCAAATTCGCACAGCAGAAGAGCCGTAATCGGCGCCTCAACGCGCTTGAATCCAATTACCTTCTGTTCCTTCCCATCCTCAAAGACACGGAAGTTTGAGGGCTTGAGTCCGGGCACAAACTGGTGCGTCTTTTCCAGCAGTACGCCCACATCCACGTCAACCTCCGGCACCTCAATGCGCAGCGTCGGAATGTTCACGCCCTCGGGATTTTTGATCTTGGGCTGCGCGGGCGCCGGCGGAGGAGGCGGTTCATCCGTGGCATCCTTCTTCTTGGGCAGCGCAATCACCCCGGAGTCGCCCGTGGGACCGCCGGCATCCGGCGCAGTCTGGTCCGGTTGCGCCGGCTGCCCTGGCTGCTGCGGTGTAGCCGGTGGAGTGGGCGGCGGAGTGCTTTGCGCATGAATCTGAATCAGCGGGCCTGCGGCAAACGCCAGCATCAGCACAAAAAGACCGCCAAGCGGCAGGCGGCGTTTCGATGGAGCGGAGGGGCGTAACGGAATCCAGTGCGGCGTGGACATGACGACCTCTTTGTTCAACAGCATACGGTAAGACAGCGGCAGGCCTCTAGCCGACGAGGCAAATGCATTCAGCTTTCAGCTTGCAGCCATCAGTTCGGAATAGCCAGCCTCAAGCAAATCATCCGACCCTACCCTGGACTCCGGATTTTCTCAGTTCGGAGTCCAAACAACGCTTTCCAGCTGGACCAAGCTGAGAGCTGATAGCTGGCCCTTCGCGTCCCGCTGTACTCTTATAGACGTGAAACCTCGGTTGAAGGAAATCCGGATTCGCCTGCCCTTCGCAGGTATCGCTGCAGGTGCGGTCCTCCCCTTACTCGCCTTGCCTTTACTCACCTTGCCTTTACTCACCTTGTCCTTGCTGGCCGTGCCCTCGCTGTTCTTCCCCTCCACGGCCCGCGCACAATCGCCCTCAGCCACAGCCGGTCCACCGCCCTCCACCGGCGGAATCTTCCCGCTCAGCCAGATTCGCCGCGGCATGACCGCAACCGCCTGGACCGTCTTCCAAGGCGACAAGCCAGAGCCCATGGAAGTCGAGATCCTCGGCGTTCTACGCGGCGCACGCGGCCCCGGCCAGGACATGATCCTCGCCCAGCTTCACGGCGCCAAGCCCGAATACACCGGCGTCGTCGCCGGCATGAGCGGCAGCCCCGTCTACATCGGCAACAAGCTCGTCGGCGCGCTCTCCTATCGCATCGGCGAGTTCGCCAAGGACCCCATCGCCGGCATCACCCCCATCGAGCAGATGCTCGAAGTCAAAAACCTGCCCATAGAAAACCAGACGGCAGTGATCAGAGATCAGGGGTCAAAAGACGAGGAAGAGGGAATAGGGAACAGCGACCAAACCCCGCAGAACTACGGTTCCCAGAACGACGGCCAGCGGACCTTTCAAGCCATGGAAACCCCGCTGGTCATGAGCGGATTCCAGCCCGAAGCGATTCATTTCTGGCAGAAGCAGCTGGCCGGCACGGGCCTTGAGATGGTTGCAGCCGGCGGCATGGGTGGCACATCGAAATCCGATCGCGACGCCAAGCCCTCTGCCGCGACCATCGCCGGCGTCATCCCCGGCTCTGCGGTAAGCGCGCAGCTGGTCCGCGGCGACCTTGAAATCGCAGCCACCTGCACCGTCACCTACATCGATCCGAAGCAGCTTCTCGCCTGCGGCCATCCCATCATGCAGTCGGGCACCATCTCCCTGCCCATGACTGCAACCGAAGTCGTCGCCACGCTGGCTTCGCCGCTCAACGCCTTCAAGATCGTCAACACCGGCGACCCCATCGGTGCATTTACCGAAGACCGCGAGTCCGCCATTCGCGGCGTGCTCGGCGCCACGCCCCGCATGATCCCCGAACACATCACCGTCCACGGGCCGGAGGGCGACCGCAAGCTCAACGTCGAAGTTCTCGACATGCCTTCGCTCACTCCGCAGGCCGTCATGGTCACCCTCTACGACGCGCTGCTTCAGAACAACGCCAGCACCGACGACACCAGCTATCACCTCACCGGAACCGTCCTGCTCGACGGCCGCCAGCCCTCGCCGCTTGATCTCTGGGCTTCCGGCGGCGATACCACCCCGGCCTCCATGGGAATTGCCTTCCAGACCGGCGAACGCTTCAACCGCCTTTATTCGAACGGCGCGCGCCTGGGCGCAGTGCGCAGCATCGACCTGCACATTGAGACCATCCCGCATGTCGTGAAAGTCGAGCTCGAATCCGCTCGCCTCATCACCAGCGACATCGTGCACGCCGGCGACACGGTTCAGTTGGAGGCAACCATCCGTCCCTGGCAGCAGCCCGCACGCAATATACGCATCCCGTTCAGGGTGCCGGCTCGCCTCGCCGCCGGCAGTCTGCGGCTGTTAATCTCAGATGCCGGGACGCTGGACCGGACACTGGACCAGCCGCGTTTTTCCGGCCGCCGTCCCGACCTCGACACCGTTCTCGCCCAGGCCCGCCGGCTGCACTCCCCAGACCGCATCTATGTCAGTATCCTGGTGCCCGAGTCCCAGGCAGGCATGAACGGCCAAACGCTTGCCAGTCTTCCGCTTTCCGTGGCCAACGCCCTCGAGCCGCTGCACGCCACCCAGGACGTCAACCTCAACGGAGAGTCGCCGCAGCTGGCCGCCGAGGCGCCCGCCGGCGGGGTCTTGAGCGGATTCCAGGTCTTGAATCTCCTCGTGCAGCCGGGCGGCGGTTTAGACTAGCATCAACAGGAACAGCAATATTTTTCCGGCCGGCGGCTTTTCTTGGGCGCTGGTCTCTCGGCAACCCCATCGAGGACATTGGAAAGGCCATGGCCAATATTCAAGGACTTGCAGCGCACGCAGCTGGAGCCGAATTGTTGTCTTACCACTTCGACCCAGGCAAACTGGGACCGCATGAGGTTGAGATCGCGATTTCCCACTGCGGCATCTGCCACAGCGACCTTCACCTGATATCAAACGATTGGGGCATCAGCCAATACCCGTTCATCCCGGGCCACGAAATCGTAGGCAAGGTCGCCGCGGTCGGCGAGGCTGTCTCCGCGCTTGCCGTTGGCCAGCGCGTCGGCCTCGGCTGGCAGTCCAACTCCTGCGGCGAGTGTGAATGGTGTACCCGCGGCATGGAAAACCTCTGCGCGGCCGCGGAGAGCACCTGCGTACATCGCAACGGCGGCTATGCTGACCGTGTCCGCGCCAACTCCCGCTTCGTCATTCCCATTCCCAAGGCGCTTGAGAGCGAACACGCCGCGCCGCTGCTCTGCGCCGGCATCACCGTCTATAACCCGCTCCGCAACCACGGCGTCAATCCGTCTTCGCGCGTGGGCATCATCGGCATCGGCGGCCTGGGCCATCTCGCCATACAGTTCGCCAATGTCTTTGGCGCCGAGGTCACCGCTTTCTCAACCTCGGCTACCAAGGAAGAAGAAGCCCATTCCCTCGGCGCGCATCACTTCGTCAACAGCCGCGAATCAAAGTCGTTGAAAGAAGTCGCCGGCACGCTCGACCTCATCGTCAGCACCGTCAACGCCGACCAGGACTGGGGCGTCTACATCCAGGCCCTGCGGCCCACCGGAACCCTCTGCTTTGTCGGTGTTCCCCCGTCCCCGGTCGCGGTCCATGCCTTCCCCATCGTCTCCGGACTACGCTCCATCAGCGGCAGCCCCATCGGCAGCCCATCCCGCCTGAGAGAGATGCTCGATGTAGCCGCGCGCCACGGTGTCAAAGCCCAAACCGAGTCCTTCCCCATGGCCAAAGCCAACGAAGCCATTGAGAAAGTCAAGAAGAACAAGGTCCGCTACCGCGCCGTCCTGACAAACTAAACACAGCAGAGCAACGAGCAAGCCGCCCGCTCCGCTCCCTTTCGCCGATCACTGCGTGACGCCGGCAAACTGGTTTGCTTTCGCGGAACCGAGCCCCTCCGAAATCCGTTTCAGCAGTTCGGTCGGATGCACGGGCTTGGTGAGCAGCGTGAACCTGTGCCCGGCGCGATCTGCCGAAGCCAGCAGTTCGGCAGTGGATGCCTGACCGGAGAACAACAGAATCTTGCAGTCCGGGAACACCCGCTTCACCGTGATTGCCAGCTCAATCCCATTCATTCCCGGTAACTGCACGTCCGCGATGAGCATCTCCGGCGGCATCAGCAGCGCTGTTTCAAGCGCTTCTTCTCCGTCGTAGGCCGTAATCGCGGTGTAGCCGCTCCTGGACAGGATTTCTGAGAGTGTGTCGGCTATGACCGACTCATCGTCGACAACCAGCACCACGGCGCGACGGTTTTTGGCATCGTTCAATGGCAACGACGCCGGAACATCCTTGATCGGTATAGTGGGGAATTTCGATCTCAAGTTCATTGGGGGAAAGCACCTCTATTTGCCAACTTAGCAAGCCCTCCGCGATACGGGGAAACTCTTTGAGCTACGAAATAAATCTTTACTATCTGTGCCTTATAGCGAACATAGAGATTTGAGACGACTTCGCAGAGCGCCCATCACGGCATCGTGAAATCTCCCGCCCATTAATGATTTCACCGGAATAGTTGTTTAATAGTGATCACCTGTTCTCATTTAGCGGCTTGAAACTTCTTCGGCTCATTAATATCTTCTTGCTTTAGCGATACGTCTGCGATAATTTAGGCGTACGTTAGCATCCTTGTCCGCTCCAGGCTGGAAAATGCAGGACGGCAAAAGTTGGACGCGGATCAAAAAGGAGCAGGAGTTATGGCGGCGAATTCGGAGAATGTTCCGTCAAGGTTTGAGTCCATCTCTCAGCTTGATGTTCCCAGAGGCAGAGATGGCAAGCACAAGCAAATCGTTCTGCAGTTGTTAAGCGACATCGACCGGCTGGAACCCGGCACGGCGCTCAAGGTTCCGCTCTCCGCTCTGCCGGATACCAAGGAGAACATCCGCTCCGCCCTGAATCGCGCCACAAACCAAAGAGGAATTCAAGTGGCCACATCCAGTGACGCCGATTATCTCTATATTTGGAAGGCGGAAGCGGCCTCCTGAAGCGATTTCTGCACCGACTGTCTAATCTCTCACCTGCTTCGCTGCCCCGGAGGATGAAACCGTGCCCATTCATCGAGCACTTTTTTGCTCGATGAGTGGGCGGGCATGCAGCCGGCGCGCCAACGCATCTTCGACAACTTACCGCGTTGTTTCCTCATCTGGCAGTCCCCCAGACCGGCGTGCCAGATTCTTAAGAAACAGTAACCGCGGGATCAGCCCTTCGAGATTCCAGGCTCGCCGAAACCTTCGCCAGCAGTTCGGCCGGCCGCACCGGCTTCTCCACCACCGCAAACACCAGGCCAGACGCGGCTTCATCTCCGTCCAATAAGACAATCCTCATCTCAGGAAGCCTGCTCCTGAACACCGCTGCCACATCGATCCCGCTCATATCCGGCAAACTCGCATCCGCGACCACCAGGTCCGGAGGCATCAGCAGCGCGGTCTCCACCGCGTCAGCGCCATTGTGAGCACCAATCGCCGCGTAGCCCCCCTTGTTCAGGATCTCTATCAGCGCGTCGGCTACCGCCGCATCGTCCTCCACCACCAGCACAACAGGACGATCCGCACTTGCTCCAACGGGAAACTCCGGTACCGGCACCTGCTCGATCGGAACAATAGGAAAATACATCTTCATCCTTCCCTGCGCGTCGTGTCCTGCGTTAATAGATGCTGCCTGCAATTGCTCTCCGCGTCTCCCGAACCACCAAATTGCTGACTGGGCACATGTAGCAGGTAACCCGCCCCAAAGAAGGAGCGTTCGAGTCAATCGCAATCTGCTGCAGTTTCAACAAAACATTGTGCGTACTGCAAAGCGGAACATTCGAATCTTTCTTTTGCATACAGAATACTGGCATAACTTTTCTCCCTGTGCGGGTGAGCGTGCTGCAACTCCTGGCGCCTCTCAAACTGGAGAGAAACGATGTCTGGTTCAGGCCTTCGAGAAACTCGGACTGACCCACCGCCTGGAATTACCCTCTATTCGCAACCTAACAGCCCCTTCCAGCTACGGGGAGACTCTTTTCGTAGCGCGCTAAGTCTTTTCAATCTCGCACTTGCAGACCAAATCAGGGAGTCATCGATTCTCCCCATGCATGGAATGGCTCTGCTGTGGATTCTGGCAACTTTGAAAGACGTTTGGATGCGGTCAGAAAATGAACAACTTTACTTTACGGCAACTTAAGCGTACGTTTAGCGTACGATTGCACTTTTGAGGATCTGCAAGCGTGGGGGTACCAAATCATGGCAGCCAAGCCGGATTCAGAAACGCCGCCCATGAAGTTCCAGTCCATTCTGCAGCTCGACGTCCCCAAAGGACGGGACGGCAAGCACAAGCGCATCGTGACCCAGCTCCTGAGCGACATCGAGCAGCTTGAATCCGGCTCGGCGCTCAAGATTCCCCTCTCCGCCCTGCCTGACTCCAAGGAGAACATCCGCTCCGCGCTCAATCGCGCCACCCACCACCGCGGCATGGAAGTAGCCACCTCAAGCGACGCCGAATTCCTCTATGTCTGGGTAGTCGAAGCCGAATCCTGAGCCCGCGCCGAAACCAGTCCTCTGCTTGAATCCAGTTGATCGGAGCTGGGTGCCCCCGGTCCCTCGCACTTGGGGACCGGGGAAAGCAATAAGCCCCTGCGAGCCTCCCGCGAGCATCTGCCCCACGCGGTGGTGCCCCCGGTCCCTCGCACCTGGGGACCGGGGAAAGCAATAAGCTCCTGCGAGCCTCCCGCGAGCGGCTGCCCCACGCAGTGGTGCCCACGGTCCCGCGCACTTGGGGACCGGGGAAAGCAATAAGCCCCTGCGAGCCTCCCGCGAGCGGCTGCTCCACGCAGTGGTGCCCACGGTCCCGCGCACTTGGGGACCGGGGTAAGCAATAAACCCCTGCGAGCCTCCCGCGAGCGGCTGCCCCACTGCAAGTGCCACGTCCAGTCGTTTACGATCATCGGGATGAGTTCAGTACGCATCGACAAGTGGCTCTGGGCGGCGCGCTTCTTCAAGACCCGTGCTCTGGCCTCCAGGGCCTGCGACCTCGGCCGCATCCATTCCAACGGCATCCAGGCCAAGCCCGCCCGCGAAGTGCGCATGGGTGACATGCTCACGGTTCGCAACGAAGGCGGCGAATTTCAGATTGAAGTTTTGGTCCTCAGCGAAATGCGCGGCCCCGCCGCAGTGGCGCAAACTCTCTATCGTGAAACCGAAGCCAGCAAGGAAGCCCGCCTCAAGCTGGCCGCCGAACGCAAGGCGATGCAGGAGTTCGCACCCATCCCCGAGCACCGCCCCTCCAAGAGAGACCGCCGCAGAATCATCCAATTCCGCGGCGGCCGATAAGACCGAATCGCTACAGCAAATCCTGAGATGCTGTAACCCGAAACCACAATACTGAAGTTGACGCGACCATCAGGGAGAGGCAACCTTGCGCAACGCCCCAAAGGACACACCGTCTCAGGATTTGCTCGAGAGAAAAGCCCGCGTCGCGATCAACGCATCTCGCGCAGAACTTCGGCAATCTTATCGAGTATCTGGTTCCAGCCCTCCATTTGACCGCTGTTCTTCGCGCTCTCCAACGGTTCATTTCCAATGAAGGTGAGTTTCGTCTGGCCGTTCCCGAGATCCTCAAAAATGGTCACGTCGTACGCACCGTCGATCGCCTCATGTTCTATTCCAAATGTCGCAGGGTCAACCTTGTTTCCCTCCGGGTCAGAAAAGTACATCAGGGAAACGATCTTCTCCTGCGGAACAATCTCGTGGTATTCAACCGCATTCCAGAACTCCTGCCCATCCGGCGCCTTCATGCAGCAGAGTGATTTTCCGCCCACGCGAAAATCCATCTTGCAAACCGGCGCAGTAAAGCCCTTCGGCCCCCACCACTGCATCACATACTTCGGTTCCGTCCACGCCTTCCAAACCAGTTCGCGCGGAGCATCAAAAACTCTTGTCACAACCATCCGCTCTGTCTCGTTAACCGTGTTGCTTGTCATCTCTGATCTCCTCTTTTTTCATTTGATTTACCACCACATCCAGCTTGTCGAAACTCTCTTCCCAGAACTGCCGATAACTGAACGCCCAGTCGCTGACTGTCTTGATCGTCTGCGGCCTGAGCCTGCACACGCTCTCCCGCCCACGCTTGGTCTTGATCACAATTCGCGCCCGCACCAGGTAGGCAATATGTTTTGAAATCATCTGCTGCGACAGTGCAAACGGTTCCGTCAACCCATGCACAGTCGCAGGCCCACGCGAGAGCCGCTCGATCATTGCCCGCCGCGTTGGATCAGACAAAGCCGCAAATGTTGTACCCAATTGATCCACAACCAAATGGTAGTGGATTATTTGTCAATGTCAAGTGCGAATCTTCAGAATCCTGATTTTTTTCTTCGCTGATCTCTGAACCCCGATGCCTGCGCTCTATGTGGAGGCTCAAGAGGTTGTTCCTGTTCAAGCCTGAACGGGAGGCTGGGGTCTTCAGTTCGAGGTCGCTAGAGAATCACGCAAGATTCGGTGCTAATTCTGAAGTGCATCCCCGGCGGCAATATTATCTACTTCAAAGTAACTGACGGATTGGCGACAATCCGACCCGAACCTATTAAAATTGGATTGCGTTCCAGCTACTGATTTGTATGGGTTTGCCCTCTTGGAGAAAAGTGTGTTCACGGATCGGTTCGAGCGCAATGGAATTACTTTCCCTCCAACGTGCGTCCGATGTGGAAAGTCTGAGGCTCAGCGAACGACGCAGCTCATGTTGCCATATCGTGCGTGGTGGCAATCAAACCCTGTCGTCAAGGCACCTGTGTGCAGACGTTGCTTTATCAGATTAGGAATTCGGTCATGGGCTTCTCTGGCCCTGTGGCTAGGAGCCACACTCGGCAGTACGTTCTATTTACCCCAATGGATTTTGCTCCTCCTGATCCGTGCTCAGCAGAGCATTTTCCACTCAGTATCTGCGTGGGTTTTTTCGCGCACTTTCGCCGAATCGCTCGTAGTCTGCGTTCTGTTGCTTGCTTCCTTCGTCTTTGGGCGCTTCAGAAATCAGTTCTTGCGGCGCGATCCCCTGAAGATAAAGATTACCGACTACAGGAACGATTGGATCGAACTGACCAGCGACGAAAGTCAGTATTTCTCTGAGCTCGCCCAAGGTTCAGAACTGTACTCCGACTGAGAGGTTCAGCCGCGATCTGGCTGTATCACCGTCTACTCGTCAGCTACTCCTCAATCGACAGCTCCCACATTTCACCGGCTACGATGGGAAACTGCACTGCCATTCAAGGTTTCGTCTGCTCATCCACCCAATAGCTGCTCCGCGCCTCAACCCGCAGCCCGGGATAATCCTTCAGCTTCAGCCCAAGCGCATGAAACCCCGCATGCGGCGCCGCCGGATGAAAGCTGAGCACGTACCGGTCAGCTCAGCCACAGTCTCCGGCACATTGCGCTGCAAGCTGTCCGCAGCCCGAATCGCCGCCATCTTGGCCAGCGCCAGCGGAGGCGCAAGCAGCCCCAGGCAGTCGAACGCCTGCGCCGCCTTGTTCTGCGTCGCATCCGGATCGGGATCTTTCCCCATGCATCCGTGCGGCGGCCCGGGGTACGCGTTGCTCCCAATCTCGAAACCGCCGCCTTCGGTTTGCCGAACCGGAAGCTCCCTATACGCATAATGCGAAGCATCGGCCTTGCCGCTGGAAAACGCCATGCTGTAGATGGCCGTATTGGTGTCGCTGATTGCGCGCAGCGCATCGTCCATCTTGGTCTGGCTGTCGCGGTCGATAGTCTCTGAGATCAGCAGAATCGCGCGCCGGTACGTGGACGGCTGTTTCCGCAGCAGATCGACAGAAAAGCTGATCGCATCCAGGATCGCCGCGCCCTTATTCCCCGCGTCCAGATTGGCAAGCGTTCCGGCCGCTGCATCCATATCCGGCGTGAAGTCGCGCGCCAGCGTCGGCGCGCTGTCAAAAGCCACCACCGCAACCTGGTGCGGCACAGCTCCCACCACGGCACTCATGGCCGCATCGAGATTCTGATAGCTGTCGAGCTTGCGCGCCCCCGCGCCGCCCGTCTCCACCGCGATCACCAGCGCCAGCGGCTCGCTCCCCGTGTCCTCATCGAGCGTAAGCTGCTGCGGAACGCCATCGTCGGTCAGCTTGAAATCGTCCGCCTTCAGCGTGAACACCACCTTGCCATTCGCGGTACGCACCAGCGCCGGAACCAGCACCACAGTGGTCTGCGAACGCACCTGCGTCTGCGCCGGCGCAGCCGGCATCGCAGCCTCTTGCGCGCCAGCCATCGATGCGACCATGATTCCCAACCCAAAAGCCAGCCTCATCCCAGCGTCCCCTTCAGAGCACGACTGCCACAGAATCACATAATCTGTGCCCCCTTTGCGGCTTCTTCCTGCCGCAAACCCACCAAAGCCAGTGCGAGCGAAGAGCGAGCGGCTGCTCCATGCAGTGGCGAGCGGCTGCTCCATGCAATGGCGAGCGTCTGCTCCATGCAGTGGCGAGCGGCTGCTCCATGCAGTGGCCCAAGTTTAGTAGACTCAACGGCAGCATGTTTGTCTCAATCCGAACCCCTCACTGCTTCCCTGCCGCATCGGTTTTTGTCGCGCTCACTGCCTTGCTGGCCGCAACCGCGCCCCCCTCCGCCCGCGCCCAGGGCACGCATCTCTGGACTCAATCGCGCATCGAGGAGTTTGAGAAAGGCACGCCGCAAGGTGTCGCCATCGGCAGTGACGGCCATCTGCGCCAGGCCTCCGGCCTCACCGACCTGCTCACCACCCCGTCAACTTTCGTGTGGTCAGTCGCGGTAGACAAGGCCGGCACCGCCTATCTCGGCACCGGCGCGCCCGGCTCGGTGATTCGCATCGGCTCGGACGGCAAGCCCTTCACGCTCTTCGAAACCAAAGACCTCAGCGTTCAATCCGTCAAGATCGGCCCCGACGGCGCGCTCTACGCCGCCACGCTGCCCAGCGGAAAAGTCTACCGCCTCAACCCCAACGCGACCACCAGACAGGACGACTCCAACGCCGCCGCAGTCTTTGAAATCACCAAAGTCGAATCCCACGACAAAGCCGCGAACGGAAAGAAAGCGGACGCCGGCGACAAACCCGACCCGCCTGCCCCCTACATCTGGGACATGACCTTTGACGCGCAGGGCCGGCTCTACATCGCCGCCGGCGGCCCAGGTGCGGTCTATCGCGTCGACGTAACCAGGCCCGGCGCCGCTCCTGAGCTCTTCTTCAAGAGCGATGAAGAGCACATCCGCTGCCTGGCATGGGATGCGAAGGGCAATCTCATCGCCGGCTCCGACGGATCGGGCCTCGTCTACCGCATCAGTCCCGAGGGCAAGGGCTACGTGCTTTTTGAAGCGCCGCGCCGCGAGATCACGGCCATCGCAGTCGGCGCCAACGGCACCATCTACGCTGCCAACGTCGGCGACAAGAGTCACAACCCATTGCCGCCCTTGCCCGTCCAGGGAGTGGGCACGGTAAGCATCACCGTAGTCCAGCCGCAGTCCCTGCAGGCCGCCAACACCAGCACCGCGCTTCCCGATGGAACCGAAATTTACGCCATCGCCGCCGACCCGGAGGCCGCGCCGCAGGCTCCGCGCCGCCTGTGGTCCGGCAAAGATGAAATCGTCTACGCACTCGCCGCGCGCCACGACGGACTTCTCGCGCTCACCGGCAATCGTGGCCGCGTCTTCAGGATCGCCGACGACGGAAGCTACTCCGACGTCGCGCATCTCGACGCGCAGCAAGGCCTGAGCTTTGCCGCAACCGAGAACGGCCTGTTCATCGGCACCGGCAACACCGGCAAGCTGTTCCGCTTCGGCGCAGCGACAGAAAAACATGAGTACGCCAGCGATGTGCTTGACGCCGGCGCGCTGGCCCGCTTTGGACGCATTGAAGTTGAACCAGGTTCGACCGGCTATGAGCTCTTCACCCGCACCGGCAATGTGGAGCAACCCGTGCGCGGCTGGTCTGATTGGCTGCCGTTGAAGGACAGCGAGGTCGCATCGCCCGCCGGCCGCTTCCTGCAGTGGAAGGCCGTGCTCAGCGCCGGCGCATCCGTCGGCAGCGTCGGCGTGAATTATCTCCCCGTCAACTCCGCACCGGTAGTGGATGACCTCGTCGTGGTGCCCGGCGCGCGCGTGACTCCCCAGAGCCCTCAAACCGGTCAGCAGCAATCGGTTCAGATCGCATTCGCGTCCTCCGGTCAAAGCAGCGGCTCAACCTTCGACGGCAGCAGCAACTCGCCCATCACCGCCACCAAAGACCGCACAGCCATCACCGTCCGCTGGGCGGCGCACGACGACGATGGCGACGACCTGGTCTATTCCCTCTACCTGCGCGGCGACGGCGAAAAAGTCTGGCGCCTGCTCAAAGACGGCATCACCGACAAGGTCTACACCTTCGACGCCACGCTGATTCCCGACGGCGGCTACCAGGTAAAAGTGGTCGCATCTGACGCCCCCTCGCACACGCCGAGCGACGTGCTCACCGGCGGCAAAGAGAGCGAGCGTTTTGAAGTCGACACCACCCCGCCCGTCGTCCACGCCCTCACTGCGGTCCGCGAAGGCCTCTGCGAAAAAAGCCATCCCTGTGAGCCAACCGTTCTCGTCACCTTCGAGGCCGAAGACGCTGTCTCGCCCATCGCCCATGCGGAGTATTCGCTTGACGCAGGCCCCTGGCAGTTCATCGAGCCGATAGGCGCCTTGTCCGATTCAAAGATAGAACATTACGCCATTCGCCTGCCTGCATCCGTTCAAGACAGCAAGGTCACCGAGCACCTGATCACAGTACGTGTCTACGACCGTCACGATAACGTAGGCGTAGCCAAAACCGTCTTCACGACCCCGGCAAAGTAGGGACCATGCTCAACGGAAATTCAGCGGCGACAATAGAGCACGGCTTCAGTCGTGTCCGCGGCTTGCTGAAAAACTCCAATTCCGACGCAGATGTGCGAAAGGGCACGAATTCACAGCTTGGTGAAACCCTCCGCCGAAGATGCGCTTTGTATCAGGGCATGACTTCAGTCGTGCCGCAAGCCGCCCTGAATGAGAGAAATGGGGCTTTAGCCCCATGCCCCGTTTCTCGCCGGAATCTGTTCCGGTGCGCACACATACCACCCACTCTTGCCTGGGACTCACCTGAGATACAATCACCAACCTGGAAGGAGCCCTCCTAGCACAATGCGATTTGAGCTCTTCCTCGCGGCGCGATATCTCAAGGCCAAACGACGCCAGGCCGTGGTCGGCGTGGTCACCGCCATCTCCGTCGCCGGCGTGGCCGCGGGCGTAGCCGCACTCATCATCGCATTGGCCATCACCAACGGCATGCGCCGCGACCTGCAAGACCGCCTCCTCGGCAACAGCGCACACGTCCAGTTGATGCGCATCAAAGGCGACGGCATCCGCGACTGGCGGCCGCTCATGAATCGCCTCCGCGCTCTGCCTCACGTCACCGCCGCCGCCCCCGGCCTCTATGAACAGGTGCTTGTCGCCCGCGGTGCACGCGACGGCGGCGCCATGGTCGAAGGCGTTCTTCCCGGCGACGAAAAGACCGTCAGCGACCTGCTCTCCACATCCACACCCGGATCAATCCAGGCCCTCGAACCACAACCCGCCACCGCCTCCTCCAACGGCGAATTGCCGCCCATCGTGCTCGGCAAAGATCTCGCGGAGACCATCGGCGCATCGGTCGGCGACTCGGTCACCGTCATCAGTCCGCAAGGAGAAATGACCCCCGTCGGCATCTTCCCCAAAGTCGTGCGCTTTCGCCTCGCCGGCGTCTTCCACACCGGCTTCTACCAGTACGACGCGCAGATGGGCTTCCTTCGCCTGGCCGACGCGCAAACCCTCTTCGACGAGCCCGATCTTTTGTCGGTCATCAGCTTCAAGGTCGACGATCTCGACCGCGCGCCGGAGATTGGCCGCCAGATCGAACAGGCCGCCGGGCCCGGTTTCATGACTACCAACTGGAAAGAGCAGAATCGTGAACTCTTCCGCGCCCTCGAAGAAGAGCGGATCGTCACCTTCATCGTGATCGCGCTCATCGTGATTGTGGCCGCGCTCAACATCCTCATCGCCCTCACCATGATGGTGATGGAGAAGACGCGCGACATCGCCGTGATGATGAGCTACGGCGTCCAGCCCGGCCAGGTCCGCCGCATCTTCCTCATGCAGGGCTTTCTCATCAGCCTCATCGGAACCGCCCTGGGATTAGTGCTCGGCTACCTCGCCGCATGGGCCGGCGGCCACTACCACTTCATCCATCTGTCGGCCGAAGTGTATTCCATTGACACGTTGCCCTTCGCCCCGCGCCCGCTGGACGGCGTAATCGTGTCGGCAGTCTCAATCGGCATCTCGCTCCTGGCCACGCTCTACCCCTCATCCGCCGCTGCCAGAGTCCTCCCCGCCGAGGCGCTGCGGTACGAGTGAGCGATTGAGCGCCCAAGAGAAATTTCCAATCTGAATCTTTGAAAGGGCACGGCTTCAGCCACTGAGGGATGTTTTTGCGCCGCAAGAGTCAGCCAATCCCGATTCGGGCCATGTGCAAACATTGACAGGCAATCAGATCACCACAGAATGGAGCTTTGAGTCATGCTGGAAGCATGCACTCCATCACCCTGAGTCAGCTTCGCTTCACAAAGCTTTGGCTCCCTTGGATTAAGGCTGGAGAAAGAGTCGAACTGCGAAGCCGAAAGACTGTCATCGGCTACATCGTCCCGCCCAGCCCAGATCAGATCGCGCACAGTACCTCAGATCGACTCAATTCAGACAGTGCTCGGCAATCGCGACGGAAGGCAAGCCGGTGAATCCGCCTTGTCTCTTCCTATTCAGGCACTCGCCGGCATCGGCTTCTCGTGCACCAGCATCCACGACGTGCCGAACTTGTCCCGCAGCATCGCAAACCGAAACGCAAAGAACGTCTCAGCCATCGGCATGAAGATCTGCCCGCCCTCGCTCAGCAGTGCATAAACCCGTTCCGCCTCGGCAATGCTGTCCACGCTCAGCGAAAGATATGCGCTCCGCATCGGTTCAAACGGCGGCGTCGGAACATCCGCCCCCATCACCACGGCCCCGCCGATCAAGATGCGCGCATGCATGATCTTCTCGCTCCACTCCGGTCCGCCCATCCCGCCACCGGGAGCCTGCCCGTGATTCATCATGCTGGTAATCTTCGCGCCCAGGTGCTCGGCATAAAACTCAAAGGCCTCCCGGCAGTTCCCGCCGTAATTCAGGTAGATGTCCACTCGCATGGCTATGCCTCCTTTGCGCGCGCCGCCGCAAGGCCCCGCGCGCACGCCCGTAATTCTACTCAGGCCAGGCTACTGCGGCGTAATAATCCCGCCCAGCGCATGCCTCCGCGGCAACACAATCCCGCGATGATCCACCTCCGCCGCCGGTCCGCTCGCTGTGTCAAGCGCAGGCAGCCGGTCGATCAGCGCACCGCCGCAAGCCGGGCACCAGTCCGCCTCGGCATCCAGCTTCACCTCTGCGTGGCAGTTGCTGCATATCCGTTCCATATCTGAAAGACTACTGGAAGAAGCCATCCCCTCCGCACGCTCCGGCGCCTTCGCGAACCCCTGGTCCTACTGGGACGCCCAAATCCTAATTAAAAAATAGCCTCCGGCATTTGCATATAATTAATCGCTTTGAGCGCATAATCGTTTCATAGCAGGCAGAGAGAGCAGAGCCGGCCCCCATTGCGAGCCCAGGCGAGTCGCCCACTTGTCCACTTCTTCATTCATTCACTTGTTCACTTCTTCACTTCTTCACTCATTCACTTCTTCACTCATTCACTCATTCACTTCTTCACCTGTTCACTTCCTCACCTCAACTGACTGATTCCAAGTACTTTGACTTTAACCCGCCTGAATTCAATGAGATCGGGCGGATACCCCATCTTATCCCAATGAAAACAGGGAACTTGCCTCAAAAGTATGGGGGAGGGTAGTAGGTGGGTACAGACCGCGGGACATACGGGACAGATTGAACGGCACATACGTGACGCTCCACAAGCCCTGCGCGCGGTTGATATTCCCGGCTAGACGGTAAACTAACCCCATGCACCCCCCCGTTCGCCTGGTGGCCATCGACATGGACGGCACGCTGCTGCCTACCTTTGCCCAGGCCCTCGGCCCGCGCACCGCACAGGCGCTCCGGGCCGCGCAACAGGCCGGAATCACCGTCGCCATCGCCACCGGCCGCCGCACCAATTACACCGTCCCGCTGCTCGAAGGCGTCGGGCTGCGCCCCGATACACCGCTTATCACCTCCAACGGCGCGGTAACCCGCACCCTCGGCGGAGAATCCATTGACCGCTGCCATCTTGAAGCGCGCGTAGCCCGAGGCCTCTGCGGTCTGCTCCGCGAGTTTGGCGCCGTGGTATTCACCTTCGACCGCCCCGGCCGCGGCGAGCTGGTCCTCGAAGACCTGGAACTGACCCATGGCCGCATCTCCGTCTGGGTCGAGGCCAACCGCAACGCCATCGAAGTGGTGAAGCCGCTTGAAAACGCCCTGCCCGACGGCCCGGATCCAAGCCAGGACCCCATTCAGGGCATGGTAACTGGCAGCCTGATCAAGATGAAACTCGCTGAAACCGCTCTTAAATCCAGCCAATGGAGCGCATTCTGTGAGTGCGTCCGCACCGAGTACGTGGCCCGCGACCTGTCCATCCTCGACCTGCTTCCCGCCGGCGTCTCCAAAGGCTGGGCTCTCGAGCGCCTCGCCAACCGCCTCGGCATCGACCGCAAGGCCACCATGGCCATCGGCGACAACTGGAACGACGTGGATATGCTGGAATGGGCTGGGCAAGGCGTAGTCATGGGAAATGCGGCCCAGGAACTCCGCACAATGGCCAAAATGCGCGGCTGGAAGCAGGCGCCTCCGAACGATCAGGAGGGCGTCGCCGTCATTCTAGAAAGAGCAGTCGCCAAAGTTGCCGCGGCAAAAGTCTGAGCGAATTGCCGCCGGAAAGTTTAGGATTGGGAAGTGCAACTCGGAATGCGCAGCAAAATCTTCATCACCGGAACGGCTCTGGCGGCTTTGGCAAGTCTCGCCCCGCCCACCCGCGCCGCCGAGAGCATCACCCTGCGCAACGGCTTTGAATTGCAGTGCCATCATCACGCTGAGGTTGATGGCCGCGTCCGCCTCTACCTCACCGCAGGCAAGGACAACTACATCGAGTTCGCGCCAACCGACATCGCCGCAGTCCAGCAGGTCCCCGATCCGCCGCCGCAGACGCAATCTCCAGACGCAATCCCGCAAGACGAGAGCCCAAAAGCTCCGTCGGAAGCAGCAAGCCTCTCCAGTTCAGCGACTTCCAGCCAGCCCACTCATTCGGATTCAAGCCTCAGCCCCGCCGACCTGCACCAGATGCTGGTCACCGCCGGCAATGAGCACAACCTCGACGTTGACCTGCTGGCCAGCCTGGTCAAGGCTGAGAGCGGAGGCAACACCCGCGCCGTCAGCCGCACCGGCGCACGCGGCCTGATGCAGTTGATGCCCGGAACCGCAGCGGCGCTCGGCGTTCAGGACAGCTTTGAACCCCATCAGAATGTCCGCGGCGGCACCGCCTATCTCGACGGGCTGCTCACCCGCTATCACGATCAGCTCGCCCTCGCGCTGGCCGCCTACAACGCCGGCCCCGCCGCAGTAGACAAATACCACGGCATCCCCCCCTACCGCGAAACCCAGGCCTACGTTGCGCGCGTGATTCACGAGTTCAACCGTCGCGTGCTGGCCCGCCAAACCCCGTCCCTCCAAGCCCAGGCCCATCAGACCGTCGCCTCTGAATCCGCCCCACAATCCGGAACGGGCCGTTAAAAGCACACTCTGAATTCCAGAACTAAGCCTGACGAATCGCCGCGATTCCCATTAGAATTCTCCAGAACGCACTTTAAGGAGCAGCCCCTTGCCCACCAGTGAAACTACCCGCCGTTCCGTCAGTGATGTAGCTGCGCGCCAGCTAGCGAATACTACAAAAACCGCCCCTCAACTCACGGCCATCACGCCGCGCTGGCTGGTCCAGCTGCTGTCCTGGGTTCCTGTCGAATCCGGCACCTACCGCGTCAACACGGTCAAGAAGGAGCAGGTCACCGAGGTCGTATGCGGTTCGCGCGACGAGCGCAAGATCCCTAACACCTTCGTCGACTACGTCGAAAAGCCGCGCGAGTACACGCTCAGCGCCATCTCCACCATCGTCGACGTGCACACCCGCGTCTCTGATCTCTACAGCCATCCCCACGACCAGATCCGCGAGCAGCTTCGCCTCACCGTCGAAAAGGTGAAGGAGCGCCAGGAGTTCGAACTGATCAACAACGCCGACTACGGTCTGCTCCACAACGCTGCACCGGAGTTCCGCGTCAAGCCGCGCAAAGCCGCTCCCACGCCCGACGATCTGGACGAGCTGCTGGCCAAAATCTGGAAGGAGCCCGCGTTCTTCCTGGCTCATCCGCGCGCCATCGCCGCCTTTGGTCGCGAGTGCACCCGCCGCGGCGTTCCGCCTCCCACCACCACGCTCTTCGGCTCGTCGTTCCTCACCTGGCGCGGCATTCCGCTCGTGCCTTCTGACAAGCTCACCGTGGATGAGACTGGCAAGACCAACATACTTCTTCTCCGCACCGGCGAAAAGCGCCAGGGCGTGGTCGGCCTCTTCCAGCCTGGCCTGCCCGGCGAGCAGACCCCAGGGCTCTCCGTCCGCTTCATGGGAATCGACCGCAGCTCCATCGCGTCTTACCTCGTCTCGCTCTACTGCTCGGCCGCCGTGCTGACTGAAGATGCTTTGGGCGTGCTCGAGAACGTTGAGGTCGGCCACTACCATGAGTACAAGTGATCCCAGGCTCGAGTTGGACGAAGCGGCAGTAGGCGCAGCCCAAAAGGCTGTGGCCGCTGCGCTACCCGACGTGGCTACGCTCACCCAGTTGGCGAACGAGCTCTTCCGCGCGCTTCCGGGATCCGGTTTGCCCGGCTCGTCGCTCCAATCCAATTCGGGTACCCCAGGTCTCGCCTCTGAGACCTGGATTGCACCAGCTGCGCCTGTGTCTTCCTTCGCGCAACCTGGAGTTTCTGCGCCGTCCGTTGCCGGACCCATCCCCGCTGCGGTTCCCATGTCCACGTCGGTTCCGAGCTTCCCTGCGACATTGCCCGAAATCGGAATTCCCGCGCCATCCATGCCGTCCATCCCATCAGTAGACAAGCTGCCCAGTGAAGCCGACGCGGCGCGCCTCGCGTCTCCGGGCGCCTACGGCATTCCGACCGGCCTTCCCACACAAGCTTCATCTCTCGGCCTGAGCCCCACGCTCTCGCCTTACAGCGCGCCCGTTCCCGCCGGCTACTCGACAGCAACCCAAGGCATCGCCGTCCCCGGCGCTTCCAGCGTCGGCCTCCCAACTTCCGGCCAGCCCGCATCTGAATTCCCCCAGTCGCCCTTCAGCTTGCCGCTGCCGGAGTTCGCGCTGCCCTTTCCCAACTACGATGTTGCGCTGCCCACCATTCCGCCTCTGCCCGCGCTCGCCAACGACGAGCAGGCCAAAGCCGCTCTGAGCACAGCATCTTCGTTCTACTTCCTTGAGAATGCCGGAGCACTCTCTCAGCCCATTGAGTCCGCAGCTCCGCAGCAGGCCGCGCATCATGAACCATCGCTGACTACCGCGCTCGGCCAGGACCTGGGCTTGAAACGCGGCCTCTTCGACGTGACCTCGATTCGCCGCGACTTCCCCATCCTCAATGAGAAGGTCAACGGCCATCCACTCATCTGGCTTGACAACGCGGCCACCACGCAGAAGCCGCAGGCCGTCATTGACCGCGTGAGCTGGTTCTACGAACACGAAAACTCCAACATCCATCGCGCCGCCCACGAACTGGCCGCGCGCGCCACGGATGCATATGAAGACGCGCGCAGCAAGGTCGCCCACTTCCTTAAAGCGCCCACCTCCAAGGAAATCGTCTTCGTGCGCGGTGCAACCGAGGCCATCAATCTCGTCGCCCAGAGCTGGGGCCGCCGCTTCATCGGCAAGGACGACGAAATCGTCATCAGTTGGATCGAGCATCACGCCAACATCGTTCCCTGGCAGATGCTGGCCAAAGAAAAAGGCGCGCGCCTGCGCGTGATTCCCGTCGACAACGATGGACAGATTCTGCTCGACGAGTACGAGAAACTCCTCAACGAGCGCACCAGGCTTGTCTCGTTTACGCAAGTCTCCAACGCGCTCGGCACCATCACGCCCGTCAACGCGATGGTCCAGATGGCGCATCGCTACGGCGCGAAAGTCCTTGTCGATGGAGCGCAAGCCGTCTCGCACATGCCCATCGATGTGCAGGAGCAGGATTGCGACTTCTTCGTCTTCTCCGGCCACAAGGTCTTCGCGCCCACCGGCATCGGCGTCCTCTACGGCAAGGAAGATGTTCTTGCCGACATGCCGCCGTGGCAGGGCGGCGGCAATATGATCGTCGACGTCACCTTCGAGAAAACCATCTACCAGGCGCCGCCGTTCCGCTTCGAAGCGGGCACCGGCAACATTGCCGATGCGGTCGGCCTCGGCGCCGCCATCGCCTACGTCGAGCAGATCGGAATGGAAAACATTGCGCGCTGGGAGCACGAGTTGCTTATCTACGCCACCAGGGAGCTCAACAAGATTCCCGGCCTGCACATCATCGGCACCGCAAAGGAAAAAGCCGGCGTTCTGTCTTTCATCCTCGATGGCTATCGCACCGAGGAAGTAGGCGCGGTCCTCAACAAGGAAGGCATCGCCGTTCGCTCCGGCCACCACTGCGCGCAGCCCACACTGCGCCGCTTCGGGCAGGAGACAACGGTGCGCCCCTCGCTCGCGCTCTACAACAACTACGAAGACATCGACGCGATGATCTCCGCTCTGCGTCGCCTGCGCTAGTAGCTGCACATCACCCTGATTGGTTCCACGAGCGAGACCATATAAACTGGTCCCATACCCGCGGAACGGAGAACGCTTGAAGAAGAAACAACTGATCCTGGCTTTGGTGGTGCTGCTTGCGCTCGCCGCGCTGCTTTATTGGGGGCGCGGCAGGATTCACTTCGACTTCGGCGTATTCCGCTCCCAGCTTGCGCGCGCTGACTGGCGCAAAATCGGCCTGGGCGTTGGCGCCATCTATCTCGGCTACGTGTTCCGCGCCATACGCTGGGCGCAGCTTCTCAAGCACAACAAGAAAGTGCCTGCGCTTTCTTTAGTCGGCACCCAGGTCATCGGCTTTACCGCCGTCGCGCTCATCGGCCGCGTGGCCGACCTGGTTCGCCCCTACCTCGTGGCCCGCCGCACCAGCCTGCCGCTCAGTTCGCAGATCGCCGTCTACATCGTGGAGCGGCTCTTTGACGCCGGCTCCATGGCGCTGATTTTTTCCGTCGCCATGATCGGCGTTTCGACCGACGAAATCATCAAGGCCACGGCGCACTCCGGTCCGCTCGCGCATCTCGCGGTTACTCATCGCGGCCTGGCCATCTTCATCGCGCGCTATGGTGGACTCGCCCTCACCGTCTGCGGCGCACTGTTTCTCGTCCTCGTGCGCTGGTCTGGCGGAGCCGTCGCCAGTTTCTTCGAGCACGTATTGGCCCCTGTGTCGAAAAACCTGGGGCTCGCTATCGGCAACAAGATCCGCACCTTCCGCTCCGGCCTTGACACCATGCGCTCTTTCGGCGAGTTCGCCATCACTGCCTCGCTCTCCATAGGCATGTGGTTGATGATTACATTCGCCTACTACATCGTCTGCAAGGCATTTGTGGCCAGCCCTGAACTCGCCAACATTACCGCGCCCAAATGCGTGTTGCTGATGATTGCCAGCGGCGGCGCCAGCGTTGTGCAGCTTCCCATAATCGGCTGGTTCTCACAGATTGGTATTGTCGCCCTGGCCCTCGCCGGAGTTCTGGGCGCGTCGCCTGAAGCAGCCACGGCCTCTGCCGCCACGCTATTGCTGGTCACCTTCCTCAGCATCATCCCCGTTGGCCTGATCTGGGCGCGCTTCGAACACGTAAGCCTGCGCAAGATCACCGTGGAAAGCGAGCACGCAGGCGAGGAGCTCTCTGGAGATCAACCAGCTTGAGAGACAGATCCGGCAAAGGTCCATTCGTTGAAAAGGAACTCAGACGCGCTGCGAATTTGAAGCCGGCGTAGCAAGCCCCTCTTCCGTCCGCACCTGCTTGCTAAACAGAATCGTATCCGGTCCCACCGCCCCACCGGTCATCAGCATGCTCATCGCCTGTTCCATATTCAGGCCCGTCTCCGTTACCCGCTCGATCGGTAATATCTGCAGAAACGCCGATGTCGGATTAATCGCGTTCGGCAACAGAACCGCGGCCAACAGCGCCCCGGTTGTCTCGTCGGTCATGGTCCGCGTCAGGAACCCAATGCTCTTCTGTCCTTCAATCGGAAAGTCCACCAGCACCACCCGCTGGCTGGTCTCCTTCTTGGCCATCATGGTGTCAATCAGCTGCCGCACCGAGCTGTACACTTTGGCCACAAACGGCAGCCGCTCCAGCAGCGACTCGAACAGGCTGAATGCCTGCCGCCCCACCACCAGCGACGTCAGCCGTCCAACCACGTAGAGCACGCCCAGCGTCAGCACAATGGCCATCAGCCACTGAATCCACGGATCGCTCAACCAGTCGCCCGGAAAAATAGTTGCAAAGAGCCGGACCACCGGCAGCCCCGCCTTGGCAAGTTCGCCGAACAGGAAGCTGAAGATCAGATAGGTTACAAACAGCGGACCGATCGTGATTATGCCGGCCAGAATGTTGCGCTGCAGGCTGCGCAGCGCGCGGGCAAGTACAGGATTCACAAGCTTCTCCCAATCAGAACAGTCGACTCTTGAGGATACCCGAACCGCTCACCCAGCATCTTTCGATCCACGCGATCCACACAAACCTCACCCGCAACGCGCTGTTACCTTATAGAGAGGGTAGATGAACTCCGATGAACGACTTCAAGGGCTTCGATTTGAATGATCCGGACCTCCAGGCGCCCAGCCCCGAAGAACGGCGGGCCCGGCAAGCGCGCGAGGCACCCGGAGCAGCAGACTTCGAACCTCCTGCCCCGGCCACCGAATCGGAAGCACCAGCCCCACCCGCATTCGCATCGAATCCGCCATTCGTTCCTGGCTCGAAACTGCCCGCAGCTTCATTGCTCCCCAAAGGCTCCATGCCACCGCTGGGCGTCGGCATCCTCGGGCAAAAAACCGCTGAGCCCGAATGGGAGCACCTGACACCACCGCCGCGTCCAGCCCCGGTCGCACCCGCTCCCCCGGCGCGCGCTCCGTCCACGGCTCTATCGGCTGCGCAGCCAGCCCCGCACACCTCCACCTTTCAGCGCGCAGTCAACGTCTTCCGCGCAGCCATGCCCCTGGTACAGCGTGTATTGCCGCTGCTCGATGGAAACGTCGGCACCGCCGTCTCCAACCTCATGGCACCGCGCCCGCAAGCCGCCCCGCCTCCCCAGCCGGTCAACCTTGCCCCCCTTGAAAGCGGCCTGGCCAGGCTCCAGGTACAGCATCGCGAGCTGCGCGACCAGTTTGGCGAGCAAAACGCCTCGCTCAAGAAGGTTGAAGACCAGCTCCAGCATGTAAGGGAAGCTACTGACCGCAACACGCTCGAGCAGCAGGAATTGCTGCAGGACCTCAAATCCGTCGGCACCAAGGTAAACATCTTTGCCTACGTAGGCATCGCCCTGCTGGGCCTCTCGGTGCTGTTGAACGTCATCCTCTTCTTTCAGCTAAGACGCTTCCTTCACTGACTCGCGCCACCCGGAACCTCCGCCCGCACGTGCACCCAAACCCGGTGCCCTGATCCTGCGCTCTACCCTGCCCCCTTGCGGGCTCGGAAACCCCGGTTGCTGACTGAAATCACCACGATAGCCTGACCAGCCCCCGTCTCACGAGAAATCCCAAAACGGCCGTTTTGCCCCTTTTGGCATTAGTTTTCATGCTGTCAACTGCTTTATTCCTTATATCAATACAAACTTGCGCCTTTTGGCTCCCCTCACCAATGTTCGTGATGTGGGATATTGCCAGTCGTCTTTTCGTAGGGCTAGTATTCGGAGTGGTTCAGTCAACACTAATACGAAATATGGCCAGCCCCTGCGCAAACAATGCAGTTGTTCCCTCGTTCAATGAGCTCCACCAACCAGCGGCGCTTACCGGCGCACGCAGACGGAGTATATCGTCATGGCATGGTATGCCTACTGCATCGGTGAAAAACAAGCTTTTCCAGAAATAGCACGGCATCGTAAACCCGTTCCGATGGAATCTGTTCTCGGAGTAAGTGGGAACCAGGTTTTCCTCTATCCCGCCAGTGACCTCGCGGTCATCGTCAGCGAACATAACCCCGCGGAAACCCTCAACCAGAAATCCGGCGTGGATCACGCACGGGTTATCGCCGACTGTTTCCAGCACTCAACCGTGCTGCCCTTCCGTTTCGGCACCGTCTTCAACGACGACGAAAGCCTGCGCAAGTCCATCCGCTCCAACCAGCGGCAGTTCCTGGGCAACATTGACAAGCTTCGCGGCAAGACCGAAATGCACCTCAAGATCTTTGTCGACGACTGCTGCACCAAGGAATTCGACAAGCAGGCACCTACAGAGACCGTTGGCCGCGAGTATCTGAGCAACCTGCGAGAGAATGCGACTCGGACCCGCGAGCGCCAGACCCGCGCCCGTGCCGTCAGCTTCCAGATGCACCGCCTGTTTATGCCCCTCGATGAAGAGGTCAGCTGCCGGCTCACGGAAAGCGGCAAAATGGTCCTGGACATCGCCCACCTCATCGATCGCAAGTCGGTGGAGCGCTACCAGAACAAGTTCGCCACCACCAGCGCCATGATGCGCGAGTGCCAGATGCAGATCTCAGGCCCCTGGCCGCCGTATCACTTCGTCCACCGCCTCACCCGTAGCGCTCACCAGCAGGCAGCGCCGGCCGCAGCAGCTCCGGCTGCCGCATCCATCAGCACACCGGTCCTCGCACAGGAGCCGGTTCCGGTGATGGCATAAGAAACTTCGCACCACTTCAGGAGAACAAAAACGCCTCGGCCATCGCCGGGGCGTTTTGCTGTCAATCACAAGAGCCTGATCCTAAGAGAGGGCGATACCGTACCGTGCCGACAGCGCCAGAATCGCCGCCATATCGTCTGGCGCCTTGAATGCTGAAAGCTCTTCGAGGTATTTGTCCAGGCCGGCCGGCGCAACAAATACGAGCATCCGGCCGGTCGTCGTGCCTGCGTTGCGAAAGGTGTGAAATGAGCCGCGCGACGTTTGAACGCACTCGCCTGCAGCCGCCTTCACCCATTGTCCATCCTGCAAGAGCTCATAGTTGCCTTCAAGCACATAGAAGGTCTCGTCCTCGTTCGCGTGCGAGTGCGGCGGCGGACCACCGCCCGGAGGCGACGTCTGAATCAATGTGGTGGAAAGACCGCCGGTCATCTCTCCGGAGACAAGGATCTCAATAGGCTCGCCAAATACTTTGAAAGTCTTGATTGGCTTCAAGAACGCTCCTCTTCTATGTGCGCAGGGTCTGAAAAGTATATCTACGCGGGAACCATCCTCGCGAGGGAATTCTTGTGCGGGAACATCCTCCCCCTGATATACACTCGCCTCTATCCGGAGCTTCCATGCACAAACTGATCTGCACTCTCTCCCTCCTTGTTCTATCAGCCACTCTTGTCTCCGCACAGCAGTACGACCTGGTCTTCCAGGGCGGGCGTGTCATGGATCCCGAGACCGGCCTCGACGCCGTGCGCAACCTCGGCATCCGCGACGGAAAAATCGTCCGCATCAGCGCGGATCCGCTCACAGGCCGCCGCGTCGTCAATGCCGCCGGCCTCGTTGTCGCTCCCGGATTCATTGATCTGCACCAGCATGGCCAGGACCTTGCCAGCCAGCGCGTCAAAGCGCTCGACGGCGTCACCACAGCACTCGAGCTCGAGATCGGCGCGCCCGACGTCGCTGCATTTCTCAAGGCCAAGCAAGGCACTTCGCTCATCAATTACGGCAGCGCCGCCAGCCACGTTGCCGCGCGGGCCCTCGCCTTCGGCACACCGCTGTCCGGGATTGACATCCTGCCCAAAAGCGGCGATGCAACCAACCTGCCCGCCGCTCCTGAACAGCTCGCAAAGATGAAGCAGCGCCTTTACTCGGAGCTCGACGCCGGCGGACTCGCCGTCGGCATGGGCATTCAATACGTCCCCGGCGCAACCCGCTCTGAAGTCATTGACGTCTTCCGCCTCGCCGCCTCGCGCGGTCTGCCCGTCTATACCCATGTGCGCAGCGCCGGCCGCGGCGAGCCCGGCTCCTCCATCGAATCGGTCAGCGAAGTCATCGGCGCCGCCGCCATCTCCGGCGCTTCGCTGCACATCGTCCACATCAACAGCTCCTGCGGCTTCGATGCGCTCGAATGTCTTTCAATGATTGAAGGCGCTCGCGCCCGCGGCCTTGACGTCACGACCGAGGCCTATCCCTACATCGCCGGTATGACCGCCATCAACTCCGCGCTCTTCAATCCCGGCTGGCAGCAGAAGCTCGGCATCAGCTATGACAGCATCATGCTCCCCGAGACCGGCGAGCGCCTCACCAAGGAGCGCTTCGACGAACTGCACAACTCCACCACCACGCATTTCGTAGTCACCTTTACCAACACCCAGGAGCTGATCGACAAGATCATTCCCAACCCGCTCATCATGATTGCCAGCGACGGTCTCGAAGGCCATCCCCGCAACGCCGGAACCTACTCGCGTGTACTGGCCCAGTACGTCCGCGAAAAAGGCACGATTTCTCTCATGGACGCGCTGCGCAAAATGACCCTCATGCCCGCCGAAATGCTGGAGCGCTCCACGCCCGCCGCGCGCCACATGGGCAGACTGCAGGAAGGCGCAGACGCCGACATCGTGGTCTTTGACCCGGCAACCATCGCCGACCACGCCACCTTCAAAGATCCGATGCTGCCCAGCGTTGGCGTGCACTATTTAGTGGTCGGAGGAACCGTTGTCGTTGACGATGGCAAAATTGTGCCAGACGTCTTCCCCGGCCGTGCGCTGCTCGGGCCCGGCGCGGCCTCCGTAATGCACAACTAGCCCGCTTCTGCAAGCATTGTGTTCGAAAACCCCAGCTCATCCACGAGGTGAATGCGCATGTTTCGATTGAAAGTTGCTTTGTTCATTCTGATGCTCACCGGTGTCTGTGTTGCAGATGAAAACCCGCCCCTGCTTCTGCATCACCCCACACTGAGCACCACGCAGATCGTCTTCGAATTTGCAGGAGACCTGTGGAGCGTGTCGCGCGACGGCGGAGTAGCCCAGCGCCTCACCGCCGGAGACGGTGTCGCATCGCGCCCCGTGTTCTCACCCGATGGCACCGAGATCGCTTTCACCGGGAGCTATGACGGCAACGCCGACGTGTACGTCATACCCGCTAACGGCGGTACGCCAAAGCGTCTCACCTATCATCCCGCACCAGACTTCGTCATCGGCTGGACCCGCGACGGCAAGAACATTCTGTTCAGTTCCACCCGCAGCAGTTACTCCCGGTTTTCGCAACTCTTCACCGTCTCCCGCGACGGCGGCCTCCCCACTCAACTTCCATTCCCCATCGGCGCTGAAGGCTCCTACTCGCCCGACAGCAAGGAATTCGCCTACGTCTCCCTCGATCACGCATTCGAAATCTGGAAGCGTTATCGCGGCGGCCGCACCTCGCCCATCTGGATCGCCCAGCTTTCCGATTCCAGCGTCACTCCGGTTCCGCGCGACAATTCCAACGACTTCAACCCCATCTGGGTCGATCATCGTGTCTTCTTCCTCTCTGACCGCAACGGACCCATGTCCCTGCTGAGTTACGACACGAAATCGAGAGCCGTCACCGTTGCCCTCAAAAACGAAGGCCTGGATTTCAAATACGCCAGCGCCGGCCCCGGCGCCATCGTGATCGAACAGTTCGGCGCCATCTGGCTCTATGACCTCAACTCCGGCAACGCGCACAAAGTCGACATCCGCATCGCCGGCGATCTGCCTCAACTGCGTCCGCACTTCCTGAATGTGGCGAACCGCATCCAGAGCGCGGACATCTCACCCACCGGCCTGCGCGCAGTCTTTGAAGCCCGCGGCGAAATCCTCACCGTTCCCGCGGAAAAAGGCGATATCCGCAACCTGACCAACTCCCCCGGATCGGACGAGCGCTCTCCCGCCTGGTCTCCTGACGGCACCCGCGTCGCTTACTTCTCCGATGAATCGGGCGAGTACGCGCTGCACATCAAAAATCAAAATGGTCAGGGCGAAGTCGAGAAGATTGATCTCGGTACGCCCGGCTCCTATTACTTCTTTCCCACCTGGTCGCCCGACAGCAAGAAGATCGCCTACACCGACAAACGCCTCAACCTTTGGTACGTCGACCTCGAAACCAGGAAGCCGGTCAAGGTATTCCACGACCGCTTCACCGGCCCGCAGCAGATCTTCAAGGCCGCATGGTCGCCAGACAGCAAGTGGCTCGCCTACACCCAGCAGGAAGTAAGCCACATGCGCTCCATCTATCTCTATTCGCTTGAAACCGGCCAGAGCCAGCGCGTCACCGACGGCATGAGCGAATCGTTCTCGCCGGTCTTCGACAGGAGCGGCAAATATCTTTACTTCATCGCCAGCACCGACGCGGGCCCCACGCTCGACACCTCCATGCTCAGTTACGATCGCCCAGTGACCAGCAGCGTCTACGTCGTCGTCCTGCGCAAGGATCTGCCTTCCCCTCTAGCGCCTGAAAGCGACGAAGAACTGCAGCCCATGCCTGAAGTCAAACCCGCGTCCACGAAGACCGCGGATTCGGCGCAGAATGACACGAAGTCGGATTCCACAAAGTCTGAAGACGCAAAACCTGCAGAAAAGCCAAAACCCCTCGAGCCCGTCAAAGTCGACTTCGAAAAAATCAGCCAGCGCATTCTCGCACTTCCCATCCCCGCAAGAAATTACACCGACCTGATTTCCGGCAAAGAAGGCGTGCTCTTCCTTCTCGAAGGCCCCGTCGTCGATCCCTTGAATGGACCCAGCACAATTACGGCGCATCGCTTTGACCTCAAAACCCGCAAAGCCGAGAAGCTGCTCGACGGCATCATCGCCTTCCACGTTTCAGCCAACGGCGAAAGGGTCCTCTATCGCAAAGCCGATCCGCCTCAACCCGGCAGCAACACGCCTGCACCGCAAACCTGGATCATCGCGCCGCTTCCTCCAGCGCCTGCCCCTGGTGAACCACCATCGCCGTCCAGTGCAAGCAGCCTTCCCAAAGCCAAGACCCTCAACCTCGCTTCGATGGAAGTGCATATCGAGCCGCGTGCCGAGTGGAATGAGATGTATCACGAAGCCTTCCGCACCGATCGCGACTTCTTCTATGACGGCAACTTCCATGGCCTCGACCTGGCCGCAACAGAGAAGAAGTACGCCGCATATCTCCCCGGCCTCGCCTCGCGAGAGGACCTCAACTACATTTTTATGGATGCCATGGGCGAGCTCACAGTCGGGCATCTCTTCGTCCGCGGCGGCGACGGCCCGGAGATAAAGCGCGTCCCAGTCGGTTTACTCGGTGCAGACTACATCATCGATCACGACCGCTATCGCTTCGCCCGCATCTTCGATGGCGAAAACTGGAACCCGCAACTGCACGCCCCGCTCACGCAGCCCGGCGTCAACGTCGCTGAGGGTGAATACCTGCTCACCGTCAATGGGCGCGACGTCAAAGGCACAGACGAGGTCTACAGCTTCTTTGAAGAGACCGCCGGCAAATCCGTGCTTTTACGCGTCGGCCCCCATCCTGACGGCACCGGCTCGCGCGAAGTGACAGTGGTTCCCATTGAAAGCGAAGCGGGCCTCAGAAACTTCGCATGGATTGAAGGCAATCGCCGCAAGGTCGATGAGCTCAGCAACGGCCGCCTCGCCTACATCTATCTCCCCGACACCGCATCCGGCGGATACACCTATTTCAATCGCTACTTCTTCTCGCAGGCCGGCCGCCAGGGCGCGGTGGTCGATGAGCGCTTCAACGGCGGTGGCACCAACACCGACTACATTCTCGATTACCTGCGCCGCACGCTCATGAACTTCCGCACCACGCGCGACGGCGAGGACATGACCACCCCGGTCAGCCTCATCGCTGGCCCCAAGGCCATGATCATCAATGAATACGCAGGCTCCGGCGGCGACGCCATGCCCTGGCACTTCCGCCAGGCCCAGATCGGCCAACTGGTCGGCAAGCGCACCTGGGGCGGCCTGGTAGGCTTCTACGGGCCCAGCGAGTCGCTCATGGACGGCGGCACGGTCACCGCTCCCAGCCGCGGATTCTGGACGCCTAACAATAAGTGGGAAGTTGAAAACGAGGGCATCGCGCCCGACGTCGAAGTTGAGCTTGATCCAAAGACAGTGCGCGAAGGCCACGATCCGCAACTCGAGAAGACCGTCCAGTTGCTGCTCGCCGATCTCGAAAAGAATCCCCCGCCGACTTACAAAAAGCCGCCCTACCCGGTCTACCAGCGCGGTACCGCCATCCCCGCCGCCCACCCCGATCATTGATCGCGTGCGGTCACGACGGCAGTTCCAGGTCGGAAATCACGGCGGATGCCGGGTGCCCCCCGGTCCTTCGCCCTTGGGGACCGGGGCGACCATGAAGCCCGCGCAAGCCTCCCGAGAGCGTCTGCCGCACCGCCTAAGGCGCGCTTGCGCTCTTGCGACGCGACAGAATGAACGACTTGCGGCGGTCGTTCGAAGCGTGGTCGATCTTCTTCCAGAACCCGACAAAATAGTCGATCGCCGAGATCACCGAGACACCGACCGTGAAGTAAATGGCCGTAACGGCAATCCACTTCACCGGAATGATGACCACTCCAAGTTCCCACTGGTACCAGCGGTGCGCCAAAATAGCCGAGACCACAAAAATGATCTGCAAAACCGTCTTCAGCTTTCCCAGGTCGCTGGCCTCAATGGTGAACCCTTCCGTAGACGCAATCGACCGCAGCCCGGAGACCAGGAACTCCCTGGCAATAATGACCACCGCGATCCACACCTTGACCACCTGCGGGTTGTAGGCCACCAGCGCAATCAGCGCGGCCGTCACCATTACCTTGTCGGCAATGGGGTCCAGCAGCATGCCCATGGTCGTGATCTGGCCGCGCTTGCGGGCCAGGTAGCCGTCCACGCCGTCCGTTATGGACGCCAGAACGAACAACACCGCCGCCGCAAGCTCCTGCTCGCCGTTCTGTCCCTGCCACGGATAATGTGGTGACAGGATCCACAACAGCAGCGGAATCATGGCGATCCGGCTCATCGTGATGGAGTTGGGCAGGTTCATCGAGACGCGTTTGCCGGGATCAGGGACTCCCGTTCAGCTCCATTATTGCACTGCAACCACCGATTCCGGTGCGTTTCACCCTCTGCCACTTCCGGGGGATGCGCCGATTGGGAAAACCCCGCGCCGTTCTTCCCACGCTCGTGGTAGACTCACCCCAATCGTATGCCCCTCAAGCATTTGACCCGCCGCTCCTTCCTCTCCACGGGCTCGCTCGCCACCCTCGCCGCCGGCAGTCCGCTGTTCTTCCCCGCCGCCGCTCGTGCTAACCTCTCAGCCGACCTGCCCATGCCCAAAGCCTCCGGCTCGCTGGAAGAGCACTTGGACACCTTCATCGGCGCCTACATGCCGGCCATGAACGCACCCGGCATGACCCTCGGCCTGACCGACGCCTCAAAGACCCTGCGAACCGCAGGCTACGGCTTCGCCAACATCGACCAGCACCTCCCGGTCACCACCGAGCATCTCTTTCAAATCGGGTCCATCTCCAAGTCCTTCGTGGCCCTGGTCCTGCTCCAGATTCGCGATGAGGGCAAACTCGACCTGCAGAAGCCCATCCTCGATTACATGCCGGACCTGCCCCTGCTCACCGAGTTCGGGACCATCACCGTCCACCATCTGCTCACCCACACCTCCGGCCTGCCAGACAACTCCAGCGTCTTCCTCACCGATCCATCGGCCCGCCTGGTGCAGGGATTCAAGCCCGGCGAGCACTTCCACTATTGCAACGCCGGCTTCGGCATCCTCGGCCTTCTGGCCTCGAAACTTGATGGCCGTCCCTGGCACAAAGTCGTCCAGGCGCGCATCTTTGACCCCCTCGGAATGACTTCGAGCAAAGGCGTCATTGCCACCTCGTCGCGTGCCTTGCAGGCCACCGGCTATCAGTCCTTCTGGGACGACCAGGTCTATCCGCGCCAGGGCAAGCTCTCCCCCGCGCCCAACCTCATCATGGACGACACCGCCGGCTGCATCCTCTCCACTCCTGCTGACATGGCCCGCTACGCCCGCATGATGCTCAACCACGGCCAGGGCCAGAGCGGCCGCATCGTCTCCGAAGAAGGCTTTACACTCTTCTCCACTCCCTACATCAAGGCCGACGACTTCAGCCCCACCGCCAGTTACGGCTACGGCATCGCCGTCGACACGCTGGATGGCCACAAGATTCTGCGCCACACAGGCGGCATGGTCGCCTTTGCCTCTTCAATCCACGTCGACCTCGACGGAGGAGTGGCCGCCTTCGCCTCCATCAACGCCATGCAGGGCTATCGCCCCACCGCGGTCACCGAATACGCCGTCCGCCTGCTGCGTGCCGATCACGAATCAAAACCGCTGCCCGCCCCGCCCGTGCTTCCCGACCCGATGGATGTTGCCAACGCCGCCGATTACGCCGGCACATTTACCGCCGCCGATGGACGCAAGCTGGAGTTCGCTGCCGCAGGCAAGCGGCTCTCGCTGGTCGATGGATCGCAGACGATCCCGCTGCAACACGCCGGCGGCGACCGTTTTATCTCCACCGTGCCGGGCATTTGGGCGACACACACCTTCATGTTTGGTCGGAAGGATTCTGCAGCCGAGTCTCCAATTGTTCAAGTCACTTACGCTTCGGACTGGTTTGTCAATCCAACCTATGCAGGCCCGCGCAGCTTCAGCGCCCCCGCCGACTACGAGGCCTTTGTGGGCCGCTATCACAGCGACAGCCCCTGGGGCGGCGATGCGTTTGTCTACATTCTCAGAGGCCAGCTCGTTCTTGAAGGTGAACCGCTCATCCGCATCGGTGGCGCGCTTTTCCGCCCCGGCGATGAGCCCTGGATTCCCGAGACTGCCGAGTTTCTCCGCATCCTCGAAGGCAAAGCCCAGCAGCTGAAATTCGCCGGCATGGACTTCTGGCGCGTTGAAGTCGAATAGCGCTTGTCAACTCACCTCGCCAACAAAGCTCCATGCCCCGTTCTTTCGTTTTTTCTGACGAAAGGGCGGGAGGCAGGATCCCAGTGCGAACAGGGTGAGAGTCTGCTCCATGCAATGGCGCTCGCCTCGATCATGTACCATTCACTCGAATGATGTTGATCGACACACCATACACCGCGAACCAGGTCCTCGACGCCTTTCATCATGACGCGCCAAATCTCTTCCTTGGCTCGGCATTCATCACCGCGGGCATCGTCTCCATCGGCCTCTGCCTGCTGCGCCGCAAGTTTAATACCCTCTTGGTTTCGATGGGCGCGTTCGCCACTCTCTACGGCCTGCGCATGTGGTTGCAGGCTTCCATCCTGCAAATTGGCCCGGAATCAAACGTCTTCATTGAACGTCTGCCCTACGCAATCACTCATCTGGTGCCGATTCCAGCCCTCGCATTTTTCCGTGCTGCCGGCTTCCTGGGAACCGATCAAAAACTCACTCGGCGCGGCGGCCTCGTCATTGCCATATTCCTATGCATGGCCGTCGGAACCATGCTATTCGGCCCCCTGACGATCTTCACGACGGTCGATATCGTAATTGTCTCCATTTTTCTTTGGGTCACGCTTGTCCGCACTCTGCGCCACCGCCAGGGCGACAAGGATTTCAAGGTGGTTCGTACCGGCGTTCTCGCCTTCCTCATCTTTGCGCTCTATCAGAACATCTTCGGCAATCGGTTTCGCACAAACGTCGAGCCGTATGGCTTTGCCGTTCTGCTTGTCTGCCTGGGCTACGTCGCCGCGCGGCGCACGCTTGAGCGCGATCTCGAACTCGGCGAAATCCAGAAAGAACTCGAACTTGCAAAGCGTATCCAGCTTTCGATTCTTCCCGGAGCCTTCCCTGCTTCAGACAATTTCAAAGTCGCGGCGCGCTACGTCCCCATGACCTCGGTGGCCGGCGACCTATATGACTATCTGCTTATCGGCGACCGCCAGGCAGGCCTGCTGATCGCGGACGTCTCAGGTCACGGCGTTCCCGCCGCCCTCATCGCATCCATGGTTAAGATGGCAGCCACATCGCAACGCTCCAATGCCGCTCACCCCGCGCTGTTGCTGGCCGGAATGAACGCCGCACTCTGCGGCAACACCCAGGGACAGTTTGTCACCGCCGCCTGCGTGTACATCGACGCGACAACACGCCAGCTGCGCTACGCGGCCGCGGGTCATCCCGCCATGCTCATATTGCGCAAAGGCATTGTTACTGAAGTCGTTGAGAACGGCCTCTTACTCGCCGCATCGGAACTGTCCACATACTCTGACAAGACGCTGCCGCTCGAGTACGGAGATCGCCTTCTCCTCTATACCGATGGCCTTGTCGAGGCTCGCAACGCGGAAGGAAAACTCTTTGGCGAGGAAGCTCTGATCGCCGCCCTCCGCAACACTGCGACGCTCACGCCCTCCGCGGCCGCAGACCATCTGATTGAGTCCGCGCAGCAGTGGGCCGCCGTCCAGGACGACGATCTGACCGTATTGGTCTGCGACTTTGCCTCTGCGCAATAAGTTCGCGCGCACCATCTAATCGCAGCGCGCTCTACTTCTTCGCCTGCGAAACGCTCAGCGGATACGTGGCAATCATTCTGCCGGCCTCATCACTGTCGATCGGTTCAAACTCGAAGTACTCCGCAGATCCCTGCGCGATAAAGAGACGCGTGCGAAAGTAGTACGTCTGACCCACCTCTGCCGTGAAATGCAAAAGCCCCATCTGATGTCCGGCGATACGAGACTCTATGTTTGCGCACAAATGATGCGCTCCTGGCTCCATTGACACCGGGAAGTAAGAGTCTCCGTCGCTGGCCCCAACCCACGCTCCATCCACGCCAAAATTCGTCTTGAACCCGCGAGCATCCTGAATGAAGTAAACACACGCCCTTCCTGGTTCAGGCTCCGCCAGCGCGTGTTGCGATCTGTCCAGTTTCACAGTAAAGCCGGCATCCCTCGGACCACACACCGCGGGAAGACCGTCAGCCGGCTTCTGAGCCAACGCACTCGCCGCGAACAACAGCACGATCCACGCGACCTTCATCGTCTCCATCCCAGTGACGCCCGATCCTTCAATCAGCCTTGAATAGCTCCGAGCGTAACTCAGCGAATCGCCGGCTCACCCGGCAGCGTCGGAAGCTTTGGCATCTGCGACATCTCATGATGCGCGATCAACGCAAGCGCCACCGTCCCGCCAATTCCAGCCGCGAGAATGCCCCAGAACGCCCCGTTTGAAGGCCCCGTATGGAGATCGACCACATCGCTGTACGGCACCTGCGTAATCTGCGGATCGTTGTGCAGTTGCAGGCCAAACGAATCATCGTCAATGTTCACGATTCTTCCCACGAAGGCCGCCCCCGATACAACTTCCACACCCACCCAGTTGCCCAGGCCGCGCTTGAGTATGCGCGCATGAACTCTCTCCGGAGTCAGTGGCTTCGGCGAAGCAAACGCAGCGGACGGCGTCACCAGTGCGCAGACCAGCAGCATCGAAATCCATCGTGCATAGGTACGACTTACAGAACTCATCTTCGTAGCCCTCGTTGCTTTCTGCGCGCAATCCTTAGAGGCTCCATCTTGATTTCGGTTATGTTCGCACGAAAAGAAAAACGGGACAGGCGCGAAGCCCATCCCGTTTTCTGATTACTACATTTTCAATTCGCCGCAAAGCTATGCGTAGATGCCCCGCTGCTTGATCGTAAAGGCCACGCGATCGATTGCCAGCATGTACGCGGCAATGCGGTTGTTCACGTTGTGAGCTTCGGCATAACGCACCACGTCGTCGAAGCTGTCGCGCAAAATCGTCTCCAGCTGCTCGTTGACAATGGCTTCTTTCCAGAAGTAGCCCTGACGGTCCTGCACCCACTCAAAGTAGCTCGCCGTCACGCCGCCTGCGTTGGCCAGGATGTCCGGCACAACAAAGATGCGCTTGTCGGCCAGAATCTCGTCGGCTACCGCGGTGGTAGGACCGTTGGCCCCCTCCACTACGATGCGCGCCTTGATCCGGTCGGCATTGCGGCTTGTAATCACGTTCTCAGTGGCAGCCGGAATCAGGATCTCGCACTCGCTGGTGATCAGCTCTTCGCTGGGCATTGCCTCCGCTCCGCGGAAACCGAGCGTGGTGCCGTTGCGATACTTGTATTCGATCAGCTGATGAATGTCGATGCCGTTGGGATTGGAAAGCCCGCCATCCTGCTCGGCGATGCCCACAATCTTGTAGCCATGTTCCATCATCAGCCGCGCCGCATTCGAGCCCACGTTGCCAAATCCCTGGATGATCACCCGGCAGCCGTCGATCGGCATATTCAGATAGCGCAGGCTTTCATCGCACACCACCAGCACGCCGCGCCCTGTCGCTTCCACCCGTCCGCGCGACCCGCCGATGTTCAGCGGCTTGCCTGTCACCACGCTGGTTACCGTGTGCCCCACATGCATCGAGTAGGTATCCATGATCCATGCCATGGTCTGCTCGTTGGTGTTCACGTCCGGCGCCGGAACATCTTTCTCCGGCCCGATGAAGTCGATGATCTCCGACGTGTAGCGCCGCGTCATTCGCTCCAGCTCGCCCTGGCTCATCTTCTTGGGGTCGCAGATCACTCCGCCCTTGGCGCCGCCAAAGGGAATATTGACCACCGCGCACTTCCAGGTCATCCAGCTGGCCAGCGCCCTTACCTCATCCAGCGTTACTTCCGGCGAGTAGCGGATGCCGCCCTTGCCGGGACCGCGGGCAATCGAGTGTTGCACCCGGAATCCGGTGAACATTTCGATCTTGCCGTTATCCAGGGTTACAGGAAAATGGACGATGATCTCGCGGGATGGAGTGCTCAGAACCTTCCACAGCCCCTCGTCCAGGTTCAGCTTGCGTGCTGCAAATTCAAAGCGCGCATTTTGCGCTTCCCAGGGATTAATCTCCTGGTCCAAAGTAATTGTTGCCATACACCTCTCCAGTTTTCGGCCAACCCACCCTGGACCAAGGGGAACAGGTCCAGCTGCAAGTTATAGATGTAGCTGGGTTTGATCCATTCCATCCGGACAATCCCCAACCCTCTACAGGCGGCTTTCCCCGCCGGCTATGCTGGGCTCCCGGTGTTCGATTCACAGACCGATCCATGTGAGCCCAAACCCCAACGAGTCTAGGCCCGCCAATCGGCACAGTCAAGCCGCCCAGATGGCTCTTTTGGGCCATTGGTTACCATCCTGAGACCTCTGGCGCTCTGAAATTCCCACTTCAGTATCGGCCATAGGGAACCATGGAGGGCTAAATTCACTTGAATTCCCGCGCCTCTGCGCTTCCTATCCGCACCGGGGCTACAGCTTGCCACGCCATTCGAGCCTCTTCCGCGCTTCTTGACCCACCCCTTTTTGGCGCGACTTGCCGGATTGCTGCGCTCTACGCCTCATCTGCGCTCGCCACTCTGAGCAAAAAAGCTCAGAATTCGCTCCCTTCAAAGTGTTACCGATGGAACAAAGGCTTTTGAATAATCGGGCGCCCGCAGGCTGCATTTCTGGGTCACTACCAGTCTGCATTCGCAATACCACACCACCTCGAACCTGAATCAGGTGAATCAAAGATGAAGTCCTTCTTGAATCGGAAGGTGCGGCTCGCATTCGGCTTTGCCATGTTGACCCTGTTGCTGATGGGGTCCATGTCGTATCGCTGGATGGTCATCTCCGACCAAGGCGGCGAATGGGTAAGGCACACCCACGCGGTGATTGAACAAATACAGGATCTGTCGCTCGCCATGGAGAACGTCGAGTCCGGCAGCCGCGGCTTCGTGCTCTCTGGCAAAGAGTCCGACCTGACCGCCTATCGATCCGATGTGTTGAGAGCCGAGCAGGACCAGGCCACCATTCGCAGCCTCACTGCGGATAACCCTGCACAGCAAAATCATTTTCCCACCGTTGAAACTCTGGCCACCGAACGGATCCAGCATGCGGATACGATCATCGCCCTGCGCCGCAACGAGGGTCTGAATGCCGCGATAACCGCCATCGAACGAGGTCCTGAAGACCAGGTCAACGATGAGTTTCAGGCCGTCATGGACGAGATGCAGAAAGAAGAACTGCGCTTGCTGGCGCTGCGCATGGCCACCACTGATCATGACCGGAACCAGACCCGCATGATCCTGATGATCGGAACTTGTTTGGGTATTCTGATCGCCGGCCTTGCCGCGTGGTCCCCGGTGCGCGACAGCACCCGCCGCTCCGCCGCCGAAGAAGCACTGCAGCAAAGCGAAGAAAAATACCGCATGCTCCTCGACGGCGTGCAGGACTACGCCATCTTCATGCTCGACCCGCGTGGCACCGTCGTCAGTTGGAGCGCCAGCGCCGCTCATATCAAGGGATACACCGCGCAGGAGATAATCGGCCACAACTTCTCTCGTTTCTTCACAGCCGAAGACGTCCGCCGCGGCAGGCCGCAAGAAGTGCTTCGCCTCGCTGCCACCAACGGCCGCCACGAGGAATTCGGCGTGCGCGTGCGCAAGGACAAAACCGAGTTTCTCGCCAGCGTCACCTTCATCGCCCTGCGCGATGCGGCCGGCAATCTGCGCGGCTTCTCTGAAATCTGCCGCGACCTTAGCGAGCACAAGGAGTCCGAGGTTCGCTATCGCGGGCTGCTTGAAGCCGCTCCCGACGGCATGGTCGTGGTGAATCAGGCCGGCGAAATCGTCCTGCTCAATGCCCAGGCAGAAAAACAGTTTGGCTATCGCCGCGACGAGCTGCTCGGCCAGAAGGTAACCAACATCATTCCCACCGGCTTCGCTGAGCGCCTCATCGCCGATGGAACCCGCACCGCGGCCGAAGCGCTTGCCCAGCAGATCGGCACGGGCATCGAGCTGAACGGGAGACGCAAGGACGGAAGTGAGTTTCCCATCGAGATCATGCTCAGTCCTCTGGAAAGTGCGGAGGGCATCCTGATTACCGCCGCAATTCGCAACATCACCGTGCGCAAGGACGCCGAAAGACACCTTGTGCAGATGGAGGCCCGATATCGCGGCCTGCTCGAAGCGGCCCCGGATGCAATGGTAGTGGTCAATCAGGCTGGGGAGATCGTGCTGCTGAATGCCCAGGCTGAAAATCAATTCGGCTATCGCCGCGATGAGTTGCTCGGGCAAATGGTTAAGAGCATTATCCCCGAGGGCTTTGCCGAGCGCCTCATCGCCGACGCACTTCGCACCACTGCCGAGGCGCTTGCGCAACAGATCGGCACCGGCATCGAACTGCAGGGCCGGCGCAAAGACGGCACCGTCTTCCCGCTCGAAATCATGCTCAGTCCGCTCGATAGTCCGGAGGGCATCCTGGTTACCGCGGCTATTCGCGATATCAGCGAAAGAAAACTGCTGGAGCGACAGTTGCACCAGAGTCAGAAGATGGAGGCCATCGGCCAGTTGACCGGCGGCATCGCGCACGACTTCAACAACCTCCTCGGCGTCATCATCGGAAACCTCGACCTGCTTGACCGCTTGGTCGCGGAAAATCCAGACGCCGTCAAACGCGTGCGCACCGCGCAAAAAGCAGCCACCCGCGGCGCGGACATCACGCGACGCCTGCTCGTCTTTTCAAGCAACGAAGAGCTCAAGCCCTCCATGGTGCTGCTGGGAGACTCAATTCAAAACATGATTGAGCTGGCAGGGCATGGCCTTGGCCCGAACATCAAGATCACCACCCGCATCGATGAGTCTGTACCGCCCATCTTCATCGATCCAGCCGGCCTTGAAAGCGCCTTGCTCAATCTCGTGGTCAATGCCAGAGATGCGATGCCCAAGGGTGGCTCCATCCTGATCGCATCGCACGCCCAGAACCTGGACGAAAGCCATCCCGCTGTCCTCACTGGAGATTTGAAGCCCGGCCATTACGTCTGCATCGCCATCACGGACTCCGGTCAGGGCATGTCCAGGCAGACCATGGAACGCATTTTTGAACCATTCTTCACCACCAAGCCTCGCGACAAGGGTACAGGCCTCGGCCTCGCCATGGTTTATGGCTTCGTCAAGCAGTCTGGCGGCACGGTGCGCGTCTATAGCGAACTCGGCCACGGAACCACCGTCTCGTTCTACCTGCCTTTGGCCGGCAATCTCCTGCATCCCGTTCCCGAGGACGCGCCCAAGCCCCTCAATGCCGACTTGGGCTGCACCGTTCTCGTGGTCGACGACGAAGAAGATCTGCTTGAAATCGCAGCCTCCTATCTCGCAGAAATGGGATTCGACTACTTTCAGGCCCCGGACGGCACCAGCGCGCTTGAAATCCTCAAGCAGCACAGTGAGATCGATCTGCTGGTCACAGACATCGTCATGCCGGGTGGAATGAACGGCGTCGAACTGGTGCAGAAGGCGCGCGCCCTTCGCCCCGATCTGAAGATCATTTACTCGTCTGGATTTCCAGCCGAGGCTCTTGCCGAGCGCAGCATGTCGCTCGTCGATGGCCCCCTGCTGCACAAGCCGTATCAGCGCAACGAGTTCACCGCAATCATTCACCGTGTCATGGACAACGAGTATGCCACTCCTGCGTAATAGACTCCCTCGGCTCTCAGTCACCGCCAAAAGGCGCACTCACCTGTTTCTCGCGGAGGAACAATGAACCGGTCGAAGAAGATAATGGTAATCGACGACAACATCGATGTGTGCGAATTCGTTTGTGCCGCAGCGGAAGGTCTGGGTTTCGAATGCTCCGCTGCCACCGATGCCGAGACTTTCCTTGAGATCCTCACGCCCGACACCAATCTCATCCTCCTCGATCTGGTCATGCCCGATATCGATGGTGTTGAATTGCTGAGGCTCCTCGCTCAGCAGAAGTGCCAGGCCGGCATCATCCTGATCAGCGGCACGGGCAAGCGCATCATCGAGTCGGCAAGCCAACTCGCGCAGGCTCTCGGCCTTTCCATTGTCGGCGATCTGCAAAAACCATTTCGCATCGCTGATCTCGAGAAAGCGCTCGCTCAACACACAAGTTCCGAGGTGGTGGCGACTGCGCGCCAGGACCACCGCATCGCCATCCGCAAAGAGGAGCTCCGCCGCGCAATCCTTCGCGATGAATTCGTGCTTCACTATCAGCCGCAAATCGACATCGTATCCGGCCGCGTGATTGGCGTGGAAGCGCTCGCCCGCTGGATGCATCCCGATCGCGGACTTATCTTCCCCGACAGCTTCATCTGCCGCATGGAGAAGCTCGGCCTCATCGACGAACTTGGCTGGATCGTTTTGAATCGCGGCATGAGCGAAGTGAGCCAATTTGCCGAAAAAGACGGTCGAGTTCCCATGCTGTCAGTCAATGAATCCGTGTATTCGCTGCACGATCTCAAGTTCCCCGACATCCTCGCCTCTCTCGCCGAGAAGCACGGCATTGCTCCCACCAATGTCACCATCGAAATCACCGAAAGCGGCCTGATCAAGGAGCTCTCGAATACCCTCGACATTCTCACCCGCCTGCGCATGAAAGGCTTCAAGCTTTCCATCGACGATTTTGGCACCGGGTATGCCATGATGCAGCAACTCAAAGTCGTTCCTGCAACCGAACTCAAAATTGACCGCTCCTTCATCTTCGACATGGACAAGAATGAAAGAGACCGCGTGATCGTCCAGAAGACCATTGAGATGGGCCACGAACTCGGTATCCATGTCATCGCGGAAGGCGTGGAAACCAGGGAGCAACTCGACTTTTTGCAGCTCAAAGGCTGCGATAGCGCACAGGGATACTTCTTCAGCCGCCCTCTGCCCGCCAACGAGATGGTTACGTGGCTCCGCGGCTACCGCGGCAAGCTGGAACTGCAACCGGCCCTGCAACCGGCGAACTGATTTCTTCCATCTCTTCCCTCACCCTCCCCACCGGTTACACTGGGGTCTGTGAAGGCCCATCTGTGAAACCAGGCTCTCAACCCGTCCAGCCCACCCGCAAAGAGTTCCTGGCGCTCGCCAGAGAACACACCCTCGTCCCCGTCTGCCGCACCCTGACCGCCGACCTCGAAACGCCGGTCTCCGCCTTCTTGCGCGCCGCCTGGCCTGAGCGCGAATGTTTCCTGCTGGAGTCGGTCGAGAACGGCGAACAGGTGGGTCGCTACACATTCATCGGCCTCGCTCCCTTCAAGCGCATCGTCTCCCGCGGCCGCGCCATCACCATCACTGAAGGCAAAAAAGTCACCCGCACTGAAGACGACATCTTCGCCGTTCTCCGCTCTGCCCTCGGCGGACACAAGCCGGCCCGCCTCAAAGGCCTGCCCCCATTTACCGCCGGAGCCGTCGGCTTTTTCTCCTACGACGCAGTCCGCCAGATCGAGCGCCTGCCCTCGCTCGCCAAAGACGAGCTTGGCGTTCCCGACGCCTGCCTGCTCTTCTTCGACGAAGTGCTGGCCTTCGACCACGTACGCAAGGAAATCTGGCTGGTGGTCACCGCCGACGTCACCCGCGGCAAGCCCGCCGACGCCTACGAAAATGCCGTCAACCGCCTCGACAAGCTGGAAAAACGTCTTGCCCGCCCGCTGCCCACGCTCGCCCGCCGCAAGCCCCGAGGCAAGTTACAAGCCAAGCTCGAAGTAAAGCACCGCACCAGCAAGAAAAACTTCCTTTCCGCCGTCACCCGCACCAAGGAATACATCTCCGCCGGCGACGTCTTTCAGACCGTCCTCTCGCAGCGCTTCGACGTCGAGCCCGGCGCTGACAGCTTCCAGGTCTATCGAGCACTGCGCACCGTCAACCCCAGCCCCTACATGTTCTTCCTGCGCTTCGCCCCTGACGGCGCTCTCGGCTGGCAATCGGCCCAGTCAAAGAAGCTATCCAAGAAATCAAAGGCGCCCACAGCGCTGGTGGAACTCGCAGGCTCCTCGCCGGAGCTGCTAGTCCGCGTTCACGCCGGCAAGGTCGAGTACCGTCCCATCGCCGGGACCCGTCCGCGCGGCGCCACGGAAAAAGAAGACCAGGCCCTCGCCGACGAAATGTTGCACGACGAAAAGGAGCGCGCCGAGCACGTCATGCTGGTCGACCTCGGCCGCAACGACGTGGGCCGCGTCAGCGAATTCGGCAGCGTAAAGGTTGATCGCCTCATGTTCGTCGAGCGTTACTCGCACGTAATGCACATCGTCAGCACCATTGAGGGCCGCCTCAAGCCCGAGCTCACCGCCGTCGACGCCCTCCGCGCCTGTTTCCCCGCCGGCACGCTCAGTGGAGCACCGAAGGTGCGAGCCATGGAAATCATCGAAGAGCTCGAGCCCGCCCGCCGCGGCACCTACGGCGGCGCAGTCCTCTACGCAGACTTCTCCGGCAATCTCGACTCCTGCATAGCCATCCGTTCCATGCTGGCCACCGGCGGCAAGGGCTACGTGCAAGCCGGCGCAGGCATCGTCGCCGACTCCGTCCCCGAGCTTGAATACCAGGAATCCATCAACAAAGCCCAGGCAGTAATCCGCGCCATCCAGCGCGCACGCGAGCTGTAGGACAGATCACAGATTGCAGATGACAGTTGACAGGAGCTTTAGCCTTTGAAAGGGCACGATTTTAATCGTGCCATCAACGCACCGAAATAGCATCGGCTTCAGCCGCTGAGGGACTGATCTTCTTACCCGCTTTGAGCGTTTCGTTGCGAACGAAGCGTCATCTGTTTTACGCTCTCTACTCCGGCGCGAACAGATCGATTTCATTGATCAGCCCATTTTCGTTCCAACGAACCAAAAGACTTGCTCCGGATCTCCATTGAATCTCGATCAAATCGCCCTCGCCGTCATGGGTCTTAACAAATCGATTTCCATATATTCGAGATATCGAAATTGTAAGGAGCTCCGAGTTCCAAGCCGCGTCCGGTCCTCCCCGTCACCCGGTCCGTCCCCTTCACCAAAACCACGGAAAAAGCCTCCCGCCGTTTGCGTTTGAATAAGGGATCGTCTGAAAAAATTGTCCTCGCCTCAATCATCACGCCCGGCTTATCCCATGCGTAGGACTTCTCGCCTACGGCGTCGTTCGTCTCGGCAGAGGTTTCATGCACGCTCGTCGGCTCTCCTAGCTTCCTGACAGCCTGCTCGACCGAAGTATGAAAGATATCTATTCCCGCAAGAAGATGTTCGTTGGTTCCACGCGCAAGTTTTGACTCAGGCAGTCCGTCTCCTGACGTGCAGGCTGTTCCGCAGAAACCCAGCAGGATTCCAAGCAACACGACTCTTTCCGGCGCGATCGAACGCATTCGGCTAAACCAGGTTCACTAAGCATTCTGCGACAGTCCGGCACATCCCGGTTCGTCCTTAGGGTGTATGCGAATGCGATCGATCTCTGCATTAATCTCGTCGTCGCTAACGTTGCTGTATCCAGCCTCCCCGGCCAATCGCCACCCCTCACGTAAGCTGGCCAACGCCATTGCCCGTCTGGTCTCCCGATCGTCATTCTCCACATCGTCCAGAGCTGTTCTGACCTCCGACGTTAATCTTCCGCCCCAAACAGCCGTCTGAAAAAGCGCACAAAGGCCGAGTGCTTCTTCTTCGCCTTCGGCGCCGCGGTCACCGCAGCTGGCGTCGCAGTCGCCGTTGTCGCATCTGCCTTTGCCGCGTCCGCAGCCGCCGGCGCATGCTCCGCGGCGTTATAACTCAGCGTCTCCGAGGTCTGCGCAGGCGTCCCACGTACGCCACTCGCGCTTGCAGCCGGCGCCGGCAGCGGCGCCAGCCCCTCGCTCTGCGCCAGCGGAAACTCGTTACTCTGCGCGGGCACCGGCGGCGGACAGCCGCACGGTTCTTTCTCCTGGTCCACCACCGCCGCCAAACTCCCGTGCTGGAACATCACCCGCTGCCCCGGCTGCACCCGGTACGCGCCGCCGTCAAACACGCTTGAAACCAGCACGTACGGCGCGTTCACGCCGGCATTATCCACGCAAGTATCGCCCTGCGCGCCCAGCCGCACCTTTACCTCTGCCGCGCCCGGCCCGGCAATCAAAATGCGGAAGTCCGGCGTCATCAGAATGTCGGAGTTGTGCACGTCGGCGAAGCTCATCTCCACCGCGCCGTGATCCATGGCCATCAGCAGCCCGGGGTTATCGCTCGCCTGCACGCTCGAGTCCGATGCCAGCTTGACCGTAGTCGAAGCGCACACCCGCAGCACGCCGCGGCGCGGCAGCGTCACCTGGGTCGTCTCAATTCCCGAAGTCACCGACCCGCTGGCCGCAATGATCGCTTTCCCATTCGCGACCTCCAGCGACCCCGTTACCTTGGCCGCCGCATCCGGATTCTTGTTGTTGATCGAAACAATCGCAATCGGTCCCGATTCAGCTTGACCAGCTTGAGCTGCCGGAACAGTCTGCGTTGCTGGCGATGTCTGCGCCGCCGGAGGCTCCTGCGCAATCAGTGGCGTCGCTGCCACAAAACCCGCAAGCGCCAATAAAAATCCGACGAGTAGAATGCGCCGCACCGGTCTCCCGCCGCGCCCTTCCACTCGATTCCGGATTCCTGCCTGCTCTTGCATAGCGGCTACATTTCCATGAAGTTCTTGATCATCTGCCGGCCGCCTTCGGTCAGCACGCTCTCAGGATGAAACTGCACGCCCTCAATCGGCAGCTTCCGATGCCGCAGCCCCATGATCACCGAACCGGCGCCATTCTCAGGCGTCCGCGCCGTGACTACCAATTCCCTGGGCAGCGATTTCTCCGCCACAATCAGCGAGTGATAGCGCGTGCATGTCAGCGGAGTCGGCAGTCCGGTAAACACGCCCTTGCCGTCGTGCTCCACTGCGCTGGTCTTGCCGTGCATCAGGTGCTCGGCGCGCACCACGTCGCCGCCAAACGCCTCGCCGATGGCCTGATGTCCCAGGCAAACTCCCAGAATCGGCGCCTTGCCTGCCATGTGTCGTATCAGCGGCACCAGAATCCCCGCCTCATGCGGCGTGCACGGCCCCGGCGACAGCAGGATGCGCTCCGGCTTCAGTGCTTCCACCTGCTCCACCGTCAGCTCGTCGTTGCGATACACCTCGACCTTCGCCCCCAGCTCGCCCAGGTACTGGACCAGGTTGTAGGTAAACGAGTCGTAGTTGTCGAGAACGAAGACCATCGCACCTCCAGTGTAGCGTGAAGCCGGCCCAACGGAGGGAGCAGGGGCATTCATGCCGCTGAAAAGAGCGGCCGCCAGGCCGGCGTTCAAGCCCGGGTCTTCTTCGCTCTATTGAGCGTCCGGGTTGCGCGCCTGGCCCCAATCTGCAAAACTGGCCCTGAACGCACTCGATGACTAAAACCATGGTTCTTCATTTTCTGATTCAAGGCCGCGTCCAAGGCGTTGGCTTCCGCTGGTATGTTCACCGCGAGGCCAGCGAGCTTGATCTGCGAGGCTGGGTTCGCAATACCGAAGACGGCGACGTGGAAGTCGTCGCGTCTGGCGAAGAAGCCGATCTCGCCGAGCTCCGCGCCAGCCTCCGCCGAGGTCCCCGCGGCAGCCGCGTCGACCGCCTCATCGAACACTACCTCGACGACAAGGAAGCCGAAGGCCTCAGCTCCTTCCGCATTGAAGGAGCGTGGTGAAAGCAGGTTCCAGGGATCAGGGTCCAGACGCTGTTCTAACCCCGCAAGATTGCAGAGCTGATCCTTCGGGCCTTTTCCGATCCCTGAAACCTGATCCCTGAACCCGGTCCTTCTATAATCATCCCATGCCCGAAGACAACAAACCTCTCAATGTGGATGCCATCAAGGCGCTGGTGCGCACGGTGCCCGATTTCCCCAAGCCGGGAATTCTCTTTTACGACATCACCACCGTGCTCAAGGACAAAACCGGCTTTGCGCAGCTCATTGACGCTCTCGCGGCCCATTACATCGCCCGCAAAATTGACCTCGTTCTCGGCATTGAAGCCCGCGGATTCATCTTTGGCCCGGCACTCGCCTATCGCCTCAACGCCGGCTTCGTCCCCGTGCGCAAGCCGCGCAAGTTACCCGCTCCGGTCGCTCGCGTCACTTACGACCTCGAGTACGGCTCCGACACTTTGGAGATTCACCTCGACGCGATCCAGCCTGGCCAGCGCGTGGTCCTGGTCGACGACCTGCTCGCCACCGGTGGCACCATGGAAGCCACCGTCAAGCTCGTGAATCAGTTAGGCGGCGAAATCGCCGGCCTGGCCTTCGCCATCGAGCTCGACTTCCTCAAAGGCCGCGAGCGCTTCACCGAATACGACGTCTTCAGCCTGCTCCACTACGACGAATAACCGATAGCATCGACGCAACACTTGTGTCAGGGTTCGGCTTCACAGCTCGGTGAAAAACTCGTCGGGATGGTAGGCCGGGGATTCATCCCCGGCAAAAATGCCAACAGAATGAAAGCGGGCTTTAGAGCGAAACCAGAGTAAACGTGCCCCTGCCGAGAGTACGCGAGGCGGCTCTTTCCTGAGGAAAAAGCCACTTGGCATCGTGCTTCCTGGGTACAGCTACTCTGGTTTCGCTATAGCCCCTGAGCCATCTTTTCGGGAATTCTTGATTCAAGTCAGGTCTTTTCACCAAGCTGTTGAGTGGTGCCGCCAACATTCCAGGAATGATTGGGCCTCAGCACCTGCGGTGCGCTCAAAAGAATCACCGAATCCCGCTCTACAACCCCTCGTCCGGCGCTACATCCACCAGCTCCGCCATTCCCTCGCCGCCATTCTCCTGAAACATCTGCGCGTCCGCGAACCGGTAGCCCACGTACACATCCGTCAACAAATACAGCGGCGCCGAAGCATCGTCCTCAATCTTTTTCCGCAACTGGCGAACGAACGTGCGCAGATACTCCACCTCCTCGCGGCAATCCGCGCCCCACACCGCCGTCAGCAGTTTGGAATAAGTCACCACGCGCCCCGCCCTGCTCATCAGGCAGTGCAGAATATCGAACTCCTTGCGCGTCACATGCACCGGCTGGCCGCGCTTGGTCACAATGCGCCGCACCGGCTCCAGGCGAATCTCGCCAATCTCAATAGGCGCGTCCTCGGCGCGAATCGGCGCCTTCACCCGCCGCACCGCGGCCCGTATGCGCGCAATCAGTTCGCGCGTGCTGAAGGGCTTGGTGATGTAGTCGTCCGCGCCCAGGTCCAGCGCCTCCACCTTTTCTTCTTCCTGGTCGCGCACCGTCAGCATCAGGATCGGCAGCCGCGAGGCAAACGAGCGGATCCGCCGCAGCGTCTCAATTCCACCAATGCCCGGCATATTCACGTCCAGCAGCACCGCGTCATACACCCCGGCGCGCAGCATCTGCAGGGCCTCTTCGCCGCGCGCGGCCTCGGCCACCTGGAAACCAAGCTCAGCCAGTGGCGGCTTCAGAGCCCTGCGGATCGCCGCCTCATCGTCCACCACAAGAATGCGAATCGAAGGCTGGTTCATGAAGTACTCCTCTTTTGCTTGGGGGCTGGTATTGCCGCGAAGAATGTTGTCCCCTCCGTCTCATCGCTCGTGACCCAAACGTAGCCGCCATGGATCAGCGCGACCCGCTTGGCCACGGATAGGCCGATTCCAGTGCCCGCGGCACGGTTGGAGTAGGTAGACGATCGATAGTACCTGTCGAAGATGCGCTCCCGGTCCGCCATCGGAATCACCGGCCCGTAACTGTGCACGCTGAAGATAGCCTCCGCGTTGATGTGCGCCACGCGGATGGTGATCATGGTGCCAAACACCGAGTATTTGCAGGCGTTGTCAATGTACTGCGTCAGCAGCATGCCCATCAGTTGGCGGTCGCAGCAGACCACCAGGTTCTCATCGTGCATCTGGATCGACACCTTCATGCTCGCCAGCCGGTCCTTCAGGCTCGTCACCACTTCGTCGATCATCGGGCCCACACCCACCGGCGTTGCGTGAATCATCACCTCGCCGGCATCCAGCCGCGCGGTGGTCAGCAGCCGCGTGGTCAGATCGTTCAACAGGCTGGTCTGTTCATCGATCAGAGCCACCAGTTCCGCCTGCCCTTGTGACAAGCGGCCCATCTCGCCCAGTCCCGTTGACGCCGCGCGAATCGCCGTCAGAGGCGTCTTGTACGCGTGCGCCAGGCTGTCCAACACCGTTGAGCGCAGCTGCTCGGTCCGCCGCTCCGTCTCTATCCGGCTCTCGTTTGCAAAGGCCCTATAGCGGTCGAATGTAATCGCAATCAGCGAAGCAATGGCGTTGTTGGTTAGTGGCGAAGTATCCCCCCGCACCACCAGGCTGCCCACCGGCACCGTTCCCAGCCGGACCACGCGGCGCCCCAGCCCCGTCTCAGCATCGTCGTCGCTGGTCTCAAAGTAGTAGACGTTCTGCGCCAGCTCCTGCGGATCTTCCTGCCAAACACCCGCCTGGTAAACCTCGTGCAAGTCCGCATCGAACACCACCACCGCCTCAAGCTGGAAAATCTCATGCACCAGCTCGGCCAGTTGCGGCCCCGGCTCCACATGCAGATTCATCTGCAGCGTCCGCCGCGTAAACTCGTACAGATCGTTCATCTGCTCGCCGCGCGACTCGGCCTCCTGCGCGCTGCCCCTTACCTGCGCGGAGAGCTTGCTCACCGTGAGCGCCACCAGCACAAACACCGCCAGCGTCACGCTATTTGCCGGGTCAGCGGCCGGGTTGGCCAGCAGATCGCGTGTCGTGAAGTAGCTCTGCGCCACCACCGCCGATAGCGAAACAATCACCGCCTGCCAGAATCCGTAAACCAGCGCAATCGGAATCACGATCACCAGGTACAGCAGCATGGAAACCGGAAGTAGCCACCCCGCCCAGTGCGCCACCGCGGCCACCAGCAGAACGGCCACCATTCCCAGCGCGCACTCCAGCACAAACAGCGTCGCGCGCAGACCTGAGCCACGCCCGCGCCGTGCGCCAAAGGCAAATCGGACTGGGGTATAGCTTGCCGACAACACGCCACCAACCATTTCCCTTCCCAGGAAAACCCTCTCCTGGGAGCTGCTCACTGCCGGATAAACTGATTTCGCGCGAAGAGAACTTTAAGGACATTTTAACAGTCCCGTCATTTTGGACCGGGGCAGAGCCGCGCCAGGGATCATTCCCGCGTACGGTTGTCCTGTCTTTTTCCAATTGGCCCTGTCCATCTCCAATTGGCCCGGTCACGCCGGTGGTTTCAGCAAATCAAGGGATTGTTCTAATCATCATAGGTTTCTTATGGCCAATTTGCATTACTAAAAGCTGATCTGCCGCGTCCTCACCCCTCACTTCACGAGCCGGATCAACCCGGTCAACCACCCACTGGCACGATCCACGCTGATGATTCACAATCACTGAAAGCACCCTTTCGGGCAACCGCCCGGAAGCCCCCAGGCGGCGCCGTCCATGTTGGAAGTTCAATTCGGCCAGGCAAGCGATTTCGGCAAGATTCGCACCAATAATGAAGATGCCATGGGATCGTTCATCCCAGCCTCGCGCCAGCAGGCTCGCTCCCATGGCTATCTCTTTGCTGTCGCTGACGGGGTCGGCGGCCTCGACCTGGGCGAAGTCGCCTCGGCCACGGCCATCTCCGTCATCACCGAGGATTTCGCCAAAGCCCAGTCAGGAACCATGCTCATCAGCCTGTTGCCGCGCCTCATCCAGCACGCCAACGCCGCCGTCCACGACTGCACCCTCGCACCCCAGTACCGCGGAAAAAAGATGGCCACTACGGTCGTCGCCTGCGCCCTCCGCCACGACCAGGCCATCGTCTCCCACGTCGGCGACTCGCGCTGTTACCTGGTGCGCAATCGCAAGGCCAAGCAGATCACCCAGGACCACACCTGGGTCAACGAGCAGCGCAAGATGGGCCTCATCTCCGCGTCCGAGATGGCCGGTTCCGACGCCCGCCACGTACTCGTCCGCTCCCTCGGTCCGGAGATGTTTGTCTCCGCCGACACCACCGCCATCACCCTCCAGGTCGGCGATGTCCTCGTCCTCTGCACCGACGGCCTCCACGACGAGATGAGCGAATCCACCATCGCAGAGATCGCCTCGCAAGCCAAAAGCGCTGCCGAAATCGCCAGCGAACTGGTTACCCGCGCCGTGGAGCAGGACGGCAACGACAACACCACCGCCCAGGTAATCCGCATCCGCTCAGTTGAGCAGGTCGGCATGTACCGCGGCCGCCCGTATCGGTTGCC
>JBEKDE010000039.1:0-42006 GCA_050014515.1 Occallatibacter sp.
GGCACCAATGCCAGCCCCTTCGATCCCGGCACCGCCTCCATCCGCTTCCATCACTCCAGCGGACGCCTCGGCGGCCAGCCCGGCATGTGGGGCTACGTCCGCGGCGGCATGGGCATGGTCTCCTTCTACTTCTGTGACGCCGCCCGCGAAGCCGGCGCCACCGTTGTCTCTGGCGTTCCCGTTGCTGAAATCATTCCCGGCGAAGGCGTTCGTCTCGAAGGCGGCGAACGCATCTACGCCCGCACCGTCGTCTCCAACGCCGACCCCCGCCAGACCCTCCGCCTGCTCGGCGCCCACGCCGACCCCGCCTGGCAAGCCCAGGTCGAACGCGTCCCCATTGAAGGCTGCACCGTCAAGCTCAATGTTCATCTGCGCGAACTGCCCAACTTCACAGCCCGTCCCAGCGCGGAACATTTCTCACGCCCCGAACCCCACCACTACGGCCAGATCAACGCCCCGCTCACCAAAGACGAGTGGAAATCCGGCTATGCCGCCGCGCGCCGTGGGGAACTCCCCGAGCACCTCTGGTGCGAACTCTACTTCCAAAGCGTTCACGACCCCTCCGTCGTCCCCGAGGGCCAGCACACCATGAGCGTCTTCGCCCAGTACGTCCCCTACAAGTTCGCGCACGGCACATGGGACACGCGCCGCGACGAAGTCCGCGCCCTCGCCCTCAAATCATGGACGCGCAAGTCCTCGGCCCACCCGACATCGAGCAAAAAGTCGGCCTCACCGGCGGCCACATCTTCCAGGGTGAATGCCTGCCCGCCTACATGTGGTCCAATCGCCTGACCCCACGCACGCCCATGCCCGGCCTCTACCTCTGCGGAGCAGCCACCCACCCCGGCGGCTCGGTCATCGGCATCAACGGCCGCAACGCCGCCATGGCCGTCCTCCAGGCCGCCTCCAAAACTTAGCCTCCTGAGCCCCAGGTTCTCGTACAAAAAGGGTGTCATTCTGCGCGCACGGGGCCCCAGGCGTATTTCAGCCTGGGGGTGGTAAGCGAAGAATCCGCGGTTGCCGTTGCCTTTGTTGTTGCCGCTTCAGTGCGTCTTTTGCCCTTCAGCCCGCCTGCAAAATCTCCGAACGCCTCCGAACACGCCTCAAACCCCGAATTCGCTTCGCCGCCCCACGCCCCTCTGTTATGCTGCGCCCACATGGCCACCGTCCCAGCGCTCAAGCGAGGTCTAAGGTTTCGCGACCTTGTCCTGCTCTACGTCGCCCTCGTCCTCAGCATCCGCTGGACGGCCCAGGCCGCCACCGCCGGCCCCAGCATCCTCATCGTCTGGGTCGCCGCGCTCCTCTTCTTCTTCCTCCCGCTCGCCGCCAGCGTCATGGAGCTGTCCTCCCGCCTCCCGGAAGAAGGCGGCATCTACATCTGGACCCGCGAAGCCTTCGGCGATTTCTCCGGCTTCCTCTGCGCCTTCGCTTACTGGATGAGTAATCTCCCCTACTTCGCCGCCGTGCTCTACTTCGGCGCGGCCTCAGCGCTCTTCGCCTTCGGCCCCAGCGCCCAGCACCTCGCCTCAAGTCCGGCCTACTACATCGTCTTCGCCGTCATCGCGCTCACCCTCATCACCGCGCTCAATATCGTGGGAGTCGACGTAGGCAAGTGGCTCAACAACATCGGCGCGCTCGGCATCCTCCTGCCGCTCACCGCCCTCTTCGCGCTCGCCATCGTCTCCTGGCTTCGCTTCGGACCCGTCATCCATCCCGCCGCCGCCGACTTCGTCCCCCACTGGTCGCTCGACAACGCCGTCTTCTGGTCCAGCGTCTTCTTCGCCTTCAGCGCCATTGAGTCCGCCTCCGCCATGGGCGACGAGATCCAGAACCCCCGCCGAACCATCCCCTGGGCACTCCTCGTCGGCGGCATCATCCTCACCATCGGCTACATCGCCGGAACCGCCGCATTCCTCTTCATGCTCCCGCCGCAGACCGTCGCCGGTCCCGACGGCTTCGTCCACGGCATTGAACAGCTGGCCGCCCGCCTCAACCTCGGCTGGATCCTTGCTCCCATCGTCCTGCTTGTCGTCCTCAGCGCCATCGGACAGGTCGCCGGCAACCTCTCCGCCGCTGCCCGCCTGCCCTTCGCTGTTGGAGTGGATCGCTACCTGCCCGCCGCCTTCGGCTCCATCCACCCCCGCTTCCGTACTCCGTGGGTGGCCATCGGAGTCTATGGAGCGGCCGGCATGATCGTGGCCCTGCTCAGCCAGGCTGGAACCACCGTCCGAGGCGCCTACAACATCCTGGTCAGCATGTCGGTTATCTCCCTCTTCATCCCCTACCTGTTCCTCTTCGCCGCCATGATCCGCCTGCAGTTCCATCCCGCCCCGGCACAGGCCCGCCGCGTCCCCGGCGGCAAGCCCGTGGCCATAGCGCTAGCCTCCGTAGGCCTGCTGAGCACCGCAATCACCATTGTCCTGTCCGTGATTCCCTCCGCCGAAGAGACCAACAAGCCCTTGGCCATAGCCAAAGTCCTGGGCGCCACCGCAGTCCTGATCGGCATGGGCGTAGCTCTGTTCGTAATTTCCCTATGGAGAACCCACCGGCTGAGCACCGGAAAATAGACGGAACAATCATCTCTCATGCAATTCCGATGACCCGCAGGGCAAGCAGCTTGCCGGAACCTCAACTTGGACGCGCTTTGTATCAGGGCATGACTTCAATCGTGCCGCAACCTGCTTTTAAATGAGAGAGATGAGGCTTCAGCCCCACGACGCCGGTTAGTGGATTCGCCGTCAATCTGGAGGCCCGCAGGGCCTGACGGAAGGAGCGGGAGCTTTAAGGCTCCCGAACAAAACCTCTCGACGAGGACCGGCTTCAGCCGCGAGTCCCTTCTGAACCTAAATCCACAAGGCCGGATAACAACGCCCCAAGAACTACCCAAAACCGCATCGAAGACGACTTGTAAAAGCCTCGTTTTGAAGAAAAGCGTCCGCCTGTACCACTACATTTCAGCCCCAAACGTCCGCCTATACCGGTACGCTTTCCAAGAAAAACTCAACCCCACAAAAAACGTGTGCCTCTACCTCGACAAATGGGCTCAATTTGTCGGCGTATACCCATACACAATTTCGCCGAATGCGCACTTTTCCCCGAATGCTCAGCGCCACCAATCTGCGGTCGCTGCGGCCCACTGTCCACCGCACACTGGCCCTACGGATAGATCCGATGCAGCGTCCGGGCAAACGGAATGGTTTCCCGCACGTGATCCAGTCCGCACACCCACGCCACCACGCGCTCAATTCCCATGCCGAACCCCGCGTGTGGCACGCTGCCATAGCGGCGCAGGTCCAAGTACCACTCAAACGCCTCGCGGGGCAGCCCGTGTTGGTCGATCCTGCTGCTCAGCAGCTCGTAGCTCGACACGCGCTGCGAGCCGCCAATCACTTCCCCATAACCCTCCGGCGCCAGCACGTCCACGCACAGAGCCAGCTTGGGGTTCTGCGGGTCCGGCTCCATGTAGAAGGCCTTCACGTCGGCCGGGTACCGGTGCACCATCACCGGCCGGTCAAACTGGTTGCTCAACCAGGTCTCGTCCGGCGAGCCAAAGTCGTTGCCGTAGTCAAACGGCGCTTCCAGCTGCCCGGTTTTGTGGGCCGCATTCAGCAGCGCAACCGCGTCGTCGTAAGTAATGCGCGGGAACGGCGGCAGCACCGCTTCCAGCTTAGCCGTATCTCTCCCAATCACTTGCAGCTCTGAAGCCCGGTTCTTGAGCACGCTCTGCACAATGTGCGAGAGGTAGTTTTCCGCCAGTTCCAGCAGCCCGTCCAGGTCGCAGTACGCCACCTCCGGCTCCACCATCCAGAACTCAGTCAGGTGCCGCCGCGTCTTCGACTTCTCTGCGCGGAAGGTCGGCCCAAAGCTGTAAACCTTCCCCAGTGCCAGTGCCGTCGATTCAATGTAAAGCTGCCCGGACTGCGTCAAAAATGCCGGGTCGCCAAAGTAGTCCACCGGAAACAGCGTCGAAGTCCCTTCGCATGCCGCCGGCGTCAGAATCGGCGGATCGGTACGGATGAAGCCGTTCTGGTCAAAGTACTCCGCCGCCGCTCGCATGATCTCAGCCCGAATCCGCAAAATGGCCGACTGCCGGGGCGACCGTACCCACAGGTGCCTGTGCTCCATCAGGAAATCGACGCCGTGTTCTTTCAGCGTGATCGGGTACGGGTCCGACTCGGGCACGCGCTGCACCACCTCGAGCCCCTCGACGTCGAGCTCATACCCTCCCGGCGCGCGCTTGTCCGCTCTCACCTTACCCGTGACGATGACCGAGGACTCCTGCGTAAGCCCCTTAAGCGTTTCAAATACCTCCGGAGCCACACTTTTTACGTGCGCAACTCCTTGTATAGTGCCTGTTCCGTCGCGAAAAATCGGAAACAGCAGCTTCCCGCTCTCGCGCAAGTTGTACAACCACCCGCGCAGCGTAACCGACTGTCCCTCGTATCTTCCCAGCGTTGCGATGGTGGCTACAGGCGGCGTCTGTGCAGTTGTCAATTCAGATGTGAGCTGTTCGTCTGACATGGGTTGGGCACTTTCTCATCGGCCGTCGAAAGGAACCCCGGCCGGACTCTCTAGGATAACGCGGGCGGCGCGAGGGCGGCGGCCAGGGCCAGGTCAACAGTGGGGTGGGTGAATCTGAATCCAGCCGCGCCAAGCCTCGCGGGGAGTGCGCGCTCGCTTGCGAGCAACGCTTCATCGGCCATCTCCCCGATTGCGAGACGAAGGGCGAAGGCCGGTGCGGCAAGAAATGCGGGGCGATGAAGTTGCCGTGCCAGCGCGCGCGTGAATTCCGCATTCGTAACTGGGTTGGGTGCGGAGAGGTTGACGGCACCGGTGAGGGATCGAGTCTCGAGCGCAAAAAGGACAGCGGCTACGGTGTCGTGAAGGCTGATCCAGCTCATCCATTGCTGCCCGCTGCCCAGCGGTCCGCCCAAGCCGAGGCGGAATATCGGAACCATTCGAGCCAGCGCGCCTTGACTGGATGTGCCATGACGGGAGTTCGAAGCGGGGCCCATCACAACTCCAAAGCGGAGATGGACCACCCGGATGCCTGCTTCGAGGGCCGGGTGCGCCGCAGCTTCCCACTGCCGGCAGAGATCGGCCAGGAATCCGGAGCCCGGAGTCGAATCCTCATCGAGAAGCTCGTCGCCGCGGTCGCCGTAAATGCCGATAGCCGATGCAACAAGCAGCGTCGCGGGAGGATTGCGCAGGCCGGCCAGGACCGAAGCAAGCGCGCGGGTCGATTGCACCCGGCTCTGCGTCAACTCGCGCTTGTAAGCGAGGGTCCACCGATGAGCAGCGATGTTGGAGCCGGAGAGATGGATCGCCGCACTGAGGCTTTCCAGACTGGCCGAATCGACAATCCCCTGAGCCGCGGCCGGATTCCATTGAAGTTCGCTGCCTGAAGCAGCAGGACGGCGAACAAGCTGGAGCACCGCCAGACCGCGCTTCGCGAGCGACTCGCGAAGCGTCGAACCCAGCAACCCCGACGCGCCGGAAAGGAGAATTTTAGGCGTTCGATTGCTCATATCGATGCGATGGACAACTTTCCCCCTCCGCAAATACGATGCCAGTCAAGCCCACTTGGATTTAGTAGAACCACAAAATATTTTGATCTGGACAACAAATTGCCCGTGGGTGCATCCTACGAAGCAGGGACATTCTATGAGCGATTCGGCAATGGTGAAAAGCGAGGAGATCCAAAAGACCCAGGTCGATCCGGAGACTGCCGAGGCGTTCATTGCCGAAAAGCGGATCGGCGAGCGCATCAAGCGGCTGCGTCTCAAGAAGTCCATGGGCCTGGTTGAACTGGGACGGCACACCGGGCTCTCCGCGAGCTTCCTCTCCCAGCTTGAGACGGGGAGGGTGGTTCCCACACTGCGCAATCTGGCCCGGATTGCGATGGTCTTCTCAAAGGACCTATCGTATTTCTTTGAGCCTGAGCCCAACGCCCTGTTCCGGGTCCACCGCCGCAGGGAGCGGGTGAGGCTGCCGCAGACCGGTGTAGACACGCCCAGCTACTATTTCGAGAGCCTCGGATACATGGTTCCCGACCGGCACATGGATCCCTACTTTGCCGAGTTTCTGCCCCCTGCCGCGGGGATGGAAGCGAAGGCGCACATGCACCCGGGGAGTGAGTTTCTCTACGTGTTGGATGGCGAACTCGAGATTCGTCATGGCGATCATCAATGCACGCTTGAAGGCGGCGACGCTGTCTACTTTGACGCCAGCACGGCGCATTCCTACCTCTGCGCGGGAAAGAAACCGACGCGGGCGATTATTGTCACCATGCACCAGGCGCCGCCACCGTTGACAACACCGCTACGCGCGGTGAACGCGACAATGCCACCGCGGGCGCTTCCTGGCGTACCGGTGAAGACTCCGGGCGGAGACAGCCAGTAACCCAGGAAAACGAGTTTCGAGGAAACAGAAATGCTTCAAGGGCTCAATGGAGAGGTGATATCCATTGAGCCCTCGTTGACTGCGTTCATCTTCCCTTCTATTTGCTGTACTCGTCGCGCAACTTGGTCTGGCGGCTGACCATGGGAACGGCCACGCCCTGGATGTAGACCTGCTTCACATCGGTGCGGACGTCGAGCGGGTCGCCATTGGCCAGAACCACATTGGCGGTCTTCCCCACATCGAGGGAACCGAGCGTGCCGCCGAAGCCAAACATCTCCGCCACGTTCAGCGTGATCGCCTTCAGCGCCTCGTCATAGGGCAGTCCGTAAGCCACCGCAAATCCTGCCGCGTAGGGCAGGTTCCGTGCCGAATGGCTGCTGGTCGGGCCGCCGGCGTCCGCTGAAGAGATGGCGATCTTCACTCCCCGCTTCGCCAACTCGGCCGGCAGGGTGTAGACCGCATCGTAGCGTTCGTTGGCGAGCGGAAAATCATAGATGGACCCTATGATGACCGGCACCTTCCAAGCCGCAATCTTGTCCAGAACCTCCTGGCTGTGGGTGACGTGGTTGAGGATGACCTTCAGGTGGAACTCTTGCGCCAGCCCCATGATCACCTCAATGTCATAGGCTTCATAGACGCCGATGACCACGGGCCGCTGGCCCTTGAGATAGGGAATAAGTGCTTCCAGCTTAAGGTCGCGCTTGAAGGTTTTGTCGTCCTTCTTGGCGGCTGCGTCGCGGCGAGCCTCGTAATCCTGCACATCGAGGAAGGTCTGGCGCAGTTGAGTGATAAGCCCCATGCGGGTGGATGGATACTCCGGCTTGCCACGGCGCCGGCGCTGGTCCGCACCGTAGTTCATTGCCAGTGCAACATCGCGGCCCAGGATCATCTGATCGCGGTCGGCTCCATACATCTGGATGAAGATGTCCTGGCCGGCGATGGAGTCGCTGGTGGCGGGCGCAACCACCGCGTTGGTAATGCCGTTGAGGCGCGCCACAGGAATCAACTCGGTCTCTGAGTGGAAGGCGTCGGCCACATGCATGTGCGGCATGATCTCGTCGGATGGCTCGGCCAGGTCGTTGGAGTTCTCATCCGCCGAGATCTCAGTGAGCCCGAAGTTGGACTCCGGGTCGATGAGGCCGGGATAGACGGTGAGGCCGTGCGCATCCACGATCTCAGCGCCCGCGGGCACATTCACCTTGCCCACTTCACCCACTGCGGCAATCTTGCCGTCGGCGATGACCAGCACGCCGTTTTCAATGGTTCCGTGGGAGACAGTCAGCAGCTTACCGCCGGTGATAGCGATGACCTTCTTCAGGGCGTCGGCCGCAGTGAGCCACGCAGGAGCAGTAAACAGCAACAGCGCAATCAATAGGAGCTTTTTCACTGGCCATCCCCCTCATCGTCAGAACCACCGCCGCCGGCGTCGTGCATCACTCCGGAAAAATGAGTGGTGCCGAGGCCCGGCAGCGAAGCGTCGAAAAACAGGTCGCCGTCGATGTAGACCCTCTGGGCGCGGGCATACGTTGAGAGCGGATCAAGATTCCACAGCACAATGTCGGCATCCTTGCCGACATCGATGGAGCCTGTGTAGTCATCCACCCCGATAATCCACGCAGGATTGAGCGTGACCATGCGAATCGCCTCGTCCTCGGTAGCCCCCCCATAATGGACCATCTTGCCGGCCTCCTGATTGAGGCGTCGAATGTGATCGTTAGAGTCGCTCTTGAGGGCGACCTTAATGCCGTGTCGCATGGACATCACAGCATTCCACGGAATTGCGTCCCAGGCCTCGTCTTTGTAGCCCCACCAATCAGCGAAGGTTGCGATCGCGGTCTGATCAGCGGCAATCTTGTCTGCCACTTTGTACATCTCCAGTGCGTGGTGAAAGGCGCGAATCTTGTAGCCGTATTCTTTCGCAATGGCCTCTTCAGTGAGGAACTCGTCGGCTCGGTAGCAGTGGATTTGCACGTAGAGCTTGCCGCGCAGCACATCGGCGAGCGCCTCAAGTTTCAAATCGCGCTTGGGTGCTACGGCATCCTTGTCTCCCTTGGCAACCTTGGCGTTGTAGGCGTCCCAGGTGGCCATGTAGGCCTTGGCATCTTCAAATGCCATGCGCATCACTTCAAAGTTGCCCATGCGCGTGGAGGGCAACTGGTCGCGGCTGCCATAGACACGCTTGGGATTTTCGCCTGAAGCAAACTTGATGGAGCCGTGCGCATTGGGGAAGATCATGGCGTCGCGGTCCAGCCCGAATTTGTTCTTGATCACCACGGCCTGGCCGCCGATCATGTTGGCCGAGCCATGCAGCAGCAGTTCTGTAGTCACTCCGCCGGCCAGAGCCTGGTAAAGCGCCTTGTCCCGGTTATCGAACGCATCAATCATGTGCATTGACGGGGTCACCGGACTGGTCATTTCATTCACATCGTTCGAGAGCGCCGAGTGGGAATGGGGATCGATGATGCCCGGCGTCAGCCACAGGCCGCTCGCATCCACGATAGTGGCGGAAGCGGGTGCGTCCACCGTGGCGCCGACGCCCGCAATCTTGCCCGCATGCACCCATACTGATCCGTGCTCAATAGTGCCGTGGCTAGCGGTCATGACAGTGGCGTTCTTGAAAACAAGGTCGGCAGGCGGCAATTGCTGAGCGCCAGCCGTGAGGATAAGCGGCGCCGCTGCCAAAACCGCGCCAGCGAACAGGCAACAGGTTCGCGCAGCGCGGCGAAGCGGAAGACGAGGGTGCATCAGAGGGACCTCCTGAAGGGGTGCGGATAAGTGGGTGACGAGCGCAACGGTGTGGAAAGTTCTTGGTGGGATGCTACATCATTCCAGCGGGCGCCGTCCCATGAAGAATTCGTCTGCATCGGCAGATCGAGCAGAAGCGGTTGCCACTGAAGTAAGAGACAGACCCTGTGCAACACTTTCTGCGAACTGGGGTTCGATCCTTCAAGCATCCTGCTGAAGCCTGGTGGGGCGCCGTATTCCACCTTGTGAGGAAATGACATGAAGAAATGGATTGCACTCGCTGCTCTGCTTCTGCCACTGAGTCTGGCCGGATGTTCTCATCCCCAGCCGGTGCCGGTTTACGCGCCCCCGCCACCAGTCGTTGATGCGGCTCGCCAGGGTTACCACGATGGATTTGAGGCAGCGCGTCGTGATGTTGCGGAAGGAAGGCCGCCGCACATTCAGCAACATCCCCGTTTCCGTAACCCTCCAGTGCCGCCTCCGCTGTTTGGGGACTATCGCCGCGGATTTAGCGACGGCTACAACGCATTCCTGCACCAGGGACCAACCCCTCCGCCTCCGCCGCCACCGGGACTCTGATCTAACCGGAGATGGTCGCGAAGTATTCCGCAACCTGCGCCCAGTTGTCCACGCGCACAAACCCTTTGGCTGTCAGATTGTGAGGGGCTGTGTAAAGCAGCCCCTGGCCGTCAAAGATCTCAAGGTTTCTGGGCTGATCGTCGATGAGGTAATCGGCGCGCAGAATTGACTTGTTCCCGCAGAATACATAGTGCTGAGGCGGTATGAACGAAAAATGCCGCTGCAGCCACCTGTACTTCGGGCCAAGAGAATTGGGGACGGACATGGCTTGCGTGGCGATGAAGATCTCAAAGCGGGCAGAGAGGTCTTTGAGCACCTCCTGCGCTCCCGGCATCAGGTCCAGGTCTTCAAAGAAGTCTTCGGCATCCAGGAAGGCGCGAAGCTGTTGCTGGCGATCGACTGGCGCCACTTCCCATAGGCCTTTGCCGGCCAGATGTTCGGGCGTGACTTCTTCATTGAAAGTCTGGTTGTACCGGCGCAGGTGCTCTCCGAGCGTGTCCGCCATTACCTCATCCATGTCCACACAGATGCGCTGCACAACGAGTCCTCCAGTCGTTTCAACTGGTCTTAGGCGCCGGCCTGACTGGATTTTGGGATGCGGGGCCGTGCGGCAGGGGTGTGCTCAGGCTGCGGGGCTTTAGGCGCGGGCGCCATGGCAGGGTCCCAGTAGAGCAGGCGGCCGCAACTGTCGCAGGTCAGCAGTTCGCCCTCCCGCAACTGGTTCCACATCTGCGGGCGAACGCCCATGCGGCAGCCGGTGCACTGCTGGTTATCCACGCGTGCCAGGCCGGTCCCGCGCGAGCCGGACAACCGGTCATAGCGGACCAGCAAATCGACCTCGATCAGCGGGCGCAGGGATTCGCGCTCGGCGTTCAGAGTGGCGAGTTCCGCGTTGTATTCCTGGTGGCGCTGGGCAACCCGCGCGCGGGTCTTGTCGAGAGCGCCGGCTAGTGTCTCCACTTGCGCTCGTGCGGCAGCAAGTGCGGCTTCCTGGGCCTCAGTGCGCTCCAGGCTGGCGAACTCTTCGTTCTCCAGGCGATCGGCTTCGGACGTCTCGAATGCGATCTCATGCTCGATAGCGTTGGCCTGCTCAGGGGTCTTCACTGAGTCGAGCTGGGTGCGGAAGCGCTTGGCCTTCTGGCGGTGATCTGCAATTTCGCGCTCCAGACGCGTGCGCAGGCTTTCTTCGCGGTTCAGCGCATCCGAGGACTCAGCAGACTGGCGCTCCGCGGCTGCCAGCGCAGCTTGTGCCTGGGTAATCTCGCCGGGGAGCGCTCGCGCGGCCACCGCTAATCGGGCCCGCTCCAGATCCACTGCCTGCAGTTTTACGAGATTTTCGATTTGCGCTTGCATCCGTGGGTTGAAGTTTACCACCTGCGGTGGGGCAGACGCTCGCCACGTGCTCGCACCGAGTTGGCTGCATCCAATCTTCTGTTGCTAATTGGCGATAAAGGCGCATCCAATCAAGGATGATGGATGCAGGGTCGGAGGAGCGTTTGGCGGAGACGCAAAAATCATTTTGGCAGAAAATCGGATGGTTGCGCTGGGTTGCCGGTGGGTTCGCGGTCGCTTTGCTGTGCCTGGCGGCAATCGCCGCAGTGCTGGCGCATCGGGTTGAGCCATTTCTGCGCGCGCAGATCGTACATGGCTTGCAAAAGCGGTTTCACGCGCGTGTAGAGCTGGACAGCTTTCACATCGCACTTGGCAACGAACTGCGCGGCATGTGGGGCGTTTGGGCTGAAGGCCGCGGCCTGCGCATCTGGCCGTCAGACAAGGCGGAAGAAGCGCTTGGCCAGGACGAACGGGTGCAGGCTGAGATCGTCGCGCGAGACGAGCCGCTGATCCGCATTGACGAGTTCAGCTTTCACGCGCCGTTGCATTTTGCGCGCGGAGAGCCGCTGGTGATCTCCGTGGTGAAGATTAACGGCCTCGACATTCTTGTGCCGCCGAAAGCGCACCCAGCAGCCAATACCGGCGATACAAACGCTGCTGCCAGTCAACTCTCTGCCAATGCTGGCAAAACTGCGGCCGATGCTACGACCGGGAACGCTGCAACGGGTCACGCGACTGACACCGGCTTTCTGTCGGATGTTCTGGTGGAGCGCGTGGAGTGCGAGAACGCAAACCTGGTGATTGAAACCGATAAGCCCGGCAAGCTCCCGCTGGGGTTCGCTATTGCGCGTCTGGCGCTGACCGACATCAAGGTGAATAGTCCGGTGACTTTCGAGGCCGATCTCACCAACCCGCGGCCGTTGGGCCAGATTCACACCACTGGCAGCTTTGGCCCCTGGGTGACTGACGATCCCGGCAATAGCCCTGTCAACGGAAATTATCGCTTTGACCATGCCGATCTGGGCGGATTCAAAGGCATTGCCGGAACGCTGAATTCGACCGGCCACTATCAGGGCACACTGCGCAGCATTGTCGTGGACGGTGTGACCGATACTCCGGATTTCCAGCTGACCCACTTCGGTAGCCCCATGCCTCTGCACACAAACTTCCACGCCACGGTGGACGGCACCGACGGTGACACGTGGCTCGATCCGGTGGATGCAACGCTGGGCCAGTCGCACTTTACCGCGCGTGGCCAGGTGGTGCGGATAAAGACCGCGGACGATCCTGCGCAACCGGCCAAGCTGACGACGGGCAACGGCGCTGTCCAGGTCGAAGAGCTTTCGGGCTTTCGCGGCGGCCACGACATTGTGCTGAACATCAACGTGGACCGTGCGCGAATTGAGGACTTTCTTCGCCTGGCCAGTCACTCCGATTCACCTCTGCTCACCGGTGCAGTCACAGTGAAGGCAAAGCTGCATATTCCACCGGGGCCGGCGCCGGTGCATGAACGGCTGCAGCTCGCCGGAAACTTTCAATTGAACAAGGCGCTGTTTACCAGCGCCAAGATTCAGGACCGCATTGAACAACTGAGCCTTCGAGGGCAGGGGCGCCCGAAGGATGTGAAATCGACCGATCCGGCATCCATCGATTCAACCATGGGAGGAGACTTTCAGATGGCGGGCGGCGTGATCACATTGCCAAATCTGAACTACACCGTGCCCGGAGCAGTGATTCAACTGAAGGGCACCTATGGTATAGAAGGCGGCACGCTGGACTTTGCGGGCACTGCCAAGTTACAGGCCACCGTCTCAGAGATTGTGGGAGGATGGAAAGGATTACTGCTCAAACCGGCCGACCGGTTCTTCAAGAAGAATGGCGCGGGCACTGAGGTTCCCATTCATGTCAGCGGCACCAGGGAGGATCCGAAGTTCGGCATCGATTTCGATCGATTCAAGAGCACGTCGCCGGAGCGGCCGGGGGCGAAGTAGCCGCGGCGTATCCGAGGAGTCTTCGGAGTGCCGTCGGTTGTGATAGTTTGGCTTGCATCACACCGCCGCCGATTTTAGCGCGGTCCTCCAGTTCGCGTGGAGTATTCCGGGGCGTGCAAGGTGGCGTTTTCTTGAGGAAAACGCCACTTTGGAATCGTGGTTCCGCTCTACGCCAATTGGAGAACCGCTATCCGAGCGGCGGAGGCAGGCCAAGGAGAACGCAATGCCCCGTAGTGCAATCGTAAAAACAACGCTCAGGAAATGCGTTTTCGCTCTCTTCGTGGGAGCATTCATGCAGTTCGCAGTTGGGCCCAGTTTGCCAGCACAATCTGCGCCCCACAATTCGAAAACCTCTGAAAGCGACTGGTGGAAGAATGCAGTGATCTACGAGATCTATCCGCGCAGCTTTCAGGATTCAAACGGCGACGGCATCGGTGACCTGAACGGAATCACCGCGCGGCTGGACTACCTGAAAGAACTGGGCGTGGACGCAGTCTGGCTGACCCCCTGCTACCCGTCGCCGCAGGTCGACTTCGGGTACGACATCTCCGACTACAAGAACATCGACCCGCAGTACGGCACGCTCAAGGACTTTGATCATCTTGTCGCCGAAGCCGAGAAGCGTCACATCCGCATCCTGATGGACATGGTGATGAATCACACCTCGGACAAGCATGAGTGGTTCATCCAGTCGAGGTCGTCGCGCGACAACCCGTATCGCGACTGGTATATGTGGCACGACGGCAAGGGCGAGACTGCGACCGACAAAGGAGAAGTCCCAAATAACTGGCAGTCGGACTTTGGGCATTCAGCGTGGGAGTGGGATGAAAAGACGCGTCAGTACTACTACCACAAGTTCTATATTCAGCAGCCGGACGTGAATTGGAACAATCCCAAGATCCACGAGGCATTCAAGGACATTATCGGCTTTTGGCTCAAGCGCGGCGTTGGGGGATTCCGGTTCGACGCGATTACCACACTTTACGAAGATCCGGAGATGCGCGATGAAGAGGTGCTCAAAGACAAGGACGGCAAGCCGTTCCTCAATGACTACGGCGACATCGCGCTGAATGACACGCGCACCAATAATCTGCCGGGCACCCATGCGGTGATGCAGGAGATGCGTGCGTGGACGGACACATTTGGTTCGAACAAGTTTCCCGGCACGCGGGTACTGATTGGCGAGACGTATCTGCCCAACGCCGCGGAGTTGGCGAAGCAGTATGGCACGCCGCAAAAGCCGGAGTTTCAACTCCCAATGGATACGCAGATCGGTTTTGATAACAAACTGGACGTTACGGTGTTTCGCGCGAAGCTGAACGACGCCGAGACGAAGTTGAACGGCAATACTCCGCTGCTGGTGTTCGATAACCACGACAATCCCCGGCTCGACGCGCGCTATGGCGACGGCTTGCATGACACTGACATCCAGCGTGTGATTTCGACGATGTTGTTTGCGAGCCGCGGTGCCGCACTGTTCTATTACGGCGACGAGATCGGCATGAAGACGACACCGCCTACGCGCAAGGAAGATGTGAAAGATCCTGTGGGCCTGACTGGTTGGCCGAAGGACAAGGGCCGAGACGGCGAGCGCACCCCCATGCAATGGGATGGGAAAGCAAACGCCGGATTTACAACGGCGGCAGCCACACCATGGCTGCCAGTGCCGCCCAATGCTGCCACCATCAATGTGAAGGCGGAAGAGAGCGATCCAAACTCGCTTCTGGCCTGGTATCGCGCCCTGATTCGCTTGAAGAAGACGAACGCGGCGTTTGCTGATGGCGACAACGCCATGCTCGATACAGGCAACACCAGGGTGCTGAGCTGGGTTCGTCAAGCGGCAGGTGCAGCGCCGGTGGTTGTGACGGCGAACTTTACAGCTGAACCGCAAACAGTGAGCCTGAGTCTTCCTGGCAAAACCGGGAAGACAACGACGCTGCTGATCACGCCGGGTGCTATAGAGCCGTCGTCCTTAGAGCAGATCAAGCTGGGCCCATTCGGAGTCTACATCGGCGAAGTTAAATAGGCCGCATCTACTTCAATGCAACAAAATCGGGCGGCGCCTGGTGACAGCGAGTCGCCCGATCCGTTTTACACGACCTGCACTTGATGTATTGCACCCATAGCAGGGCAAAGGCCAGGTCAACGCCAAGAGGTGTGCGGCCCGTCACAAACAACGAATCAAAAGCCGGGATACTGTCACTAAAAAACAACAACATCGCCGCGTCGAACAGCAAGCGGCAGAATCACCCCTTTTTCGACAGCGCCTACGGTCTGCTGAATTTCTGAAAGTTGATTGCTCGATTTGGAGGTACTTATGCCTGTGACTGTAGTGCTTGCCGTGGGGCTCGACTCCTGGTTGCTCAGCGCACAAAGCGCTCTTTGGAAGTCTGCCGGATTCATTGTCATTCCAGTGGACTCCATCAAGGCGGCGATCGATCACTTCCGGGTCGGAGATTTCGACCTGGTATTGCTTGGCCATTCTTTTCCAGTCGAGATCAAAGAAAGGCTCACCTTTCTGATCAGGGCATCGGGATCCCGGACGCCGGTTTGCTGCTTTTCACACGCACGCGGCGATTGCGACGGGTTCGCCGACGCAACGCTGGGGAGCGATCCGTGCGAATTCCTGAAAGAAATGAAAGAGCTGGTGGAAAAAGCTGCGAGCTTGCCGGTGGTTAGAAAGATGGCCTATATCGGCGCAACCTGAGGGCAACTCTCGCAACAAGGTTGGAAGGCGACATCCGGCGGTTCCTCTTCGATGGGGAATCGCCGGTTGCCGTTTGTAGGGTGATTTGACGGATTTTTCATTGCTGTACAATCAACCGTTGCTTCCAAGTGAGGCGGCAGGGGGACCGAATGGATCAATTGTTCATCATCATTCCGTTGGTTGTCATCGCGTTCATCGTGCTGATTCTAATTCTGGCCAGCTTCTTCACCGTGAATACGGCCGAGGTCGCAGTGCTCACGCGTTTCGGCAAGTTTCTTCGCGTCGCCGATCCAGGATTGAACTGGAAGCGCCCGTTCTTTGATACCGTCGCCGGCATTGTGAGCCTGCGCGTGAATCAGATCACGCTAACCATGGAGACCAAGACCAAGGACAACGTTTTTGTCACCATTCCGATCTCGGTGCAGAATCGCGTGCGCCCGGAGAAGGTTTACGACGCATATTACAAGCTGTCGGATCCGGTGGCGCAGATCAAGAGCTATGTGGAGCAGGTGATTCTGGGCCACGTACCGGGCATGACGCTGGATGAAGTGTTTGCTTCGCAATCATCGATTGCCGCCGCAGTAAAGCAGGAACTCGATTCGGACATGGCGACCTTCGGTTACGAAATTGTGAATGTGCTGGTGACTGATATCGTTCCCGATGAGAAGGTGAAGTCGGCGATGAACGACATCAACGCCGCGCAGCGTGAGCAGGTGGCGGCGAACGCGCGGGGCGAAGCGGAAAAGATCCTGGTAGTCAAGAAAGCGGAGGCCGAGGCCGAGAGCAAGGCGCTGCAGGGACAGGGCATCGCAAACCAGCGCAAGGCCATCATTGAAGGCCTGCAGGCTTCCGTCGAGCAGTTTCAAAAAGCGGTGGAAGGCGCGTCGTCAAAGGAAGTGATGCAACTTGTGCTGGTGACGCAGTACTTCGACACACTCAAGTCGATTGGTGAGAACGACAAAACGAGCACGCTGTTTCTCTCTCACTCGCCGGCGGCAGTGAAGGACGTCTCGGATCAGATTCTGCAGGCCATGCTCGTGGCGAACAAGGCAAATGCGTAATGGAGCGGATGGGCTCCACGACGTAACCCCGTTCTCTGCGAAATGAGAGTGAGTCAATCAGACTTGAGTGCCTGTGAGCGAGAGAGCCTGTGAGCAGAACGCATCGACACGCCCGCAGGATGCGGAGCGTGCGAGGGAAGAATGCAGGCTCGACGGAACTATTTGAAGGAGCGGGCTTACGAAGCCTTCTGGAGCAGTTCCTGCTCAGCGCGCAGCCAATCCTGTTCCGCAAATCCATCCTTGTAACCGCGCGCCGCCCAGTAGCTTTGCGCAAGCCGTTCAATCTCCTCGCGTGAGGGCATTGTGGGCGTGGGTGCTGCGGCAACCTTTTCTTTTTTTGCCGCGGTCTTACGGGGTTTAGCGGGAGCTTTTGCTTTCGTCACTGTATCTGCCATTTAATTTCTCTCCTAAGTTGGAATACGCGCCAACAAGCGGGGCATCAGTTACAGGATACAAAAAATCCGCTGAAAACGCGATGTTTACCATAGCTTGGCGTACCATCTTCCTCAACATGCGGTACTGTCCTTGGCTTCGATGGACCTTGGTAAAAGCGCAATTCTCCGTGTGCTGCCTCAATGCCTCTCCTGGATAGATGCTTTGACCTGAGAACACGTTTTCTGCGGTGCAATGAGCAAGGCGAAGACTCGAAGTGTTATTCGTCTGTTCATATTGCCGCTCCTGCGAGTCTCGCGCACAATTGCGAATGCGCACCAATCGGTTGAAAAAGAAAACGCATTCGCATCCCAGACATCCTTGCCTGCAAGTGGGCGTCCGTGTTTGACTAGGGGTCCGAAGGTGAACTGACACATGGCCTACATCCTTGCGCTGGACCAGGGAACAACAAGTTCGCGGGCGATTCTGTTTGACCAGGCAGGAGCGATTGCAGCCGTTGCGCAGCATGAGTTCGAACAGTTTTATCCGAGCGCGGGCTGGGTGGAGCATGACCCCACGGAGATTCTCACCAGCCAGCTTGCCTGCGCGATTGAAGCGCTGGGCCGTGCGGGCGCGTATCCCAAAGACGTGGCGGCCATTGGGATTACCAACCAGCGCGAGACGGTGATTGTCTGGGACCGCGCGACCGGCAAGGCGATTCATACGGCAATCGTATGGCAAGACAGGCGCACGGCGGACAAGTGCGCGGAACTGGAAGCCAGCGGAGTCGGCGACGATGTTTCCAACCGCACCGGACTCGTGCTCGATCCGTATTTCTCGGCCACCAAGATCGCGTGGATTCTGGACAATGTGCCAGGAGCACGGGCGCGCGCCGGCCGCGGCGAGCTCGCATTCGGCACGGTGGACAGTTGGCTCGTCTGGCACTTGACCAGCGGCAAGCGGCATGTAACGGACGTGACCAACGCCTCGCGCACGCTGCTCTTCAATATCGTGAAAGGCGAGTGGGACCAGGAGCTGCTGCGCATCTTTGGCGTGCCGCAGAGCCTGCTGCCTGAAGTGGTGTGGTCGAGCCAGGCGGTGGGTGAGGTGACCACGACCCTCGGGCTCGGCGGTGTCGCAATTGCAGGGATTGCCGGCGACCAGCAGGCAGCACTGTTTGGCCAGTTGTGCTGGAGCGCAGGCGAGGCCAAAAACACGTACGGCACAGGCTGCTTTCTGCTGCAAAACATCGGCAATGAGTTTGTGCGCTCCAGGCACAAGCTGATCACCACGGTAGCGGCCAGCGCGGAGAAACGCCTGGAGTACGCGCTTGAGGGCAGCATCTTCATTGGCGGCGCCGTGGTGCAGTGGCTGCGCGACAACTTGAAGCTAATTGGTGCGTCTGCGGAAGTGGAAGCGCTCGCGGCGACGGTGCCCGATGCTGGGGGTGCGGTGTTTGTGCCCGCGTTTGTCGGGCTCGGCGCACCTCACTGGGATGCGCACGCCGGCGGATTGCTGATCGGCTTAAGGCGCGACACCAAGCCGGGTCACATTGCCCGAGCCGCGTTGGAGAGCATAGCGTTTCAGGTTGCGGACGTGCTTGAAGCCGTCGAGAGTGAGACCACCCCGCTGGCCGCGTTGCGCGTAGACGGCGGCGCCGCGGTCAACGATCTGTTGATGCAGTTCCAGGCAGACGTGCTCGGCGTTCCTGTGGTGCGGCCGCAGGTGACGGAGACAACGGCTCTGGGCGCGGCTTATCTCGCGGGCCTGGCCACAGGGTTCTGGGCCGGACCACCTGAGCTGCGCGCGCAGCGCGAAGGCGATGTCCGTTTTGAACCGCGCATGAGCCAAAGCGAGCGTGCCGAACGGCGCGGACGCTGGAGCCGCGCCGTGGAGCGAGCCAAGGGCTGGGGCGCTTGACGCAATTCTCCACGCTCGCGCATCCAATGAAACGAATGCAAACCGGGATTCCAGGGAGGTTGAAATGGCTTCAAAATGCAGTCATGTTGCGGAACACGTGAAGAACGTGAAGCCGCGGACCAAGGGATGTGAGGAGTGCCTGAAATTGGGCGATACCTGGGTGCATCTGCGCATGTGCCTGGAGTGCGGCCACGTAGGCTGTTGTGACTCGTCAAAGAATCGCCATGCGCGCGCGCACTTCCATGAGACGCAGCACCCAATCATCCAGTCTGCCGAGCGCGGCGAGAATTGGCAGTGGTGCTACATTGACGACACTTACCTGTAACGGTTTTACGCCAGCTCGACTTCGATCTTCTTTGTTTCCGCATCGAGCCTGACGATCTTGAAGCTGCGAATCTGGCCAGCGGACAGCGGCTCAGGCGTGCTTGCGGCTGCGGGCGTGTTGCCTTTCCAGCGGTCTTTGAGCATGGATGAAAGGCTGGATAGATCCACCTTGGCTGCGGAGCCGCCCTCCGGCTTCGCAGTTTTGGCATCGGCGCCTATACGGCAAATAGCACGAATGCCCTCGCCCAACTCGACGATGGTCTGGGTTGCCGAGTGCTCGACGACGCGCCCGGAGACGGTGTCGCCGGGCTTGTGTTCGGCGATGTACTCGTCAATGCTGGTCGGGATGAGCTGCTTCATCGAGAGCTTGATCTGCCGCTTCTCGATGTCGAGCGCAAGCACCTGCGCCTTGACCGCTTGTCCGACGCGCAAAACATCAGAGGGATGATTGATGCGGCGGTCGGCGCTGATCTCGCTGACGTGCACCAGGCCTTCAATGCCGTCAACGAGCTGCACGAATGCGCCGAAGTTCATCAGCTTCGTGACCGGGCCCTCAATCTGCGATCCGATGGGGAATCTCTCGAGCGCGTTCGACCAGGGGTCTGTGAGTGTCTGCTTGAGCCCGAGTGCGATGCGGCGCTCTTCCGGCTTTACGGAGAGAATGACGGCGTCGACCGTGTCACCCTGCTTGAGAATGTCGCTGGGGTGGCGGACTTTTTTGCCCCAGGCCATTTCGGAGATGTGAATCAAGCCTTCAATGCCGGGTTCGATTTCGACGAATGCGCCAAAGTCCATCAGGCGCGTGACCCTGCCGGTGACGCGCTGGCCGGCCGTGAGACGGGACGGAGCGGTCTCCCACGGCTCCGCCTGCAACTGCTTGAGGCCGAGTGACAGCTTGCGGGTTTCCGGGTCAATTTTGAGAATCTTGACCTGAACTTCCTGGCCGACGGTAAGCACGTCTTCAGGCTTGGTGATGCGGGTGTGCGCGATGTCGCTCACATGGAGCAGCCCGTCGATTCCGCCGAGATCGATGAATGCGCCATATGGCATCAGCGTGCGGACGGTGCCGGTGAGAACGTCACCCACTGCGATGGAAGCTTGCAATGCCTCGCTCGTGGCCTGGGTGAGGGCGCGGGCCTGTTCTTCGAGAACGACGCGACGATCGACCACCACGTTCTCGTCGGTCACATCGAGTTTGGTGATGCGGCAGGTGATCTCAGTGCCGACCAGCTTTTCAAGCTCAACAGCGTCCTTGGTGCCACTGCGGCTGGCGGGCATAAAGGCGCGCACGCCGATGTCGACCGAGAGGCCGCCCTTGATGACTTCAGTGACGGTGCCGACCACGGCCAGTTTTTCGGCGAAGGCCGCCTCAAGGGCCGACCAATCGCGCGGCTGTGCGACCTTGAACCGGGAAAGCTCGTAATAATGCTCTTCATTGCGGCCAGTCACTGAGACCGGAACAGAGTCGCCCAGCTTCACGCCTTCGGCATTGTTGGGAAACGCGGAGCGAGGCAGAACGCCCTCGGTCTTGTAGCCGATATCGAGAAAAACCTGCTCTGCGGAGATTGAGACGACAGTACCCTGCAGCTGGCGAGGAGCCGAGGCCGCCTTGTGGGAGTGGGACTTCTCGAAGGCCGAGAGCAGCGCACCGAAATCCTCCTGCGGCTCTTCCGGCGCGGGTTCATCAGCCGGCGATTCCTTGGCAGGTTTTTCGCGTGGCGGCTCCTTCACCGGTGGCGCCGGCTGAGGCGGATCAATCGCCGGCGGACCTTGCGGCGGCTCGTCGATGGGTGGGGCATCCGCTGGAGGCTCGTCGATGGATAGCCCCTCGGAACCGGGTTCTTCGATGGGCGGTTCCTGGCTAGGCGCTTGGTCTGGCTCTTGAACAGGTTCCTGAAGTTCTTCAGGGACGACGGCGGCGGATTCTGGAAGGCTCTCGTTTGTCATGGCAGGCTACTGTTTCATTCTCCCATGACCAGGTGGTGCAGCGAGAATTACGGGAACTCCGCCACCTTCGGCGTCTCATGCCCTTTTGTCGTGGCAGCCCCGCCCTTGTCGTCGATCACATTGCCAATTTCACCCAAATTTGCGAGAGCAACCGTGATCATGTGGTGGAAGCGGACTCCCGGCAGAACCGGCACTTCAATGGCGCGGGTGAGCACGACGTTGGGACGGAGAAAGACAGAGTAGACTCCCAGCCCCCATGCCTCGTGCGTGGTCACGCTGTCGGCCACTTTGTACGAGGCCCAGCCGTTGGTTCGCTTGCCCTTTGAGTCAAGACCACTGGTGTAACTCGCCTGGTCCGGCGGGTCGTAGGGTATTTCGGATTGGTAGAAGTAGGTGCGGCCGCCGTTGCCGTTCCACAGCACCTGGTACTGCTGGTGATGCTCGACAAAGAGCCCGTAAGCGGTGACGTGATTGCCGTTGACTACCAGGCCATTGGCGCTGGGGTTGGTGGTCCAGCCGGCGCCCTCGCCGTGGTCGGCGCGCCAGATCCAGGTGTGATCGATGATGGTGTCGTTGCTGTTGACCAGCAGATTCACTCCTGCGCTGCCGGGGCCTGCGCCGCCAACCCGGAAGAAAATGTCATGCAACGAGATGGGATTCTTTGCGTGGCTGGCTGTGCTGCCCTTTGTGCCCACTTCAAGCAAAACTGGGGAGTTTACCGGACCCGCGTCAATCAATAGCCCGGCAAGGATAACGCCGTCCGCATCCGCGGTCGTGATGGCCGCCGTTCCGCTGATGGGGCGTAGCGTCGCGAAGCCGAGGCCCATGACAACGGTGTTGGCTCGCGTCACGCGGATGGGCTCCGTCAGTTCATAATTGCCGGGTGTGAAGATAATGTTCTTGCCTTTGGCCAGTTCCGTATTGATCGTGGCCGCTGCCTCGCGGCCGGGATGCGCGATATAGAACTTGTCAATCGGAATGGATCTTCCCGGCGTCACGCCGCCGTGCCAGGTGATGCCCGCAGTGTTTGTGGTCAGCGCGGGGACGCGGACGCTGTACTCTCCATGCTCATCCACTTCCAGGAATGGCTTCTCTCGCACAATCGGAGTCAGTGCGACCTTGGTGAAGGGCGGCGTGGGCCATTCACCTGTGGGCGGGTTGGGAACGCCGACAAAGACCATGTTCCAGTTGGCGCCGGTCCACGAGTGCCACTCGCTGTTGCGCGAGATCCACTGCTGCTGCGTGCCGGAATCCACGTTGCCGTCAATCAGCGAGTCGGACATCCAGCCGCCGCTGGCCCAGCCTTGGTTCTGGTGCAGAACAATGTCACCCAGGATGTGCATGCGGCGAAACGGCACAGCCTGCGAAACCGCCCATTGCATTGTGCCTCCCGCAGGCGTGACGGAAAAGCCTTCGGCGGCGCGCCAGAACGTACAGGTGGCGTTGTTGCGTGGCAGGCTGGCGTCCGCATGCACGTTGCCGGTGATGTGGACGCTGTCCGGCGTGGCGCCCAGCCCGATCACTTCGGTGTAGAAGCCAACCGGCACATCCACGTGGTAGTTGCCGGGCAGAAAAAACAGAGCGTACCGCTCGGATCCGAATTCGCTGTGCTGCTCTACCGCGTACACCTTGTCGATCTGGGCCTGGATCTCGGCCGCAGGCATCGCCGGATTGAAGATGAGCACGTTAGGGCCGAAATCCGGCTTTGCCGCATTGGCCGCGATCGCCTGGCTGTTCGTGCTTGCCAGCAAACCGACCAGCAGCCACACACCAATGCAGGCTCCTGAAACCCGGCGTTTGTCTTGTTTGTTGTTCATCGTGCTCATATCCTCTGCGCAGCTACCAGACGTAAGTTCCAACTGACTCAGACGGTAAGGTGGTTGTCAGGCTGCTCCCGTGATAAGCGATGTGGAACGTCCTGGCGAAGTTGCCAGTGTTGGAAACCACCAGCACGACCTTCCCTTCCGGAGTCAGGAATGCGGAGGTCGACAGCTGCTCAAGGTTGTTCGATCCGACATGAACGGAGCCAGCAGGTACGAATTTTGAGAAATGCGCCAAGGCGTAGTAGGCCACATTCAAGGTCGCGTTGTCTCCATCGAGAGTGATGGCGCCAACGCACATCGTGCATCCGCCATTGTTGGTGTGCGGGCCGGCGTGCGGATCGGCTGCCAGGTTCCAGAGCAGCACATTGCGGCCCCAGTTACGGGTTGCGCCAATCAGCACGCGGTTTACCGGCTCGGCAATCGCGATATTGTTTGCGCCCGGACGCCCGCCCACCGATTGCTCGGTGAGATAGAGATTCTTGTTGGGATACATGTTGTGCACATCGGTCAACGCGCTGCTTTCGCCGCCATACAGGTGGAACGCGGTGCCGGCTACGTACTTGCTGGCCGCCGGATCCTTCAGGATGGACAAGGGATAGGACGTCACGTCGGGATTGTGATCGTAGAGCTGGATCTCTGTCTTGATTCCCGCCTTTTCAAATGCGGGCCCGAGATATTTTGCAATGAACGTGTCCTCCTCGTCCGCGAAGACAACCATGCTCGGCGTGTTCTTCGGATTCAGCGGTTCGTTCTCGACAGTGATGGCGGTGATGGAGATCCCCTCTGCCTTCATGCCGTCGATGTACTTCACAAAGTATTTGGCGAACGCACCGTAGTATTCCGGCTTGAGATTTCCGCCCTTCACATCGTCGTTGGTCTTCATCCACGCTGGAGCCGACCACGGAGAACCGAGGATCCGGATGTGCGGATTGATGGCCAGGATTTCCTTCAGGACCGGAATCACATCGGCGCGATCGGGATCGAGGCTGAACTTTGCCAGGCTCGGGTCACTCTGACCGGCCGGCATGTCGTCGTAGGAGAAGACATGGTCGTTCATATCGGAGGCGCCGATGGAAACCCTCAGATAACTGACGCCTATGCCGTCTCCCTCGTTTGAAAACAACTGCTTGAGCAGCGCAGCCCGGCGCGGTGCCGACATTTTCATAAGCAGTTGAGCGCTACCGCCAGTGAGCGCGAAGCCGAAGCCTTCAATGGGCTGGAACTGCTGCATGTCGTTCACTTCGATGGTTGGAAGCGGCTCAGCAGAAGACGAGAAGGGCAGAGCTGCCGCCTGAAGCGACAGCAAGTTGGATTTGTCTGAAGTGGTCAACCAGAGATGCGCGTCCGCCGGGTGCTGTGCGATGGATGTGAAGGGAAGGATGATGAGTGCTGCGAGCAGTACGGCGAATGTCCGCTTGGGATTCATCGTGTCTCCTTAGAACTGCCGGGTTGGCGTGCCTTCGATTCCGGAGCTCGAACTTCGAAGTCCATTGCAGAAGACAACCGATTGTTTTGAGAGCAACAAAGCTGTCCGCCTAGAATCGCCCTCGATAAAAGCAGGGTACGGCCATCCCTGTCAAGCCGGATGCGCGGACTGCCAGTTGCCCACGCGCGGGTTGTCGAGTGTTCTCACTTGCATGGCCGGCAGTGCGCTGGTGGACATGAGGCGGTATAGGCGGCGAGAATTGCCGACGCACGGGGGTAAGACTGTGAAAGTGCCTTCTATGACACGACGGGAGTTTGTGCGGCTGAGCGCAGCCGCCGCGGCGACGGGCGCGGCTGTGAATGCGACGCTTCTGGAACCGGCAATGTTGACGGCGCAGAATGCAACTGCGAAGAAATCTGAACACAAGATCAAATTCGTTTCAATCGGAACCGGGATAAGGGGATGCGATCTGCTGCGCGCGGCGCGGCAGGTGCCAAACAGCGTTTGTGTGGGCTCGGCGGATCTTTACACCATGCACCAGCGGGCCGGCAAAGAGGCCTATGGCGCGGATTTTCCCTCCGGCCGGGACTATCGTGTTTTTCTGGAGCGCAAGGATGTGGACGCAGTGATTGTGGCCGTCCCCGATCACCAGCATCGGCGCGTGGTTTTGGACTGCGTGGCGGCGGGCAAGGATGTGTACTGCGAGAAGCCCATGAGCCACAACGTGGCCGACGGAATGGCCATGGTGGATGCTGTCGTCGCAGGCAAGCGGATCTTCCAGGCCGGGAGCCAGCGCGTCAGCAACATTGTCTACAAGAAGGCGGCGGAGATTTATGCGTCGGGTCGATTGGGCGAGGTGCACCTGATTGAAGGGCACTCTGACCGCAACTCACCTTCCGGGGCATGGGTTTATCCGATTCCTCCGCGCGCAACCCCGGATACGATCGACTGGGAGGCATTTTTGCGCGACGCTCCATTTCACCCATTTGACCCGGTGCGATTTTTCCGCTGGCGGTGTTTCAGCGACTACGGCGAAGGCATGGCCGGCGACCTGTTTGTGCACCTTCTGTCGGGTATCCAATGCATCACCGGAATCAACGAGGCCCCCAGCCGGGCCTACTCAACCGGGAGCCTAACCCACTTCAACGATGGCCGCGATTTTCCAGACCTGCTGGCCACGCTCTATGACTATCCGGACGTAACGGTGAGCCTGCACTGCAACCAGAACAACGAAGCGGGCGAGCCGATCACCTTCTACGGTTCTGAGGCGACGATGGTCATCAACGGAAATACGCTGACTGTAACGCCGCAGGACACAAGCCCGCGCCCCGAAGGCTACAGCCTGAACGGGTGGACGGCGGTGTCCAAGCAGCAATATCTCGATGATTGGCACGCGGCACATCCGGCGCCCGCTGCCAAGCTGGGCGAAGTGGAAACCTACAGCGCCTCGCCGGGCTACAACGACACCGTCGACCACATCACCTCTTTCTTCCACGCTATCGAGACGCGGGAACACGTGGTGGAGGACGAGGTTTTTGGCAACAATGCAGCTATCGCGTGCCACATGGCCAATCATTCTTATTTTCACCGCAACGTGGCCACATGGGATGCGGCGGCAAGATCGATCAAGAGCTGACGATTTCAAAAGGAGAGTCCATTGATGAGCCTTACCTCGCGCAGGCATTTCTTGAAAGCTTCAGGTGCGGCAGTGGCCGCGACGTGTGTTGGCGCACCGCGGCTGGGCGCCGCGCCGCTTCATCTGCCTATCGGTCTGCAACTCTATTCGGTGCGCGAGCTCCTGCCCAAGGATTTTGCGGGAACCCTGGCCAAGGTGCGAGCCGCGGGCTATACAGAAGTTGAAGCGGCAGGCTACTACGACAAGTCTGCAGCAGACTTCAGGAAAGCAATGGACGCGGCCGGGCTGCGCTGCATCAGCACGCATCACCCGATGATCGTGTTGAAGCCGCGGCTGGATGAGCTGATCGCATACGGCCAGACGCTGGGCCTGAATTACATGGTGTGCCCCTCGCCGACGCGCAAGGACCCAACCGCGAAGGGCCCGCTGACGCTGGACGACTGGCGCTGGACGGCCGATGAGCTGAACAAGATCGGCGAAAAGGTGAATGCCGCCGGGATGAGGTTCGGCTACCACAATCACACTCCGGAATTCGGCAGCGAGGGAGGCGTCGTGTTCTACGACGAACTGCTCCGGCTCACCGATCCAAAGCTGGTGTTCTTTGAGATGGACTGCGGCTGGGTGGTTGCAGCCGGACGCAACCCGGTGGACTACCTGAGCAAGACGCCGGAGCGGTTTCCTCTTCTTCATGTGAAGGACATGGCGAAGGGAGAAAACGGCGCAATGCACTCAACGGTGATGGGACACGGCGTGGCCAGCTACCAGCCGATTCTGCGCGCTGCCACTGGATTGAAACACTACTTCATCGAGCAGGAAGAGTTCGACATCGATCCAATCGAGGCTCTCAAATTTGATGCGGAGTACATGCGCAAGCTGAACGTATAGGCCAACGGGGCGTCAGGCTGTCTCCTCCGGCGGCAGAGCCGCCGCCGGCTTCTTTGCCGGCGTAGTCGTAATCACCACTACGCTGATGAGCACCAGAAGCGCTCCAAGAATGGTGCGGGTTCCAAGTGTCTCGCCTCCGAAAAAGTATCCAAGGATTACGGCGACGACCGGATTTACGTACGCATAGGTGGAGACCTTTGTCGGCGATTCATGATGAACCAGCCACACGTAGGCGGTGAAGCCAATGATGGAGCCGGCGACGATCAGGTAAATCAGGGACAACCATGCGGCAGAGGAGACTGAGAGCGGATGAAAGCCGCGAAATTCTCCAAATACGGCAGCGCACGCGGCGAGCAGAACGCCGCCGGCAAGCATTTGTGAACCGGAGCTCATGACTTTGGATTCCGGCAGCGGCAGCTTGCGCGACAGGGCCGAGGCGACCGACCAGCTGATGGCCGCAACCAGAAGAGCTACGGCGCCGGCCGTTTCAATGGGCGCACCGCCCAGATTCAACGAGCGGCTCATCAAGATGGCTACGCCGCCGATTCCAATCAGCAGTGCGGCGACGAGTCGAATCGTGAGCCGCTGGGTGCGCAGGATCGCGATTTCAGACAGCGCCATAAAGACCGGGATAATGGCCAGCATGACCGCGGCGATGCCGGATGGCACGCGCTTCTCGGCCCAAAAGAGGAGGCCGTAGTCAAGGACAAAGATCTGCAGGGCCTGCACGAAGGATGCCAGCCATTGCCGCAGCGTGGGCGAGCGTTCGCCGTGGGCAATCATCCACGCGTAGAGCACGATGCCGGCGACGAAGAATCGCATGGCCGCAAAAAGGAGAGGCGGGAGCTCGCGGTCACCGATGCGAATGGCCAGAAACGTCGAGCCCCAGACGAAGTAAATGATGCCGAATGCCAGCAGAGTCTTCCAGCGAGGGCGATGAGGTTGGCGCTCCATGGCAGGCTCCTGTCTGCACTCTACCAGCGACTCGGTGTAGCCGGGTCCGGGTGGGAGCAAATGTGCGGGCAGACCCGACCCGCGGGACTTAAGTTAGGCTTTGGGTATGAACATTTTCGACGAGAAGCGGACGGAGTTGGAACAGCACGAGTTCATGATGGGCGTGGAGCGGGGCAGGCTGGCGGTGGCGCTTGACCTGCTGACTGATTCGCTGATCATGGTGGGACAGCATGGGGTTTATTGCGCATCGACCCGCAATCCGTCCAAGCCTGCGCTCGATCTGCAGGCGGTGCTGGCCGGCATGGAAGGCGCCAAGGCGTTGATCCAGAGCGTGATGGAAGAGCTCAGGGCAAAGCGTGAGGCTGAGCGGGCTTGAGCCGACCTGGGTCGAGAACAAGTCTGGCAAAGCCAAAGTGCGGTATGCTGATAGAGCGCGCCCGTAGCTCAGCTGGATAGAGCGAACGCCTCCGGAGCGTTAGGTCGGGAGTTCGAATCTCTCCGGGCGCACCATGCAATTCCCTCTTATTGCTGTCCATAGAGCTGTCCGGCCGGATTCGACCGGCTGTCCGATCCGGTCATCGAACCACTTAATTCAATAACTTGATCGATTCGCCTGGTTCAGTTTCAGAATCCCTGTGAAACCGATTGAGCATTCTGGCCAGTTAGACTGGAAAGGGCTTGCGCGGCACACAAGATGCCGTTTCGCAGCCGGACAAGGTGAAAATGCACCCATTTTCTGGAATTACTGCCGTTGAGGTTCTCTGGACTCTCTCATTTGCCGCGCTGCTGGTTTTGCTGGTTGTGCTACTGGGGCGCGAGCGGTATCGACGCTTCAAATTGTTCACCATCGGGATCGTGCTGCTGGCGTTTCGGTTGCTGGTGAGCAAGCTGCTCTTCGGCAAGATGCCGCCGATCAAATTCTATGAAATCTTCATCCCGGTAACCCTCCTGGCGACGCTGGTGAATTTTGGCGTTGTGGTGGAGATGGCGCGGAGAGCGTTCGTTGGCCTGAGCCGCCGCGCATGGCTTGTGGGCACCGTGGTGCTGCTGGCGGTTGGCGCCGGAGTGCTGGCGGAGTGGGGACCCTGGCCGGCGTGGAAGACCATCAGTGCGGCAACCACCCTGGCGCTGCTCGGGCTGTTGCAGATGGCGTCGCAGAAGATTGAATTACTGAACAACGTGCTGACAGTCGAACTGGGCATCCTGGTGCTGCTTTTCGGGCGGCGATTCACAGCCGGATGGCGCAGCCATACGCAGGCCATCGTGATCGGCCTGTCGACGTCGTCCCTGGCGCAGCTTCTCAGAGACGGCATTTGGGAACTGATCGCGAAGAAGGCGGTCGCTCATACCCAGGCTGAATATAACCATTTCATCGCGATCAGGGAAAACCTGGCCAAAGCGAATGAGGTTGTGTTTCTGTTGGTGATTGTTTGGTGGATTGCGACCTTGTGGATCGATGAGCCAGGAACCCCCGCGACCACTGAAGCTGCGCTTCCCGCAGTGCCGGAAGAACCGGTTCCGATTGGGGAACCCGCGCCGGAGATCGCCAAACCGGAGAGCGAATAGCTCGGGATTTCGTTCAGCTTCGCAAAAAGTCAGGGACCGGAGAAACTCCGGCCCTTGATCTCTAACCACTGACAACTAAATATGGCAGCTTGCCAGGCCGCGCTTCTCCAGGTAGCGCTGATGGTATTCTTCTGCGCGCCAGAAGGTCTGCGCGGGCTCAATCTTCGTGACAATGCGCTTCGGCTTGAAACGGCCCTCGGCGTTGAGCTGCTCGATCTTGGCCTTGGCCTGCTCTTCCTGCTCCGGTGAGTGGAAGAAGACCGCGGAGCGGTACTGTGTGCCCCAGTCGGGCCCCTGGCGGTTGAGGGTGGTGGGGTCGTGCAGGGTGAAGAAGGCGTCCAACAACTGATCGAAGCTGACCTTTGCGGGGTCAAAGTCCAGCTCCACCACCTCGGCGTGGCCGGTCTGGTCAGTGCAGACGTCTTTGTAGCTGGGCCGCTCCAGTTGCCCGCCCTCATAGCCGACGGCGGTTGCGGTTACGCCGGGAATGGTGGCGAAGGCGGCTTCAACACCCCAGAAACACCCGGCTCCAAAAGTTGCTTTTTCAGTGCTCATATCCGATAGGATGCGCTTCAAGCGGACTAAGTAACAAATTTGCGTCTTGACGCCATTGCCCGGCGAGGGTTGGGAGGCGTTGCCGCCTGAGCTAAGGCATTTTCGGGATATTGTTGTGGTTCCCGCCGAATGCGCAGGGCCGTCACTGCCTGGGGACGCCTCACTGAATCTCCAAAAGCACCTTAGGGATGCGACAAGTGGTACCCGATAAAGATGTCGTTGGAAGGAGGCTGCTTGCCAAGCTGCCGTAACATGCCCATCACCTGTCCGCGATGGAGTGTACCGTGATTGACCACATGGAGCAGGATCTTCCATCGCGGAATTGTCCAGTCCTTTCCATGGAGTTCCAAGGCCAAGTCCGATTCCGAAAGGGTTTCGACGTAATTGTGGAGGCCTTCCCAGACTTCGGGCCAGCGTAACTCCAGGTTCCGCAGATCTGCTTCAGGCGGCGTAGGAGGGAATCGCCGAGGGTCTGTGAATTCACTGAGTGGAAGGAGCTCACCCTTGAGCAATTGGCTAAGCCAGAGATGCTCCGCGTCATAGACATGCCGCAGTGTACCCGAAACGCCCGTGTGAGATGACCCCATGTCGCGGGTCTGCTGTTCGGGGGTGAGCGCGCAGCAGGCGGAGAGCAACTGCTGGTCGGCCCATACGCAGTAGTCGATGAGATAAAGAAGGGTTTGCCCCGACATCATCATGCAAGGAATTGTATCCAAGCGCAGATGGAATTTAAGCAGTCAGATTGTAGATGAGACCGTAGGGGTCGCGGACGTAGGTCCGGGGAAAATCCGGCTCGTCCTTCACCACCGTGCAGCCATTCTGGACCAGCCTCCGCCTGGCCGCTTCCACGCTGTCGACGGTGACCTCTAGCACCGGCCCCAGTGCCGGGCCGCGCTCGATGAAGAGGTTGATGTGCCGGCCGTGGAGGCTGATCATTTGCGAAACCCGGTGCGATTCCTGGCGCGACTCCTCGCCGGTGACCTCGAAGCCCAGCTGCTCCACGTAAAAGGCTGCTGCTTTCTTGGGGTCGGGCGCCTGAATCAGAATGTCGGTTCCGAATGTGTTTGCCATGGTAGCTTCCTTTCTTGCTAGCCAACGATTGCCGTGAGTTGAAGCACTTTTTCGGCCAGCTCCGGATTCCCTTCCATCCGAATCCCGGCACGGGCGGCAGCCTGATCGATGCCCTTGGTGAAGAGCCGCCAGGCCAGCTCTTGTGGAATGCTCACGCGGGCCGCAATCGCCGCAGGCGGATTATTGATCAAAGCCCAAGCGTCCGCGCGATTGCATAGAAACCATCGGCCGCCGCAATCGCCGGCGATCTCGATATCAATCGTGGTTCCCGCAGGCGCAGCCACGTCGTGGTAGAGGTGCGGAAGGCCGCGCAGAAAGCAGTCGAGCACCGGGTGATAGAGCTCCGGGGTCATGATGCCGGGCCGGTTGGTGGCCAGGCGAATCTGCTGCTGGTGATGCCAGCGCTCAGTGAGCTCGCGTGCGGTGTCAAACCAGTTGAGAGAAGCATCTTCGCCAGCCCAGCTCACGGGGAAGGCCGCGGGCGCAAAGGGATCGAGCGACTCGTGGAAGTCGGCGTACTGCGCGCAGACCTCCGTCATCAAACTGATCAGAACGGGAGGGCTCAGGCGCCGGTAGACGGTGACGCCTTCGCGGTTGATGCGATTGATAAAGGCGACCAGATCGGCCGGTGAATGAATCTCGACCGCCTCAACAAAACAGCCGTCGCGGACCAGCGAGAGCTTACGCAGCGCGGTGTCAAGCAAGTGCGCGGCAATATCGCGAACCCGCCACAGCGGCGCGACGGTGGGCAGATCCCACTCGGCTGGCTCGAGAGTCCGCAGCAGGCGGATCAACTCCGCGTCCACCTTGCGCAACAGGGGTGCGCAGAGGATGGGGGCAGCGCTGTTCTTCTCGAGGGTCATTTGGCTTTCCAGCATAACAAGGAATGGTAGGTCATGAATCCGGAATAGAGCATCTCCGGTTTCGCTCAACTTCAGAGGGACGGGGCATTCGGGGCGATTCCGGGCAGGTTTTTGCATCTAGGCGAACAAAAAAAGAAAGAAAGCGGTTGCCCCTATCTCTTTTCATTGATATTACTTAGCCTCCGCTTAAGCGAATATATGGCGAATATCAACAGGGGGGGTCATTTTTTCCTTGTCCCGGAGAGCAGCTTTTTCAGCCTTCGAAAATGGCTGACTCAAGGACCCATTCCGTCTCGGCGACGAAGAACTGCTGATCGCCCCGAACTTGAGTGCCTCGAATGGCCGTTTTTCGATTCGCTTCCAGTATGCGCCAAGCTGAGAATGAACACGCAAATTCGGCAACAAGCTATCTTCTATGGAATAAATAGTTTGGGAGGAATCGAGAGGAACGGGCGCTTGACAACGGCAATTGCGGTACGGATGCCCACCCTTTCGACGGGTCTGGCAAAGGTAGTTTGTCGAGCATTCTCAAGATTGCCCTCCGCGGCTCTCGCGTCGGCTTGGAGCTCGAGTGGCCAAACAGCGCAACCAAAACTCCCCACATTCAGTTTGGCTTGTAAGCGGTATCGCCTTAAATAAAACTAAAATGAACTTGAATATTATTGATTTCGTATGCTACGTTCATGGACATGGAAGACCTGCTGAACGAGATCGAGAGATTGAGCCCGCGCAAACGGGTGCATCCGCTGAGCAAGCTGCCGGAGGAGGATCTGGATTTTGTGGCGCAGTTTGTGCTGGCTTCGGGGTCGCTGAAAGAGATGGCGATGCTGCACCATGTGAGCTATCCGACGATCCGCAACACGCTGGACCGGGTGATTGCGAACCTGCGCGGCAGCATGAACGGTGCTCCGCCCGACCAGATGACAGGCCTGCTGGCCGACCTGGTGGAGCGAGGCGAGATCAAGGTCTCCACGGCAAAGAGTATTCGCGCCGCGCATCGGGCGGCGCTCGAACGAGAAGGGATGGAGAGAAACCGGGACGAGGAGGGATGGCGATGAACGGGAGTTTGATGGATGGAATTCGCGAGATTGGAAACTACCGGATGCTGATTGCTGTCGGCCTGCCGGCGTTGGGCGGAGCGCTGGCCCTTGGGGCCACCATTCTGGTGCCGCGCGGCAAGGCGAGAGGGTTCTTTACGGGAGCGTATATGTTGCTGGCCAGCCTGGGCGCGGCGTGCCTGGTATTCGCGCTGATTGGCGTCATCGCGGGCGAACCGCTCAGAGTGCTGATTCCGCTGTTGGTGCCTGGAATCACTTTGACGGTGATCATGGGCATCTTCTCGCCGGAGATCATTCGCGAGTACCAGCGGTTCGAAGTGCGCAAGCTGGCGGCGGAGCTGTTCCGCCGCAGCTAGAGCACCTTTGGCGGACTCAGGACCGCTTTTTGCCGAAGGGTCCGGGGCGCTTGCCGCCAGATTTTGGACCGCCCTTGAAGGGGGGCCTGGATTTCCCGCCTGCTCCCGGCTTGCCTTTCCCGCCAAAGCTGGGTTTCGGCTTCCAACCCGGTTTTCCAGCCGGCTTTCCTCCCGGCCTTCCAGCCGGACGATAGCCCGGACCTGAATCCGGGCGAGGCGCGAACGAGCCTTCGCCCTCTTCGCGACGGAAGGGCCGCTTGGCCGGGGCGCCGGGTTTGGCCTCAAATGAACGCTGGGGCGGACCACCATAGGCACGGCTGCCTTGTTTGTTGTTTGGGCGCGCGCCACCGGCGCGAGGCTTGCCGCTGCTGGTGGTGAAGGGGCGCGCCAGGCCGCCTTCGCTGCGAAACGGGCGAGGCGAGCTCGGGCGGGCCTGACTGGTATGGTCATGGCTGCTCCGGTCAGGACCGGTACGGTCAGAGCCGGCACGGTCAGGACTGGGCCGGGCAGAGCTGGAGCGGCCGCCGCCTGTTGGGCCTGCGCCGGAACGGCCTGAACCTGGGCGAGGCGTGAAGGGGCGGTCCGAAGTTGGACGGCTCGGATTGGGACGGCCGGCACCGGGACGGCCTGCAAAGGGACGGGGTGGTCCGGAGCGGCCAGTGCTCGCGCGATCAGGCCCTTTGATTTCCTCAATGTGCAGGTTCGGCGGTTTCACCGGGCCGAAATCGTCGCCATGCTGAACTGCTTCGCGGCGAGGTGCGGCCGGGCGGGGCGGGGCCGGGCGGTCCGCAGGAGGGCGCTTGTAAGGCGGCCATTGCTGGCCTTCCGGCTTCTTCCAGGCCGGCTTGGACGGAAAATCGCGGCCCTGGCCCGGCTTCGGTGAGAACGGCCTACCGACGGGGGGCTTGCTGCCAAACGCGCGTCCCGCAGCCGGCTTGGCTCCGAAGGTGCGCCCGGTTGACGGGCGGTCCGCGAAGGGCCTTCCCGCGGGTGGGCGGGAATCGCCAGCTGCGCCGGATTGGCCGGATGCATTTGCGCCGAAGCGGGGGGCTGGACGCGCGGGGCGGTCGTCCTTCTTCCACGCTGGTTTCTTCCAGGCTGGTTTCTTCCAGGCTGGCCGGTCTGTGCCGCTTGAAGGGGCGCCAGCGCCTGGCTCGAACGATCTTCTGGGTCGATAATCCTTCGGGCCAAGAGCGGGGCGTTCTTCAAACGACTTGGCCGCAAATGGCTTGGTTCCGAAAGGTTTGGCCCCAAACGGGCCGGCAGGGCGCGGCCCTGTCGGCTTTGGCGAGACGGTGGGCAACTGCTTGTCGGCGGCGTTGCGGCGGCGGACTTCCTTGGATTTTGGAGTGCGCAGCGTGCCGTCGGCGGCCTTGCGCAGCAGCATGAGCTCATGCTCGTCCAGCTCGCGCAGATTGCCGGGCTCCTGGTCCAGAATCAGCGGGCCGTAGCCGACGCGGCGAATTTTTTCGACGAAGTGCCCGACTTCCTCGAACATCTTGCGCAGTTCACGGTTGCGGCCTTCGATCAGAACCACTTCATACCAGGGATTGTCGCCCTGGCGGACCTGGCGGATGCGGGCCGGCGAAGTGCGCACGCGGTCAGAGCCGGGTTTGCCACGCTCAATGGCCACGCCTGCGCGAAGCTGGTCAAGTTCGGCTTCGCTGGGAATGCCGGCGACCTTCACCAGGTAAGTCTTTTCCACGCCGGCAGCGGCGCGGGTAAGGCGATTGGCGAGCTCGCCGTCGTTGGTCACCAGCAGCAGGCCTTCGCTCATGTAGTCCAGGCGGCCGACGGGGTAAAGGCGTTCGCGCATCTTGTCAAAAAACTGCATGACGGTGGGGCGGCCTTCGGGATCCTTGACCGTGGTCACGTAGCCCCTGGGCTTGTTGAGAACAAAGTAGCGCAGGCGCTCGGCGCCCTGAAGCAGCTTGCCGTCCACGCGAATATGATCGCGACCGGCGTCGGCCTTGGTGCCCAGAGCGGTGACAATTTTGCCGTTCACCTGCACGCGGCCCTGCTCAATCATTTCTTCGGCCTTGCGGCGGCTGGCGACGCCGGCCTGGGCCAGGATCTTCTGCAACCGCTCGAGCTTCGCGGGTGGACGCGGCTTCTTGATCGACTCCGGCTCGTCTTCCTCGGAATCTTCGCCGGAATCCGGGTCGGAGCTGGAATCATCGGGCGCGGCTGCGGCCTCGAATGCGTCTTTCGCTTCCAATGCGCTCTCGGCGGAATCCTCGGCCGGCTCGATTCCGGCTTCCGGAGCTGGAATGGCTACAGGCACTGCTTCGGCAGCGGCCTCGAGCGCGGTCTTCGCTTCGCCGTCGGTCTCATCGCCGATGGGGTCGACGACCTTCCTGGCCCGCTTGGCGGCTTTCTTCGCCCTGGGCTTGCCTTCGGCCTTGGGCTTCGTCTCGGTCTTGGCTTCGACGGCTGGTTCGATTTCAGGTTTTACTGGCTCGGCGGCTTCGGTTTCACTGCTCTTTTTGGGCTTCTTCGCCATGGGGGGAATTCTCAGTTTCTGCCTGCTCGGTGGAATGAGGCGCAACAGGCGCGGCCTCTTGGGAGGGTGGGACTTCGTGACTGGCCGCCGTCTCGGCGGTCTGGTGGGGTGCAGGAGGTTCTGATTCAGTGGCCGCGGTCTCGCCGTCCGGCTCTTCGCTGGCGCTCTCGTCCAATTCCGAGGTCAGCTCCAAGTTTGCGGCCGTCTCTTCGTTGGATGCAGACTCAGACTCTTCGAGTTCGATGGCGGCCATCTTCTCGAACTCCTCCATCGAGGGCAGCTCGGCCACGTCTTTCAGGCCGAAGCGGAGAAGGAATTCGCGGGTTGTCTTGTAAAGGATGGGGCGGCCGATGACCTGCTTGCGGCCGGCGGTTGCGATCAGCTTGCGGGCGATGAGCGAGCCGAAGACGCCAGAGGAGTCCACGCCGCGAATTTCGTTGACCTCAGGCGCTGTGACGGGTTGTTTATAGGCAATGACCGCGAGGGTCTCGAGCGCGGGCAGCGAAAGCTTCATGGGCGGCTTCAGGCTCTTGACGAAGAGCCGGACAGCGTCGTGGCACTCGGGCTTGGTAGCCATGCGATAGCCGCCGGCGATCTCGCGAATCTCGACACCGCGGCCGTCGGCGTCGTATTCAGCGATGAGCTCGTCGATGATCTGGCGGAGAATGGCGCGCACTTCGCGGTCGCGCTGGCGGGCCAGACGGCGGGCTTCCTGCTCCAGGTCAACAGGGGTCTCCGCAACTGGGACGGCGTCAGCTTCGGCGGCCTGGGCTTCTTCGGAAGCCGGATTTGCTTCAGGCGCCGGAGGGGTTACCTCAGCAGCTTCTGAAGCCGGCTCGGGCACAGGTTCGTCCGAGATGACTTCGTCGCTCTCGGCGCCAGGTAATTCGTTCGGAATCAGAGACAACGGGCCAGGGGCCTCCGCTTGTGCGGCTTCCGCGGTCTGCTCGATCTTCAGGGCTTGCTCGCTCTTCCACTCGAAGGCTTCGGCGGCAAACAATGCGGCGAGCTGGGCCAGTGTGACCGGCTCCTCCGCGGCGTAGATGACAGCTTCCAGTTTTGCTTTAAGGCTCATTCTTGAATAGGTACCTCAAGTATGGTACCGGAAGTGGACCAAGCCTGTGTGCTGAAAGCCTCCAGATGCGAGTTGCGGGCAGAAAAAAAAGCGCCCGGGTTGGCCGGGCGCTCAGAGAAGCAGGAGGAAAAACCATCTAGTGGGCAAATTGGCTGAAAATCCAAAAGAGCGATCCCGAGAGGATCGCGGCCGCTGGAAGGGTAAAGACCCAGGCAGCGGCGATGTTGCGGACGGTGGAGAGCTGCAGGCCGCTGCCGTTCGCGATCATGGTTCCGGCCACACCGGAACTGAGCACGTGGGTGGTACTCACCGGCAGACCGAAATTGTCGGCGGCGAAGATGGTGAACATGGCAACCAGCTCGGCGCTTGCGCCCTGCGCGTAGGTCAGATGCTCTTTGCCGATCTTTTCGCCCACCGTCACCACGATGCGCTTCCAGCCGACCATGGTGCCCATTCCGAGTGCGAGAGCGACCGCTACTTTTACCCATGCGGGAATGAACTTGGTTGCCTTGTCCACCTGGCCTTTGTACACGGTGAGGGCCGCTGTTTCATCCGCGGTGAAGGACGGATTGTGGTTTTTTTCCATCAGGCGGATGGCTTCGCTCGCAACATACATATCGTTGCGCACGTTGGTCTGCTGGCCAGGAGGAACCGCCTTGAACTCCTTGTAAAGAGCCACTTCGTGGTTCAGATCTTCAACAAGTTCGCGCAGGGCCAGCACGGTGTCGGGCTGGATTTGCTTTGTACGGATGTAATCAGTGACTTCAGTACGCGCATCGGCGCCAAGAACGCCGTTCTTGTCGACATGCTGGTCGAGAATGTGCCCAGCCTTCTCTGAAGCGGCAATAAAGGATTGCACATCCCTTGCCGAAACCGCGTGGTTCAGGGCGTAAGCGGTAGGAACAGTGCCGATGAGGATGAGCATGATCAGTCCCATGCCCTTCTGGCCATCGTTGGAGCCGTGCGAGAAGCTGACGCCCGAGCAGGTGAGGATGAGCAGCGCTCGAATCGGCAGCGGTGGAGGATTGGTGCCCTTGGGCGCTTCGAAGATCGCGGGGTAATTGGCGAGCCAGCCGGAGGCCAGCACAATGGCGATGCCGATGAAGGCTGCGAAGCTGCCTGCCCAGATCCAGCTGTTGGAGACGGCCAGCGCAGTATAGCCCGCTACAAAACCGCCGATGAGTCCAGCCAGGATACGCATGACGGGTTTCTTTACGCCGAATTTCGCATAGAGCATCATGAGCGCCGCGGCGCCGAATCCAACCAGCGGAGAGATGAGCAAAACTTTGAAGACCTTGGTGGCCTGTTCCCAGTCGACGCCCGAGGTGCCATTGTGGCCGTTCATCAACTGGTTGGCCAGTCCGACGCCAATGATGGAGCCCACCATGGTATGGGAGCTTGAGGCCGGAAGTCCGAACCACCACGTGCCGAGGTTCCAAACAATGGCCGCGATCAGTAGCGCGAAGACCATGGCGAACCCGGAGCCGGAACTGACCTGAAGGATGAGCTCGACAGGAAGCAGTGTGATGACGGTGAACGCCACGGTTCCGGAAGAGGTGAGCACGCCCACCAGGTTGCAAAGCCCCGACCAGACCACCGCGATGTTGGGATTGAGAGAGTGGGTATAGATGACCGTGGCCACCGCGTTGGCGGTGTCGTGGAAGCCGTTGACGAACTCGAAGCCGAGCGCGATCAAGAGGGCCACGACGAGAAGCACCCAGGGCCAGATGCTGCTGAGGACAATTCCATTCAGGTCCTGAACAAGGTGGAAGCCAATGAAACCCAGGCCGACCACCAGCGCTGTAAGAACCACGCCACCACTGATCATGGCGTGAGACTTCTTCATTTTCTTTTCAAGAATCGCTGCAGCAGGCGGGCGGCTCGGTAGCGCAGTTGTCGCCAGATCGGACATGGAACAGCTCCAGGGAGAAAGGTTTATTTCGGGTCCAGATACGCTGGGAGGGGCGACTTCCAGACTCAACCATGGATATAGGAATCATGTGAAAGGGGGATGAATTCTTACAGAAGATTCACGCGGGCAGCGGGAAAAGGCCCAGCTGGAAAGGGTTTCAAGTACGAAATCTCCTGCGAGAGTACGCAGCTAGCTGATGGCGCGGAACATCCAGTAGAGCAGACCGGAGAGCAGAGCCGCGGCGGGCAGTGTGAATACCCAGCCGGCTGCGATATTGCGCACCGTGGAGAAGTGCAGGCCGCTGCCGTTGGCAGTCATGGTGCCCGCCACGCCGGAGCTGAGCACATGCGTGGTGCTGACCGGGAGGCCGAAGGTGTCGGCCGCAAAAATGGTGCACATGGCAACCATCGCCGCAGCGGCGCCCTGCGCGTAGGTCAGGTGCTCCTTGCCGATCTTCTCGCCAACGGTGACGACAATCCGTTTCCAACCCACCATGGTTCCCAATCCCAGGGCGAGGGCCACGGCCACCTTTACCCAACCAGGGATGAAGCGCGTGGTCTTGTCGATTTTGCTTTTGTAGTTTCTGAGCGTGTCGCGTTCGTCGGCCGCAAAGGAAAGGTCCTTGTCCATCAGCCGGAGAGCCTCGCTGGCCACGTACATATCGTTCCGGACATTCGTCTGGTCCTGCGAGGGAACCGATTTGAACTCCTTGTAGTAGGCTACTTCGCGGTCGAGGCTTTCAACGAGTTCGCGCAGCGCGAGCACAGTTTCAGGCTGGAGTTGTTTTGTGCGAATGTAGCTGGTGACTTCAGCACGAGGGTCCGAGCCGAGCACGCCCGTCTTGTCCACATGGCGGTCGAGGACATGGGCGGCCTGTTCTGACGCGGCGACGAAGGCCTGCATGTCCTGCGCCGTAACGGTGTGGTTGAGCGCATAGGCCGTGGGAACGGTGCCGATAAGAATCAGCATGATCAGCCCCATACCCTTTTGCCCGTCGTTGGAGCCATGGAAGAAGCTGACGCCGGTGCAGGAGAGGATCATGAGCGCGCGAATAGGCAGCGGGGGCGGCTCCTCGCCTTTGGGCGCCTCAAAGATGGCCGGGTAGTTGGCAAGCCAGCCGGAACACAGCACGATTGCAACCCCGATAAAGACCGCAAAGCCTCCAATCACAAACCAGGACTTGAATGTGATGCTGGCCAGAAAACCGGCTGCGAGGCCGCCCAAAGCTCCCGCCGCGATCCGCATCAACGGGCGCTTTACGCCGAATTTGGAATAGAGCATGAGCAGCGCCGCGGCTGTGAAGCCGACCACCGGCGAGATGAGCAGAACCTGGATGACCTTGCCGGCTTGGGTCCAATCTACGCCCGAGGTGCCGGTATGCCCGTTCATCAGCTGGTTGGCAACGCCGACTCCGATAATGGAGCCGACCATGGTGTGCGAGCTGGAAGCAGGCAGGCCGAACCACCATGTGCCAAGGTTCCAGAGAATCGCGGCGATCAGCAGTGCAAAGACCATGGCAAAGCCGGCGCCGGAGCTGACCTGCAGGATCAGTTCGACTGGGAGCAGGGTGACGACTGCGAAGGCCACCGTGCCGGTGGAGGCAAGGACGCCAGCCAGATTGCATAACCCTGACAGAACCACTGCCATGTTGGGATCGAGCGAATGGGTGTAAATAACGGTGGCAACGGCGTTGGCCGTATCGTGAAATCCATTCACGAATTCAAAGCCGAGGGCAATCAGCAGAGCCAGGGCCAACAGGAAGTAGGGCCAGCCGCTGGTGATGGTAACCCCTTGCAGATCCTTCGCAACATGGAACGTGATATAGCCGAGCCCGCCCACGAGCGCCACCAGGAATATGGCAATGCCAGCACGGCTCGCCCGCTTCTTCCGCTTGAAGTCTGGGCGGGAAGAAGTTCCTTGAAGGACTTCGACTGGGGTTGCCAGGCCGGCCATTAGAGATCTCCAAGGCGAGTGGAAGAACTCCGGGGTCGCCTGGGCCTCCAGATTCGAGCCTCAAACACAGATTCGCGTTGGAAATACAAAGGGGATGGATTGAGGCAGGAGGGAGAAGAGCCGGATAAATGGGCGTCCATAAAACCCCGGCAACGGCAATCTTTGTGCTGTTGCTTGTTCGGTAAAGCAGGAAGGCCTAAATGAATTTCTTATTAATTCTACACCGGGAAGGCAGAAACGGAGAAAAAGCCAGTCAGTCGGGCGACTCGCCTATCGCGGTTCGGTGTTCCGCTGGAACCATTCCGCGAGCTGATCCTCGGTGATCTCGCCAGCCGCAAGGTTCCAGAACGTGACCACACGGGCTTTCTTTGGGGCTACCACATGAAGTCCGTTTAACTTGAGGAAAGTGAGCGAAACGGTGAAGGCGGTGCGCTCATTGCGATCGACAAAAGGGTGGTTAGCCACGATTCCCTTTGCATAGAAGGCAGCCAGTTGTGCGAGTGATGGGGTCTGTTCGGCGTTGGCAAAGAGACTCTTTGGGCGTGCCAAGGCAGATTCCAGAAGGCCCAGATCTCGGACTCTTTTGGGTCCACCATGTCGCATCAGGGCCTCCTCATGCATCGCAAGCACCGCGTCCTGCCGAATCCAAACCGGTTCAGTCACTCAGCGAGCCTCTGCAGTACATCCCGGTTCTCACGCATGATTTCGCGTGCCGCCTCCATCTGTGTAGCGAACTCCTGATCATACGGCATAAGTCGAATGCCCTGAGCACTTTCCGTGATGTAGAGAGTGTCATCCTTTTGAACGTTCAGTCTGGCTAACGTCTCCTTCGGTAGGATGATTCCCGCAGAATTGCCAATGGGGATGACTGATAAGAAACTGCTTTGTAGGTTGAACAAAACAATAAGGCGACGAAGATGCCCGGGCCTAAAGGCCATCGTAGCCTATTGCCGCATTCAGGGGCCTGAAGGCCCCTGCTCCCTCCGCCCG
>JBEKDE010000040.1:0-41030 GCA_050014515.1 Occallatibacter sp.
TGGAGCGACGACTGGAAAAACAATTGGGATCCGCCCGTCGGCGACAAAAAGAACCTCAATGGCGATGGCAATTACGTCTTTCTCGACGCCGTGGGAAAAGGTCATTTTGTGGGAGTCACACATGCCGTCGAGCAGAACCAGGACGGCTGGTTCGGCGAGGGCGACGACATGATCTTCATCGACGGCGACCCGCTGCCCACCATCAACGGCACCGGAACCGAGGACTACTACAACGGCGCGTGGGACTTCGGTGGCCAGCCCTTCGGCTACCAGCACAACGGCGCACCCTACATCGTTGACCCGGAGCGCATCGGCGGCCGCTACTGCCTCTACCGATGGCACACCGAGAGCCCCATCACCTTTGAGAAGTCCATCCGGGTAACCATGGAGCATGGCCACGCCAACCACCGGTCAGACGATTTCTATACGACGGCCTACTGGTATCAGACCGAACCGCACGCGGAATTCCCCGCTCTGCCCGCACCGGCAGACCGAATTCCGCGCGTTTTCAGAGTTGGAGGGCCAGGCGCAGCGCCAGCTCAACGGGCTCCAGAACACTGACTTTGGAGAGGTTTCGTGTCAGGGCAAGACTTCAGTGGAGCCGAACATCCCGAAAAATGACTCGGGCTTTGGCCCCTGAGGGAAGTGTTCGGGCTCGCGACAACCGGAGATCCGGGTTTTCCGCAGCAAGTTAAGCCGTAGCCAGAACCTGCTCCTGTGCCTCAATCCGCTCCATCACCAGGACCGGTTCCAGTTCCGCGACTCGCTCCGCCGGCTGTTCTTCGTCCACCAGGCTCAGCAGCGAGTGAACCACGTCGGCAGCACTATAGCTGGTGCGCCCCGGCGCCAGGAAAGTTGCAATGGTGTTCAGATCGTCGCCCACGGTCACCAGCGCCGGCTCTTCCACCGCATCCTTGCGCACCTGCGCGTGGCCGATATTGGACAGCAGCGCGTTGCAAAGGCACTTTCTGCCCACGGTATCCTCGATTTTGCCGCCCTTGGCCAGGTAGTTGGCCACCGGCTCAGCCGAGCAGCGATAGCCGATCGTCCCGTTTTCCGCGGCGTAAGGATCGCGAAGGTAGCCCAGATCGCAGACTCGCTTGCGCTCCTGGTAGATCTCGAACTTCGACGACGTCCCGTCCAATTGCGCAACCTTGAAGGGGAACCCGGTAGGCGACGCCAGCGGATCCGTAAACACCTCGCCCGCGCCGGTCATTGCCTGGGAAATCAGCTTCTGCTTCAGGTCGGGCCGCATCCCGGACTCTTCAGAGAACGCAAATGCCGTCCCCACCTGGATCCCTGCCGCTCCCTGCTCCAGAGCCTCGCGCAGTTTCTCCGCGTTGCCGTAACCGCCGGCCAGCCAGAAGGGGACGCCAAGCGCCCGCAAGCCCTCAATGTCCACCCGGTCGCGTTCGCCATACACAGGTTCGCCCGCTTCGTTCAGCTGCAGCTTTCCTCGCGGCGGCGCGTTGTGCCCGCCTGCCGTGGGGCTCTCAATCACCAGCCCGTCCACACGTCCGCTAGCCCGGCGCAGCATGGTGGTCGCCAAAGTATTCGAGGAGACAATCGCCAGGAACCGCGGCCGGTGCAGGATGGGCAGCGGGCCCTCCGCGAACTCCGCCGGATCCAGCACCATCTGTGTATCCTGTCCAGGCAACGCCCCGGTTACGCTCAGCTTGTACTCGGCCGCATGGTGCATCGCAAACGCGTCCAGCACCCCCGGAATGTGCAGCGGAATCCCCGCACCCATCAGCACATAGCCCACTCCGGCCAGCATCGCCCCATAGATGGAAGGCAGATGAGGCAGTTGCACCTTCTCAAGAAAATTGATGCCTACGGGGTTGTTGTGCCCTTCCCGCGCCAGAAACACCTCGACGAAGTTGCTCACCATGCACAGCTCAATCAGCTTGCGCGAATCCTTGCGCTGGTGCATGGGAACAGTCGGATACGGCGCGCCCTCGGGCTTGCCGCCCGGCACAAAGTACTCCTGCCAGATCCGTTTCGCCATCTCCGGGAAGGGGAATGCATCCAGTCCCCTGCGCATGTGGCCTTCGTGGTCGCCATCGGCGAGACGGCGCACGAACAGATTATCCAGCGCCGTGCCGGAAACCACGCCAAGCTGTCCCATTCGCGAGACAACATTGGCCAGACGCCAATTAGAGACGCCGACACCCATGCCGCCCTGAATGATTTTGGGAAACTGGATCATTCTTGAATTCTTTCACATATCTGGATAAATCCGGATATTTTCTCTCAGATTAAGCCATTGGTAAAAAGAAGAGTGTGCTGTTTTGGTCAACTTTTTGCCTATTTTGGGTCGCCTTTTTGCTCGATTCATTCAACTTACAGCTTCTCTCGCAGAAAACTGATCACTTGATCGGCCTCGACCACCCCCACCATCCGGTTCTGGCTATCCACCACCGGCAGGGCGTGCAGGTTGTATTTATCGAACAGTTCTGCCAACGCATTCTGGTTCAAATCCGCCGGGCACGAGAGCACCCGCGGCTCGGCCAGAACCGAAATCCGCGTCTCCGGCTGCGCCATCACCAGCCGCGCCAGCGAAACTGACCCGCGCAGCACCCGCTTCTCATCCAGCAGGTAAACCTCCGTCACGCTCTCCGGATCGCCATCGAAGCTGCGCAGCGCCTGCACCGCCTGGGCCACCGTGGACTGCATTCCCAGATAAATGAAGTCCGTGGTCATGCAGCCGGCAGCCGAGTCCTCGTCAAACTCGAGCAGCTCTTCCACCTCCTGCCGCTCTTCCGGCTCCATCTCCTCCAGGATCGCGTCGGACTGCTCCTCGGGCAGTTCCGCCAGCAAATCTGCAGCCGCCCCCGGATCCATCTCCTCCACAATGTCGGCAATCCGCTCCTCGTCCAGCTTTTCCAGCAGCGCCTTCTGCAGCTTCGGCTCGACCTCCTCCAGCGTCTCGGCCGCCACCTCCTCGTCCAGCGACGTGAATACCGCCTCCCGCTCGGCCGGCGCCAGGTCTTCCAGAATTTCGGCCAGGTCAGAAGGGTGCATCTCGGCCAGCCGCTCATATTCAATGCGCAGCTTCACGCGTCGCGCCGGGTCCACTTCAATCACGTCCACAAACTGCCACGGGATCCCCTGCGCCCCCAACTTGCGGCTCACAGCTTCGAGCGTTGCCCGCGGCAAAAGCCCCTTGAAAACCCTGCGAAACGCCCCGCGCAGTCCGACCTCGACCTCGGCCACGCGCAACAGGTGCGCCGCGCCCCGCCCCATCCACTCCAGCTCGACATCGTTCACGCGCACCACCTTGCGGCCGTGAATGTCAATGATCTGGCGGTCCACCAGGTCCTGTTGCAGGTAAAGATAGTTCCCCTGCTCCTCCAGCGGAGCCATCGCGCCACCCGAACGCAGCTCAAGCGTGCCCGCGGGCGTCTCCATCACGTCCTCTGAAGGCACAATGAAAAGCCCCGTCCGCGTCTTCAGCACCAGCCCCGCCACCTTGCCCGCGTCCGGCCCCGTGGCCACGGCCACGTCCTTCAACCGCCCGCGCAAATGTCCCTGCGCATCGGTCACCGGCGTGCCGAGCAGCGCGGTCAGACTCACCCGGGCTGTGGTGCGAACCGTCATGAGCTGAGTGTATTCCCTTGGGTACATTTTGCGCCTTCGCTCCCTCGGATGTGGCATCCGTCTAGTTCATTGCGACTCGTCGACCAGTCTGCCTGGAGAAAACAACGGTCCGTTCATCCGCGCACCTTGCTGCATTTTCTTGCAGCCACACACCTTCAAGATCAAGCAATGCTTGACACAATCGCCTTCAGCCATGAAACTGCCAGCAAGGTTCCTCAGGCGCGGAGGGGATGTTCGTCCCGTCTTATGCCGGAAATGGGGTAAAGACAACCCGGTGACTGGACCCAAGGCAGGACGAATGAGTTTTTCGCTGAGTTCCACCATGGAGAGCGTGAGCGAGGTCGAGGCTATCGCGGAGAAGATGGCCGCGGAAGCCGGCCTGGATGAAGATGAACGCTTCCACCTGACCATGGCAGTTCGCGAAGCTGCCGTCAACGCCGTGCTGCACGGCAACGATTACGACCCCAACAAGATGATCACCGCCAGCTTTGAAAACACCGGCACATCGCTCGTGTTCACCATTGCCGACCAGGGCAAGGGCCTTGACCCGGACACCATTCCCGATCCACTGGCCCCCGAAAACCTGCTTCGCGGCACCGGCCGCGGAATCTTCCTCATCCGCTCCTTTATGGATGAGGTAAACTTTCGTCAACTGCATCCAGGGACCGAGCTGACGCTGATCAAGCATCTGGCGCCGGCTGGCGATAAAACTTAGCGCACAGGCACAGGGCGAGTCGGGGCGAAGGGTGGGAACCAATACCATCTGACAGTTCACTCAACATGGTACTTTCCAGCCGCTGTCTGCTAAAGTGCTATAACCGTAATATCAACAAGGAGGAATTCCCGTGGCACTTACTATTGCTTCCCGTGAAGTGGACGGCGTCACCGTTCTCGATCTCAACGGGCGGATCACTCTGGGCGAGGGCAGTGTGCAGTTGCGCGATGCCATTCGCGACCTGATCAGCAAGGGCACCAAGAATATCCTGCTCAACCTGGGAGACGTGAACTACATCGACAGCTCAGGCCTCGGCGAGATGGTCAGCGCCTATACCTCGGCGCGCAACCAGGGCGCGGAAGTCAAGCTCCTCAACCTGACCAAGAAGGTTCACGACCTGCTCCAGCTCACCAAGCTCTACACCGTATTCGACGTCAAGGACGACGAGGCCAGCGCAATCGCCTCCTTCAAGTAGATCCGGTTCAACCGGCACACACCCCAAACCCATTGAAAAAGGGCACCCCGCCAGGCGGGATGCCCTTTCTTGCGTTCGAACCAATTCTCGCCTGATCTCTTCGCCGACAACAAGAGCGCGCGCCCCACGCATTCCGCTTGTTTCTGCGGAATGGGCGGGAAACCAACCAAGTCCCGTACCCCATTGATGCTGTTCTTCCGCATGGGTCGGAAAGCAACCAAGCTCGTGCGAGCGAATAGCGAGCGTCTGCCGCACCGCAGGTGCCTTAAAACTTCACCGACGGCACCGTCTGCGCCGCGGGGCTTGCCTTGAAGTACGCGTCGTTCTGCTTGAATCCCAGAATCCCCGCCCAGATGCTGTTGGGGAATTGCAGCACAAACGTGTTGTACTCCTCGATCCGGTCGTTATAGCGTTTGCGCGCCACGCCAATGCGGTTCTCCGTGCCCGACAACTCGTCCTGCAAGCGCATGAACTGCTCGCTCGAGCGCAGTTGCGGATAGTTCTCCGTCAGCAGCAGCAGCCTCCCGATCGCCGAGTCCAGCTGCCCGTTTGCCGCAATCTTCGCCGCCGGTCCCTGCGCATTCAACATGCCCGCCCGCGCGTTCGCAATATCGCCAAATACAGTGCTCTCTTCCTTCGTAAATCCCTTCACCGTCTCCACCAGGTTCGGAATCAAATCGGCGCGCCGCTCCAGTTGCACGTCCACCTCAGACCACGCAGCCTTCACAGCCTGATCCTTGGCCACCATCTGGTTCTGGGCGCTTTTAAAGCTGCCAAACACCATCAGCACCGCCAGCACCAACACGCCCACAATCCCGATCAGAACCCACAATCCCTTGCTCATACCGTCCTCTTCTCCTCCGGCACTCCATTAAAGGGTGCCACCTTCAAATACTGAATCGACTACCAGCTGCCGTCCGAACCGCCACCGCCGGTGCTTCCCCCGCCAAAACCACCAAAACCGCCGCCACCGCCGTCACCGCCGCCAAATCCCCCACCCCCACCGCCGAATCCACCACCGCCGCCGATAAACCAAATCCCTGGGCCACCGCCCCAGTAGCCACGACGGCCTCCGAAGATCAACCGCAGAATCCAGCTCCCGAAGATGATCGCCAACCAGATGAACATGAAGACGATCCCGCCGCCGGAGTGATGATGGCTCACGCGTTGTACAGGGCGCCCAACCGGTTGGTCCTGCAGGGTCACCTTGGCGTCCGCGGCAATCACCTGCGCAATCTCACCTACCCCGAGCGTCACCGCGCTGTCAAAGTCGTTCGCCCTGAGATACGGCACCATGTCGCGCCCGATATCGCCCGTCTTGGCGTCGGTCAGGATGCCTTCCAGGCCATAGCCAACCTTGATTGATCGTCGATGGTCGTTGATGGCGAACAGCAGCAGAATGCCGCGATCCGATCCCTTCTTCCCAATCTGCATCTTCTCGTACAGGTTGGTCGCAAAATCCGCGGAATCGTCCCCGTCCAGGCTGTGAACGGTCACGACCGCAATCTGCGCATTGGCCGCCGAATGATCCAGTTGCGCGCAGATGCTGTCCAGCCGCGCAATCGCCTGAGGCGAGAGCACATGCGCGTAATCGCTCACATAATCGGTGGGTTTGGGCAGGTCCTCAACCTTCTCAGCCAGCACAGCCGAGGCGGAACATCCCAAAAGAACGGCAACCAGCAGCCGGAGAGCAGTCATAGAAGAGCGATAAAAGCCTTTCATCGCTCTCCATTGTACGCGGAAGCCACTGCAAAAGTTCCCAAACAGCAGCTTCTAGCCCTTAGCCTCTAGCTGCCAGCCTCCACGTGCACATGCGAGCCTTCTTCGCCGACCTCTAAACTTCAATCCTCGCCGGACAGACGCATAAAGCCGCTCCCCTGTACTTCAGAGCTAAAAGCTAGGAGCTAGAAGCTGAAAGCTGCCCTGCGCTCTAAACTAAAGAAGCAATGACAACGACCCCACCCATCGCCCGCAAGCAGCACACTGAAACCCCTCTTCACGGCGCCGTCCTCATCGACGACTACGCCTGGCTCCGCGACAAGCAGGACCCGGAGGTCACCGCCTACCTCGAAGCCGAAAACGCCTACGCCGAATCCGTGATGGCCCCGCTCGCCGGTCTTCGCGAAGAGCTCTACCAGGAAATGCTCTCGCATGTGAAGCAGACTGACGTCTCCGTTCCCTATCGCGACGGCGCCTGGTGGTACTTGACCCGCACCGAAGAAGGCCGCCAGTACGCCATCCACTGCCGCAAAGCTGCCACCAAAACCACAGTTCCAGAAACAGAACTGGGTGCCCCCGGTCCCTCGCCTTTGGGGACCGGGGAAAGCACGATCCCCGACAACGTCCCCGAAGAAATCATCCTCGACGGCAACCAGCTCGCCGAAGGCCACGCCTTCTTCGCCCTCGGCGGATCGGACATCACAGACGACGGCCGCTGGCTGGCCTACACCACGGACACCACCGGTTTCCGCCAGTACACCCTGCACATCAAAGACCTCGCCACCGGCGAAACCTTGCCGGGAGAAGTGGAACGCGTCGGCTCCATCGTCTGGGCCGCCGACAATCAGACCCTCTTCTACACCATCGAGGACGAGGAGCAGAAGCGGCAGTTCCAGCTCTGGCGTCACACCCGCGGCACGCCTCACTCTGAAGACGTCCTCGTCTACCAGGACGACGACGAGCGCTTCAACCTCGGCACAGGCCGCACCCGCGACGGCAAATTCATCGTCGTAGAATCCGCGAGCCACACCACCACCGAGTCACGAGTCCTGGATTCTGCCCAGCCCCACGGCGAACTCCAGCTGATCTCTCCCCGCGAAGACGAGCACGAGTATTCCATCGATCATCGCAACGGTCTCTGGTTCATCCGCACCAACGACCGCGGCCGCAACCTGCGCCTGGTCACCGCGCCTGTCGCCACGCCTGGCCGCGCACACTGGACCGAGCGCATTCCCCATCGCGACAACGTCATGCTCGAAGATGTCGATCTCTTCGCCAACTTCTTTGTAGCCTGCGAGCGCGAAGGCGGCCTGCCGCGCCTGCGTGTCTGGCAATTCAATGGCGACGGCCCCGAAGCCACGCTCACCAGTGAAATCGCCTTCCCCGAGCCTGCCTACGACGCCCATCCCCACATCAACCGCGTCTTTTCGACGCCCACCTTCCGCTACGCATACCAATCGCTGGTCACGCCCAGTTCCGTCTTCGAATACGACCCCGCAACGCAGGCCTCCAGGCTCCTCAAGCAGGTCGAAATCCCCGGCGGCTTCGATCGCACCCTCTATGCCAGCGAACGTGTCTTCGCCACGGCCCCCGACGGCGTCCAGGTGCCGGTTTCCCTCGTCTATCGCAAAGACAAGCGCACACAATCGAATCCTCTGTATGTCTACGGCTACGGCTCCTACGGCTACTCCCTCCCCATTGGCTTCAGCGGCAACCGTCTCAGCCTTCTCGATCGCGGCGTGGTCATGGCCTACGCCCACATTCGCGGCGGAGGCGACCTCGGCAAGCCCTGGCACGACGCCGGCAAAATGCTCGTCAAGCGCAACACCTTCACCGACTTCATCGCCGCCGTCGAGCACCTCACGACCGCCGGCTACGGCGACCCGGCGCGTGTCGCCATTGAAGGCGGATCAGCCGGCGGCCTGCTCATGGGCGCCGTCGTCAACCTGCGCCCCGACCTCTTTCGCGCTGTCGTCTCCCACGTCCCTTTCGTCGACGTCATGAACACCATGCTCGACGCCTCGCTGCCCCTCACCGTTCCCGAATACGAGGAGTGGGGCGACCCCAACCAGGAGACCTATTTCAACTACATGCTGAGTTACTCGCCCTATGACCAGTTGAAGCCAGTGAGTTATCCATCCATGCTAGTCAAGACATCCCTCCATGACAGCCAGGTCATGTACTGGGAGCCGGCCAAGTACGTCGCCAAGCTCCGCACACTGAAGACGGATACGAATCCGCTGCTGTTAGTCACCAACATGGAGGCCGGCCACGGCGGCGCCAGCGGCCGCTACGACTACCTGAAAGAGATCGCCCTCGACTACGCCTTTCTCCTCATGGAATTCGGGCTGGCATGGTAACTTTGTCACAAAGAATTAAAAGGATAATCATGACTCGGATTGCGATTCTCGTGCCGCTTCTGGCCTTCGCAGCATACGCCACCATTGCTCAACAACCCGCGCCTCCGCCAAGCAACGAAGAGCCTGTTGCCAAGATGGGTGTGAATGGGGTCAAGGCTCCCGTCGCTATCCGCATACCAGAAGCCGAGTTCCCTCCCGAGGCGCGCCGCAGTCAGATGAACGGAAGGTGCGCGATTTCCATGATCGTCGACGTAAAAGGTCGTCCAAAAAACGTCGCCCTCATTCGCTGCAGCGACAACGAATTCGCTACCAACGCCCTCAAGGCTGCCGAGCACTATCAATTCAAGCCGGCCACCAATGCAGAAGGCGGTCCGGTTCCTGTCCGAATCAATCTCGACGTCAGGTTTCGCATTTTCGGCGAGGGGATTTCGGCAAAAAACCCTCAAATAAAGGTCGCCTCTTCTTTTCGCACCCCGCCCGACGTGACTTCATCTGGGCCTGACGCCAGTGGAGTTTATCCTCTGACTACTGCGGTCACTGCCCCACGCCTGACAGTATTCAAGGACGCGGGTTACGGAGATGCTGCATTTGGTGTTCTCGGCACGAGCCCCTGCGATGTGCTGCTCACAATCGATGCCAAAGGCGTCCCGTCGGATGCTCAGGCTACCCAATGCGAACGGCCCGGGGTCATCAAGCCGTTGGTTCAGTCGTTGCTTAAATCGCAGTATTCACCCGGCAGTCTCAATGGACAACCAGTCCCCGTGCGCGCCTCCATCCACATTGAGTTCGATGGCTTTGCCCCAACGAAGTAAATGTTCGCTACGCATTCCTACTCCGCGAATTCGGACTCGCGTGATACAGTTGCCTCAAACCCTGAGTGAGGCGAGATGCAAATTCAACGCGCAACGGCTCTTCTGATTGCCCTGTCAGGGGGCTACTCCGTTGCGCAACAGACCAATCCGGACATCCCCCATCCATTACCGCCGCAGCCTGAGCGCGTAACGGTTTACTCCGATGGGTCGGGAGCTATCCCTCCAACTCTTCTTCCTATCAACCTGCCCCCCGTCCCCAGCGCAAAATGCAAACAGAAGATGGACGGCAAGGTTCAGCTCTCGGTTATCGTAGACGCAGCCGGCAAGCCGCGCGACCTCTGGTTTCTTCGCGCGCAGGGGAACGATCTCGACAAGCTCGCTCTTCAAATCGCCAGCGCCGAACGATTCACTCCTGGAACAAACGGGGGAGCCCCGGTCGCATTCGCGCAGTCGTTGGAGATTGGGCTCCAGGCCTGCGTCATTGAAACGACAGACGCTTCAGGAGCAATAAGCTACGCTCTGCAGCTCCGCTCCGAGCCCGCTCAAGCGCTTTCGCCGCCCATTAAACCCCCAAAAGAGGCGGTGCTCACCTCAGGCGACTCATGGAGCGATTCAGCGGAGCGGCCCCGGCGCACCGAACGCGTGGGAGGCAAGGTCTCCGGCCCGATTCCGCTCATCTCTCCAGATGCGCAGTTCTCTGACGAGGCGCGACGCGCAAAGTATCAAGGTATATGTCTTGTTTCGTTGATAGTAGACAGAAATGGAATGCCCGAGGACATAAAAATCGTTCGAAATCTGGACCACGGACTCGGCCTCAAAGCTATTGAAGCCGTAAATAAGTATCGCTTCAAACCTGCGATGAAAAACGGCGAGCCCGTCCCCGTATTTGTAAATATCGAAGTGAACTTCAAGCTCTACTAGGCTATCCCCGCAGCCGCGACGAATGCGCCCAAAGCCCCAATCCCGGATTCGCAATAAAGAAAATATCCTCCCCATCCACCCTGTTATATCCATGGGATAACTTCTCCGGATCGTAGCGCTTCACCATCTCATTCAAGTCCCCATACCCAAATCCCACGCTCTCAATCTCTTGCTTGCTCAACTTCCCTGGGCACCACGTAATCCGGAACCGTCCCTCCGACGATCCATGAATCAGGTGCGCCGCCGCGCTCAAATCCGCCGCCAGATCCGCATTCTTGTTCACCGCCTCCAGAGTCGCCGGCGTTCCGTAATACCCATACTTGCGAATCAGCACATCAATCGTGGCATCCTCGCCAAACTCCCTTACCCCCGGCGCAAGAATAATCAACTCCGCGTCATCCGCCAGCGCCATCCGCGTGCGATACACAGCCTTGTTGCCCAGCCACGTCGAATGAAACTCATCCGGATCGAGATACACAACCGCCTTCTTCATCGGCTCATCCACGATCTCGAAGTTAACCTTTAGGCTAAGTGCCGCCGCTAACTCAAAACACTCCGCGTCATCGCCAATAAACAATCCGCGCACCGCCAGCCCATCATCCGCCGCGCGTCCTACCACCGTCAGCACATACACAATCGGCAGATGCTTAAGAAAGCGATCTGACGCATAGTTGAGCACCGCCCGCACCGGATTCTGCGCGCGTCCCATAATCCGCTCCATCCCATACACCGCGCCCAGGTAGTGGCTGCGATTGATTCCCTCGCGCCCACCGGTCCCGACCAGGATATTTTTGTTGTAATTGGCCATCCCAATCACTTCGTGCGGCACCACCTGCCCGATGGAAAGAATCAAATCGAATCCGCCGCGCGCAATCAGCCGGTTCACCTGCGCCGGCCATGCATAATTCAGCCTGCCCTCTGAAACCTCATGAATAAACTCCGCCGGAACCTCGCCCAGCGTCTCCACATCGGTGCGCCAGTTGTGAACGCGAAACAGTTCCAGCGGCGTCTCGCCGAACATGTGCTTGAGCTGCGCCGGCTGCATCGGCGTATGCGTGCCCAGCGCAGGCAAAATCGCCTTCAGCCCCTCGCCGTAATACTCCCACGCAAACCGTGTCAGGTCCCCGGCCCGCGAGTGGGCACGGCTCTGATCCGGAGGCACCGCCAGCACGCTGCTCCGCGCACCCAGCTTTGCCAGGCTCTCCGCAAGCAGTTCCTTCAGCTGATCCGCACTCAAATCTGTCTCCGGACTGCCCACGGCACAGTACAGGCTCATCGAGAAATCTCCTTCCTCTATTCTCGCCCATCCACGCACCCCGCCACCAACCAGCTTCATTGGGAGCAGCACGCGCCGAGTTGATAAACTCACCCGGTGGGCCGGCTTATCGTGAACGCCGACGACTTTGGACTGACGCGCGGCGTAAACCGCGCCATCGCGGAACTGCATCAGGCCGGCCTGCTCACCAGCGCCACGCTGATGGCCCGCGCCGCTGCTACCGACAACGCAATCGACATCGCACGAGCCACGCCCACCCTCGGCGTCGGCTGCCATGTCGTTCTCGTCGATGGCGACCCTGTTCTAGCCGCCAACCAACTCACTTCCCTCATCGATCAACGCAGCGGCCAGTTCCTGCCTTCCATCGGAGCATTCCTCCGGCGCCTTGCAGCTTCCCGCATCAACTCCGCCGAAATTGAATCCGAAGCCGCAGCACAAATCACCCTTCTAAAATCTCGCGGCCTGCGCCTCACGCACATTGACACGCACAAGCACCTGCACATGTTCCCCGCAGTCCTACGTCCCGTCCTGCGCGCCGCAAAAGCCGCCGGAATCCGCGCCGTCCGCAATCCCTTTGAACCAGCCTGGGCCGTCGACGCGACACCCGGCGCCCCAACCCTTCGCCGTGTGCAAGTCCGTTTGCTCCGCCTCCTTGAATCCGCCTTTCGCAGCATCGTCACCGAAGAGGGGTTCACCACCACCAATGGCGCCATCGGTGTACTCGCCACCGGAACCCTCGACTCCGCAACCATCGCTTCCCTGCTCCAGCACCTCCCGGAGGGCACCTTTGAGCTAGTCACCCATCCCGGCTACAACGACGCCGACCTGGCCCAGGTACGCACCCGGCTGCTCGCCTCGCGAGAAACGGAACAAATCGCACTGCAAACTCTGCGTCAATTCCCGCAAATTCCCCTCATCTCCTTCGCGGCTGCATCTTCCTCGCGCCCCGGCGCGTCTTAAACCAAGGCAGATCGGAAATCCTTATGCGCATCGGCATCACCTGTTATCCCACCTACGGCGGCTCCGGCGTGGTGGCCACCGAACTGGGAATCGAGTTGGCCGCGCTCGGCCACCAGGTCCACTTCATCTCCTACTCGCAGCCCTTCCGCCTCAGCGGCCGTGACGAAGGCATCTTCTATCACGAGGTCCCGGTCTCGAGTTACCCGCTCTTTGAATTCCCGCCGTACGACCTGGCCCTGGCCTCGCGAATGGCGGAAGTGGCGGAGTTCTGCTCCCTCGACCTGCTCCATGTCCATTACGCCATCCCCCACTCGGTCAGCGCCCTGCTCGCGCGCCAAATGCTCGCCGCCAAAGGCCGCCGCCTGCCCTTCGTCACCACCCTGCACGGAACAGACATCACCCTGGTCGGCCTCGATCGCAGTTACCTGCCCATCACCCGCTACTCCATCCAGGAAAGCGACGGCGTCACCAGCATCTCAAAATATTTGAAGGAAAAGACTCTCGAAGACTTCGGCATAACCCGCGGCATCGAGGTCATTGAAAACTTCGTCAACTGCGACGTCTATACGCCCATCAAGGATGAAACACAGCGTGCCGAAGCCCGCGCGCGCCTGGCAAAGCCGGACGAGGCCATTCTGGTCCATCTGTCCAACTTCAGGCCGGTTAAGCGCGTCGTCGACACGGTCAAGATCTTCGCCCGCGTTGTCCGCGAGGTGCCCGCGCGCCTGGTCCTCATCGGTGACGGCCCCGATCGTTCCGCCGCCGAGTGGCTGGCCCACGACCTGGGCATTCAATCCAGAGTTCATTTCCTTGGCAAGCAGGATCGCGTCAACGAGCTCCTCCCGCTCGCCGACCTTCTGCTCATGCCCAGCGAACTTGAGTCCTTCGGCCTGGCCGCTCTTGAAGCCATGGCCTGCAAGGTTCCCTCTATCGCCACGTGCGTCGGCGGTGTCCCTGAACTGATCGACGATGGCATCACCGGCCTGCTCTATCCCGTCGGCGATGTGGACGCGATGGCCGACGGCGCCCTCAGCCTGCTCAAAGACCGCGCCCGCCTTGAAGCCATGCGCGAAGCCGGCCGCAAAACCGCGCAGTCCCGCTTCTGCTCCTCGCTCGTCGTGCCCCATTACGTGCGCTATTACGAAGAAGTGCTGGGAAAACAGAGCTAGGCGTCAAGCGCCCACTACCTCGGCCGGATCAGCCTCAAAGGCCGGCGTAAATCCCAGCTTCGTCCAGAACCGGCTCACCAGTTCCATCGCCGCCTGCTTGGTCTTCGACGTTGTCCGAATCAGGATTTCCGAGTCAGCTCCGGCCGCCAGGCTTGACGCCTCCACGGCCATCCCCACGCACTTGTCCGCGCGATAGGTACAAGCCGCCAGGTCGGCAATCGAGAGCCGCGTTGTCGGAGTAGCCAGCACCGTGTGGGGCGGCGCCATCCGGTCCAGCAGGCAAAAAATCTCCAGCTTCGATTCCAGCTCATCCGGAACGCAGTCGATCGCCAGATCGGCCTCCCGCACCGCATCCTCAATGGTCGAAACAAACTGAACGTTCGGCAGCGTCTCCTGACCGAGTTCTGCCCGAAGAGTCTCCTGGGCGTGGTGCAGGTTGGCCGGCATCACGTCTTCCAGCAGCACGCGATACCCCGCGCGAGCCGCCGCAAGCGCCAGCCAGCGCCCCAGCGGCCCCGCTCCGATAATGGCTACCGTTTCAGGCAACGGGGGTGGGCTTTGCGGCAAGAGCCTTGGCAACGTCGTCTGCGTTCGGGCTGGCCTGGAGCAGGTGTTCGGCAACGCGCGCGCGCTCCTCGGCGGTCAGCGCGGGGATGGTGGCCAACACGCGCCGCAGCGTCACAGCGACGTCGTCAATGTAATTCATCAAACGGATTGCTTCTCCAGACAGCGGCATCGGATTCCCTCAAAGATCAAATTCATCCAACAATTGAAATGCTTGATCTATTGTAGGCGGTGCAACTGGCTCGCGAAAAGCAAGTCGCGTAACACTCCAGTCCGCGCTTACAATGTCCGCATGCCTGATTCTCCCGCTTCCATCGCGCAAGCCTTCGTCCGGGCCATCAACCGCCACGATACCGACACCCTGGCCGAGCTGATGTCCCCCGAGCACTGCTTCATTGACTCGCTGGGCAACACGGTTCGTGGCCGAGAAAAAATGCAGGCCGGCTGGGCCGTCTACTTCATGATGGTCCCCGACTACCAGATCGCCGTCGAGGAAACCTACACCGGCGGTCCCGCGGTCCTCATGGTTGGCGAAGCCGAGGGCACCTATTCGCCCAACGGCAAGCTCACCCCTGAAAATCACTGGAAGACCCCGGCGGTTTTTCGCGCACTCATAGAAGACGGCAGTGTCGCCGAGTGGCGCGTCTACGCCGACAACGAACCCATCCGGGAACGCATGCGTAAGACTGGGTAAGCGCGGAGGGGATGGCTACTGTTCAAATCGATCCAAATATCCTGGGCCAATAAGCGCTGCGTGGTTCACCAAGTTATGCCCACAAAGGACAAACCGCACTTAGCAAGCTAAGCGCGGCGCAGTAACTCATAACTTTTTACGTCCCGAGTTGCTGGTCCCAACCATTTGCACCTTGCACCGGTCAGGGATTGCTCCCTGCTCGACACTTGCTCCCGATGCTATACACGGATTGCTCCGTGGTTGACACCGAGTGCCTGCGTTGCCCGCGGCGTACGCCGTGCTCAACACTTCAGCGCTTCGCACCATTCGCGGATTGCTCCGCGCTCGATACTTGGCCTTCCGCGCCGTGCCCGGATTGCTCCGTTCCCGGCGTTTCCCGCCCTGTGCCGCTCCTGTTTTTGTCCTTGCGGACTGACCGCTCCTTTCGGATCGATCCAGGTTCGACACTTTCTGCCTCGGCGTCTGCGCTGGATTTCTCCTCGCTCGTCGCCGCGCTCCTCGCACCGGTCGCGAATTGCTTCGCGCTCGACACTTGACCTTCCGCGCCGCGCCCGGATTGCTCCGTTCTCGACGCTTCCCGCCCTGCGCTGCCTGCGGATCGCTCCGTACGCATCGCTTAGCGCTCGCACCAGGCACGAATTGCTTCGTGCTCGACACTTGGCCTTCCGCACCGTGCTCGGTTCTCTCCTTGCGGATCTATCCGTGCTCGTTGCTTCCCGCCCTGCGTTTCCCGCGGATTGCTCCGCGCTCAACGCTTAACACTAACTGCCTGGCTTGGACGTCTCCTAGCTCGACCTTTAGTGCCCGCACCGTTCCTGAACTTCCCCTTGCGGTTCCATCCGTTCCCGGCACTTGGCTCGCCTTGCTTCCCGCGGATTGCTCCGCGTTCTACTCGGTTCGCCTGGTGTTAGTCTCCGGATTTCTCCTTCCTCTAACACTGAGTGCTTCCTGCTGGGGCCAGTGGTAAGTCTGTACAACTTCACGAAGTGATGATGCTCAGGCTTACCTAGCAACCCGGAATGAAAGTAACTATGCTCTTCCTTGAAACGCAGTGTCAACACGTTTTAATAAGATATTGCTGTGGATATCGAGGAAATCTAGCTAAATAGGTGGAAATCTCCTTTTGACCCATTACATAACTGCATCTAAACCGGTGCAGCCCAAATGCCTAACAACAATAAAATAATGTGCTTACACACAACCCATTCTCGCAGCCAAATCGGCGCTCAAATACGCGCGGAATCGCCTTATTTCCTTCTCAAATGACTCCCTTCATCCCTGAACGCAGCGAGGCGGCCCATCCTCCCACAAGGAACGGACCGCCCGTTTGCATTCCGGCTCATCTGTCTTGCCGTCCGGGAATCTCAATTGAATTAAAGCGTGCGTTTGAACAGCGGCGTCGCAATCAGCAATGTCGCTAAACCAAATATCGCCAGGTAAAGAATGTCGAATTGAATGGCCTGGAAGCCGCCATCTTTCAGCAAGATAGCCTTGAATCCATGAATCGCGTAGGTGAACGGATCAACGATGGCTATGGCTCGCAGCCACGGTGGAAACGCGGCGATCGGATAGATCGCGCCCGATGGAAAAAACAGCAGCGTATTGAGCACGCCGAACATGGCGCGCGGCACCAGCGGGTCGTCCACGCGCACCATCATCAGGAACATCATCCCGTTGAAGGCGATCGAAGTGACCAGGATCATGCACAGCAGCTCCAAGTCCGCCACAGGGTTGAAGATGGCCGGCAATCCTGCCATCAGCGAGCCGATCAGCGTAATGGCCATACCGGCTAACACAGCCTTGATCGCACCTGCAATGTTCAACCCGAACACTAACTCCAGCTTGGTGATCGGAGTTACAAGATATCCCTCATGCACGCCCCGCGCCTTGTCGTCGATATATAACATCCCGCCGCCGATCATGACCGAGATATACATGGCCAAAGCTATTGAGCCGGCAAGCAGGTATTTCATGTAAGCAACGTAGGGATAAAGCTCCACCGTCTCCAGCGCAATGTTATTGATAATCTTCGGCTGAATGACCGGCGCATTGAGCGCATCCACCAGCGATTGCATCTCGACTTCCAGCGACCCCGACGTGAACTGATCGGAGTTGTCGACCACCAGCCCGATTTGCGGCGCATCCTGCGAATAGAACCGCCGCGAGAACTGCGCCGGAATGATGACGGCAGCGTCGATCTTTCCCGTCCGCACGTCCTCCTTCGCCTGCCGCTCATCGTTATAGTCAATTGTCGTAAACGTCTTGATGTTCACGGCAATCGCGGCAAAAGCCTCGCGAACCTTCACCGATTCAGGGCCGTGATCGTAATCGACAACAGCCACGCGCGCGCCCACAATCTTGCCGCCGAAGGCGTTACCCAGAATCACCAGCTGCACCAGCGGCAGCATCATCGACATGACCATGAGAACTGGCGAGCGGAAAAACTTGCGCATCTCGCGCTCGACAATGGCGAACATTCGGTTCATGGCTGCATCCCCGGCCTGGGCGGCATCATGAAGCCGACGGCCTTTACCTGCTCATCGCGCAACTGCCTCCCCGTGTAATGAACGAAAACATCGTCGAGCGTGGTGTTCTGCACGCTAAGTGAAGTTAGTGTCTCGCCCAGCGATGCGGCTAACTCAACTAACTGCATCGTCGTCTTCGAACCCGAAGAAGTTAGCACGCGATAGAAACCCGCCGACTCGGCCTGCACGCTTGTAACTCCGTCCAGCGCTTCGAGCCTCGCCTTCCACTCTTCGGCTTCCCGGTCAAAGTGAACTTCCACCACGTTGGCGCCCGGCACACTCTGCTTCAGTTGGATCGGCGTGCCCAGCGCAACCAGGTTGCCGTGATCGACAATGGCAATCCTGTCGCACAACTTGTCCGCCTCTTCCATGTAGTGCGTGGTCAACAGCATCGTCAGGTTGCGCGTAGCTTTCAGATGGTTCAACATCTCCCAGACAGCAATGCGCGATACCGGATCAAGCCCCGTCGTCGGTTCGTCAAGGAAGAAGATGCGTGGGTTGTGAACCAGTCCGCGCGCAATCTCCAGCCGCCGCCTCATCCCGCCGGAAAGCGTCTTTGTCTGCGCCCCGCGCCACTTCACCAGGTCCACCGCTTCCAGCACTTCCTGAATATTCTTCTCCCGCTCATCCCTGGGAACGCTGTACAGCTTCGCGTAGATGCTGAGGTTTTCTTCAACCGTCAGGTCCTGATCGCTGGTCAGCGCCTGCGGAATCACGCCGATCATGCGCCGCACCGCATCCGGCTCCTTTGAAACGTCGTGTCCCGCGACGATCGCGCGTCCTGAAGTCACAGGAATCAGCGTCGTCATCATGCGGATCAGCGTGCTCTTCCCGGCGCCATTCGGCCCCAGCAGCCCGAAAATCTCGCCATCCGCCACCGAGAAGTTGACGCCCTTCACGGCTTCAAACGTCCCGTAGCGCTTCACGATGTTTTCCACGGCAATGGCAATCGGCGTACCCGCAGGCGGCCCTGAATCGCCGTTGATAGCCGGGGCGAGCGCAGGCCCTCCCTCCCGCGCTGGGCCTGCCTGATTTTCGGCCTGGGGATGCCCGCTCACTGTTTCACCAGCTTCGCCTTCGGTATGTACACCTCGGCCGTCATGCCCGGCACAAACCTCTCTCCGGGGTTATCGATCAACAGCTTCAGTTGCACAGTCTTGATGTCGCGCTTGCGGGTATTCACGTCCCGCTGTGTCGCAAAATCCGCCTCCGCCGCCTTCGAAATAACCTTGCCCTGAATCGTCGCGCCGGACGGCATCACCACCCGCAGCGAATCGCCAAGCTGAACTGCATCGGCCTGCGTCTCCGGCAGCGGTGCGTAAACCCACGTCTGCGTCAGGTCCATGATGGTCACGATCGTTGCCCCCGCCGACACCACCTCGCCCTGCCGCGCCGCGCGCACATTCACCTTTCCGCTCACCGGCGCAAACACCTGCGAGTAGCCAAGCTCCACCTTCGCCTGCTCTGCCAGCGCGCGCGCGTTTTCTACTTCGCCGCGCGTCGAGTCCACCGTCCGCGCAGCAACCGCAGTCAACAGCTCATGAGCGCGTGCCTGCCGCAGCGAAGCCGCCGCGGCCGCAACGTTTTCCTTCGCGGCATCCACCGCGGCCTTGTCCGCCTGCAGGCTGGTCACTGCATCGTCCTTGGCTTCTTCGCTCATAATGCCCTGCTGTGCCAGCGCAACCGTGCGACTCGTGTCGGCCTTTTGATGCTCATAGTTCGCCTGGGCCTGCGCCAGTGAAGCCTTCGCCGCCTGCAGCATCGCTTCCGCATTACCGGCTGCACTGCCGGTTTCGCCGCGCGTCTGGCGCTCCGTCTCCACCGTTTCGCCCAGCTTGAACTGCTGGCTGTTCGCCGTCGCCTCGGCGGCCTTGCGGGCAGCCTGCAGGTCTTCGCTCTCGATCACGGCGATCAGCTGCCCGGCCTTTACTTCGTCGCCCTCGTCCACCGTCAGCGTCTGAATCCGCCCCGGAATCTTGGAGCTGACCAGAATCTCGTTCGCGTCCACCGTGCCGATCAGTTGCAGGTCGCCGGCCCGTTTGACCGTGGCCAGGTACCAGATCAACGAGCCTATGGTGAGCAGGCCCAGGATCATGAAAACTCGATTGCGTGCGTTCACGTGCGCCTCACTTCGTTTGTCTTTGTTACGTCGATTGCGATCTTCTGGTTACCAAATTTACTCATCGAAAAGCGACTTGCGGCATTTTCAGCCGGCTCCGGCATGGGCGTCGACGCAAGCACCCGCGCCGCAACCCGCGCCCCTTGCTCGCGGTCAACAAAAATCGTGCTGCCCAGGTACTCAATCGCCGATCTGCGCCGGAACTCAATCGCCGCCCTGTCAAAGGGATCGGTGTCCATCAGCATCTTCATCATCGGTGCGGAGAGGAAATAAAATACGTTCGCGCCCAGTGCTGCGTAGAGCATCTGCATCTCGTCCACCTCGATCAACTCGCCCGCATCGCGCCCCTCGGCGTACACCTGCCGCATGCGCGCCAGCAAAGGCCGAAACACCTTGTCCACCAGCGGCGCAATCGCGTTTTCCTCGCCGCGATGCAGGCGAATCATCTCCTGCTGCATCAGGCTCTGGAACGCGCGCTGCGAGTGGATCCGGTCAAAGTGGTTCAGTGCGGACCGTAGCAGCCGCTCCCCCGCCGAGCCCTCCACGCCCATCGCCGCCATGCTCGTCGTCACCACCCGGTTGGCCACCGACTCAAGCGCCGCGTCATAAAGTGCCTGCTTGTTGTTGAAGTAGTAGTAGAGCAGCGCCTTGTTCACGCCCGCAGCCTCGGCAATATGCTCGGTACGCGCCCCGGCCAGTCCGTTGGCGCTGAATTCCAACACCGCAGCGTCAAGAATCCGCGCGCGCGTCTGGTCAGCGCGTTCGGCCTGGGTACGGGTTGGAATTGCGGATGTCATGTTGTTAACTAACCAGTTAGTAAATTACTCCAAAATCGACGAATTCTGCAAGCCTTTAAATGTGAAAATCAGGCGGATCGATGGATCCTATTTGCAATCATTGCCTTAGAGGATAGACGTTTCAGAAATTTAGAAATTGTAGAAGATGCTCAATACGGCGACAGGCATCCTCAGCTCACGCAAAAAAGCTGATTTGCCTCGTCAGCGGCATCTCAGCACGCGACATCGATGCCCGTGGCTCAGCCTCGGCTCCCGGTAGGTCTTCAACGTCACCCAATTCGTCGTCCACCAATGGGTCGTCCGATCCGTCGTCTTCCGATCCACGCGATGACTCCCGGTCGCTGGGCGTCCAGGTTTCGTCCCCTATCCGCGCGGAATTGTCGATGTCGAACACAGCCGTCAGTTGGGGATCAATCGGCGGCGTTTTCGCAACCGGCAGAGCGCGGATTCCGGCAATTGGGCTGATCTCCATTTCCTTTCCTCGCTCCCATCTCCGTTCCTGCTTCAAGAACTCCCCATGAGCGCTCTATCGGCGGCGTGCGGGCAAACTTTAATCTTCCGCTTCTCCCATGTCTGAATTCCGGACAATCGCTTCGCAGATTTGCGCCATCCCCAGACCACCCTGCCCCCTGGGAGCGGCGCAATCCGGCATGTCCGCTCGCCCTTTCGAATCAGTACAAAAACACACTTCCGCAGGCTCAAGACGCTGTGCCTTCGCCGCCTCGTCTGTCACGCCGAGCCTTGGAATCCTATTGGCAGCAGCCACAAGCGCCGATACATGCAGTTGGATTGAAGCGGCAAATGGGAAAGCCACAGCGCTGGCAGCACCCGGATTCTGAGGCGAAGATCTCCCCGTTTGAAGCACGAGGCTTCCATGACCCAATTTGTCACGCCGAACCCCGCGAGGCCGTCGTCCGCGCCCCTGGGCTGCCTGCCCGTCCTGATTGTTCGGCCCGTCCTGATTGTCCTGCCCGTTCTGATTGTCCTGACTGCTGTTCTGTCTCCGTCCGCCTTCGCACAGGCAACCTTCATCGGCGCCGCATCGACCCAGAACTTCGGCGCCCAGCCCATTGGTTCGCCCACCGCCGCGCAATCGCTCAGCTTCTCCATCGCAGCCGGCACCAGCGTGGGCAGCATCGCGGTGGTCACCACCGGCATCCCCAACCTGGACTTTGTCAGCGCGGCAGGAACCACCTGCGCTCCGCAGCACTACTCCACTACGTCAAACTGCACGGTCAGCGTGACCTTCGCGCCAACCGCCGCAGGGTTGCGCATGGGCGCGGTACTGTTCTTCTCCAAATCCAATAGCACAGGCACAGTCCTGGGAAGTGCACTGGTCTACGGATCAGGCATCGGTCCGCAGATCGCCTTCGGCCCCGGAGTCGTCTCCGCCGTCGACAAGTTGAAATACGATGCCGGCCTTCTGAACCCCGTTGCCATGACGGCAGACGCCGCGGGAAACCTCTTTGTCCTCGACACGGTCGACGAGCCGCCCAGCTATCGTCTGGTTCGGATACCAGCCGGGGGAGGCAACCCCACCACCACTTTGCCCGCGGCAAACGGCGAATCGTTATATCTGCCCTCCTGCATCGCTATCGACGGAGCCGGCAACCTGTTTATCGGCGACTTCTACGGCCGGATTGTCGAGTTGCCGGTCGGCGGCGCACCCGGCACAGCCATATACCCGTCCGCTGACAACATCCCCCTGAACGATCCATCCGGGTTGGCCGTCGATGGAGCGGGCGACCTCTTTGTTGCTGACTTCATGAACAATCGCGTACTTGAGCTGCCCGCCGGCGGAGCACCAACCATCTTGATCGATCCAATCGTAGATGGGATTCCGTTGAGCGATCCCCACGGCCTGGCTGTCGACGCGGCCGGAGACCTGTTCATTGCTGACCTGGCCAACGAACGTGTAGTCGAGTTGCCGGCCGCCGGCGCTGCGCCCATCGCCATTGACCCCACGGTGAATGGCGAGAGCCTGCAGAACCCCGTGGGCGTTGCCATCGACGCCGCAGGCGATCTCTATATCGCCGACAATGTAAACCACCGCGTGGTCGAACTGGCCACCGGCGGCGCGCCACCCACCGCCATCGATCCCAACACCGTCTTCTCTGATCCCGGGGATGTCTACGGCGTCGCTGTGGACGCAACGGGCGACGTGTTCATTGTCCAGGAGGTCGAGCCTGGCGGCCCGCACTTCCTGGAAGAAATCGAACATGCGCAGCCTGCACCTGTTCCGTTCCCAACCCCGACGTTTCTCAACACAACGGATGCGGCCGACGGCACGCAGACAATGCAGGCAATCAACATCGGAAACCAGCCGCTGACTCTTACGGCGTTGACCTACCCCATCGACTTTTCGGAAGCTTCGGGCGATCCCAACGCCTGCACCGCAACCACTTTCCTCACCCCGGGTCAGCAGTGCGATATCCCCGTCAATTTCACTCCCATCAATCAAGGAGCGCTGAACGAGACCGTAACCCTCTCTGACAACACTCTCAATGCGCCCGGCACGCAGCAGTCGATTCCGCTAAGCGGCACCGGCATGGCGCAGACTGAGCTGATTGCTCCTTTGCCGGGCAGCACGCTGAACAGTAACAATGTCACATTCGAGTGGACCGCGGTGGCAGGAGCCACCAGGTACTATCTCTGGGTGGGATCCACCGGCGTGGGCTCAAACAATCTCATGAACTCAGGATACAGAACCACCACTTCGTGGGATGTCACCGGCCTGCCGACGAATGGAGAAACAATCTATGCACGCCTTGCAACTTTTTACGGCTCCATCGAAATGGATGTCGATTACACCTTCACCGCTTCGACTCTATCGAGCTTGATGCCCGTTGCCGCGCCACCGTGCCTGCCCAACAACCCCGGCTCGCACAACCTCATGCCACCCGTGCGACACACGGGAGGTTCCGGATTGAACAAGCCCGCCGGGCAGGACACCGCGTGCCTATTCCAGCACAAATGAACAAACCTCGGTTGCTGCGTCGGTCTCCTTATCGATTGAGTGCTTTGCGCCTTTTTCTGGCGCAGGAGCCGGAAAACACAACCCTCAGCACAACACTTTGTTTTGACCAGCCTGGATTTTCGTTTCTTGTTAGGGTTGCATAGCGAGTGCAGCGGGACTGACCAATCCTCGCGCCTGTGATTGGGCCTGAGCCTGTTGCATCAGCGCCAGCCCCTGCGCCAGGCTCAAGCCCGCCGGGACAGGAGCAAAGCCGCCGCGGATTTCGCTGGTTTCGCGTGCAAACGACTTGACCAGCAGTGCGCGGCCAACCATGTGCACCTCAAGGCGCTCGGTCTTCCAGTCTGTAGGGCTCACCTGGACTCGTTGCAGCTGGAACCATCCGCCCTTGTAGAGCCGCCCAAGGATGCCGTACCCAAAGTCCAGATTCTCTTCCATGCGGCTATCGAGGCGCGCCAGGCGCTTCATCCGGGCGTCTACCCAAAGCGTACCGCTCATTGAGTGAAATACCCGCGCCTCAATGGAGTGCGCGGAATAGGCCGGGTTTGGACGGAAGATCAGCTTGTGGCAGCCATTCTCGTCACCGGCGTACTCGTAGAGGAATGCATCCGGCAGCAGGGCCAGGATGCGGCCGATGCGCTTTTCGTCTTCCTCATACTCCTGGAAATGCCGGGCCTGCTCTTCAGGTGACCTCAGCAGGCGCTCGAGTCTCACCTGCTCCTGCTGTTGCACTGCGGGACTCGGCTGCAAACCGTCCCGAAGAGTAAGGAGCGTAATTGGACCCTGCGGTGTTTCAATCTGTTCTTCAAGCTGGACTTCTCTCGCAGTGTGCCGCTCGATCCAGTAACGCCAGTAGCCGTGTGCCGAATGGTCGTTCAGCTCGTTGTAAACCACTTCGCGTATCAGTTGCGCAGCCGGGATAGCCGGCGCCGTTTGCGCCGCGGCAAGGTAAGCGCCCTGTGTCGCCGCCAGTACCGCCATCGATGCAACCAGCACACGCATCCCGATGCCCTCCCGAACGAAGGTTGGAATCTGCGAGAAGTATGAAGGGCCGTCGATCAATGGACTGCAAGGATCCCGTGAAAAGCCGGAGAAAGTTCCCTAATAGACCCACGATTCCGGCAAATTCAAGCAAAATTCCCAACAAATGCCGAGGCTTCTGCTCCCTGTTCTCTGATCCCTGTTCTCTAATCCCTAATCCCTGATTCCTGATCTCCGGTCCTCTGTCTCCACTATTCGTCGCCTTGTTAGACTGTGACCATGATGGATGAACTGGAATTCCGCAAGCTGGTCGAAATTGCTCTGGATTCGCTGAAGCAGCATTTAATTTTGCTTGAAGAGGAAGAAGACGCCGGTTTTGAAGTCGAAGAACAGAACGGTGTGATCAACGTGCTCTTTGAAGAGCCGCCCGGAAAGTTCGTCATCACCCCCAACACGCCGGTGCGCCAAATCTGGATCTCGGCTCTCTCCACCAGCTTCAAGCTCGATTGGGATGACGTCGCTGCCGCCTTCGTTCTACCCAAAACCAGCGAGCAACTGGAGGCACTCGTCGATCGCCTCATCGCCGATCATCTGCGCGCCTAGCTGCACCTCGCGGACCTGCCCAACCTAAGTACTCTGCCGCTACTGTCGCGGCCTCTGCTTTGCGGATATCGATCGAATAATCAGCTTGCCGCCACCAGTTTTGGTAAACGGCGGATCAGCCAGCGCCGCCGCTGCATCAATCAACTCCGCAACCTCCGGCCTGCTCAGCGTAGCCGCACCATCCACAAGCCTGACAAACCTGTTCTGACTCCCGCTCCCTTCCAGAATTCCATGCGGATCAGGAATGGTGGAGCCGTAATAAAAATGAAGTCCGATTCCCTGCGAGTTCGCCGCCAGCGACGCAACACTATCCGACGGCCGCTCCGTCGTGCAGTAGCCAATCACGAAGAAGTTATAGTTGTCGTACACCAGCTCATTCGCGGTTGGAAAGCGCTTGCGCATCGCCGCGCGGCATTCGCGAATGAGCTTGCCCATCGCTGGCGTGAACTTGGCAATGAACCCTTTGAGCTGCTGTTCCGGCGTCTCAGGCATGGAATGCATACTACCGCGCCCCGCTCCACCCAACAAGGTCTCTACCTGGCCGCCAACGAAATCTTTTGCAGAAGAATACAAAAGGGCCCAGCATCCCTGCCGGACCCTTTCGCGTCTGCCTTGGTTCCGCTTACTGCAGCGAATAAACCGTCTTCAGCACCTTTTCCGCCACAGACTTCGGCAGCGGCGCATACGACAGCGCCGACACTTCGCTCTCGCCGGAGTTGATGATCCAGCTCAGCATATCCTTGATCACCTTGCCCTTGGCCGGATCGGTCGACTTCACGGGAATCAGCAGCCAGGTAAAGCTCGAGATCGGGTAAGCGTCCTTACCCGGCGCATTCGTAATCGACACGCGATAATCAGCCGGAAGCTGCTTGATGCTCGCGGCAGCCTCGGTCACCCCCGCAATCGACGCCTTTTCCCAGTTACCAGCGGCGTTTTTCACTTCACCGAAGCTGATGTGATTTTGCAGTGCGTAGATCAGCTCAACGTAGCCTATTGCGCCCGGCAACTGGCGCACCAGCCCGGCCACCCCCTCGTTGCCCTTGCCGCCCACGCCCACCGGCCAGCTCGGCGACGTGCCCTTGCCCGGCCCGTTGCCCCAGTCGCTGTTCACCTTGCTCAGGTAGTCGGTCCAGATGTAGGTGGTGCCGCTGCCGTCCGAGCGATGCACAACAATGATCTTCTGGTTAGGCAGGTTCACCCCCGGATTATCCCTGGCGATCCGTCCGTCATTCCAAGTCACAATCTTGCCCAGAAAAATGTCCGCCAGCACGTCTCCGCTGAACTTGATATCGCCCACACCCGGCACGTTGAAGATGGGCACCACCGCTCCCAGCACAGTGGGAATGTGCACCAGCTTCACCTTCGACGAAGCCAACTGCTCGTCGGTCATTGGCCCGTCCGTCGCGCCAAAGTCCACCAGCCCCGCGCTCACCTGGCGAATCCCGCCGCCCGAGCCGATCGACTGGTAATTCACCTCGACGCCGGGATGCGCCGCGCTGTACTCGCTGAACCACTTTGAATAAATCGGATACGGGAAGGTCGCGCCTGCACCCGTCAACTTCTGTGCCTGCGCAGTGCTCGCAACCAAAATCAACAACCCAACGGCAACCAGGAACTTTTTCACGTCGATCTCCTTACTGATTTACTGTCGAATTTCATTCTCTACGCCCAATGTTACGGGCATTTGAATTGCCTATCGCAATAGGATGACTAATTCGCTTGCGGCGCAGGCGTCTCCGTCTCCGCAGAAGTCTTTATTTCACTCGTCCCATTTGCGTTGCTTGTCCCGGCCGCCCCGTTCTGCATCGGCGCCAGCGGCAGCGTGAAGTGAAACGCCGCGCCTGCGCCCAGTTCGCTTTCCGCCCAGATCCGTCCCCCGTGCGCCTGTACGATATGCTTGACGATTGCCAATCCCAGCCCGGTCCCGCCCGACTCCCGCGAACGCGCCTTGTCCACCCGATAAAAGCGCTCAAAGATCCGCTCCAGGTGTTCAAACGCGATTCCCGGCCCGAAATCCTGCACCCAGAACTCCACATCGCATTCCAGCAACTTCGCGCCCACTTGAATCCGACCGCCGGCCTTGCCATATTTCAACGCATTCTCAATCAGGTTGCCAAACACCTGGTTCATTGCGTCCGGATCGGCCATGATCAACGCGTCCGGTGCGCCGGCCGACTCCAGCTCCACTTCAGAATCCACCACAATTCCACCCAGCGACTCAATCGCGTCCTGCACCAGCGCACTCGCCCGCGTCGGTTGCAGCGTCAGCTTGTAGTTGGGGCTCTCCACGCTCGCCAGCGCCAACAGATCCTCCGTCAGCCGGTTCATCCGCGTTGCATTCTTGAGGATCACGCCCAGAAACTCGCGCGTGGTCTCCGGCTTCGGATTGGGGTCTTCAACCAGGGTCTCCACATAACCCTGAATCGAAGTAAGCGGTGTGCGCAGCTCGTGGCTCACGTTGGCAATAAAGTCGCGCCGCGACTTCTCTGCCGCCTCAATGCCGGTCACGTCGTGCAGCACCACCAGCGCTCCGCCCGCCGGCAGTGGAGCCGCATTGATCTCGAAGATGCGCCCCGGCACCAGGGAGCTGGCGCGGCCAAACCTCACTTCGCTGTTCTTCAGCGCGGCATTGATGCAGGCCAGCAAATCCGGATCGCGAACCGCGTGCACCAGCGGCCGCCCTGGGTGAATCTGCGTTCCGGCAAAACGCCGCATCACCGCGTTCGACCAGCGCACATACCCCTCCGGCGTAATCGCAACCACCGCTTCCTGCATGGAGTCCAGCATCGTCGCCAATTCCTGCCGCCGGCTCTCCAGCTCCGCAAAGCTCTGTCCAAGCTGTTCCGCGGTCTGGTTCAAAACGGCTTCCATCGATGCCAGCTCGTCGTCGTCCCCGCTCTTCAGTTCAAGCCGCGTGCTCAAATCGCCTTCCGCAATCCGCCTCGCGAATGAGATCACCCGGTCCAGCCGCCGGGTCACGCGCCCTGCCGCCCAGGCCGCCAGCGGCAGCGCAATCGCCAGCGCAATCAGCCCCGCCCACAGCGCCTCTCGCCCCAGCACGCGTAGCGATGCGCCCGCGGAGTTCTCTACCATGCGGCTGAAGACGAGCTCCATCACCACCGCGTAGAACACCAGCAACAGCACAAACAGCCCGAGCAGCTTGGTGAATACTTTGTGTGTCAATCAGCGCCGCTCCGATACGGCAGTTTCTGGCGCGTGGCCGAGAAAGCCCCGGGGCGATTTGGCTGGGCCCGGGCTTGGTTTTCGCTCTTCTTGCTCTAGCTTTCCTACTCGCCCTTGGGAATCTCAAAGCGATAGCCGGCCCCGCGCACCGTCTTCAGGTAGCGCGGATTCTCCGGATCGACCTCGATCTTCTCACGGATGCGGCGCACATAAACGTCCACCGACCGCGGCGTTACGAAGCGCGCATCCCCCCACACCGCGTCCAGCAGGTGGTCGCGGCTGAATACCCGGCCTGGGTGCCGCGCCAGGTAATCCAGCAACCGGAACTCGGTCGCCGTGGTCGTCGTCAGCTCGCCGCGTACCCGCAACTGCATCGCGTTTGCGTCGATGATCACCTCTTCAAAGCTGATCACCGAAGGCGTTGTCGGCCGCTCAAACCGCCGCAGCACCGCCTTCACGCGAGCCACCAGTTCCCGAGTCGCAAAAGGCTTGGTGATGTAATCGTCCGCGCCCAGTTCCAGCCCCAGCACGCGGTCGTTTTCTCCCGCCCTCGCCGTCAAAAAGATGATGGGAATCGTAGAAAGCGCCGGGTGATTCCGCAAACGCCTGCAAACATCCAGCCCATCCCCGCCCGGAACCATAATATCCAGCAGAAACAGCGCCGGCGCCTGCCGTTCGGCGTCCGGAATCAGGTTAGTCGGGGTGAGATAAAGACGTGGTGTAAATCCCGCAGCTTCAAGATGATGCTGCACAAGACGCGAAATATCCGTGTCGTCTTCGAGTACAAATACTGTTTGGCTCAAACGGTCAGCCCTCGCCCGGCGGCCGTTCAACTCCAAATTGCTTCAGGCCGCACGGAACTATGAACAGAGTAATGCAGTCAGGCAAACAAATTGCAAACGTTGTGTGAATTTGCTCGGGCTCCTGCCGATTCACAAAGACTCTCCAGCACCGCGCAAAAAAACCTGCCGCGCTTTATCTTGACCGGGTGCAAATGCTCTGAAAGAATGCGTTTGCGCTCCCAACACCCCAGCCGCCCCGCCTGATCCCCTCAGCACGAGCCACGGGGCCGGCCGGCTCACTTGCGGCGCTCAACCTTGCCCTTGCGGGTGCGGACAATCGAAAAATCAACTGGAGGAATAATGAAGAAATACTTTGCGGAACTTGTGGGCACCTTTTTCCTGGTGTTCTTTGGCGTAGGTACAGCGGTCGTCGCGGGCGACAAGGTAGGCATTGTGGGCATCGCTTTCGCCTTCGGTCTCGGGCTGGTCGCAGCGGCATACGGCATCGGCCCCATCTCCGGCTGTCACATCAACCCCGCCGTGAGCCTGGGCGTCTTCGTGGCCGGGCGCATGAAGATCGCAGACCTGATCGGCTACTGGGTCGGCCAGTTCGCAGGAGCCATCCTGGCCGCCTGGGTGGTCTCAATCATCGCCGCCGGCGTCGGTGGCGGCTACAGCATTGCCACCAGCGGCCTGGGACAGAACGGCTGGGGCCCCGGCTACCAGGGCGAATACGGGATCAGCGCAGCCATCGCCTATGAGTTCGTTGCCACGCTGCTCTTCCTCATCGTGATTCTCGGCTCAACCCAGAAAAGCGCACCCAGCGGCTTCGCAGGACTGGTCATCGGCACCACGCTCGTCGCCATCCACCTGCTCGGCATCCACATCACCGGAACCAGCGTGAACCCCGCCCGCAGCCTCGGACCAGCGCTGTTTGTCGGTGGCAAAGCCCTCGAACAGGTCTGGCTGTTCCTGCTCATTCCCTGCCTCGGCGCAGCCACCGCCGGCCTCCTCTTCCGCAGCAAAGCCCTCGCCGCAGATTAACCCACGTCTTGTGCAAAAGAATCCGGGGAGCTGCCGTGCTTGCTGGCCGCTCCCCGAATTCTCTGTTTGGATGTGCGGCGCAAGTGCACTGGTTGCCGCTCCGCAGGTGCCCGTCCCGCAGGGACAGGAGGAAAATAGCCCCGGACAAGCGCAGCGCCGCCCGGGGTAAGCTCCAGGGAACGATCTCGCGCCCTGGAGCGGCACCGTCGCTCTCGGGCCACCAAGCTTCTGTGAGCCCCTGTGCTTTGCCCATCCATTCGCCGTCTTTCTGGCGAATGGATGGGAACCCACCAAGCCCGAGCGAGCCTCTACCGAGCGTCTGTCCCACCGCAGGTGGATTCCAGCTCGGCAATGTAGTCAATCACCGCCTCGCTCCACCCATCGATGTGCGTCCACGCTCCGTAGCCAACCCCGTTCTTCGCAGAAGCCACGTTGATCACGTACCCCTCGCCGTGCGGCGCGGGAACGCTGTCGTGCGACTGCTCGTCGGTGATGACCACCATGCGGTCGTAGCCCTCCCGGCCGTTTCCAGCCCGGACCTCTGCCTCCACCTGCTTCAGCGCCGCGCCCAGGTAGGTTCCCGCGTGCGCCTGGCTCTTGTCCAGCGCGTCGCGCAGCGCCATGCCGCGCCGTGCAGGCACCCGCTGGGCCTGGTTCGAGAAGGTATAGATCGTCACCTTCTCCGCGATCTCGCGAAGCAAAATCGCCAGCCCATAAGCAGCATCCGTGCGCCGCATCTCCGAGCGGTTCGACAGCGGCGACTCCATCGATCCGGAGACGTCCACCAGCAGCACCGTGTGCCCCGCCAGCTTTCCCGTGCGGGTTTCCAGCGCCCGAAACATCGCTGCTTCCAGCGCCTCTTCCCACTGCGGAGCGTTGCGCGCAGCCGCCAGAAAGCGGAACGGCAAAACCCGGTCCGTCTTCAGTGCGGCCAGCGCACTCAACACCAGCGATTCCTCCACGCCGGCAGCGTGCAGGTTACGCAGGTTGCGCAGCAGTGCCAGCGCGCCCAGTTTGCGCTCCGAGAGCAGACGCTCCCACACCTCCCGCTTCTCCTGTGCGCCGCTTGGCCCCTCACCGCGTCCGGCAGCCGAGAGAGCAACCTCCCAGGTGTCCGGCGTAGCCAGCTGGTTCTCCGCCAGGCGCTTCCACAAAGCCGCCTGCGCCTCGTCCACCGGCCGCGCATGAGAGAGGAACAGCACGTCGCGCAGACGAACCGCACCGGCGCGATCGTACTTTCCCAGCGCGTACTCGTCGAACTTGCCAAACGCCGCAGCCAGTCCCTTCTTCACCTGCGCCGACAGCGGCTGACGCCCGCCTCCCCAGTAGATGGCCACAAACTCGCTCAGCTCATCCGCACGCTGAATCACGCGCTCCAGAGTCTCGCCCACCAGCGCACGATGCGTTGGATGACGCGCCATCTCGCGCACCAGCAACAGCGGCGCGTGGCGCAACTTCATCTTCTCGCGCGCCTCCACGGCCAGCGCGGCAACCTTTCCCGCAGCAACCTTGGGCACCAGCTCATGAATGCGGCCGGCAATCTGCACGCCGTCCTCGTAGAACTCGTTCTCCCACAGCATGCAGGAGAGAACCGAGCGCCGCAGCGCCTGTTCCGGAGTGATGTTCCGCGCCGGCGCTCCCTCGTGGGTTCGCAGCCGTGCCTTGTGATACTTGAAGATGTTCATGCGCATGATGCGCCTCCTTTCTGTCGAAAAAAATCTGCCGGGGAAAAATCGGACGCGGACTGTGTGAAGCGAGCTACACCAGGCGAATGCCCGGCGGCAGGAATCGAACCTGCACCTCCGCTTGCGCGGCGCTCTGCCATTGATGAACCCGTGCCCTGCGCCACCGGCAGGTTGTTGGAAAACCATTGATCAGCGCTTTGCCTTGTGAGGAAACAACTTCACTCGTGCGTTAAAGTGCTTCATCAAACGCTGCTTGTGCGAAAGGGCACAACTTCACAGATTGGTGAAAAACTCGTCGGGGTGGTAGGCCGGGAATTCATTCCCGGCAAAAATGCCAATAGAATGAAGGTGGGCTTCAGCCTCCGCGGGATGCCTTCAATGAACAAGGCATCCCGCCAACATCAAAATCCGCCGGGGAAAAATCGGACGCGGAAGGTATTGCACTGAGCTACATCCACTAGAAGGCGGACGGCGAGATTTGAACCCGCGACCTGCGCTCGCGCGCTGCTCTACCGAAGTATCCGTGCCCTGCGCCACCGGCAGGTTTATTGCTTGAAGTTACCGGTCGAGTGCAACCTCGTCTTCGACCTCTTCGTCGCTTGGCTTCACTGGACGAATCGGCCCCACCGTGCTGAACCCCGCGGTCTTCGCCGACACCCGCACCGGCTGAATGTCGATTGCCAGCTTCTCCATCTGCTCCCAACCTGGCCGGTTCTTGTCGCTAAACCCGGTGCACTCATACACCGTGAACGGCAACACGATGTTCGGACTGGTGTTGGTACAGATCGCCATCCGGTCCGATTCGCGGTATCCCGTGATGAACTGCCCCCAGCTGCAGTTGGTGCACAAGTGCGTGCTGCCGACCGGGGTTCCGTTTTTTACATGCAGTTTGCCCATGGCAAGCCAATTTCTATCCGGCCCCGCCGGAAGGTTAAGATGACCGGGGAACAAGCGGTTGCGGCATAGGTGCTCTATCCACTGAGCTACCGGAGCGTGAACTCCGAGCGGGAATCGAACCCGCGACCACCCGCGTGACAGGCGAAGTAACCGCGACCTACACCACCGGCCAAGGTGGTTAATCCCAAATACAACTGCGCAATCTCCGCGCCGGGGAATAAGCGAAAAGAGTATGGACTCGGACCTCTGCTCCACGGTGCCCTTTGCTTCAGGACTACGCCCCTGCCCCGTGAAGTGAATTGTTCCGGCAGGGATCCCGTCCCTGCTCGCCCTTTTGCGGTGGAAGTAACTCTTCCCTGTCGCCACCGGCGCTACCATGTTCATGAATCCGAGTTAAAGGCAAAGCTCTCCCGCATGCGCCGCATAACTAATCACAGAGACACCAAGCCCAAGACCGATAACTCAGCCCAACTTACCCGAGGGAACAACCAAAGACAGGCTTTTTATCGGTTTCGAGCGATGAACCTGGCTTCTTCACCACCCGGGGTGAAAAGCAATGGAGCCGTTTTCCAATGTGTGCGTCTTTGCGCAGGAGCAGACACCAGGAAGGTTATTGGTAATTGACGGACCAAAACCCGTACAGCGCCCGGCGACCGGTGCAGCTTGAATCAAGCCGCTCCAGCCTACGCATCGAGATTTGCGTTAAATGTTTCATCGGGCGTTCTCCTACGCAGAGAAGAGTGTGCCATAACTCGATTGTGAATTGCAACCTGTTTCTCAATATTTTTCTGATTTATATTTCTTCACCCAGTTCACTAAGTTATCCGCTGTAACTCGCCAATACATCTTGATATCTTCCTCAACTCCGCTGGACAGCCCGCCGCACGCATCCTGTAGGCTGTATGTCGGGTGCGGAGCAAAAATCCGCGCGCAACTTTGGAGGACGAATGACCTGGATGATTCTGCTGGTTGGCTTGGTGGTCGGTATTGTTTCCGGTATTGTCGGCATTGGGGGCGGCATCCTCTTCGTCCCCGCGCTCATCTGGCTGCTCGGCATGAGCCAGCACAAGGCCCAGGGAACATCCATCGGCGCTCTCCTGCTCCCCGTGGGCCTCTTCGCTTTCATCGAATACTACCGCGAAGGCAACGCCGACATTCGCGTCGCGCTTCTTCTCGCCGCGGGTTTTCTGGTCGGCGGCTACTTCGGCGCATCCGCCGCACAGCACCTCTCCGATCTCTGGCTGCGCCGCGTCTTCGCAGTCACATTAGTCGCCATCGGCGCAAAAATGTTCTTCACAAAATAGCTTTCCCGCTCACGCTGGTCCCGCCGTCGTAATGAACCGCAACCGCACGTAGTCCCCAGTCCAGTTTCCTTCCTCATCGCGCAGCGCAGGCGCCAGCAGCGCCGCCGTCTCTTCCACCACCCTGTCGCGCAAAGCCTCCGGCAATCCTTCCAGCACTCCCGCGCGAAATGTCCGCAGCCATCCCTCCATCCCGCTCGCAGCCAGCGGCGTCGGCCGCGGAATCAGTGCAATCTGCTGCACGTTGAACCCATGCTTTTCCAGACGTAACGTGTACGCCCGCGCCGTGGGGTAGTAATTCACCCCATCCTCGCGCCCCGCGTATCCATGCCGCTCCAGCACAGCCATAAACGCAACCTGGATCGCGGCAATGTTCCCGTGCCCGCCCATCTCCGCAACAAAACGCCCGCCAGGCTTCAATACGCGATGAACCTGCGCCATCATCGCATCCTGGTCGCGCACCCAATGCAGCGCCGCATTCGAGAAGACCGCGTCGAACTCTGCATCGGGATAAGGCAACAACTCCGCGGGCGCCTGCACTGCGTCAACGCCTCGCGAGCATGCCGCCGCAACCATCTCCGCCGACGCATCCACGCCCCGCACAACTGCGCCCGTCGCCGCAATTCGCTGCGTCAATTGTCCGTCTCCGCAGCCCAGGTCGAGAATCAGTTCGCCGGGCTTGGCCGCAAGCCACTCAAATACTCCGCCCGCAAGTCCATGTACAAATGCGCCGTCCTGCGCGTATGCCTGCGGATCCCAGGTCTGTGTCATTCAATCCCTCCGGACCCATTCTCGCGAAAAACGATAGAGAAAACAAAGGGCACAAAACCGTTGACGCACACGTATCATTTCGGGCAGGTCGGGCAACCCAGATTTTTGAGGTCTTCTGCGCGTGGAGTCATGTCTCGCACCGGCAACCACACAGCCTTACCTGACTTGTCGTACTTGAGCAGAAAAAGAGCCCCTCCGCGGCGGGACTGCCAACGAAGGAATTTTGGCGTGTAGCTCACTTCGACATCGAGCAACGCGCCCTCTTTGAGTGGACGTGGAACACCATCAGGATTCTGGCAGTAAACGACGAAGTTGCCATGAGAGCGTACTGAGGAAATGGGATAAGGTACGGCTATCCCATATGCGATTAGCGGAGTGTCGGGCTGTGTTGGGATAGCTGGAATGTATTTGCACATGTAGAAGACGTTGAATATCGAGAATGGCCCCTCGTTTGTGACCAAAAATCGCGTTTCAGACGGATCGACAGGATCGATGGTTTCATATGGCAAAACGGACAGATCGAAACGTAATGCAACATAGGTCCCAATCGAGCCATAGAGCGCCAAGATGCCAAGAATGGGTACCCAAATATATTTGTAGAGGGGAAGAAGTACCACATCGCGAAGCCATCGTTTGCCTCGTCCTTTTTGCTGTGACGGTTGTGGGTAGGTTTTTCCCCGTCCTTTGGCTTGCGAATCCTGAACGAGACGTTCCGACTCAGGATTCAATTGATCTTCTATTCGTTTCAGACGCGCGTTAATGACGCCAAGTTTTTCCAAGACGTGATCGAATTTTGACTCATTGGGTTTTTGCGTCATGAGGCCTTAAGAGAGGTGTACGAAACACGAATACCACGAAGGACCGAAGGCTGGCGAGAACGTTGAGCAATTGGCAGGGGCTTTCTTGCAGGCCCAGAAGGTTGCGGCTCCCGAAAAGCAGCCCAAGGTGAAAGCCCAAACACCGAGAGACTACTGGCAAAGACATCACTTAGGATGGTCTCCGTTCAAAACCATCAATCCCCTCAAATCGATTGCACAGGCACCAGCGTAAGATCGTCCACCAGCCCCACTTCCTTCTGCACAAACGGCTCGCCGTATTTCACACCAGCCAGCAGTCCATAGTGGCGCGCTTCCGCGAAGGTCCGTTCGCGAATCTCTTCCTCTGCCACAAACAGCCCGCTGCCCGCCGCCTGGTTGGCGTACTGCGAGCGATATGCCATCAGCGCCGCGTGCCGCTGCTCAATGAACGGCGTGATGTCCACAATGAAGCTCGGCCGCACATCCGCATACAAACTCGCGTAGACAATTTTGAAAGGCCGATGCGGCGCGCCGGTGACAGCTTCCTGCCCACCAGGCGCCTTTGCCAGCCCAGACAAAAAGCAAGCCTCATACCCCAGCGCAGCCACAATCGCGTGGTCCGGATGCCGCGCCTGCCAATAGGGCAGGATCACCACACGCGGCCGCAACAGCCGCAGCACGCGCGCAATCTTGATTCGATTTTCAAGCGTGTTTTCAATCGCGCCGTCAGGTAGATCAAGCGCCCGGCGCCAGCTTACGCCCAATATCTGCGCGGCTTCCGCCGCTTCTTTTGCCCGGTCTTCGGCTGTGCCGCGCGTTCCTGCCTCGCCTTGTGTCAGGTCCAGAATCGCCGTGCGCACTCCGCGTGAAGCCATACGCAGCAGCGTGCCGCCACAAGTCTGTTCCACATCGTCGCGATGGGCTGCAATGGCGAGTACATCGGCGACGTAAACACTCGGCGCGAGATCGGGGGTCATTGGCAATTGCTTCCGATCATCGAAACAGGAATTGGAACTTGTGGCATCCCCAGCCTCATGATCGCGGACCGCGAAACCCACCGTTCACTGCTTCACTTATTCACTGATTCACTGCTTCACTGCTTCACTGCTTCACTTTAGTAAACGGTGTTGTCGCCGTCAGAGGCCGCGTCCATGTAGGCTACGTCGTATGCCGTGCCTGTCACAGTCACGTACTGGTTGTCGATCGCCGAACCGTCGGCGGTGGAGTAGATATACACCTGTCCACCCTCGGCCGTATAGATCTTGTTCAGGCCGGTCACCGCGGCAATACCCGTCGCATCGCCCAGGTACGGCTCCAGCATCGTCACCGAGTTGGTGGTGGTATTGAACATGGTCAGGCAGCCATCGGACTCGCCACTGGCCGCGCGTACGCCGTTCGTGCACTTGGTCATCGCAATCCACAGCGTATTGTTGTCCGCCAGCAGCAGGCGGCTGGGTCCCTGCGGAATTCCGTCGCTGATTGAGATCGGACTCCCCGCCGTGTTATTGCTCAGGTTCACCACAGTCAGGTTGCCGCCCCAGAGCGTGGTGCCGTTCACCGTCTGCTGCTGCTGTCCCGCCACGTACATGGTGGAAGTGTTGACCAGCGCGTTGCTGGCGCCGCCGGGAATCGGGATGTTGGGTATGGCGCCGGTTTTGGGCAGCAATCCCGAGGCCTGGCCGTTGAGAAAGATCATCGGCGCCACCGGCAGAATTGAAATCGATGCCTTGTTCCCGCCGCACTCCGGGCCGCAGTTCAGAACATAGGCCGTTGAGCCGTCAGCGGAGAACACCGCCTTTACCGGGCGATCGAACACAAGCGGCGCACCGTAGTACATGCCCCATTGATCCTTGTTGTCCGGGCTTTGCACCTGCAGCAGGCACCACGTCGGCGCGCTGAATGGCTCGCAGTCCACCGCGGCCTTGGGCCAACTGGTCGGACCGTTGGAGAAGTTGACCGTCTGTGATGACGTCAGCTCCAGCGGGTAGTAGGCGTAATTCGAATTCTGCACAAAGGCGATCGCGAAGGTCCCACCGGGATTGACGCTCACCTTATACACACCGGGAAGACTCAGCGGATAAGAGCCGCCGGTGTTCCTGTTCACCACCGTCAGCACGCGCGAAGACTCGCTGGCGGCAAAGACGTACCCCTGGTTGCGTGTAATAAAAATGCTGGATGAATTGCCATTCAACCCGCTCACTGCACCGCTGGTGCTCTCCTTTGCATAGTTGACCAGGTTGAAGCTGCCGTCCCCCGATCCGTACACCGCGCCTGCCTCTTCTTCCGGCATGTTCTGGATCGTGATCGGCAGTGCGCCGGAAAATCCGGAGATGGAAAATGTCGCCGGCTTGCCATTGTAGCCGTCGCGAATGTCGTAATAGGCGTCCACGAACTGCAACGCGCCCTTGGTGAAGGCGCTGGGGTTCTGGATCGCGATCAGGACGCGGTTGGTCAACCCGCTGGGGGGAAGAGTCCGGCCATCAAGGTACGTGGTGCCGCCACAACCAGCCACCGCGGCTGCAACCACAAGGGCGGCTGCGGCGCTCATCCAAAGACTTCTGTTCTTCAAAATCCCTTACCTCGACGGAAAACGCGGCGTGTGCCGCGAGAAATGTTTGCGGTCATAGCCGCAGAGTGAACACATTGATGGCAACTACTGGCCCATCCGACAAGTTGCTGGAACCCGGTTGCCGGGAGCCGATGAATGAACGCATTGACTCCCGAAGTATAACAAAGCAGGCCGGTGCTCTGGCGCACCGGGTCGGCGTGCCTTAGCATGACAAGAGCATGACTCAGTTTGCCGACATCTTTGCCACGCGTCCCGTACTGGCCGACGGAGCTATGGGCACAGTGCTCTACGCCCGCGGTGTCTTCATCAATCGCTGCTACGACGAGCTCAATCTCTCTGACCCAGGCCTGATCCTCTCCATCCACGAGGAGTACCTGCAGGCCGGCGCTGAAATTCTTGAAACCAACACCTTCGGCGCCAACCGCTTTCGCCTCGCCCGTCACGGCCTGGCCGGCAAAGTGGCTGAAATCAACGCTGCTGGGGTCAAGCTGGCCCGTCAGGCAGTTGAGCATCTCAAGGAAAAGCAGGCTGGCGAAGCTTTTGTGGCCGGCTCTATTGGTCCTTTGGGCGTACGCCTCGAGCCCCTCGGCAAAACCGGCCTCGACGAAGCCCGCGCCGCCTTTGCTGAGCAGATCGCCGCTCTCGCCGGAGCCGGCGTCGACCTGCTGATCATTGAAACCATGCCCGCTCTCAACGAGGCTCGTGAAGCCCTCACCGCCGCCCGCGAGATCGCGCCTGACCTGCCCGTCCTCGCCATGGTCACTGTCGACGACGAGAGCAACTGCCTCGACGGCGCATCGCCCGCCCAGGCCGCCGCGCTGCTTACTGAGTGGGGCGCGGGTGCCATCGGCGTCAACTGCTCCACCGGCCCGGCCACGGTGCTCACCGCCATTGAAGCCATGCGCGCGGCCACCACGCTGCCGCTTGCCGCCATGCCCAACGCCGGCATGCCCCGTGCAGTCGAGGGCCGCAACATCTACCTCTGCTCGCCTGAATACATGGCCAGCTTCGCCCGCAAGGCCATCGCCGCCGGAGCCCAGTTCGTCGGCGGCTGCTGCGGCACCACGCCCAACCACATCCGCGCCATGCGCTCGGCCATGCGCGCCATTGACGCCCAGGCACGCGTCCAGGTCACCGGCACAGCCCCGGCTCTGAACACTGAAACCCCTCCCGCGCCGCTCCGTGAACGTTCGCGCATCGGCTCTTTGATCGCCGATGGCACGTTTGTCACGCTGGTTGAAATCGTTACGCCCAAGGGAATCGACTGCACCAAGGAGATTGAAGGCGCCCGCCTTCTCGCCGGTCTCGGCGTCCACGCCATCAACGTGCCCGACTCGCCGCGCGCCTCGGCACGCATGAGCGCGCAGAGCCTGTGCATCCAGATTCAGCAGCACACCGGGATTGAGACGGTTCTCCACTACACCTGCCGCGACCGCAACATTCTGTCGATTCAATCGGACCTGCTCGGGGCCTCGTCCATCGGCTTGCACAACATCCTCTGCCTCACCGGAGACCCGCCCAAGCTCGGCAACTACCCCGACGCCACCGCTGTGTTTGACGTTGACTCCATCGGTCTGGTCAACATCGTTCGCCGTTTGAACCACGGCCTCGACATCGGAGCCAACGCCATTGGCGCCAGCACCAACTTCACCATCGGCGTCGCCGCCAACCCCGGCGTGCCCGACATCGAGCAGGAAATCCGCCGTTTCGCCTACAAAGTCGAGGCCGGCGGCGAGTACGCCATCACCCAGCCCGTCTTCGATCTCAAGCTCCTGGAAAGCTTCCTCAAGCGCATTGAGGAGTTCCGCATCCCGGTCATTGCCGGCATCTGGCCATTGACCAGCCTGCGCAATGCTGAGTTCATGAAGAACGACCTGCGCGTCTCCATGCCTGAAGAGATCATGCTGCGCATGGCCCAGTGCATCACCCCCGACGCCGCCCGCCGCGAAGGCGTTCGCATCGCCCAGGAGATGCTTGAAGCGGTGCGCCCCATGGTCCAGGGTGTGCAGGTTAGCGCCCCCTTCGGCCGCTACCCGCTAGCCGGCGAAGTCATCGCCTCCGTCTTGCCGCAAGGCGAGGCCGCCTGAAAAGGGAGCACGAATCATGCCGTCATTTGAAGAATCGCTGAAGAAGCTGGAGACCATCGTAGAAAAACTGGAGCAGGGCGACCTGGCCCTCGAAGACTCGCTCAAGCTCTTTGAGGAGGGAGTAGGACTCTCCGCAACCTGCAAGAAGGAACTAGACGCCGCCGAAGGCAAAGTCCAGATCCTCATCAAGCAGCGCGACGGCTCCCTGAAAGCCGAACCCTTCCCCACCGAAAAATCCGTCTAACGAAGAAGTTGCGGAAGCAAAGAGCGAATTCGATCGTCAGTCTTCTGACCCCGGATCCCTGATCCCTGATCTCTGTTTTTTCGCCAGCCTCGCCACCACTGCAATCTCCCTAAGCACCTGCTTCAGCGGCCGCGCCGGCGTCCCCCAAAGCACCGTCCCCGGCTTCAGCCCCTCATTCGTAACCGTCTTCCCAGACAGCACCCCAGCCTGCCCGCCCAGAATCACCCCCGGCCCCACATGCGCATGGTCGCCAATCCCCACCTGACCTGCCAGCACCGCCCCATTCCCCACCGTCGACGAACCGCTGATTCCCGTGCCCATCACCAGGATCACATCCTCGCCGATATCGCAGTTGTGCCCCACATGCACCAGGTTGTCGATCTTCGTGCCCCGCCCGATCCGCGTC
>JBEKDE010000041.1:0-41285 GCA_050014515.1 Occallatibacter sp.
TCAACATCATTGATATTGACAAGCCCGAGTAATGCATCCAACTTTAACTCGACACGGACTTCTCGTTCATGCCGTATTCTGGCGGCAACCTTATGTCGTTCCCATGCCCTATCGATGAACGGAAAAACGATAACGCAAATCATTGCGCAGCCGATTTCCTTCTTGGTCCAAGGCTCTCTAAAGAGTAGGTCAAATCCCCACATAATTGCGAGGATGATTGCCATCCCAAATCCCGATACCCACAGGTTTCTTCCGGCTTCCTCGATGACTTTCACTTCTTCTTCAAAGTCGCGCTTCACGAGTTCTGAGAGTCTTCCCATGCTTCATTTTCTCCGTCGAAAAAGCTTTCATCAGCATACTCCCCTCAGTAAAGCAGCACCGCCACGCGATACGCCGAGAACGATCCCTCGACATTTTCCGCCGGGCAGCACCCCACGGCCGCCTGTCGATATCTCCCTGAGGCAAGCCGTTCCACCAGCGCCTGCGGCAGATGCGTCAGGTCCGCATCCTGCCACTTCATCAGGAAACTCGGCTCGTTTGCGCCCCGCTGGCCACAATTGCCTCCACCTGCGCAGGAGTCAGTTGCGCCACCCCATGCGCGTAGTCGGCCACAGCATAGAGCACGCCGCGGCTCGCCACCACCGCCACGCCTAATCGGTCCACCTCAGGGTTCAGCAGATTCGTTCGATGCCCCGGCGAATGCATCCACTCCTCGTGAATCGCCGCCGGATCAGGCCCTATAGCCACGTTCTCCTCAATCAGGCTGAAGTGCGCTCCCGCCTCTCCAGCGCGCCCGGATAAATCAAGCTCACCGGGATACTGGTGGGCGATTGGACCCGCGGCTGCCATGCGCAGGCAATGCTGACGGGCAGCCGCGGCCAGCGCCGGATCCCAATGCAGCGGCCCAGCCCCATGCGCGGCGCGCGCTTCGTTCGCCAGCGCCAGCAACTGCTCAGCCTCAGGTTGCAGAGACTGCGGCGCGTACTGAGCCTGTGCGTACTGAGTCAAGCCCGGCAGCACCAGAAACACCATCCCAGCCAGCGCCACGCAACCCATCCGTCTGTAAAGCGAATACCCCATACCTTATTGGACCCCACACAGCCGCCAGTGTCGCTGTATTCTGGCTTTGCCCATGCTTTTTTTGGAATCCAGCAAGTTACGTGCAAACTTGGAGCAACTCCCCAGCCGCCTGCGCCGCCAACCCCTGGCCGCTGCCGGAGCACTGCTGCTGACCCTCTTTGTCCTCGCCGGCCTTACCGCGCCCTGGCTCGCCCCGCACAATCCCGCAAGCATTGATCTGCTTCACCGCCTTGAAAGCCCCTCCGCAGCCCACTGGGCCGGAACCGACGAACTTGGCCGCGACACGCTCTCCCGCCTGCTCTGGGGTGCGCGCCTCTCACTCGCCGTCTCCGTCAGCGTGGTCACACTCTCACTCGCGCTTGGCCTCAGCGTCGGCGCTCTGGCAGGCTATCTCGGTGGCTGGATTGACACCGCCCTCACCACCTTTGCAATGAACACTTTCCTGGCCCTCCCCGGCATTCTGCTGGCCATTGCCTTCGCCGCCTTCCTCGGCCCCGGCTTCACCAACCTGGTGCTGGCTCTCGCAATCGGCGGGTGGGCCGGCTACGCGCGCCTGGTCCGCGCCCAGGTCATGGCCGTCCGCGACCGCGAATACGTCGACGCCGCGCGGGCTCTCGGAGCGGGCGGCCTGCGAATATTCTTCCACCACATCCTGCCCAACATCATCCAGCCCATCGTCGTCCAGGCCGCAATCGGCATGGCCGGCGTCATCCTCGCCGAAGCCACGCTGTCGTTCCTGGGCCTCGGCATTCCCGCGCCCGCGCCCAGCTGGGGCTCCATGCTCAACGACGCCCGCTCCCACCTCTTCGACTCGCCGCACCTCGTGCTTTTCCCCGCAATCGCCGTAGCCGCAGCGGTCCTCGGCTTCAACTTTCTGGGCGACGCCCTCCGCGACCGCCTCGATCCCCGCACCAGGCTTGAATTAGGCCTCTGAGCGGTGAGCAATGAAGCTCAGACGTTACCTCTGCGGCCTGCGACACTGAAGCTGGAGAAGAGCATTCAGCTTTTGCCCTCCCATTGGCCCCGTGGTTTCGCAAGCCCGTCGGCCCCGCTCTTTCTCAAGACTCCCGGCAGCGCGCACCAGCGCAGATAACATCTGAATCTCCGCGTCTGTCAGTCTGTCAATGCACTTCAAGCCCAACACAGCGGTGCACAGTTCCGCCCGCAGGAGATCGTGTGAAACCCATCCATTTGTTAGCACTTGCAAGTGCCGTCAGTCTGAGCATGGTTGCTCAAGCCAATTCCCAGACCACGGTTGTCGTCCAATCCGAGGGTTCGGCGCCGATGTTTCGTGTCGTCGAAATCAGCCGTACCGTTCAGGCAATCAACTATCGCCATCGCGAGGGTGCCACGGATGTACATCTCGTCGGCACTCCATTGTTGCCATCCGCTGACGGCAAAGTGAAAGTCCGCAGCAAGCGCGGCACAGTGGAAGTTGAAGCGGAGTTCGGAAGCCTGACCACTCCCACAACATTCGGTGGTGAATATCTCACCTATGTCCTGTGGGCAATCTCGCCCGAAGGGCACGCGGTAAACCTCGGAGAAGTGCTGGTGGGCGGCAACGATCGAAGCAAGCTCACTGCAACCACAGATCTCCAGGCATTCGCGCTGATTGTTACCGCCGAGCCTTATTACGCCGTGCGCCAACCAAGCAATGTAGTGGTTCTGGAAAATGTGGTTCTGGCAGACACCAAGGGAACCAGTGAGACCGTCGATGCAAAGTACGAGCTCATGGAGCGCGGAGGGTACCTTCCTACCGGCTACAAGTTTGACCCTGTGGTCCTGAGTGCGAATCTGCCGCTGGAATTCTACGAAGCGCGGAACGCAGTGCGCATCGCCCGTTCCGAAGGTGCGGAGCAGTATGCCGGCGAGAGCTATCGGCACGCTGTGGAGTTGATGAAGACGGCCGATGATTATGCCATCGCCGGGCACTCCGACAGAAAGCCGCTGATCGCAGCCGCGCGAGAAACAGTACAGACTGCGGAAGATGCGCGAGAGATCGCGGTAAAGAAGATCGACGAAACTCGCCGGGCCGACGAACTGCGCGCATCGAGTGCAGCGCAGGCAAATTCACAGGCGCAGGCAGCCGATGCAACACTCGCGGCGCAGCAGGCGCAGTCGGATGCAGCGAAGGCCCAGGCAGACATGGCGGCAAACCAGGCCGCATCGGCAACAGCAATCGCCGCTGCTCAGGCCGACGCGGAAAAGGCTCGCCTGATTGCACAACAGGCTCAGCAAAGTGCAAACCAGGCCGACAGCGACAAGGCGGCAATGCGCGCCAAATTGTCGGAGCAGCTCAACTTGATTCTGGAGACACGCGACAGCGCACGAGGCCTGATTGTCAGCATGTCAGACGTGTTGTTCGACACAGGCCAGTACTCGTTGAAGCCTGGCGCCAGGGAGAAGCTGGCCAAGGTTGCCGGAATCCTGGTCGCCTATCCGAGCCTTGCCATTGCGGTTGGCGGATACACCGACAACGTGGGCGGCGATGACATGAATCAGAAACTGTCAGAGAACCGTGCCGGGGCCGTCCGCGACTACCTGGTAGTCCAGGGCGTATCGGCGAACTCGGTCAGCGCGACGGGCTTTGGTAACAGCCTGCCTGTAGCCTCGAACGACAACTCCGCGGGGCGTCAGGAAAACCGCAGAGTGGAACTCGTTGTCTCCGGCGATGCAATCGGCATCCCAACAAATGCAACCACGGGAAGCCTGCTCCAATAGGCTGGGCTTACTTAAAAACTCATGTGTACGGAATGCCGGGTATTCATCCCCGGCATTCCGCGTTTTGCGGTCCTATAGAATAAAGCACGAACACGGCGAGTCGACATTCGGGGTCTTCTCATGTCCGTCTGGGGAATCCCGAATCGGCAGGCGCGAGATGCTAACCCCGCTAACACGCGCGCAGCGCGGCCAACTTCGCTAACCTGCGATCAAATTTCAACCCCAGGAAACACCTTGAAGATCGGCGTCATCAGCGACACCCACGGCCTGCTCCGCCCCGAAGTTGCTCCCGCCCTCGCCGGCGTCGAGCGCATCCTCCACCTCGGCGACGTCGGCAAATTCTCCATTCTCAGCGAACTCGAGAAGATTGCCCCAGTCACCGCCATCCGCGGCAACATCGACCGCGAAGGCCCGTGCAGCGAGTTGCCTGAGACCGAAGTCGCGCTCATCGAAGACTCGAACGGTGCCGCCCACTACCTCTACATGCTCCACGACCTGCACACGCTTCACCTCGATCCCGCCGCCGGAAAATTCGCCGCCGTCCTCTCCGGCCACACCCACGTACCCAACTTCTACACCCGCAAAGGCGTCCTCTACCTCAACCCCGGCAGTTGCGGCCCCCGTCGCTTTCAGTTACCCATCACGATCGGTCTGCTCATTGTCGGCGACAACGGCGACTTCGAAGCAAAAATCATCCCGCTCACTTCTGCTTAGGAAACCGACGATTCAGGTATCGCCAGGCCTTCAGAACAAATCCCCAGTCTCATTCACCGCGTTGTATCTGTTCATGAAGACTTTGAACCGCGATGTATCCGGCGCGATCTGTCCCGTATGTCTCCCCAGCTCCTGGTATCGATCCGTCTTTGAGTCATACGCGGGCCACGCAGGGAGACCCGGGCCATCGGGCCGTGATGTCTTCGCAAACTGAGTCCAGTATCCAATGATCCGTTCAGACATCGGCTCGTCGTCGGGGCTGCTCACCCAGCTAGTCCAATACCTCTTGCTCAGGAGAATGCTCTCTTCGCTGTGGAATGCCCCAAGCACAGCAAACTTCCCGCTGCCAACATAGCTGAAGGTGTAAAGGAACGCATTCTGTCCAATGGCTTCAGTCTCCCGCGCCAACAGCCATGCGCCAAACCCAAAATCATCGTCCGTATCCACGGCCAGAAACGCTTTGGGAACATCCTCGTCCGTTTTCGCTGGATAGGCCGCCAAGGCCTGAGGCGCAAGATCGTGGAACGTCTTTTGCAGCCATTCTTTGTATTCGGCGATCGTCTTCGGTCGATGCGACTTTCCTCCCACAATCGGGCTTGCGAAAATTGACACTTCATCCGCGTTACTGCCCACAATCACCGGGACCCGCGCCTGCTTTCCCTGCTGAAAGATGCGCTCCGGCTGATCGGGCAGCACCCATTTGTCAACAATAGGATTGAAGTCGATTTGATGGTCTGATGCTGCCTGTTGAAGCAGTCGCTCCGCGGGAATTGCGCGAAGGCTTTTGACTGCGAGTGCATCGTCTCCTGAAACGCCAAATTGCCGCGCGAGAATCTTCCCCTGGCCTTCTGCTTCGGCCAGCGTCGGTGAACTGGAGTCGACGCAAAATCCACTTTGCAGAATTGCCTTTTCAAACAGTCCCACAGAGAGCGGAGAAGCCATCATGTCGCAGATATCAAGCGACCCCGAAGACGCGCCAAATACAGTAACATTGGCCGGATCGCCGCCAAAACGGTCTATGTTTCTTTGCACCCACTTCAGCGCCTCCATCTGATCCAGCAATCCGTAATTCCCTGAAACATGTTCAGCGGACTCGCCAGTCAGGCCCGGCAGCGACAGGAACCCGAACACGCCAAGACGATAGTTGATGCTGACCACCACTACACCGTGCCTGGCCAAAGTCGGCCCCAGTGGCGGCCACTCCTGCGAACCCTCAACATTGCCGCCGCCATGAATCCAGACCATCACGGGAGCCTTATGCGCCGGGGACGCGTGAGGCGAAGCCTCCGATGCGGCAGCCAGGTTCGTCGTCCACACATTCAGATAGAGGCAGGCCTCGTCAGTGACCATCTCCTTGCGCCCAAGCATCTCAGGCAGCCAACCGCTCGGCAACTGCGGGCATGCCGGACCAAACGCCTTCGCATCTCGAATTCCCGGCCAGCCAGCAGGAGGTTGAGGTGCCCGCCAGCGCAGATTTCCCACCGGCGCAGCAGCATAGGGAATGCCGAGAAAGGCAACATCCCCGGAAGCAGCATCAAAGTGTGTTCCTTCAAGCACTCCGGCATCCACCGCCACACGTGGTTCCGGGACCGATGGCAACTCACCATGCAATGTACAACCGGCCAGCAATGCTGCAAGAGAGAGTGCCGTGCCAGGTTTCCTCGTGCACATCGAGATCCGCGCGACAACAATCAGAATAAAAAGCCTGAAACTCATAGAATCTAATGTAAGGCCAGCGAGGCGGCCACGGTCAGCGACTTCGAAGCGAAGATAATCTCGCCTGCCTCCTCCTGACAACAGTTCGGCTTCCGCGTTGCATGCGCTACGATTCTCCTGAGGTCTCCATGAATCGAAGAACCTTCGTTGCCTCAGCCGGCGCATTGCTGGCCGAACCCGTCTTCAGTTCCCTGCTCTCCGCTCAGGCCAACGCTTCCGGAGCCGTCGCGCACAAAGTCAAGGCACCAGCCGACGTTTCCCCAGCCGACTATACGCTGAAAATCGCGCCCTGCAAGCTCGAAATCTCCCCCGGCGTAACCATTGAGACCATCGCCTACAACGGCCAGGTTCCCGGCCCAATCCTACGGCTGCATGAAGGCAAGCCTGTAAAGATCGACGTCATCAATGCCTCCGGAAACCCCGAAATTGTGCACTGGCACGGCCTGGCCATCGACTCTCTCAACGACGGCGCAATGGAAGAAGGCTCTCCGATGATTTCCGCGGGCAGCCATCTGCGCTACAGTTTTACGCCCCGTCCCTCTGGAACGCGCTGGTATCACACCCATGCCGGCGCCGGCTCAAATCTGTCGCTCGGCACCTACACCGGACAATTCGGGTTCCTGCTGGTGGAAGGCAAACAATTCCCGGGCCACTTCGACCGGGAGGTTTTTCTCGCCATCCACCATTGGTCGCCGTCCTTCGTTCCCATGGCTGAAACCATGCAGGCCGAGTCGGCAAACTTCCCCGCAACCGCGGGCTCCGATGTCGGATATCAATACGCGACCATCAACCAGCACCGCCTTGGCGCAGGCGAGCCCATACGCGTGAAGTCTGGGCAACGGATCCTGATGCACTTCCTCAATGCGAGCGCCACCGAGAATGTGGTCCTGTCGCTGCCGGGGCACACCTTCAGAGTGATTGCCATGGATGGAAATCCGGTTCCCAATCCAACTGCTGTCGAGGTGCTGTCACTTGCCGTAGCCGAGCGGATCGACGCGATCGTCGAGATGAACTCTCCGGGCGTCTGGGTGCTTGGTTCCACCATCGACAAAAGCCGCGCCATGGGTCTCGGCGTGGTTGTGGAGTACGCGGGAAAAACCGGCGCGCCCGTCTGGAAAGACCCCGCGCATGCCGACTGGGACTACACGGTCTTCGCTTCCACCGCAGCCGCTCTCCCCCCGGACGAAACCATCAACCTGAGTTTCTCTGACGACGGCGCCAAAGGCGACTCCAAATTCGACACCTGGTCCATCAACGGCAAATCCTGGCCCGATGTTGATCCGATCCGCGTGAAGCAAGGCAAGCGCTATCGCCTTGTCATGTCGAACGGAAGCGCCGATCAGCACCCCATGCATCTGCATCGTCACACCTTTGATGTGGTCCAGATTGGCGACAAGAAATTGAGCGGACTGAAAAAAGATGTGGTCAACATCATGCCCCTCGACACGGTCGCCATTGATTTTGTCGCCGACAATCCCGGCGACTCACTCTTCCACTGCCACATGCAACTTCACATGGACTACGGATTCATGCAGTTGGTCAAGTATGTTGGCTAACCGGCCTGCCAGTCCCTTATTCCCTGCTTCTCGGATTCACCCACCGGTTCACCACATCCGTCAGCAGGTTCACCAGCACATACGTCAACCCAATGGACAACAGGCATCCCTGCACCAGCGCATAGTCGCGATTTGAAATTGCGCTCACCGTCAGTCGTCCCAGCCCCGGCCAGCTGAAGATGGTCTCGGTCACAATCGCTCCCGCCAGCAGCGCGCCAAACTGCAACCCGACCACCGTCACAATCGGCACCAGCGCATTGGGCAGCGCATGCCGGCAAACTACTGCGGTCTCGCTCAGCCCTTTCGCCCGCGCTGTGCGAATGTAGTCCTGGCCCAGTTCTTCCAGCATCGCAGTCCGCACCATGCGCGTCAGAATCGCCGCCAGCGACGCGCCCATCGCGATCGACGGCAGCACCAGGTAATGCCAATCGATCGACCTGCCCCCTCCCGCATTCGCCCCTGATACCGGCATCCATCCCAGCACAATTGAAAAGACCAAAATCAGCACCGGCCCCAGCACCAGTCCCGGCACGGAGAGCCCCGTCAGACTAACCACAGAAAGCGCCTGGTCCAACCAGCGCCCTCTTCGCACCGCCGCCAGAATCCCCGCCGGCAACGCCAGTGCCAACCCCAGGCCGAGCGCAGTCAGCGTAAGCGCCATGGTGTAGGGATATCGCGCCCAAATCAGGTGCGCCACCGAGTCATGCAGCCGGATCGAATTGCCCAGGTTGCCATGCAGCACGCCGTTCCAGTAGTGCAGATACTGCCGCCAAAGCGGCTGGTCCAGTCCGTACTGATGCCGCAGCGCCGTCAAATCGGCCGGCGTTGCGCCATCGCCCAGCATCTGCAAAATGGGGTCACCCGGAACCAGGTGAATCAGCAGAAAAACCAGCGAGACCACCAGCCAGACAACCGGAACAGTAAGCGCGAGGCGGGCGAGAATCGACTTCATGGGCTATGGACACGATAAATCAGCAGATCAACCAGAGAGCGGGTCAGCCAGAATGTATTCTGAATCCAACCATGCAAGCGAGAAACTTCAGGTGGATATTTCTCCCGATCGCTGTTTGTCTCCTGGTTTGGAGCTACATTCCCAACTCAGCAACCATCGGAGCGTCTGCGCAGCGGGTTAATGGCGATTACCACTTTGCGGGAGGGACACAGCCTGGTGCATTGGCTCTCGCCGTCGGAATGATCGGGCTCTATTTTTTCCTGATGCATTCCCCCGTGGGGAACGCAGATGCGCCACTTCCCGGCGTATTTCGCCGCTTTGTTGCCTTTTGGCTTGACTTTATCCTCGCAATGATGTCAACCGCTCCGATCCTCGGGATTGCGCCGATGCTGACTGAATGGAAGAGGACTGGAGAGTTCGCGTGGAACTTCGAGCGTGATACCCCGGCTCGATATGACTGGTGGATTTCGGGAGCAATAACACTTATTCTGTTTGCCTTGCTGGCACTCTACAATGCATATCCCCTTCTGCGACGCAGACCAACACCCGGTACCTGCATCATGGGCTACATGGTTGTCGCCGATGAAGATTCACCATTGACCTTGACCAAGGCGTTCGTAAGACCCCTGGTTGGTTTCTTTGCAGTTTGCACCGCATATGTGGCGCCCTTTATTGGACGCGATCGTGCGAAGGGCAAGTTCTGGCTGGACCACCTGTTTGGAACACAGGCCGTCAAGCTCGAATAAATCGCCCCTTACGGCTCAAACGAAGCGCGCCCCTACCGATAAACCGCCGGGATAAAATTCTGCTCGTTCATCGGCGGCCTTACGTATTTCGACTTGTTGAGCGGCGGCAGCTTCAGCGGTTCCGGCGTCAAATCACGATACGGAATCATCGACAGCAGGTGCCGGATCACGTTCAGCCGCGCGCACTTCTTGTCCTCCGCATTCACCACAAACCACGGCGCCTGCTTGATGTCGGTCACCGCGAACATCTCGTCCTTGGCCCGCGAATAATCCGCCCAGTGCTTGCGCGATTCCAGATCCATCGGGCTCAGCTTCCAGCGCTTGGTTGGCTTGTTCATGCGGTCCTGAAAGCGGTGCTCCTGCTCCTCGTCGCTCACGCTGAACCAGTATTTGATGAGCACAATTCCGGATCGCACCAGCATGCGCTCAAACTCCGGACAGCTCTGCATGAACTCCATGTACTGCTCCTCGCTGCAGAATCCCATCACCCGCTCCACACCCGCGCGGTTATACCAGCTCCGGTCAAACAGCACCATCTCCCCCGCCGCCGGCAGATGCTCCACGTAGCGCTGGAAATACCACTGCGTCTTCTCCCGTTCTGTTGGCGTACCCAGCGCGACAACCCGGCAGATGCGCGGGTTCAGCGACTCGGTAATGCGCTTGATCGCTCCGCCCTTGCCCGCCGCGTCGCGTCCCTCAAACAGCACCACCACGCGCAGCTTTTCGTGGCGTACCCACTCCTGAAGCTTCACCAACTCCACCTGCAGCCTGCGCAGCTCTCGCTCGTAGTCACAGTCCTTTCCCAGGTGCAGAACCTGCCGGCAATCGGCCATAGCCGCCGTCCCGTCATCCTGTTTTCGGTTCAGATGCTTTCCATTCGCGTGCGTCCCGTTCTCCTCGACATGCGCATGTTTCTTCTTGCCCTTATCTTTCATCGGTCGTTCTCCACGGCGCTTGCTGTGGTCGCTGGGCGGCATATCAAGCAAAGCTCCGCTCATGCGCGCCCTCGGCCCGCCATTCTACGCTTATCGGCTGTCTTTCCTATGTGACGAATTGTTTCCAGTGGGAAGACCGGAGTTATGACTCCTTTTCCTTTGCCGCCGCTGCGTTCTCTGCAACGTTTTCCACGCGAATCTTGGCGATCCGCCGCCCATCCATCTCCACCACGGTCAGCCGCCTGCCCTCGAAAGCCACGCATTCTCCAGCCTCGGGAATATGCCCCAGCCGCATCAGCAGAAATCCAGCCAGCGTTTCCACGCCGCCCTCGCGTGGCAGGTCCCACCCCATTTGCGTTTCCAGGTCGCGCAGGTTCACCCCGCCATCCATCAGCAGCGCACCGCTCGCCGTGGTCAGCACCGGCAGTGTCGGCGAATCGAACTCATCCTCCAACTCGCCCGTCAGCTGCTCAATCGCATCCTCCGCGGTCACCAAGCCCACAGTCGAACCGTACTCATCCACCACAATCGCCAAATGCCGCCGCCGCTGCTGAAAGTCCCGAATCAGATCCAGGACCGACCGCGTCTCCGGCACCACCAGCACGTCGCGCATCACCTGGCTCAGCTTCAGTTCCACAAAAGGAGTGCCCGCCGACCGCGTAGTCGACCGCACATACATCAGCCGCGAAAGATCCTTTGAATACACCACGCCCACAATGTGTTCCGGTCCGCGCGTTTCGTCGTACACCGGTACCCGTGAACGCTTGCGGTCAATCACCTTGGCGCTCGCATCCTCCACCAGCATGTTCGATGGCAGCGAGAAGATCTTCTGCCGAGGCGTCATGATCTCGCGAATCGAAACCTCGTCCAGTTCCAGGGCGCGGTGAATCAGCGTCTCCTGATACTTGGGCAGCACGCCCATCCTGCGCGCCGCCGTCGCAATCAGCTTCAGCTCCTCTGGCGAGTGCACCTGCGCACGCTCCGACATGGGAATGTCGAATCCCTTGAGGATCACAGCAGCCGAGCGCTTTAGCAGCCGCACGCCTGGCCGCACCAGCGCCATGAACAGCAGCATCGGCGGCGCCACCGCCACCGCCAGCGCTTCCGCCCTCCGCAGCGCCAGCGACTTCGGCACCAGTTCGCCAACCACCACGTGAAAATAGGTGATCAGCGCGAACCCGATGGCCACCGCAGCAATATGCGCGTAAAGCAGCGCATGCGGCTCCGTGAGAGGCAGCAGACCCAGCCAGCCCAGCAGAATATTGGCTGCCAGCGGCTCGCCGATCCATCCCAACGCCAGCGAGCAGAGCGTCACTCCCAGTTGCACAGCAGGCAAAAAATCGTCCAGATCCTGCTGCAGCTTCCGCACCGCTCGCGCCCCAGGAACCCCGGCCGTCAGCATCTGCTCAATGCGCGTGTCCCGGATCGAAACCAGCGCAAACTCCGCAGCCACAAAAAAGGCGTTCGCCAGAATAAGCATGGCGACAGCGACAAATTGCAACAGCGGCAAACCGTGCATCTCGCTCTGGAGAATAGCATTTCACCGCTGAGTATTCAGTTGCAGGTCGCACGTCTTCAGGGCAATCGCATGAAACACGAACCACGGGCTCAGCGAGCTTCCAAGTTGATTTCTTTGACGACTAAATGCTCTGAGGCCCCGAAGGGACCGGTCGAAAATAGCCCAGGGCAACCGTAGCGCCTCCCTGGGAAACTGCCAATAATCCTCAATTGCGCCCCAGAGTGGCGCTGTGAAACGTTCCTCCACCCAGAACGCCTTCATGCAATTGCCCTGCGCAGGTCTTACGGGACCAGCCTTAGTCCATCCATTCGTCAAACTTCCCCGCCCTCACCGCCGCAGCCATCGCTTCGATATCCGGCGCCAGCACACGGTCCTGCTCCAGGCGGTTCACCACAGCCCGCAAGGCAGTGTGCGCACGCTCAATTGGCTGGCTCGACTTGAGCGGCCTGCGGAACTCCACTGCCTGCGCCGCACACATCAGCTCGATGGCCACAATCCGCTCTGCGTGCTCCACAATCTGCCGCAGCTTCAGCGCGCCGGTCATTCCCATCGAAACGTGGTCTTCCTTTCCGCCATCCGTCGGAATGCTCCCCGTGGAAGACGGATGCGACAGCACCTGGCACTCGTTGATCAGCGCCGCCGCCACAATCTGCGCAATCATGAATCCCGATGAGAGCCCCGCATCCGGCGAAAGAAACGCCGGCAGCCCCTCGTTGATATCCGGATTCAGCAGCCTGTCGATGCGCCGCTCGGTAATGCTCGCCAGATCCGTCACGGCAATTGCCGCGTAGTCAAACGCATACGATAGCGGTGCTCCATGAAAATTCCCTCCCGAAATGACAGCTCCCTCCCTGGCCCCATCCTCCGGAAACACCAGCGGATTGTCAGTAGCCGACCCAGCTTCAATCTCCATCACCCCGCGCACGTGCGTCAGCACATCGCGCACCGCCCCATGCACCTGCGGCATGCAGCGCAAACAGTACGCATCCTGCACCCGCGTATCGCCCACGCGATGCGCCTCGCGAATCTCCGATCCCTCCAGCAGTTCCATCAAATGAGCCGCCGCCGCAATCTGCCCCGCATGCGGCCGCGCCTCCTGAATCCGCGCATCGAAAGCCGCCGGCGTACCCATCAACGCTTCAAGCGACATCGCCCCGGCCAGGTCAGACAGCTTCGCCACCCGGATCGCCCTCGTCACAGCCAGCGCCCCCACCGCCGTCATCGCCTGGGTACCGTTCAGCAGAGATAGACCCTCCTTCGCCGCCAGGACCAGAGGCTGCAAGCCAGCCCGCCGCAACGCCTCGCCGCCAAAAATCCGCTCGCCCTTGTAAAACGCTTCGCCCTCGCCAATCGCCACCAGCGCCAGGTGAGCCAGCGGCGCAAGGTCCCCACTCGCGCCTACCGACCCCTTTTCCGGAATCACCGGAGCCACGCCCGCATTCAGCATCGCCACCAGCAGCTCCACCACCGCCCTCCGGCAGCCGCTGAATCCCTTGGCCAGCACGTTTGCCCGCAGCAGCAGCATGGCCCGCGATTCGGCAACCGACAGCGGCTGCCCCACCCCGCCGGCATGGCTGCGCACCAGGTTGGTTTGCAACTGCGCCAGGCTCCCCGCCGCAATCCGCACGTCGGCCAGCTTCCCGAACCCCGTGTTCACTCCGTAAACGGTCTGCCCTTCGGCCAGGATTCCCTCAATCAGTTCCCTGCTGGCGTCAATCCGCTCAAGCGCCTCTGGAGCAATCTCCACGCAGCATTCATGCAGTGAAACCGCCTCAATCTCAGCCAGCGTCAGCGCCTGCCCATTCAAAATCACAGTTTCCATGTGCCCGATCTTAGGCCGTCGGCATCCCATTCTTGAAGTCCAATCGGCCCCATCTCCTTGGAATTTGCCTTGCAATCCACTATGCTTTCCTCTTATGGCAATGGATTCCACGGCGCTGCTTGACCCCTACGGCCGAAAGCTTCTGGATGAGTTACAGGCCAATGCTCGCCTCTCCCTCGCCGAACTCGGCCGCCGCATCGGCCTTTCTCCCACCGCCACCGCCGAGCGCCTCAAGCAAATGGAAGAGACCGGCATCCTGGGCGGCTACACCATCGACATCGATCGCGAAGCTCTCGGCCTTGAGGTCATGGCCTTCATTCGCATGAGCTGCCCCGGCCAGCACTACCACCGCTTCATCGACTACGTGCAGACCCTGGAAGAGGTCCGCGAGTGCCACCACCTCACCGGCGGCGACGACTTCCTGCTCAAAGTCACCACCACCTCCATGGGTGACCTGGAAGCTCTGATTGAGGCCCTGCTTCCCTACGGCAATCCCGTCACCAGCCTGGTGCTCTCCACGCCCGTCGAGCGCCGCCGCTACGCCGTCACCGGCAGGCTGACCACTGTGACCAGAAAGCCCAGTTCCCGCAGACGCTGAAGACGAACGTAAATTATCCGGCGGATTCTCGAAGGCAACCGCTCAACAGCGAAGAACAGGTTGAGACTTTCAATCCCGCTTCTCCCGTCTCCCCTAATAACCCTGCGTTATACTGCGGTCTCAATCCTGTTCCCGAAACCTGGAGGTCCTTCCGTTGAAATCCCCACTGTGTATCAACACTGCCTGCGCCGGCGCCCTGCTGGCTGCACTGCTTGCCTCTCCCACCCTGTTCGCACAAGACAGATCTGAAGCCAAACGCGATGGGGAAGCCAAGTCCTCATGGCCCGTCGCTGTTCCCGACTCCGTCACCGAAGGCACCGTCACAGTTGAGGGTCAGGCCGTTGCCTACAAGGCCGTCGCCGGAACCATCACCGTTGGCTCCAACGACGTGCAGGATGCAACCATTGGCCTCGACGGCAAGTATCTTCCCGAGGCTGGCGTCGATCTTCCCTCCAAGCCTGAGGACCAGCCCGCAACCGCGCGCATCTTCTACGCGGCCTACTTCAAGAAAGGCGCACCCAGCGGCTCGCGCCCCATCACCTTCCTCTATAACGGCGGTCCCGGCTCCGCTACCATGTACCTGCACATGGGCGCCTTCGGTCCCAAGCGCATATCCATTCCCGACGTGGAACATCCCGCAGCCGCACCCTATCCGCTGATTGAGAACCAGTACAGCCTGCTCGATGTCAGCGACCTGGTCTTCATTGACGCGCCTGGCACCGGTTTCAGCCGTGTGTTTGGCAAGGACTATGCCAAGGCCTTCTGGGGCATCGACGAAGATGCGCACGCATTCGACCGCTTCATTCGCCGCTTCCTCACCAAGTACGATCGCTGGAACTCGCCCAAGTACATCTTCGGTGAGAGCTACGGCACCACCCGCAGCGCCGCGCTCAGCAGCAAATTGCAGGGCGTCGATCTCGATGGCATCATCCTGCTCTCACAGATCCTCAGCTTTGACGACAGCGCCGACGGCCCCGAAGGTAACCCCGGAACCGACCAGCCCTACTACCTCGCATTGCCGTCCATGGCCGCGACCGCTTGGTACCACCATCGTCTCGCCAACCCGGCCCCTGAACTCGAGCCTTTCCTGAAAGAAGTAGAGCAGTTCGCTCTCGGCGAATACGCCACTGCCCTGCTGCAAGGCGCCAACCTCAGTGAAGACCGCAAGCACGCACTGGCCACCAAGCTCGAGGGCTACACCGGTCTTCCTGCAGCGTATTGGCTAAAGGCCAACCTGCGCGTCGGCGGCGGCGAGTTCTCAAAAGAGCTGCAAGCCTCCTCCGGCATTACCACCGGCCGCCTGGACACACGCTACTCCGGCCCCGACATGGACCCGCTCAGCAAGGACGCCGGATACGATCCCTTCGGCTCCTCTACTACGCCGGCCTTCGTCACCGCAATCAACCAATACGCACGCGATGACCTCAAGTTCGGTGAGAACATGACCTACAAGCCCAGCGCCCGCGAGCCCAGCTTTCACTGGAACATGCAGCATGTGCCTCCCGGCGGTCAGGGATGGGAGTCCAGTTCCAACGTCATGCCCGACCTCGCCGCAGCGATGAAGCACAACCCCAAGATGAAGGTCCTCCTGATGGGTGGCTACTTCGACCTGGGCTGCACCTACTTTGGCGCAACCTATGAGATGAAGCACCTTCCCATCCCGCAAAACCTTCAGGACAACATTAGCTACCACTTCTTCCAGACCGGCCACATGGTCTACGTCAATGAAGCCGCCCTGAAAGGACTGCACGACACCACCGCCGAGTTCATCAAGAGCACGGAAGCGGTCCACTAAGAAGTCAAACGTATGCCGGATCGACCCTCATGCGGCGATGCCAACGCCAGCGCGAGCGCCGATCCGGCGTACAGCAGCGTGTCTGCAACATAATTGATTGCGTCATTGAAATCTGTCGATGCGCCGCGGTAAGCGAGGATCAAAACAGGCACATACAAAAATAGAGTCAACGCGGTCATCAGCGCGCCCACCGAGGCTGAGGCCATTCGAGATTTCCAGTTGATTGCCAGGCCGATCCCGGCCAACAGCAGCACCAGGCCTGCGATATATCCCCATACACTCGCAAACGGAACCCACGCTGGCGTCATCATCTCCAAAGGAACGCCGGGCGCAGACGTTGGATGAAGAAAATGCTGTGCCCCATAATCGATCGCCGCAATCGCCAGCACGATGCGCGCAAACAAAATCAGGCCTTTTGAAAGTCGCCGGAATGCAGCGCGCCAATGCAGTCCAGCAAGAGCACAGGCACCAGCACAAAACGAGAGATCTCTCAGCATGTAAGCCCAGGCGAATCGATTGTCAGCATGCCTGAGCGCAGACGGCAGATAGAGCATGCAGACAAAGAGAAAGAACATTAGCCCGAGCAGTGTAGTCGACAGGCGTTCGAACTTCCGGACCGTAAGACTGGTGGCCACCGCAAGCAGCGCGCACCCCACAAAATAAGCCCAGAGTGAACGCAAAGGCATATACGACGGAACCATGTTCTGAACAAACTCAGGTCCGCGAAAATGCTCCGGCGCGAACGCAGCAAGCGAAACCGCGATGAAGACAGGCCCGAAAACAACCAGCTTATCCAGGCCGCGAGCCGCCCCAATCTCTTTTCGAAACGCAAACACGCCTGCGACAAGATAAACAAGACCGGCGGCGCTCATCCAGAAATTGGCGGAAGCGAGCATCTAAATCTCCTTCTAGAATTCCTTACGCGCTCTGGCACAACCTATAAATGCCCGCCCGCGCGGAACACCATATCCAGGGGAGATAAAATCGAACGACCAGTAATTTACCCCTAACTCATTTGGCTGAGTCCCAGTATCCGCCGATTCCGTTCCGCGTCCGCCCCGCCTCCTGCAAAATCGTCAAACGCCCGCTCCGTCACGCGAATGATTCGCTCCTGAATAAACTTCGCCCCTTCTGCCGCGCCCACCTCAGGATGCTTGATGCAGCACTCCCACTCCAGCACCGCCCACCCCGGATAATCGAACTGCGCCATCTTAGAGAAAATGGAATGGAAGTCAATCTGTCCATCACCCAGTGAACGAAACCTTCCCGGCCGATCAATCCAATTCTGATACCCGCCATACACGCCGCTGCGCCCGCTCGCGTGGTACTCCGCATCCTTCACATGAAATGCTTTGACCCGTTCGTGATAAATATCGAGAAACGCCAGGTAATCCATTTGCTGCAAAATCATGTGGCTCGGATCGTAGAGAATGTTGGCCCGCTTGTGCCCGCCCACCGCGCTCAGAAACCGCTCAAAAGTCACGCCGTCATGCAGGTCCTCGCCCGGATGCAATTCAAAGCATGCATCCACGCCAGCCTGTTCAAACGCGTTGAGGATCGGCAGCCATCGCCGCCCCAGTTCCGCAAACGCCTCGTCGATCAGCCCTGCTGGCCGCTGCGGCCACGGATAAAAGAACGGCCACGCCAGCGCCCCTGAAAACGTCGCATGAGCTTTCAATCCCAGCCTCTGACTCGCCTTTGCCGCGTAAAGCAACTGATCCACAGCCCATGCCTGCCTTCCCTTCAAATCCCCAGCCAATTCTGCCGGCGCGAACCCCGCAAACAGCTCATCGTAAGCCGAGTGGGTCGCCACAAGCTGTCCCTGCAAGTGCGTGGACAGCTCCGTGACTTCAAGCCCCGCCTGCTCCACCACGCCGAGGACTTCGTTGCAATACTCCTGGCTCTCCGCGGCCAGCTTCAAATTGAACAGCCTGCCGTCCCACGTCGGAATCTGAATCCCGGCAAACCCCAGCTCCGCGGCCCAATCGGCCATCCCGCCCAGCGTGTTAAACGGCGCGTCGTCTCCAGCAAACTGCGCCAGAAAAATCCCCGGCCCCTTAATCGTCTTCATCGATTACTCCTCTACAATTGCCTGCGCCGGTTCCATTTTGCAAAACACAAATTTGCGAACAAGCCAAGCAAAACTGAAATCAGCGCAAACATGGCAGCTAAAGCTGCACGCATTCTCGGAGACAGAAAGCCATCTCCGGGAACCATGAACAACGTGTTCAGAGTGGCGAGACCAGCCCAAATGGCAAGAATTGTCGTCACGGCTCCGATGGTCAGCAAAACGATCGACGCTTTGGAATCTTTCACGGATCACCCAAGACTTGCAGCTTAGACTAAAATCCAACCCACGTCCCCATTTTGCTACCTTCAATAGCCCGCTCAATAAACCGCATCCCGCGCACCCCTGCGCGAATTCCCGGCAGCGTTGCCGGCAGCGCATTCGCCTCGCCTACCCGCCAGTTCCAGAACGCATCCGCAAACTCGCGATAGAGCACAGCGAACGCCTCAATATACCCCTCGGGATGCCCGCCCGGCAGCCGCGTCACCGCCCGCGCATCTCCGCTCAGGTAACTCCCCGCCGCATACCGAATCTCCTCCGGCCCATCCAGCCACTTCACCCGCAGCCGGTTCGGATCCTCCTGCTGCCACGCAATCGAACCACACTCGCCATACACGCGCAGCCGCAACCCGTTGCCCTCACCCGCCGCCACCTGCGAAGCCATCAGCGTCCCCGTCGCTCCATTCTCCATTCGCAGCAGAGCATTGCAATCATCATCGAGCTTCCGTCCCTCCACCACCGTGCGCAACGCCACGTTCAGGCCGATTACATCCAGTCCGGTCACGTACTCCACCAGGTGAAAGGCATGCGTGCCAATATCACCGATGCATCCTCCCGGCCCATTCAGCGCAGGATCGGAACGCCACGCCGCCTGCTTCTGCCCCGTCGTCTCCAGCGGCTTGCTCAACCATCCCTGCAAATACTCGACCGCAACTTTGCGAATCTTGCCCAGTTGCCCGCTCTGGCAGATCGCACGCGCCTCCCGCACCAATGAATAGCCCGCATAGGTATGAGTTAACGCGTAGGGTAATCCAGCTTTTTCGACTGCCGCTTCAAGCTCCAGCACTTCGGCATAGGTGGCCGTAGCCGGCTTGTCGCTCACCACCGCAAAGCCTGCCTCGAGCGCCGCCACAGCCACCGGCAGGTGCAGATGGTTGGGCGTAGCAATTACCACAAAGTCGATCCCGTCTGCCCGCGCGCGCTCCGCCTTGAGCATCTCCTCGTAGCCGGAGTAGGCCCGCACCGGATCGATGCGAAACGTCTCGCCCGCCGCGCGCGACCGCTCCGCCGACTGCGAGAATGCTCCGGCAACCATTTCGATCCGCCCGTCCAGTTCCGCGGCCATCTTGTGCACCGGCCCGATGAACGCACCCGGCCCACCGCCCACCATCCCCATCCGCAACTTCCGCGGCTCCGTCATAGACATTTCCCCTGCTTCCGTCCGAAACTCTTTGGATCAAACAAATGCGCCGTGCTCCATCCATCAATCGCACTGTTCTTAATGGATGGGAGCTGAAAGCTAACAGCTAAAAGCTGCATCACCCCTCCGGCAACGCCCGTTTCAACCCCGGCGCCAGCGTCCGCAAAATGACCAACGCCACAAGATACGCCGATGCCGAGTACAAAAACAGCGGCACATAACTGTGCGTGAACTGCAAAATGTGTCCCGCCACCGACGCAAACACCGCGCCTCCCACAGCGCCGGCCACCTGGCCAAAGCTCACCACTGTACCCACGTACTCATGCGGAAACATATCCGGCACAGTGGTAAAAATGTTGGCAGACCAGCCCTGATGCGCGCTAGCTCCCAGGCTCAGCAGCGCCACCGCGCCCCACTCCGAATGAAGTCCGCCGGCAAATCCTACCGGGACCACCAGGCACGCGCAGGTCAGCATCGCCGCCAGCCGCGCCGGTTTCAGCCCCATGCCCAGCCGCTCATACCCCCGCGGCAGCCAACCACCGCAGATGCTTCCAACCGTCGAAAGGCAATAGATCACAATCAGCGGCGCGCCCAGGTGCGCAAGATTCAAGCTGAACCGCGAACTGAAGTACCCGGGTAGCCAGAACAGAAAAAACCACCACACCGGATCGGTCAGGAATTTGCCCAACGCAAATCCCCATGTCTGCCGGTAGCCAAGCAGCTTCCACCACGCTGGCCGCGGACCTGGCGGCGGCACAATCACCACCCCGCGGCTCCATTCCATCGATTCTTTCGGAGTCCGGTAGCGCAGTGACCACCACACGATCCAAATAAGACTGAACAAGCCAGTCGTCAAAAAGCTTGCGCGCCATCCAAAGTGCCACGCCACCCACGGCACAATCGCCGGAGCCAGAATCGCACCCACACACGCGCCCGAGTTGAAGATCCCCGTCGCCAGCGACCGCTCTCTCGGAGGAAACCACTCCGCCGTCGCCTTGATCGCCGCCGGAAAATTTCCGCTCTCGCCCAACCCCAGAAAAACGCGCGCCACGCCGAACCCGAAAACGGAATTCACCAGCGCGTGGCCCATCGCCGCCGCGCTCCATAGCCCGGTCACAATGGGATAGCCTTTGCGGCAGCCGAGCTTGTCCACCATCCGCCCCGCAAAGATCACGCCCACGGCATATGCAATTTGAAATGCACTCACAATGCTGCCGTACTGCACCTCGGTCATGCTCAGCGACTTTTCAACCGAAGGCCATCCCGGCAGCAGCGGCGCCAGATGAATTGCGCTCTGCGCCAGCACCGGCTTCAAAATCGCAATCACCTGCCGGTCCATGTAGTTGATCGAAGTTGCAACAAATAGCATGGCGCACACCGTCCAGCGCCCCGGCAACGCCGGCGGATCAGCAAACTGCTCCACAGGTTGTTTCAAATCCGTCAAATCAAGGCCTTTCAATCCACCGAACCGCGTTTATTCACTCATTCACCTATTCACTGCTTCACTGCGCACTGTTCACTGCACACTGTCCACTGTCCGCTGTCCACTGTCCACTGTTATTGATTCACCCCGCTCGCCAGAAATCCTCCGTCCACCGCGATCACCTGGCCGGTCACAAACGAAGCCGCCTCCGACGCCAGAAACACCGCCGTTCCCGCCACCTCATGCGCCTCGCCAAACCGCGCCATCGGCGTGCGCAAAATCAATTCCTCTCCGCGCGGCGTTCCCATAATAATCGGAGCGGTCAGCTCCGTCGGAAACAGCCCCGGCGCAATCGCGTTCACCGTCACACCGCTCTTCGCCAGCTCAATGGCCAGCACCTTGGTGAACGAGGCAACGCCGCCTTTGCTCGCCGCGTAGGCCGCCACGCGATAGAACCCCACAAACGAAGTCAGCGAAGCAATGTTAACGATGCGCCCATATCCTGCCACCTCCATCGTCTTCCCAAAAATCTGGCAAGCCCGCATGGTTCCCGTCAAGTTGGTTTCAATCACCCGTGCCCAGTTCGCCTCATCCACTTCCAGTGTCGCGCCTTTGTGCGTAATCCCCGCCGCGTTCACCAGGATGTCCACCCGGCCAAACCCCCTCAACACCGCATCATGCAGCGCCTGGACTGACTCCCTCTTGGCAACATCGCTTGTGATGCGCAGCGTTCGCCGTCCCCGCGCTTCAATCTCCGCCGCCGTCTTCTCCAGCTGCTCCGCGCGCCTCGAACTTGCCACCACATCGGCGCCGGCGTCGGCCAACCCCAGCGCAATCGCATTGCCCAGGCCGGTGGTTCCGCCCGTCACCACCGCAACCCTGCTGCTCAAATCGAACAGACTCCGCCCCATCCAACACTCCATCTTCCAGTTTCTTGTCCGTCGCCACAAAACATTTCACTAACGATTTTCCAGGCCGTTCCCCAACCCAAAAACCTTATCACGTAAGGCGATTTATCACGGAACGGAAACCGGCGAAGTACCCGGCCATCCATTTGCGTTAAAGTGTTTAGGAACGTGGAAGTACGAACCATGGACAAGATCGTCATTCCCGACTCGCCTCGCCGCTGGGATTGCCTGAGCCTGGGCGAGGTAATGCTCCGCCTCGATCCAGGCGAGGGCCGCATCCAAACCACCCGCCACTTCCAAGCATGGGAGGGCGGCGGCGAATACAACGTGGCCCGTGCGCTTCGTCGCTGCTTCGGCCTGCGCACCGCCATCGCCACCGCGCTCGCCGACAACCCCATCGGCCGCCTCGTTGAGGACCTCATTCTGCAAGGCGGCGTCGATCCTTCCCTGCTCAAGTGGATTCCCTATGACGGCGTCGGCCGCACGGTTCGCAACGGCCTCAACTTCACTGAGCGCGGCTTCGGTGTCCGCGCTGCCGCCGGTTGTTCTGACCGCGGCCACACCGCCATCAGCCAGGTCAAACCTGGCGATTTCAACTGGCCCGAAATCTTCGGCGCAGGGAACGGCACGAAGTCCTTCCACACCGGTGGCATCTTCGCCGCGCTCTCACCCTCCACCGCCCAGGTCGCCGTCGAAGCAATGGACGCCGCACGCGAGCAAGCCACCCTCGTCTCCTACGACCTCAACTTCCGCGATTCGCTCTGGAAATCCATCGGCGGCAAAGCCCAGGCCCAGGAAGTCAATCGCGAACTGGTGCGCAAGGTCGACCTGCTCCTCGGCAACGAAGAAGACTTCTCCGCCATGCTCGGCGTCTCCATCCCCGGCGTCAGCGATGACTTCGCCGAGTTGCCCATCGCCGGCTATGAAGACATGCTGCGCGAACTGGCCTCGGCCTATCCCAACCTCAAGCTCATCGCCAGCACCCTGCGCACCGCACCCACCGCCAGCCGCAACGCCTGGGGCGCCATCGCGCTCTATGAAGACCGCATCGTCCACGTGCCGCAGCACAACATCGACATCTACGACCGTGTGGGCGGCGGAGACAGCTTCGCCTCCGGCCTCATCTATGGCCTGCTCGCCGGCAAACCGATAGATTGGGCCGTCCGTTGCGGCGTAGCTCACGGCGCACTGGCAATGACCACCCCCGGCGACACCAGCATGGCCACCCTAGCTGAAGTCGAACGCCTCATCCAAGGCGGATCGGCACGCATCGCGCGATGATCCATATCGTTCAATCGAGGCGGGCAGAAGAATTAAATGCCTGTGCCCCATCCATCGAACGTTCTTTGTTCGATGGGTGGGAAACCACAAATGCCAATCCTCGACCATCGGGTCCTTCACCTTTCCATTTTGTTTCTCTTTAGGTATAAAAATGTCCGAATCCACAGCCCAGATCCTCGAACGCGTCGGCCTCATTCCAGTTCTGCGCGCCCGCAGCGCCTCACAAGCGCACGCCGTAGTCAAAGCCATGATCGCCGGCGGCGTCACCGTGGTTGAAGTCACCATGACCGTTCCCGGTGCCGTTGCTCTTCTCGCAGAGCTCAAGCGTGAATACGGAGCCCAGTTGTTGCTGGGCGCAGGCACCGTCACCACCGCCGATCAAGCTCAAGCCACCATCGACGCCGGCGCGGAATTCGTCGTCAGCCCCAGCTTCCACCCGGCGCTCATCTCCGCAACAAAAAAGAGCGGGAAGCTGTCCATCCCCGGCGCACTCACGCCCACTGAAGTCGTCACAGCCTGGGACGCCGGAGCCGACTACGTCAAGATCTTTCCCTGCTCCGCCGTGGGAGGCGCAAGCTACCTTCGCTCGCTGCTCGCCCCATTCCCGCACTTGAAGCTCATTCCCACCGGCGGCGTCACACTGCAATCTGCCGAGGATTTTCTGCGCGCCGGAGCCCGCGCGCTCGGCGTCGGCAGCGACCTCGTCAACCTCGCAGCCATCGACGCCGGCGCACCCGAATTCATCACCGAAACCGCCCGCGCCTACCTGAATCTAGTAGCCCAGTTCCGAGAACAGAATCAAACCGCCAGCTGACTAGCTAACAAAGAGGCCCCAAGCGGGGCCTCTTTGCTAACTCGCTGACCTGCTAACTCGCCGACTCGCTCGCTTTGTGCTCCCCGCCAAACCACGCATACAGCGCCACGCAGGCAAAGCAAGCTACCGGCACCAGGTACGCCGCCTGCAACCCGCTCGAATCCGCAAGCATGCCCATCACCTTCGTCAGCGCGGCTCCTCCCAGAATCGCCATCACCAACAGTGATCCCGCCGTCTTCGTTTTGTCGCCCATCCTCTTCAGCCCCAGCGCGAAGATCGTCGGAAACATGATCGACATGAAAAGGCTCGTTGTCAGCAGGCACATCGCGCCCACCCAGCCCGGCCGAATCACCGCAATCAGTCCCAGCACCACATTCACAACTGAATTGACGCCCAGCATCGCCTGAGCATGGAAATGCTTCATCAGCCAGGCCGAGCTGAATCGTCCCACCGCAAATGCCGCCAATGTTCCAGTAAGCATGTAGCCGGCCGTCTTATCCCCTACTCCAGTCGCTGACCTCACATACAGAATGAAGTAGCTCCAGGTCCCCACCTGCGCGCCGACGTAAAGAAACTGCGCCAGCACCGCCAGCACAAAGTGCCGCTGCCACAGGCTCACATGCTTCGCCGGCCCCGCATCCTCCCGCGACACATCTTCCTTCGTTGTATCCGGAAACTTCGTCATCAACACGATCAGCGCCCATAGCAGCGCCACAGTTCCCAACGCCATATACGTCGGAACCACGCGCATCGTCTCGCTGTGCAGATAGGCCTGCATGGTTCCGGCCGCGCGTTTTGCCGCAGCCTCAGCGTCGCTGAATTCCACGCCTGAGAAGATGAACACCGTGCCCACCAGCCCCGCCGTAATCGACCCCAGCGGGTTGAACGCCTGCGACAGGTTGAGCCGCCGCTCGCTGGAAGCCGTGGGTCCAAGCTGCGCAATAAACGAGTTCGCACCAGTCTCCAGAAATGAGAGCCCGCACCCAATCACAAACTGTGCGAAAACAAAGAACGTGTAGTTATCCAGATGCGCCGCAGGCAGAAAGAGCCAGCATCCGCTCCCCAAAAGCACCAGGCCCGCCAACAAACCCGTCTTGTATCCGAACCAGCACATGATCTGCCCAGCCGGAATCGCCATCAGGAAGTACCCAATGAAAATCCCAATCTGCAGTTGCGCAGCGCCTGAGCGATTGATCTCAAACGACTTCATGAACTGGCGAATGAGAAAGTCCGTCAGGTTGTTTGGAATGGCCCACAGAAAAAACAGCGGCGTCACCACGAGAAACGGAACCAGCCGTCCCTGCGGAATCAGCGGAGCTTCGAGGTCTTCATCTTTCGCCATCCCGCGCCCAGTCCCAGTCAATCCGGTAGTAATGCTCAAGGTTAGCCAACCATCCTAAGGCGCCGCTCCCGCCCCGTAATTCATACGATGAATCGTCCCAACCTTTCTACCGAATCAATATACGTGCTGGCAAACTACAACACCCCCGCCAGCCACTTCCCCGTATGCGACAGCAAATTCCCAGCCACTTCCTCCGGCGTGCCCTCCGCCACGATCTTTCCGCCGCCTTCACCGCCCTCCGGCCCCAGGTCGATCACCCAGTCCGCGCTCTTGATCACGTCCAGGTTATGTTCAATCACAATCAGCGACCCGCCGCCGTCAATCAGCTTGCGAAATGCCGTCAGCAGCTTCGACACATCGTCGAAATGTAGTCCTGTCGTCGGCTCGTCCAGAATGTACAGCACCCTGCTCGCCTGCGAGGGTTTCGCAGTCGCATTCGCCGCACGCACCTGCGCCAGGTGCGCCGCCAGCTTCACGCGCTGCGCCTCGCCGCCTGAGAGCGTCGTCGCAGACTGCCCAAGCCGCAGATAGCCCAGCCCAATCTCATCCAGCACCGCAAGTTTTTCCAGCAGCCGCACCTGCCCCGCAAAGAAGCGCAGCGCCTCTTTCACCGTCATCTGCAGCACATCGTGAATGTTCTTGCCCTTGTACTCCACCTGTAGCACCTTGGCCTGGTACCGCGTTCCGTTGCAGTCCTCGCAAGGCAGCTCCACATCGGCCAGAAACTGCATCTCCACCGTCACCGTGCCGTCGCCCTCGCATGTATTGCAGCGGCCGCCCGGAACGTTGAACGAGAAATGTCCCGGCGTCAGTGAAAGCCGTTTCGCCTCCGGCTGTGCCGCAAACAATTCGCGGACCAGGTCGAATCCCTTGATGTAGGTAATCGGATTCGAGCGCGGCGTCCTTCCAATCGGCGTCTGATCCACCAGCACCACATCATTGAGCCGCTCCACGCCGCTCAGCGATTTGTACACGCTCGACGGATCAGCGCCATCCGATTGCCCCAACGCCCGCGCCACCGCGCGATACAGCACCTGGTGCACCAGCGTCGATTTGCCAGACCCCGAAACCCCTGTAATTGCAACCAGCATTCCCAGCGGAATCTCCACATCCAGCTTGTGCAGATTATTCGCTTCCGCTCCGCGCAACACCAACCGCTCGCGGCCCGGCACGCGCCGCCGCGTCGGCACTGGAATCGCAATCTGGCCAGAAAGATACCTTCCCGTCAGCGAAGCAGGATTGGCTTCAATCTCCGCCAGCACGCCCTCCGCAAGCAATTGCCCGCCAAACTCACCCGCGCCCGGCCCCAGATCCAAAAGATGATCCGCGGCGCGCAGCACGTCAGCATCGTGCTCCACCACCAGGATCGTATTGCCCAGGTCCCGCAGATCCTCCAGAATCCGAATCAGCCGCGCCGTATCCCGCGTATGCAGTCCGATCGACGGCTCATCCAGCACGTACAACGCTCCCACCAGCCGCGACCCGAGCGAAGTCGCAAGTTGAATTCGCTGCGCCTCGCCGCCAGAAAGTGTTGAAGCCAGCCGATCCAGCGTCAGGTACTCCAATCCCACCGCATCCAGAAAACTCAACCGCTGCCGAACTTCGTGCAGAATCGGCCCGGCAATCTCCTCCTGCATCGGCGTAAGTTGCAGCGCTCCAAAAAACTCCTTTGCCTCCGCAATTGTCAACGCCGTCGCCTTGCAAATATTCTTGCCCTCAATCCGCACCGAGCGCGCTTCCGCCCGCAACCGCTGCCCGCGGCAATCCGGGCACTCCGCATAGCCGCGATACTTGCTCAGCATCACGCGCACATGCAGCTTATATTTCTTGCGCTCCATCTGTGCAAAGAATCCGTAAACTCCCACAAAACTGCCTTTACCGCGCAGCACAGTCTCTCGCGCCGCCTCAGGCAGCTCGCGCCACGGCACATCCATCGGCACTCCCAGTTCCGCCGCATTCTTTTTCAAATCCGCAAACCAAGAGTGGTACTTCGGGCGCTCCCAGGGATCGATTGCGCCGTCCGCCAAACTCAATCCCTTGTCCGGAATCACCAGGTTCAAATCGAAGTCGACCGTATTGCCAAATCCCTGGCAGCGCGGGCACGCCCCAAAGGGATTGTTGAAGCTGAACAGCCGCGGCTCCGGCTCCTTGCCTGGTCTATGGCAGCTTGTGCATTCAAACGCGCCGGAAAACCTGTGCCGCTTGCGCTCCACGGTTTCATCGCGTCGCTTCGGGGCCCCCGCAGACAGGTCTTCGTCTATGGGGTGACGTGGCACCTCTTCGAAGATCACTTCGCCGCCCTCGCGATAAGCAATCTCCGCCGCATCCACAATGCGCGCGCGGTTCTCCGCGCTCACCACAATCCGATCGAGAAGCACAAACACCGGCAGCGTGAAATCCAGATCCAGCAGCGACTCCGGCGTAGAGAACTCCACAATCTTTCCCTGCTGATAAAGCCGGTTGAAGCCGCTCGTTCTCAGCTCTGTCAGCCGCGCCTTCAGCGTCTCGGTATGCGGTGAATCACCGCCATTCGCTTTCACTTTGCCGGCCGTCTTCGCTCCCCGTCCCGCCGGCTTGGCCGTCTTCGCTACACCCTCCCGCTCCAACGTCGGCGCCGCCACAGGAAACAGCGCCTGCAGCCGAGTGCCATCGCCCAGAGCCAGCACCGCCTCCGCCACCTCGTCCATCGAGTCGCGCTTTACCAGCCCGTCGCAATAAACACAGTGCACCGTGCCGCAGCGCGCATAGAGCAGCCGCAGATAGTCGTAAATCTCCGTCGCTGTAGCCACCGTCGACCGTGGATTGCGCGTCGAGTTTTTCTGCTTGATGGCAATCGCCGGCGCCAGCCCGTCGATCAAATCCACATCCGGCTTTTCAATGCGCTCAAGGAACTGACGCGCATACGCGGAGAGCGATTCGACATACCGCCGCTGCCCCTCCGCATAAATGGTGTCGAAGGCCAGCGAACTCTTTCCCGATCCCGACACGCCGCTGACCACCGTCAGCTTGCCGTGGGGAATATCGCAGGAAATGTTCTTCAGGTTATGAGTCCGCGCACCGCGGATAATAATGGCATCGTTCAATGGGAGAGCACCGGGAAGAAATTGCCCATCCGCATCCCTGCACCCTCAGAACCGTTCAGGACGCGATTGGCCATTCTTTATTATAAAGCGTCGCTGTCCGCCATCTGTATTCTTCAACTCGTGTGGTCACTCTATCGTAGTCGCTTAAACCAAAAAGCAAAAACGGCAGCGAACCCATCGGTCCGCTGCCGTCCCGCTTTGATCAGCCAGTCTTTACATTCTGTCTTCAAGAATGTGATGCAGCGCCGCTCGCGCCTCGTCGATGTGCTTGAGCGACCGAACCTGCAGCCCCCGGTTCTCCGGCGTGTCCGCTCCGCGCCCCACGTCGCCATGCGCCTCATCCAGCAGTCTCAGCGCTGTGTGAATCGGTGCGTTCGCGTCGCCTCCGCTTTGCGGCGGCGGCGTGTGCCAGGGGTTCTTTCCATCGTCAATGGCGGCCTTCTTCATGTCGTTGATGGCCTTGTCAATCTCGTCAATGGCATGTTTCCTGTGGCCAAGGAATGCCGGCCGGCCATCCATTTCCAGGTAGGCCCGCGCCGTCCGCAGGTCGGAGATTGCATGAAGATACGCCGGAAGCTGAGCTTGCGCCGGTGTTGAATGGCTGAGGAAGACGATCGCCAGCAGCGCCGAGGCTGCCACTGAGAGAGGTTTCAAAATTCGCATATTGCTCGTACCTTTCTTTTCGGGAGGACTTCAACTGCACAGGCAGCATACTCTTGCCACACTTCCGCTGCATAGTGTTTCTACCGCAATTCCTCCAACTTTTCATTCCCGGCCGCGGAACCTCTCCAACCGCGAGCCGGGAACCCGTACCTGCGAACCATCCCTCTCTACTTAGTGAACAGGTTGCTGTTCTCCTTGTCGAAGTCCTTCACCGTTTTGTTACCCTTCTCTGCTGCCTTCTGGGCCACGTGATCGATCTTCTTTTTCGCGGACTCGCCTGAAGCAGTCTCATCCTGCACCTTGGTTTCTTCCTTGTTCTCAAATTGCTGGGCCATGGTCGTTTCCTCCTGAGCCTAGATTGCTCCCGGCCAGTAGCAACGCGATGGTCACTTTTGCACTTTGAATTCAGTTCAAACTGAGTCAATTGAAGCAGGCTGAAATCTCCATCGCAACGATGTGCTGAGCGCCGGCAGAGAGTTCCTCGCCTCGAACCCGGATCGATTTTTGCAATTCTGCACGTCGATGCGAGTTAGGCAACCATCTCGGTTAAATAGGAATAAGTCATCTCTTGCGTATGCTCCGCTTCCGATTCGCGGTCAAGTACCCCCGCCAGGCCCAACAGGGCCGGAGAAGCGCACGCCGGACACTGCGTCGCGCAGTTCCCGACGCAGTTACAATCCTGGCAAAGATACGCTGAAGATAAGGGTATATGTTGCAGCATGGAATGAGTCATAGCATCACCCCGATCATCCTTGTGAAAAGTTAAGAGCTTGCCTTGTCCTGCCCACAGAGGCACCACCTGGTTTGGATGGATGCAAATTGCCGCGGCCAAGTTTCCCGTTGAAACTTTGCGCGCCGGTAACTCGCTCGGCCGCGTTCCCGCAACCCGCATCGCCATCCACCTTTCCTTAACGGATGAATTTCACCTTCTCCTTTCGCACTGCTCCCAAAGCTGAGCGGATTGAATGGTCAGCCGGCGCATTTCCTACCCAACTTCCGCTCAAACCGTCCAAGCACTGTCGCCCTTTAAACTGGTAGCTGAGGTATTTCGTGCTTCGTTTCGCCATCGCCGTCCTTCTCGCCGCCACAACCGCCGCCCCCTCTCCGGCGCAGAACCCTCAACCGCAGGTCCCCGCCGCGCCGGCTCAGCCCGCGCCTTCCACCAACAATTCCTCGTCAACTTCTGAAGAAGTCACCCTCGCCGAAGCGGCAATGGCCAAGTCCGACTGGAAAACTGCCGAAACCAGGCTCGATCCCTGGCTTGCCTCTCACCCCGCCGACGCCCGCGCCCTCTTCGACGCCGGCTACGTCGCAGACGCAGAAAACCGGCTTGACGACGCCGCCGGCCTCTACCGCCGCGCCATCGACGCCGATCCGCAATCTTTCGAATCCCATCTGTCTCTCGGTCTTCTGCTCGCCCGCCAAGCCAACGCCCAACCCAACACGCCGGCCAGCACAGCCAAACTGACTGAGGCCCGTGCCGAGATCGCGACCGCCACCACCCTCGATCCCGGCGACGCCGGTCCTGCCCTCAAAGCCCGCGCCTGGCGTGCCCTGGCCCAGATCGACCGCCCCACCGATCCCACTGAAGCCTCAAACGACCTGCTCGAAGCCCTCAAGCTCACCCCGGAGACGATCGACGACACCCTGCTTGCCGCCAACCTGGCCGACCAGGCCGGTGAACCCGACGCCGCCGAAGCCGCCTTTCGCCGCGCCCTGAAGCAGGATCCGAAATCCGCTGCCGCAAATGCGGGCCTCGCCCACCTGCTGATCGCCAAAAAGCAGTATCCCGAGGCCGAGACTTTTCTCCGCGCCGCTCGCGCCCAGTCCCCCGACGACCCGGCCCTGACCGCCCAGCTCGCCACCGTCCTCGCCGCTCAGGACAAAGCCGAGGCCTTGCCGCTCATCCAGAAGCTTCACGACTCCCGCCCCAACGACTTCGCCGTCACCCGCATGCTCGCCGAAATCCTGGCCGACGCGGGCGACTTCGGTGGCTCCGATCACTACTACCCATCCCTTATCGCCGCCAACCCCAACGATCCATCCCTGCTCGTCGCTCACGGCCAAAACCTGATTCGCCTGCTCCACTATCCCGAGGCCTTCGACGCCTTCGACAAGGCTACCCAGCTTGATCCCGCCAACGCCGACGGCTGGAGCGGCCTGGCCTTCGCCGCCTCCCGCACCAACAAACCTTCCGTCACGTTGCACGCGCTTACCATGCGGTCAAAGTTTCTTCCGGAAGTCCCTTCCACTTACTTTCTCTGGGCCACCTCCTACGACACCCTGCATCAGAAGGCTCAAGCGGTCACCTACTACCGCCATTTCCTGGAATCGGCCGCAGGAAAGTTCCCGGAACAGGAATGGCAGGCCCGCCAACGCCTGATTTTGCTCCAGAAATAGAGCCAAAATCGACGAAAATTCTCGCATCGGGCGCTCACCGCCTGCCGTGCTCCGCGTTTTTATTGCATCCAACTATGCTCTTTTGTACTTGCACATTCTCATGAAATGCGCGATAGTCACGGTCAAAGCATGTGCCGCAACCACGGAGGTCCCTCATGCGGTCTCTATCGCGGTTCAAGATCCTGCTGGCCAGTTCCGTACTCCTCGCCGTGTCCACAGTCCCCGCCTGCGCCTCTGGATTGGACGACAAGACCCCTGATCAGCAGACCATCGATGCCCTGGAAGCCAGGGCGCTCCAGGCTCAACCCCGCGAGCAGTGTTTTATCTACACCCAACTGATCCACGAGATGACCGAGCTCAGTCTGCGTACCTATGCCGCCGGCGACATTCAAAAGGCCACCAGCCTGCTCAAGAAGGTTCAGCTCCTGTCCACCAAGCTCCACATCTCCATCTCCAACGATGACAAAAAGCTCAAGGACGCCGAAATCCTTCTCCGTCACACCGCCTTCCGCCTCAATGAAATGCTTCACAGCACCAGTTATGAAGACCGCCCCCTCGTGCAGGAGACCCTGGCCCAGGTGAACAAAGCGGAAAGCGACGCAATGATGCACGTCTTCAACAAATAGCAGGCAGCGAGCAGCCATTCAGCCAGAACCATTCACGGTTCCCTCAGCCCCTCAGTCCCTCATCCCGTCAAGCCCCTCAGCGCCCTGTTCACTGTTCACTGCCTGTTGTGCTTCAATGGAGACGCCATGCGTCGTCTCTCCATCCCCCTCGTCTGCCTGCTCGCGGCCGCGCCCCTCTTCGCGTATCCCCTCTTCGCGCAGAAGGAAAAGCGCGAGCCGTTGAACGAAGCCCAGATCGAGCAGATTCGCGAAGCCGGCATCGACCCCAACGCCCGCGTCGGCCTCTACACCAAGTTCCTCGACGAGCACGCTGAAGTCATCAAGGGCCTCACCAATCGCGCCAAGGGCCCCTCGCGCAGCCATCGCCTCGACGATGAGCTTCAGGACTTCACCTCCCTCATGGACGAGCTCGGAGACAACCTAGACGTCTACTCCGACCGCCACGCCGACATCCGCAAATCCCTCAAGACCCTCACCGAGTCGACCGACCGTTGGCAGAGCATTGTCCGCGCTCTTGCCGGCGATCCCGTCTTCGACCTTTCCCGCAAGGAAGCGATCGAGAGCGGCGAAGACCTCGCCGACCAGGCCAAGCGCCTGCTCACCGAGCAGACCGAATACTTCAACCTGCACAAAGACGAAAAAGGCCAGGACCGCGCCGAACCCAAGCCGAACAGCTGACAGGCGACAGTCACCATCCGACCTGCCATGAAAGAAGAGGCAGAACCCTCTGGTGAAAAGCTTGGGAGAGATCGTAGTGGCGCTCCTGATTGAGGTCGCCGACATAGCTGCCGAACTCCTGCTTGAAGCCGTATTCGCGGAGCTAGCTGGAATTTTGTCGCGGGCGTTTCGGCTCTTCAGAGTAAGGGTCCGGCGAGCGAACCCAGTATCGGCTGCAGTGATTTTCAGCATGGTCGGAGTTTGCTCCGGCTTCCTGAGCGTATGGCTATTTCCGCATCACCTTGTCCATCCCTCGCGGCTGCATGGAATCAGCCTGTTGATCAGCTCCATTCTTACGGGGCTGTTGATGGCGCAGATCGGACGCACCGTGCGAAAGTGGGGCCGGCAGCCCGTCCTAATCGAGAGCTTCGGCTACGGGTTCGTATTCGCGCTCACGATGGGCTTAGTGCGCTTCTCGCTGGTGAAGTGAAGATTGCGCTCCGGGCCCTCCGCCCTGTTCACTTCGCACTGTGCACCGTTCACAGTGCATGTCCACCGCACTGTCATCTGTAACCTGCAACCTATCCTCTGCGCACTGTCCACTGTTCACTGTCCACAATTCACTGACCCACTGCTTTATCCTGTACCTGTGCCGTCCCCCGCTTTCGTCACCATCTTTGAGGAAGAGTACCGCGCCTTGCGCCCTCGCGCGCCCATGCCGCCCATCACCGTCCGTTTCCGCCGCTTCACCTCGCTCAACACCACCATCCGCCTCCGCGAAGGCCAGATTCACGTCAGCCTATCTGACCTGCTTGAAGGCGCGCCTGAGAACGTAATTCATGCCATCGCGCACATCCTCCTCGCCAAGCTCTACAGAAAGCCCATCGACCCCACGCAAAACCTGCGCTACAAGCGCTTCGCCTCTTCTGCCGCCGTCACCCGCCAGACTGAGCTCATCCGCGGCGCGCGCGGCGCCAAACGCTTTTCCGGCCCCGAAGGCCGCTACTATCACCTGGAAGAAGTCTTCGACTCGCTCAACGTGCGTTTCTTCGGCGGCCTGCTCGGTCGGCCCGAGCTCACCTGGAGCGAACACCACGCCAAGCGCTCCCTCGGCCACTATGACGCCGCCCACAACACCATCGTCGTAAGCCGGGTCTTCGACCGCCCATCCAGCCCCCGATACGCAATCGAGTACCTCCTCTATCACGAGATGCTTCACCTCAAACACCCGGTAAAGATGAGAGGCGTCCGCCGCTGCGTCCACCCACCCGCGTTCAAGGCTGAAGAAGCCCAGTTCCCCCAACTCGCCGAAGCGTTGGCATTTATCAAACGGCTGTAGACGTTCATTGAAAACTCACCCGGATGGTAGGCGGGATTCATCCCCGGTGAATTTGCCCATAAAATGAGATCGGGCTTTAGCCCCCGAGGTATGCTTTCGGGAGTTTTCTAAATCAACTCAAGCCTCTTCATCAGGCAATGCAGTCACCCACGAGAGGAAACATGCCCTCATCCAAAGAAAAGCAACGCTGCTCCTGGGCCGTCAACGACCCGCTCTACCGCGCCTACCATGACGAAGAGTGGGGCGTGCCCATCTACGACAGCCGCACCCTCTGGGAGACCCTCATGCTCGAAGGCTTTCAAGCCGGCCTCGCCTGGATCGTGATCCTGCGCAAGCGCGAAGCCTTCCGCAGGGCCTTCAAAAACTTCGATCCAGCCAAAGTCGCCCGCTTCAAAGAAGTAGACATCGCCCGCCTGCTTCAGGATCCCGGCATCGTCCGCTCCCGCGCCAAAATCGAAGCCACCATCCAAGGCGCGCGCATCTACCTCGACATGCAATCCAACGGCGAAGACTTCTCCCAGTGGGCCTGGACCCTGGCCGCACAAAAGCCCCTGGCCGGCGGCAAACCCATCCATAACACCGGCCCCGTCCCCACCCAGTCGCCGATCTCCGAGCAAATCTCGAAAGCCCTGAAGAAGCGCGGCTTCAAATTCGTCGGCCCGGTCATCGTCTACGCCTGGATGCAGGCGGTAGGCATGGTAAACGACCACGCCCCCGATTGCTTCCGCCGCAAGGTCTTAATGTGCTAGCATTGCTGTCACTGCTGGCATTGCTAGCAGAAACACGCTAAACTATCCTCATGGCGACCATCACCATCCGCAATCTCGATGAAAAGGTCAAGCGCAAACTCCAGGTCCGCGCCGCCCTGAACGGCCGCTCCATGGAAGCCGAAGCCCGCGCGTGTCTCGCCATCCTGGTCGGAGAAGATAAGCCCTCAGCAGGCGCTGAAGAAGATTTTGGAACAGCCATTCGCAGGCTGGTGGCGCCGTTTGGGCGGCGTCGAGCTGAAAATTCCGCCCCGGACCAAATCCACCCGGAAAATTCCCACGTTTGACTAAGTTTTCTTGATTTCGAGTCGAGCCAGCCCTACCCAGCCGCCTCAACCTCGCCCGTAACCGGCTCCAAAACCGGCCGTCTCGACGCCCACACGATCAGCGCAATCCCCACCACAACCGATCCCGCACTGGCCAGTTGCGCATTCGATAAACCCCAAAGAACCTTGGGGTTACGGCGCAGAAATTCAACCAGAAAACGAGCAACTCCGCTCAGCAGCAGGTACTCGCCCACAATCGCGCCGGTGCCCCGCGGCTTGCTCCCCCGCCACCAGAGCCATGCGCCAATCGCCAACCCCGCCGCCAGCTCATACAGCGGCGTCGGATGCACCCGCACAAACGTCGGCTCAATGCCGTTTGGGAAACTCATGCCCCAGGGAAGATTCGTCGGAATCCCATAGCAGCCGTCCCCCGATAGAAAGCACCCGATGCGCCCGATGCCATAGCCAATCGCCGCCGCCGGAGCCGCCAGGTCCAGCGTCCGCAGCGCGCCAACCTTGGCCCACCATCCCTGAAACAGCAGTGCTGAAATCCCAAAAAGCAGCCCACCAAACCACGCAAATCCAGCCGAATCCCACAGCACCCGCCAGCCGTAGTCGCGAAACTCCACCGGCGTATCCAGCACATGCCACAGCTTGGCGCCCACAATCCCCAGCACCACCGCGATGGCCACCATGCCCACCGCGTCCGGTCCTTCGCCGTCCGTCCGCAGCCCAGCCCGCTTGAAGCCCCGGTCCATCACAAAAGCAGCCGCCACGGCTGCCAGCCAGAGCATCAATCCGAAGGTCGGAATGCTGAAGTGCCCGATGTGGATATAAGGAATCATCTCTTCTCAAGTATAGACGTGCGAGGCGTCCAAAAGCCGCACTCGTGCGCGAAACCCATGGCAATCGCACGAGTGAATTTGTAGATATTAGAGGCTCATTTTTTGCGCGCCGCAGGCGCAAAGTTTGTTAGCCCCGCGCTTCATCGTGGGGCATGAGGTCGGATTTTGCGATTGAGCCCCGTAGGGGCGACGCAGAAAGCCGGAAAGTCCGCGGGTGCCTCAAGTCTCGCTTTTGAGACCAGGGATCCGCTTCCTGCCCGCATAATTTTGCACAGGTACCGTTGCCTGCTTTCCCCGAAAGTAGGCGATACTCTTGTCCATGGCTACTATCACCTACCAGGGCCTTGAAGTCCTCTATACCCGCCAGCAGATCGCCGAGCGCGTCGCTGAAATCGGCGCGCAGATCACCAACGACCTCAACGGCGAAAAGTTGGTCATGGTTGGCGTCCTCAAGGGCGCGGCGCCCTTTCTGGCAGATCTCGCCCGTAACGTGCAAGTTGACGCCACATTCGACTTCGTCGCCGTCTCCAGCTACGGCAAGGGCCAGCGCTCCTCCGGTGCCGTCAAGCTCATCAAGGACCTGGACGAGCCCATCGAGGGCAAGAACGTACTCATCGTCGAAGACATCCTCGACACCGGTCTTACGCTGTCTTACCTGCGCAAAGTCTTCCTCCAGCACCATCCCAAGACCCTCCGCATCGCCGCGCTTCTCGACAAGCCCTCGCGCCGTCTTGAAAAAATCGAGGCCGATTACGTCGGCTTCTCCATCCCCAATTTGTTCGTCATCGGTTACGGCATGGACTACGCAGAGCGCTACCGCAACCTCCCCGACATCTGCCTGATGTCCCCCGACCACCCCGAATAAGATCACCCAGCGAGCCAACAGACCCCTTCCATCTCGAACCGTCCAGCACCGTTGCCGGTCCGCCTGCAACTTATGGGTTAAATTAGCCCCAATTTGGCAACTCCGGGCAACTTTTCGGCGTCCATTCATTTGGCTCGGATCTGCGCGAAGAACTATACTCAATCCCGGAGAGTAACTCGTAAGCCGCCCCCGAGAGCGGCATAGGTAATTGGCATTTTCTTTGCCGTTTTTCACTGTAAGGAGCATTGCATGGCTGCAATTACGCCTATCCAACCCTCAGATCTCGAGTTCGACCACGGAACATTCGATTCAGCCGCCTTTTCAGCCCACGCCCTATCCAATTGGCAAAACCTCGCCGCTGTCATCGATCACACCCTGCTGAAGCCCGACGCGACCCGGCACCAGGTGGAAAACCTCTGCGACGAGGCCATCCGCTACCGCTTTGCCTGCGCCATGGTCAACCCCATCTGGGCCTCGACTGCCGTTGAGTTGCTTTCCGGCACCGGCGTTCCCGTCGGCATAGTCATCGGCTTCCCTCTCGGCGCATCGCTCGTTTCTACTCTGCGCCAGGAAGCCGCCGCGCTCACTCGCCTCGGTGTGCGCGAACTCGATATGGTCATCCCCATCGGCCACCTGAAGAGCGGAAATCACCAAGCCGTCCACCACGCCATCCACGCGGCTGCCACGGTCGCCCATCACCACGGCGCGCTGCTCAAGGTGATCCTGGAAACCTGCCTCCTGTCCGTCGAAGAAAAGCTGCGCGGCGCTGAAATCGCCATCCAGGCCGGCGCGGATTTCCTCAAGACCTCAACCGGCTTTTCGACCGGCGGCGCCACCGCAGCCGATGTCGCGCTGCTCCGCGGCGTAGCCGGCGCACGCTCCGGCGTCAAAGCCTCAGGCGGCATCCGCACCCTAGCCGATGTGCGCACCATGCTCGACGCCGGCGCCAACCGCATCGGCGCTTCAGCCTCGGTAGCCATCGTCCGCGAGTTGGGAGCCGAATAACCCGAATCCAGCATCATGGGCTGGTGTCAATCCTCGCCAGCCCAGCCTTTTCCACTGACAGTGCCTCAGCGACAGCCGCCGACTGTCCCAATTGACATCTGTTCCCTTCTTCCCTTAGTCCCTGCCCTTCCCATCCGCTATCATTCCTATTGCGCCCCCATGCCCTCCCGTCCCCCATCCCCGCCCGACCAGTCCGACCTCGAGGGCGACTACCGCCCCGCGGCCCAGGCCAACCCATGGGCTCATCTCGACCCCGTCAACGTCCGTGTTGAAACCGCCGACATAGCCTACCTGGCGCAGATGGCTGAAACCCTCAACACCACGCTGGATCTGCAAACCCTGCTCAACCGCACCTCCGAGCTGGTGCGCACCATCGTTCCCTACCGCATCTTCGCCATCCTGCTGCTCAATGACCGGACTCACGAGCTGCGCATGCGCTTCCAGATCGGCCACACCCCGCAGACCGAGCGCACCCGTGTGCCTCTTGGCCGCGGCGTTGTCGGCCAGGTAGCCCTCACCCGCCAGCCGATCCTGCTCAACGACGTCTCCACTTCCGACATCTACCTCCCCGCCAATCCCGATGTCCGCAGCGAACTGGCAATTCCCCTTATCGCCAAAAACCGCCTCATCGGCGTCATGGACATCGAGAGCCCGGAAGCCAACTATTTCCGCCCCGACCACCTGCACCTGCTCACCCTCACCGCCTCCCGCATCGCCCAGGCCATTGAGAACGCGCGCCTCTACGCCCGCGTCTCCCGCCAGGCGCAGACCCTCGAAGTCCTCAACGAAATCTCCGTCGAGCTGATCTCCATCCTCGAGCTTGACCCGCTGCTGGAGCGCGTTGGCCAGCTCCTCCGCCGCTTGATCGACTACCAGATGTTCACCGTCATGCTCCTTGATGAAAAGGGCGAGACACTCATCACCCGCTATGCCTGGCGTTTCGGATACACACACGCCCCTGCCCGCCGCATCTCCATCAACACCGGCCTGGTCGGCGCAGCAGTTCGTGAATGGCGTCCAGTCAACGTCCCCGATGTCCGCAAGGATCCGCGCTATCTGCCCATGAACCCCGAGACGCGCTCCGAGCTGATCGTGCCCCTCTTCTACAAAGGCCGGATCATTGGCGTCCTCGACCTCGAACACACCCGCAACGCTTTCTTCCATGAAGAGCACGAGCGCATGTTGACCACGCTTGCCGCACAGGTCGCCATCGCCATTGAAAACGCGCGTCTCTACCAGGCCGTCCGCCGCCAGGAGGCGCAGCTCGAAAAAGACATCGCCATGGCCCGCGAAGTGCAGCTTCGACTGCTGCCGCCCGTCGCGCCATCCCACCCCCATGCGGATATGGCCGTCCGCTTTCTACCCGCGCGCACCATCGGCGGCGACCTCTACGATTTCGTCGACTACGGCCCCAACCGCACCGCCATCGTCCTCGGCGACGTCAGCGGAAAAGCCGCACCTGCCGCGCTCTTCGCCGCGCTGGTCAGCGGCATCATGCGCTCGGCTGCTGTGCAGGAACCGGAGCCGGCGGCAATGCTTGTCGCGCTCAACGACGCATTGCAGGAGCGCAAGCTCGACTCGCAATACGTCACCCTGTTATTTGCTTTGTGGAATGACGAAAACCAGACGCTGCAGGTAGCCAACTCCGGCGCAGTTCAGCCCATCTTCTGCCGCGCCGGCCAGTCCGTCACCGTCCGCGCCGAAGGCTTCCCATTGGGCATGTTTCCCAACGTGACCTATGAAGAGTTGACCGTCGCCACCCAGCCCGGCGACGCCATCGTCTTTGTCTCCGACGGAATTCTCGACGCCGAAAATGCCCAGGGCGACATGTACGGCGAAGACCGTCTCTCCGGCCTGCTCTGCTCCCACCGCGACTTTCCCGCCCAAGACATCGCCGACGCCATCCTGGCCGACGTCTCACGGTTCCAAGGCGACCACGACCGCTTCGACGACGAAACCATCATCGTCCTCCGCGTCCGCTAGAAAATAACTTCGGGCACAGCCGGAGGCTCTATGGTTTGTGGCCGCTCAGAGGGTCCTCTTGTTGAAGCAACCTATGCAGGCAGCAGCCCGTCGCACGCGCCGTAGGCGCAGCGGTTGTTATCTCCACGGGTCAGCGTGGCAGGGATTCCGTAAGTTCATTACATATAGCATTTTCGGGATTGGTGCAGACCGAAAGCACACACTCAAGTGGCTTTTTCCTCAAGAAAAAGCCACCTTTCACGGTACTGAAAAAGTCTATATGTATTCCGAAAATGCTCCAGCCCTGGAGGAACAGCGCCAGGACACCCGTCGGCTCTTACTGTCGCAGTAGTTTGAAGCACGCACGGATGTCCGATGCCAGGAGATTCGGTAAAGCGCGACGCGATTTATTTGGGTGGGCGTGAGCCTGCGATGAGTATGTCCACCAGTCTCCTGGCGCTTTGCTGCCAGTCAGCGCCGGAGCCAACATGCGAGACGCCGATTAGAGCTCGAAGCAGGTCGTATGCATCCAGATCTCTTCGCAGTTCGCCACTCCTCTTAGCCCGCTTCACCAGCCCATCGATCGCGCCCTGAATCAGGCTGCGAGTACCTTCATGAAGTCTGGACGGGCCCCCGGCAATGGTATTGAGAGCAGGCGCAATGATGTGCTTTGCCGCAATGTAATCGACCAGCAGCAGCATCCAGGCCCGAAGCGCTTCGAGAGGGGACATGGTCTCGGCAAAACGGGCCGCGGCCGCCGCGAGTTTCTCCACTTCGTTCCGGTAAACACCTTCGATCAGGTCATCGCGCGTAGGAAAATGGCGATAAAGAGTACCAGTTCCAACACCGGCCTGCTTCGCGATCTCTTCCAGGCTGGCATTAGCGCCGTGTCGGGTAAAGCTTGCCTTCGCGATTTCAAGAATGCGCTCGCGGTTGCGCAGCGCGTCCGTGCGCGGTCTTCGGGCGGTCGTCGAACTCTTCTTGATCGTCATCAAAGTTCTTGCATCCGGAGGCTGCCTCCGATTATCTATTCATACGGAGGCAATCTCCGTTTTATTTGAGACGGCATCCATTGGTCAATCTTAGCTCGAATGGGATTAGGGAGGCAGATATGCGCATATTCGTTACCGGAGCCAGTGGATTCATCGGTTCCGCCATCGTGAAAGAACTCGTTGGCGCAGGCCATCACGTACTTGGAATGACGCGATCGGACGCCGGCGCAAAGTCGCTTGAAGCAGCCGGCGCCCAGGCGCATCGAGGTGACCTGGTCGACCTGGAGAGTCTGCGCAGCGGAGCAGCCGCGGCGGATGCCGTCATCCACACCGCCTTCCGGCATGACTGGTCAAGGTTTGCGGAGAGCTGCGAGCTGGACAAGCGCGCCATCGAGACCATCGGCG
>JBEKDE010000042.1:0-40678 GCA_050014515.1 Occallatibacter sp.
AGGAGCAAAAGCCCCCCGAGCCAGACGATGACTTTAACGTGGTGTAATCGGCCGCAGGGCCGATCAATCCGGCTTCCAGCCGTAACCCGAAGCCACCGCCTGTTAGGCGGTGGAGAATTCACAAACAAATAACTAGTGAGGCAGCTGTGGGGTAAACTGGTCTCCCACGCGATGGAAGCGATTCGCAAGTCAGTCAACGATTTGGCCAAGGCCTGTGCCCAGTCCGCGGATGCCGCGGAATGGGAGGAGTTTCTGCGCCGCTGTACACCCCTGGCATCCCTGGTGGTGATGCGTATTGCGCGGATGTGGTCCAGCGGTTCTTCACAAGGAACCGTAGACGACATTGTGCAGGAAGTCTTCCTGAAACTTTGCGAGCAGGAGCGGCGGATTCTGAGGGATTTTGAGCCGCGCGGCGAAGACTCGTTTCTGGGCCTGCTGCGCCTGGTAGCCTCCTCGGTTGCCAACGACTACTTCCGCCGTCTCTACTCTGAGAAGCGCGGTGGAAAAGTTGTGACCATGGCGCTGGTGGAGGACGGGACAACGTTTCCCCTGGCCAGCACCCATGAGTCGGCGCGGATGCACCGTTCGGTGCTGTTGTCGCAGCTTGACGAGAAGCTTTGCGCGGCGCCGCAGGTGATCAGCGAACGCGATCGCTCAGTCTTCTGGCTCTATTATTTGCAAGGGCTTACGGCCGAGGAGATTGCCCGATTGTCGGCGTCCGGGCTCACTGCCAAGGGCGTGGAGAGCGCGCTGCGGCGGGTGTCAAAATGGCTGCGCGGCGAAATCGAAAATCGAAGGCCGGAGGAGCAGGCTGAAACCGGCTGATGCGGCCTGCGCATCTGTGAAAGGAATGTAACGGGGATTGGCGTTAAATAGAGTGCGGATATGAATGACTACACAAACCCGGAAGGCGAACCCACTCCTCGCAAAGGCGATGCGGACTCCGATTTTTTGGGGAGAGACCCGCTGGCGAAGGCGCTGGACGATTTGATGGACGGGCAATACTCCCGTGGCCGCGCTTCCGAGGAGGGAAAAACCGCTGCGCGCAAGGGCGGCTCGGAGGATTGTCCTGAGCTGGGCGCGTGGCTGGTGCTGCTGGGACCGCAAACCTCCGATGCCAGGCAAAACGCCAGGATTGAGGTTCTGCTGGCGCACGCGGCGCAATGTGGCAACTGTGCGGAGCGCCTGCGCCTGCTCACGGCCGATGCTACGGCGGAAGAGGCGGCCGAGCTGAGCAAGCTGGCTTCAGCGTCCGCGGAATGGAAACACGAGCTGGCTGCGGAGCTGGCGCGCACCCCGCGCCGTTCAGCTGCTTCGAGCAGGACGCCGCGCCTCTACCTCTGGTCGGGTGTGGGGCTGGCGGCATCGCTCCTGCTGGCGGTTGGAGCGGGATTGTGGTGGCAGCACGCCAATACGCCGGAGCGGCTGTTGGCCGAGGCCTATACCCACGACCGCATCTTCCAGCTGCGCATGCCCGATGCCGGATTTGCCGATGTGACGCCGCAGACCCATCTGCGCGGCGGCTCGGCGAGCCACGAATCTGCGCGACTGCTGGATGCTCGGGCGCGCATTGAGCGCCAGTTGGAGAATGCGCCGGAAGATCCGCACTGGCTGCAACTGGAGGCCCGCGCCGACATCCTGGAAGAGAAGTACGATCCGGCCATCGACATTCTGGACCGACTGATTGCGGCGGGTCCGGTGACCTCAGGCCTTCTGGTGGACGATGCCGCGGCTTACTTTCAGCGAGGATCGAGCACCGGCAGCGAAAACGATCGCACCACGGCTCTTGAATATCTTCGCCACGCCGATGAGCTTGCTCCCGGCGACCCGGTGGTGCTGTTCAACGAGGCTGTGGCGATGGAAGATCGCGGCCAGGTGATGAATGCCGTAGAGACCTGGAACCGCTATCTGCGCTTTGAGCGCGACCCGAAGTGGCTGGCCGACGGTCGTCGCCGGTTGCAGGCTTTGGAAGAAAAATTGAACCAGATGAAAACGCACCAGAGCCGCATGGAACAGCACCTGGCCACTCCGGAGGCGATGCTGGCGCTGGCGGTCAATCCGGCGACGCTGGGCGCAATCGACGAAGAGCTTTCAAGCACATTGCTTCCCAAGATGCTCAATCCCGCATTTCCCATGCCGGTGGATTGCTCGCGGGGATCTCCATGCATCGCAGCCTGCCCGGAAAACTGCCGGGCGGCGCGCACCTTGCTTCACGCTCTTGCCGCCTCGCTCGAACTGAATCATCAAGATCCCTGGCTGACTGAACTGCTTCTTCCCGATTCCCTCCCGCCAAACTCCTCAAAATCCAATCTGAAATACATACGGGCGATGCGTTTGCTGGCGCTGGCCATCGATGCCGATGTGAAGGGCGATTACCTGATGGCGCAGCAGCAGACGGCGCTGGCGGGAACGCTGTTTCATACGCTGGGGAACACGGCCGGCGAAGACCGTGCCCTGGTGGAGCGGTCCTATGCGCTGCTGCGCTCTTCCGATATACCAGGGTGTTATGCGGCTGCGCATCCGCTGCTGGGACGAAATCCGCAGTTTGCCTGGATCCAGATCCAGGATCTTACCCAGGACATCATCTGCGATCCCCAACCGGGAAGCGTGCAGGAGGAGAATCCTGCGTTTCTGAATGCCGAACAGCTGGCCGAGGGGAGCAAGTACGCACTGCTTGAACTGCGCGCGCGCATTATGCTTGGCTCGGCGGCAGTGGATACCGGAGATACCGAGGCTGCGTGGCGGGACGGAATGGCGACGGTAAAGCGTTTCTATTCCGGCGACTACCCGCCGATTCGGCTTTATGCCACGCTGTCGGGTTTGTATGAGGTGGAACATGCCACGCCCTGGCTGCGAGTGGCGCTTGCAACCCAGCGGGAGGTGCTCGGCGTGTTGAAAATGACGCCGAGCCGGGCCTTGATTCCGACCGAACGGCTCAACCTGGCAGCGGCTGCGATTCGCGCCGGAGCGATCAACGAGGCACAGGAACAGGTGAAGGTGGCGCAGGCCGAGCTGGCTGAAAATGGCGGCGAAATGTCGATTCAGGGATTTCTGGCGGAGAACGAAAACGCCATGGCAAAGCTCTACCTGGAGCGGCACGACCTGGCGGCGGCCTCGCGCGTGCTGGACTCGGCGATCCGGCATATGGACGGGGAAAACAACTCCTACCATCGCCGGGAATACGCGGTGGCGCGCGGGCAGTTGGATCTTGCCGAGGGCCATCCGGAGATAGCCGAGCGCACGGTGCGTGAGGCGCTGCTGGATGAAGAGCGGCTGGCTGGCGGGGGCGGTGCGGACAGCATTGTGCTGGCACAACAGGACCGCGAGCTCTATGCGGTGCTGGCCGGGGTGTGGCTGGCGCAGGGCCGGCCCGGCGAAGATATTCTGGCGCTGTGGGAGCGTTACCGGCTGCGCATTCTCGGGGAGGCGGCGCCGGTGTGTCCCAACAAGGGGATGGATTGCTTGAAGCCGCGGCTTGCGGAAGCGATGAGCAGGCTTGGGGACAATCGGCTGCTCGGTCAGATTGTGCTGCTCGATCGCCTGCTGCTTTACCGGGCAACATCGCAGGGCGTTGAGTGGAAGGATGTGCCGGTGAGCCGCCAGGATCTGCTGGCGGCCGCAGCGCCGCTCGAGTTTGCCGTGAGTTCGCCGGCGACGCCTGTGAGCGCGGTGGATCGTGCGGCGCGCAAGGTGGGCGGCATCCTGCTTGCGCAACTGGACGCTCAGGACGGAGGCGGAAAGAGTGAGTTGCTGCTTGAACCCGATCCGTTGCTGGGCAATCTTCCCTGGCCTTCGGTGGAGACGGAAGCGGGCCCAATCGGCTTGCGATTCAATCTTGAAGAGTCGCCGTCGCTGCTGCTGGATCGGGGAACGGCAGGGGCGGCAAGAAGCACCGCGCAGGCGGTTGGGAAGCCTTTGATTGTGGGCGCTTCGGTAGCCAGCGGCGAAAATCCCTTTCTGCCCGAGGTTCTGGACGAGGCCAGGGCAGTCGCCAGGTTTGGAAGCGATCCCAATCTCTTGCTGGCTACGGACGCAACCGAGCCGGAGGTCGCCATGCGGCTTTCGACGGCCACCACGTTTCATTTCGCCGGCCACGCGGCACAGCAGGACGGCGGCACGCGCCTGCTGCTGGCTCCCGGCAAGATCGCGCCTGGCCAAAAGGATCTGGGCCAGGACAAGCCTTATCTGGACAGCGCTGTTTTTCGCAAGCATCCGCCGAGAGCCACGCGGCTGGCGGTGTTTTCCGCCTGTTCCACCGGCAAGAAAGAAGAGGGCTGGAATCACGGCATGGGCGACATTGTCGGCACGCTGGCCGCGCTCGGCGTGCCGGATGTGGTGGCAACGCGCTGGCAGATCGACTCCGGCTCGGCCGTTCCCATGATGGACGCTTTCTATGGCGGCCTGGCCAGAGGCCTCACGGTTCCGCAGGCCCTCACATCCGCGCGGCAATCGCTGATTCGCGACGCACGCTATCGCCATCCCTACTATTGGGCGGCCTATTATGCGTCGGGAACGGGGCGTTCGGACCTGAGCCAGGTGTTTCACGGCGCGAATTAGAGCATTTTCTACACATATCACTGGTTCAAAGCTGCTTGCAAAACTTCATCGCGGGTTCCCAACGCGATGATTTACGCTTTCTGCTGAAATGAAAAACATCCGCAAGACCCTCGCTTTCCTTACCCTCCTTCCGTTCGTGATCGAGCCCGCCGCAAAACTTCATGCCCAGATGGTCTCGCCATCCATTGACCAGGCCGGCCAGCCGTTCTCTTACTTTTCCAAACCCACTGACGAGATCGGCGTGATGGATGCCGAGGCGGCTACTGAGATTACGCCCGAGGGCTACCTGCGGACCGGCTTCGGCGAGCTGATGTTCTTTGCCGGGCCGGAGCTGGAGCCGACCAGCGTTCGCCTGCGTACGCTGGAAGACGGGCGGCTGCCGATTATCCAATACCAGTTTGAGCGCGATGGAGTGAAGTATGAATTCACGATGTTGGCCGCGACCAAGGAGATTCGGGATGGCGAGCCGACGGGTCCGCTGGTCAACTTCATCCGCATCACGATGAAGAACACGGGCAGCCAGGCAACACGCGCAATTCTGGCAACGGGGATACGCTACGACGCGCCCAACAACACTGGAGCACCCCACGGCGATAACCGCTTTGACCGGCCGCGCGAAGGCAGGTTTCCCGGCGACTATCGCCAGCTGGGCGAGAAGTTCAGCGCCGACTGGGTCTACTCATTCGACGGCGGCAACTTTCTGCGCGACGGGCGTTTGCTTTATACATTTCCGGAGGGCTATGTCTCGCGCGGATTCACGCTGCACGGCCGTTACAACTACCCGCAGGACATAAGCAAGCCGATGAAGCTCAATGTCGATCCCACGGTGCCGGTGGGCATCGTGACTTACTCGGAACTGCTCGGGCCGGGTAAGGAGCGCACTCTCGAGTTCAAGATGCCGGTGGTGCCGACGGCGGATGCGGCGGAGATTGCCGAGATTGAGAAGGCCGGATTTGATGGGGCGCACGCGCAGACAGTGCACTTCTGGAACGACATGTTCAAGCAGGGCATGCAGGTGAGCCTGCCGGAACAAAAGGCGGTGTGGACCTTTGACGCCAGCCTGATGTATGACCTGCTGGCCCGCGACCACATTGGCCCTGATTACATCCAGACGGTCAACAAGCTGCACTACCACAGCTTCTATTTGCGCGACGGCGCGGACATAGCGCACAGCTATGACGTGACCGGCTATCCCAACATCGCGAAGCAGGACCTGGAGTTCTTTGCGAAGTCGCAGAAGCCGGATGGCAATTTTCTCTCCCAGGAACAGCAGTATGACGGCTGGGGCGAGGCGGTGTGGGGTTATTCGCAGCACTATCGCATCACGCACGACAGGGATTTTGCCGAGTGGGCGCTGCCGCAGATTGCGCGCGCGGTGGACTGGCTCAAGCAGGCACGGGCGGCCGATCCGCTGCACATTATGCCGGCCAGCGATGTGCGCGACAACGAATATGTTCCGGGGCATTTGACCGGCTATAACTTCCTGGCGCTCTCCGGATTGAAGCTGGCCATTCAAATGGCCAAAGAGACGGGCCATGCGGACCTGGCAACAAACTGGCAGAGCGAATACGACGACTACAAGCAGGCGTTCTTCAAAGTGCTCGATGAGCGTGCGGGTGAGAACCAGGGCTATATTCCTCCGGCGCTCGATGGGCAAAAGGGCGGCTACGACTGGGGGAATTTGCTGGCCGTGGTTCCCGAGCCCACGCTCGATGCGCACGACCCGCGGGTCACGGCGACGCTCAAGGCCACGCAGGCCAAGTACGCCGAGGGGATCATGACCTATGCCAACGGCGAATTCCTGCACCACTACCTGACCATCAAAAACACCATGACGGAGGCGATCCGCAGCGATCCTGAAGACCAGCGGCAGGCTCTGAACGAGTTTTACTCGCTGCTGGTGCACACCAGTTCAACGCAGGCGGGGTTCGAGTTTGCGATACTGCCGTGGGGCGATCGCAACTTTGAAGACAACCTCGCACCGCATGGCTGGTTTGCGGCCGAGTACCGGACGCTGCTTCGGACGATGCTGGTGCGCGAGGATGGAGATCAGCTGCACCTGCTCAGCGTGGTTTCACCGGATTGGATCGGGAAGGGCAAGACGATTGCGGTGAGCCAGGCTCCCACCTACTTTGGGACAGTCGGATTCACACTGGAGCAGCCAGCCGCGAATGAGGCGGTGCTTCATCTGAAGACGAACTTTACGGGCTCACCGAAGCAGATTGTGGTTCATCTTCCGTGGTTTTTGGGTGTTGAAAGAGCAACTGCAGACGGGAAAGCGATGAAGATTGCCGATGGAATGACTTCTGTCGCGCCGGATACAAAGGAGATTCGCCTGCGCTGGACCGTGAAGCCGGACACACCGCAGATGAGTTATGACCGCGCGGTCGCCGATTACAAAGCGGAATATGCGCGACGTTATCAGACGCTGATGCATGGAACGGCTGGGGCGAGTAAGTAGGAGTTAGACGCCTCCTGGAAGATTCAGCTATAGCCTTTTTTCACATGCCGGGTAGTTTTTACAGGCTTTCCAGAAGAGGTTTAAGCTAACTCGCATACTTTCAACCCTCCGGGGTTTTGGTAACTCGAGTGCAAGCTGTCGGGCGCACGAGGAAAGGCCAAATCCCCCGGAGGAAAATACTCATGCAGAACATTAAGAGAACACTTACTCTCAGCGCAGCCCTGGGCGCGCTTGCCCTCACGGGCGTTCAAACCTGGGCACTGCCGTTGGCTGCGATCGGAAATTCCGGCACGATGATTCAGGAACCAAAGCCACCGCAACCGCAGCCGACGCCGGACCATACTCAACCGGCTCCGGACCAGACACAGCCGGATGCGACGAAGTCCACAACTTTTACCGGAACCGTGGTTCGCGACGGCGATTCATTTTCGCTGCGCGATGGTTCTGGATCGGTCTACAAGCTGGACGACGCTTCGAAGGCTCAGCCCTTTGAAGGCAAGCAGGTAAAGGTGACCGGGCGGCTTGATCAGGATGCCAAGCTGATCCATGTCGACAACATTGAGGGCGCTTCCGCCTAATTGGACGATCAACGTGATACCGGTTGCGTCCGGCAATTGCCGACGCGGCTATCAAAAGGAGCGGAGGCCAGTGCGGCCTCCGTTCTTTTTGTGCAGAATCTCAAGCCCTTCTTTTATTCCATCTTCTGAATCTTAGCTCCATCAGGAATCGGCACGACGAACTGGTTGTCGGGAAGCGGCTGATTCTCCTTCACACTGTCGACGGAGAGCGTGATGCGGATCTCTTCCAAGGGGCGCATAATCACCACGGAGGATGGATACTTGCTGCCGTCAAAGTCCTGATAGCCGGCGTAGGTCACCTGGGTTACGAGGTTGCCGTTGCTGTCGTAGATGTCCTGCTGATAGGGCTGCAAATCGTCGCGATGGAAGTAGACGACACGGCGCGGTTCGAGTTCGTGCCCGTTGCCCTTACGGCGCATGATGTTCAGTTTGTATTCGGGTACGGAATAGAGATGCTTGCGCGCTGAGTCCTCGACGGTGATGGTGTCGGCGGTAACCTCGTAATCATCTTCCGGATCAATGCCGCGCACCAGCATGGCATCAAAGAAGAAATCCGGGCGCAAATTCTCAAGCGGGTTGGCGGACTTCTTGTTCACCGCGTTCGAACCTTCAATCACCTTGCTCTGCGGCGGGATGGACAGGGTGAAGGTCTTGCCATCGGTGGCCATGTCAAAGAACCGCACGCCGATATACTGGCCCACGACGCGCAGATCGGCCGGCTTGCGCATGAGAATGTGGCCGTGGAGCGTTGGGTAGTCTTTGGCAAGGCCCTCTTTGGACTTCATCACGCTGGCCTGGATCTCGACGGTTGCCGTCAGCGTCGTCAGCGCATCCCAGCGTTTATCGACACTGGCGACCAGGTCTTCCGCGGAGACAGTCTGCGTGACCAGCGGCGGTTTGGGCACGGGCAGCTTGCGCGTGGTGGGAAACAACGAGCAGCCGCTCAGCACCAGCGGCAAGGCGAGCGCAGCGGCGGCGAGGGTGCGGGAACTGAAGGCGCGGTGGTTCATCGTCCGCCTGCCTTCTGTTTCAGCGCGTGGCGGTAGCCGGCCACGTTGTGGTTGTGCTCCTCAAGCGTGCTGGCAAAAAGTGAGCGTCCCTGCGGATTGGCCCCAGAGGCCACGAAGTAGAGGTAGTCGGTGTGCGCCGGATCCATGGCCGCGCGGAGCGCCTTTGCGCCAGGGTTTGCGATGGGCGAAGGCGGTAGGCCGGCGTGCAGATAAGTGTTGTAGGGCGTATCGAGTTTCAGGTCGCTGGCGTAGAGCGTTCCGCGCCAGCGGCCATCGAGTTCCAGGCCATAAATCACGGCCGGATCGGTCATCAACGGCATCTTCTTATTCAGGCGATTGACGAACACGCTGGCCACCAAAGGCCGCTCCGCATCCACCGCCGTCTCCCGTTCCACCAATGAAGCCATCGTAACCACTGCGTGCACGTCTTCCCTTAGCCCAAGCTGGGCGGCCACCGCGCGGAAGCGCCGCACCATCGCGGCACAAATCTGGCCCGGTGTCGCCTTGCGGGCGAAATGATATGTGTCTGGAAACAGGTAGCCTTCCAGACTTGTTGCCCTGGGATCGAGGTCGGATATCAGCCCGACCTGCTCCCTTGCCGCATCCAGAAAATCCTGGCGGGGACCAAAGCCGGCCTGTTGCAGCCGGGCGGCGATGTCAAAGATGCTCTCGCCCTCCGGAATCACGACCGTTCTGGTATAGACGTCCCCGCGCGCGATCCGGGCATAGATTTCGCTTGCCGGGGCGGGGTGATCGAAACGGTACTCCCCAGCGCGAAGCCTGCCCCGTTTAATCCAGCGCAACAGATCGAACGCAAACTGGCTCCGGACCACGCCGGCGTCCTGCAGCTGACGCCCGATGCGCACGGTCGAAGACCCAGGCGCGAGTTCGACAAAGGTTTCATGACGGGGCCCAAACGGCGCAAAAATCAGCCACGCGCCTACGCCCGCCGCGAGAGCTAAACCGAGTAATATCAACAGCAGGAATCCCGCCGCGCCAGAACTCTTCTTCTTTTTCCGGCTCTTCCGCCTGCGGACAACCATTCAGTTGCTGTCGATCCTTCCTATGTAAGACGCTCAAATTCCCTATCGGGATTCTCTTCCTTTGATTGTACCGGGTATGAAGTTCGCAAATTGGCCATTTGAGAAGGCTGCCGAGCCTTAAGATCAACGTGAGGAGTGAAGTCCTGGAAACACAAGTTCTCAGCCGTCCGCGCTACCTTGGCCTGGACATCGGAAACCGCCGCATTGGCGTCGCCGTGTCCGACGAGCTTGGCCTGACGGCGCAGCCGGTGATGACCCTGGAGCGGCAGCACAACCGGCGCGAGGACCTGCGCCGGCTGGGTCGGCTGGCGCGCAAGTTTGGCGTGGCGGCGATCGTGGTGGGCAATCCGCTGCACCTTTCCGGCGAGTTGAGCCCGCAGGCGGAGAAGACCCAGGTCTTCGCTGCCGAGCTGGGAGAGCTGACCGGGCTGCCCATACACCTTTGGGACGAGCGGCTGACCTCGCAGGAAGCGCACCAGATTCTCTACGCAGCCGGCCGACCAAGGCAGGAGCACCGCGAAGTGATTGACCAGGTGGCGGCGACGCTGATTCTGCAGTCGTTTATGGAGAGGCAGGGAACAGGGATCAGGGATCAGGGATCAGAAAAACAGGTGCCGGAGACAAGTGATCGGGGATCAGAGGGCGACGATGGGAAGATACCTGCTTGATAGGTCATGTTGGATAGGTCGTGTTAGCTGCCGTTTCTGACCCCTGATCTCCGATCTCTGACCCCTGTCGTTCCCCCGCGTATAATGAGATGTCAAGTTCTTTCATCTTTCGCGGAATGAGCATCCCTGCTCGCCGCCATGGACCATGGATGCCCGAGCATATAAAGAAAAAGCTTCTCGAAGAGATCGCTGTCCTTGAGCACGAGCTCGCCCACGAGCTTCCCGCCGAGATCAAAAAAGCAGTGGCCATGGGAGACCTTTCGGAAAATGCCGAGTATCACATGGCGAAGCAGCGCCAGGACTTTGTGAACGCACGCCTGGGCCAGCTCAAGCGGCGCATGGCCGAGCTTTCACTGGTGAACCTGTCGAACATTCCGAGGGACAAGGCGGGGTTTGGATCGACCGTGGTGGTGTTTGACTCCACCAAGGACGAAGAGATTGTGTACCGGCTGGTGACCAGCGAGGAATCGGATGTGTCCAAGGGACTTATTTCGACCACTTCGCCCATCGGGCGCGGCATTGTGGGCAGGCGGGTGGGCGACATTGCCACCATTGTGACCCCCAACGGCAAGCGCGAGCTGGAGATTCTGAAGCTGATCACGATTCACGATGAAGCGGGCGAAGGCGTCGAAGAAAACAGCGCCGGCCCCGGTGCAGAGAAGTAATTAAGGAAGATTGGAATGACCTGGACCAGCGCTTTCGGCCGCGCATGCGGCTGGCTTCTTGACCGCATCGTGCACGGCCTGGCCCTTACCCGCATATCTCCAAACGTGTTTACGTTTATCGGCCTGGTCATCAATATCGTGGCCGCAATCCTGTTTGGGCACGCCAATGCGGCCAACTCCGGGCGCATGTTCTTCTACGCGGGAATGGTGATCTTCGGCGCCGGCATCTTCGACATGGTGGACGGCCGGGTGGCGCGCAAGAACAACCAGGTGACGGTCTTCGGATCATTTTTTGATTCGGTGATCGACCGCTACTCCGACGTGGTGCTGTTCTTCGGCCTGCTGGTTTACTACGGCCGCATCAACAGGTTCAGATACGTGGTGCTGGTGGCGTTCGTGATGGTGACGTCGCTGATGGTGAGCTACACGCGAGCCCGCGCCGAGGCGCTGATCGGCCAATGCAAGGTGGGTTTCATGGAGCGGCCAGAGCGGATCGTGCTGGTGATCCTGGGCGCGCTGTTCAACCATTGGGGCGTGATGGCGCCGGTGCTGTGGGTGCTTGCGGTGCTGTCGACCATCACCGTGGCGCATCGGATTATCTATACCTATCAAAATACCAAGCACCTCAAACCGATTGGGTGAGGGCGTTGCGGCTCTAGCAGTTCACCATCACGGCTGAGCAGCCGGGCTTGACGGGCTTCCATTGCACCAGGAACCCGGTCACCGAAGTTGGGTCCATGTGGCGCATGGATTCAAACTCGCCTGTGCGCTGGCTGTAGAGCAGCTTTCCGTGTTCGCTGAGCACTGCGAGGGCGGGCACGCCCTTCTTCAGCGGAATCTCGTACCGGTCGGCAAGGTCAAGATTGGCGTCGTAGTGTCCGACGTTTACATGTACCAGAACAAAATTGGACTCGAGTATGGGCAGATTCTCCGGGTTGTGGAAGTAGATGTCGAGGACCTGGCAGTCGCCGCACCAGTTTCCACCAAAGTCGAGCAGGACGCGCTTGTGGGTGGCTGCCGCGGTCTTGAGGGCGGCGGCGAGGTCGGCTTTTGCCTGGGCGGGGTCAGGATAGATATCGCGGCCGGCAGAGTTGGCGGTGGAAGCGCCAAGGGTCATCAACAGGACGAGGACGAAGAATTTTAGGTGCTTCAACGGTATCCTCCGGGGAACGGATGAATCTGATCTTAATAGATGGCAGGACGTTTGCCTTTGATCCATTGTTTCACCGCTCAGAGGATTTACTCTGAAGAACGTATGTCAAGCCACACCGATCTGCGCAAACGGCTGGAATCGACCAACTACTCTGACCTGGGAGAGATGATGGAGGGTTACGCCCGCGCCGCCGCGGAGCTGGCCAAGACGGAGTTCCGACAGAGTTTGGACTTTACCTCGGACTCGATTGACGCGCTGGACGAGATCCTGGTGCTGGTGGGGGAGAGCCCCGAACTGGACGTGGATTTTGAAGTACGGCTGTGGGGCGCGTACATGGGCGAGGTGCTGCGCAGGCGCTATGCCGGCGGCTGGGAGATGACCCAGTACCCGGGCGGCGCGGTGGCTGTTCCCGCGGTGGATGTGCGCGGTTCAAGACTGTTTCCGCTCATGAAGGTCTTCCGCAGGCTGACAATCGGTGAAGAGGAAGACCTGCGCGCCTTCTACGCCATGGTGACGGAGCGGCTGGGCAAGCCGGCGCAAGTGAACTAAAGGCAGTGGTCAGTTGTCAGTAATCCGTGGTCAGGAAGCAAAAAGTCTGCGAATCGGCACTGATTTGGTGCATCCGATAAGGATCGCGGTGCGTACCTGAGGTGGAATGTTCTGATTTTGCTGTGACGTATGTCTCTGCCGGATTACGGGGCTTTGTGCAACAATGATTCTTGAGATCGTGCGCCGGGCGTTCCGGCGCGTGGAGGACAAAAATGGGTGATCTTCTACAGCCCTGGCATTTGATTGTGTTGGGCGTGATTGCATTTCTGCTCTTTGGGGCCAAGCGGCTGCCGGAGCTTGGCAAGGGACTGGGCGAAGGCCTGAAGGGCTTCAAGGAAGGCATCAAAGGCGTGACCGATCCGGCCCCTGCGCCTCCCGTGGTGCAGCAGAGCGCTCCGCCTCCTCCTCCACCGCCGGCAGCCCCCGCTGAGCAGAAGTAGGGTTTTGCGCAAAGGCTGATCCGCCGGATTGTATTTCCGGCGGCATGAAATGTGATTCTGGAACCAATCGAGAGGCCTGCGCCGATGCGCGGGCCTTTTGTGCGTTTCTGGAAGTCGCGCCTTAAACGCTAAGCAGCGCGACGGCGGCCAGGGCAACGGCGATGCCGGCCCACTGGCGGCGTGTGGGCCACTCGCGCAGAACGAGGGCGGCCAGCAGAATAGTCCCGCCGGGATAGAGAGAGCAGACCACCGCGGCTACGTCGAGCCGCCCAAAGTGCGCAGCCTCAAGGAAGAACAGGTTACCGGCGGTATCGAGGGCTCCGGCCAGGATGCCGATAAGCCAAAAGCCGCGCCAGGGCGCTTTGGGTGGCATGAGGGCCAGAACCAGCAGCAGGGCAAGCACGCCGGAGGCGCGCGTCGAGGTCATGGCCCATAGAATCCCGCCGGTGCCCGCCGTCTTGAAGAGGATCAACTGGGTTCCGAAGCCGATGCCGGACAGCGCGCCCAGCAGCAGAGCGGCCGGCGGTGTGGCATGCGCGGTGTTTTCCGGCCCTCTTGCGGTTGGGCGGCGGGTGATGAGCCAAATGGCGGCCAACCCGAGCGTCAGTCCACCGGCGGTAAGAGGGGTGGGCAGGCCGTCCTGAAGGATCGAAAAGAGAACAGGGATCAAAGCGGTCAGCAGGCCGGTGAGGGCAGCGGTGAGGCCCATGGCGCCCATGGCCAGGGCGCGATAAAAGAGAGCCAGCGCGAGCGCGCCTTCAAATCCGCCCAGGGCGGCGTAGACCAGAAACCGCGTGGCGGGAAGTGGCACATGCATGACGCCGCAAATGGCGAGCAACAGGAGCAGGGAGATGATCTGGCCGGAGGCTACGACCAGCAGGGCGGGAGCGCGGCGTGCGCCCCACCCTCCTGCAAAGTCCGAGCCGCCCCAACTGGCGGCGGACAGCAATCCGATTCCGGCCGCCGTTCCCGAGCCATTCACCTTCTATTGGTTATCCCGGGCGTTGGGGTAATAGCCGACCTTCGCGGTCACGTCCAGGCCGGGACGTTCCACGCGCACATCGATTTTGCGGAACTTGCCGTCTATGACCGGCTCGTGGCTGTTGTAGCCCAGCGTGTACTGGTTGCGCGCTTCGGTGGCGATCTCCTGGTAGCTTTTCTCAATGCCGTTGAGACCGCGCTCGGAGTCGGCGGTGCCGCCGGTGGCGGCGATGTACTTGTAGAGCACGTTGTCGTACATGGTGAAGGGCAGGTGGAAGCGGCTCAGGTAGCCCTCGCCCCAGCGCGCCGAGTCGCCCACCAGCGTGCCGTAGACGGCGATCTGGTTGGTCTCAAGGTAGCGAATCACTTCCTTGATGGTGGCCTTGCTGCCGTATTCCTTGCCGTCAGAGATGACGTAGATGATGCGGCGGCGTTCCTTGGGCCGGTTTGACAGTTCCTTGGCGGCGGCCAGGATGGCGTCATTCAGAGTGTGGATTTCCTTGGGGATGGTGATCACGCCGCTGCCGCTGCCGGTGGAGCGTCCGGGCTGGAGGTTGGGGTCTGCGCAGTTGCCGTTGACGCGGATATCGCAGCCGGCCATTGGGCCGCTGTTGACGGGCGCCAGGATCTCCTCGCCGGCCGCCTTGGTCATGGAGAAGATAAACGGAACGCGGGCGCTCTGTGCGCCGGTGAAACCGCCGGAGCGATCGGTTGTGCCGTTGCTGTAGGTGACCACGGCCAGTTCGTCGTACGGGGTGAGCGCGCCCTGGATGGCGTCAAGAGAATTGTTAACCCTTTCCATAATGTCGGAGGTCAGGCTCTGGTCGACGACAAAGACGACAGACAGCGGGGTCGGATCGACGGTGAACAGCGTCAGCGGCTCGCGGGTGTTGTTTTCATAGACCTTGAAATCGCGGAAGGTGAGGCCGGCAACCAGTTTGCCTTTGGAGTCCTTGACGGTAACCGGGACTTCAACAAAGTTGACCTGGAGATGAAATGTCGCGAGCTTTTCCGCTCCCGCGGGAGGATTGACCTGCACATCATCCTTGGGCGGCGGGGTAATCGTAGGGGAGGCGGCCGCGGGGGCCGGCTGGGCGGTTGTCGAAGAGGACGAGCCGGTTGTGGTTGGCTCAGTGCCAACACCCTTGCCGGGGGTAATCGGGGTGCCGTCCGCGCCGGTCAGTGGCTGAGGCGCCTGGGGAGCGGGGGCGTCGGGGATCTGCTGTTGTTGCTGGGGCTGTTGCTGGGCCAGCGCTGCCGGACTCAGGCTCGTGCTCAAATTGAGGATTGCCACCAGCGCCAATGCTTTCAAACCAAGCTTCACAGGTATTTCTCCAGTGGTCAGTGTTCCCAGTGGTCAGTGTTCAGCGGTCAGTAAAACCGGCCTCTGAATCGAGAGCACTGACGAATCAACCTTTGTCAGTCCTTAGTAGTATTCCACCTTCAGTATTCAATTGGATGCCGGAAGGAGGAAATCGACAGGCAACTGAATACTGAAAACAAGAACAACTGACGAAAGCAGTATCGCATTCGTCAGAGTATCAGACGCGCCAGACGCGCGCAGGTTGTCCGGCGCGCCGGAAACAGTTCGCGTATGCTTTCTTCGAGGGCCGGATTTCGTCTATATGACCAGAATGCGCGTGCGGTTCGGAATTGCCGCCTTGTTGTTTGGCCTTCCGGGATTTTCCCTGGCAGGATGGGCTCAGCTTGCGCCTTCTCCCGATGCTCCCCCGGTGAGTCATGCGCCCGCCGCAGCAGCTGAAGACATTCCAACAGCCACGTTCAAGGTCAATGTCAACCTGGTGGACGTGTTCTTTACCGTGAAGGATAAGTCGGGCAACCTGGTCCCGCACCTGACCAAGGACGATTGCACCATCAGCGAAGACAAGGCGCCGCAGACGCTGAAGAGCTTTGTGGCCGAGACGCAGCAGCCCATCACCCTGGGTATTCTGCTTGACACCTCGGGCAGCCAGCAGCGGGTGCTGCCGCTGGAGCAGGACGTAGGCAGCCAGTTTCTTTCGCGCGTGCTGCGCCAGAAGGACGAGGCGTTTCTGCTCTCGTTCGACGTGGATGTGGACCTGTTGCAGGACTACACCAACAGCCCGCGCCTTCTGACGCGCGCCATGAACAAGGCGGAGATCAACACCGCCGGCGGCAACGGAGCTGCGGGTATTCCCGGTGCGGGCGGCGGAACCGTGCCCACCTACGGAACACCCAAGGGAACGCTTCTCTACGACGCGGTTTACCTGGCCTCGAACGAGAAGATGACACAGGAGTCGGGCCGCAAGGCGATGATCCTGCTCACCGATGGCGAGGACGAGGGCAGCAGCAGAAAGATCCAGGATGCGATTGCCGCGGCACAGAAGTCCAACGTGCTGGTGTACGTGATTCTGATTGCCGATCGGGGTTTTTACGGAGGCTTCGGCTACAGCGGCTACTCGGCCATGAAGAAGCTGACCGAGGAGACCGGCGGCCGGCTGATCGATGTGGGCAATAACGGCAAAAAGCTCGAAGCGGCTTTTCAGGAGATTGAAGACGAGCTGCGCACCCAGTACGTGGCCACCTACACTCCCACCAACCTGAAGATGGACGGGACTTTCCGACACCTTGGAGTGGAATGCCGCGGGGACGGGATGAAGGTGCAGGTGCGCAAAGGCTATTTTGCGTCCGTTCCCCAGAACTAACCGGTACCTGCTAACTATTCGTTGATTTGCTCTTTAGAGTCGGCTCCTGCGCCCTGTGGGAAAGAATTTACATACGAGAATTTACGCGATTGAGCAGAAAGTTCCAGCTGCTGCACGGGTGAGTGCGCCTTTAAAGGCAGCGATTGGAAGCGACGGCGCGCTTTAATTTGCGTTGAATCAGGTTGTTCCGAACCAGAACATGGGAAGCGCGGAGTGGCATGGCGCATGCAGGACTTATTGCTGCACGGCCTCTTGCCTGTGCCGCGGTTTGGTCTAAGCGGGGTTGAATGCAGAGGAAAAGTCGTCGGAGGTTTTTCAATATGAAATCTGCTCCTATGCTCGCGGTATTTGCGTTCTCGAGCTTATCCCTCTCCAGCCTAAATTTAATCGCCCAGCAGCCAGATCAAGCTCAGCAACAACCGAGCCCAGCCGAGCAACAGCAACAGCCAAACCCGGTGCAGGCCCCGTCAGCTCCCGCTCCAGCCCAGTCCGGCAGCGCGCAAGCTGCGGATGCGGCCAAGGCTGCTGCGACGCCAGTCGAGATGAGCCCGGTGACGGGCGAGCTGGTGGGCAAACTGGATTCGAAGTCCGCCAAAACGGGCGACCAGGTGGTGGTAAGGACCAGCGAGGCTGTGAAGACCGCCGATGGAACCGTGATTCCCAAGGGATCGAAGCTGGTGGGCCATGTGGCCAAGGTGCAATCGCATAGCCAGGGCAGCGAGAATTCAGCGGTGGCCATTGCGTTCGACCACGCGGAACTGAAGGGTGGTCAGAGCGTGCAGATTGAATCCGTGATCAAGTCGCTGGCGCCGGCGCCGGGCGATGCGGCTTCCAACTCGCCGGATATGATGAGCGCTCCGACGGGCGGCAGTGCGCCGTCGGGCGGCGGCATGGCGGGACGCCCGGGCGAAGCAAATCCCGGATCGACGACAAGCACAGTGCAGCCTCAAATGCCAACGGCAGGGACAGATGCTTCTTCGAAGAGTGGCACGGCGAATGCGGGAACGGTTGTCGGCAAGATGGGAGACGATCCCATTCGCACGACCTCGATTCCAGGGGTCTTTCTTGCAAGCACGACTCCGAGCGAGGCCGCGACCTTGTCAGGAATGCTGTTCGCCGCCAAGAGCGAAGTCCATTTAGACGGTGGGGCACAAGTGGGTATGGAGGTGGCTCTTGCGACCTCGCGGTAACAAGAGTGGGGTAACAAGCGCCGGGCGGCGAAGTGGATCGCCCTTGTCGTGAGGTTCGACACAGCCCTGTCGTGAGGTTCAACGCAACCTTGTCGTGAGGTTCGACACAACCTTGTTGAGCCAATCGTTAAGCTGGTGTGAACGGCGACTTCTTAGCATGCTTTTCTGTCCTATTTCTGGACAAACAAGCCCACAAGCTACACCTCGGTAATCTGGTGCCTTAAATGGGTCGTCGTTAATATCGGCTTAAGCGGAAAATACTTTAGCTTTTCTGAGAAGAATTTTTTGAGTTTCGGAATTCTTGCCGGGAATTTCTGCTTGAGGAGCTTGCGATGATCACCGACCGGATGGCCCGCGAAAGCTTTGAAATCAGCCCGCGTTTTCGCGCAACACTCGAGGAGCGCATTGCCCGCCTGGAGCGGGATGCGGAACACGACGAGGCGCAGGTGAGCCAGCTTGAAGACGGCGACCATATCCGGCGGCAGATGCGGCTGGTGGCGCTGCAACGCTCAGAGGCGCTGCGCATGCGGCTGTTTCTGGATGGGGCCAAGTCGCGTCTCCCTCGGCCGATGATCGCACTCTGATCAATCTCTATCGAAGATCCAACAGAACGGGCCGCATTCTCTCACTGGAGACGCGGCCCGTTGCGTTCTTAGTCTAAAAACGAGGTGTCCATGGACACCTCGGGACACCTTCAAAACTTGGAGCACCGGGCGGGGATTGAACCCGCGTATACAGGTTTTGCAGACCTGCGCGTTAGCCACTTCGCCACCGGTGCCTGGACAGTTGTCCGTGTTCAGTTGTCAGTGATCAGTCTTGATCCTGCCAACGACGAACAGATGAAATCTGACAACTGAAAAACTTCTTGCTGCAACTAAAAAACCCACCTCGCTCGTCGGCGGGTGGGTCATTGGGATGATTCCTATTTCTGAATCTAGCCCAGCGAACACGCCCGCTCAGCGCAGCTCTGACAGCAGCAGCACAGACACATTGCGGGAGTGAGGTTGTTGGGCATCGAAATCTTTTCTGCCGGTCAGCGAAGGTGCACATGAACGCGGCGTGTATTCGTAGAGTAGGGGCACATTGGACGGCTTGTCAAGCGGCACAGTGGAGATTTGTTGCGTATTCATTGCCTGAATCGGCGCCTGCAAGAAGGATGTTTTCAAGGTCGATGCATCTCGCATTCATGCAAATGTGCCAGTGAGCGCGCGGAGATCGTCGCAGTTGAGCTGTGGATCATCGAGTACTTCGCCTGGCACGCGCACAGTGCAATCTTCAATATCGGAATCGACAAACGCATCGAAGACGAAGGCATAGAGCGATTCGCGGCCGGTGAGCTTTTGATTGCGCGCGCGCAGAAAGTCAAAGCGAAACGCGGAGCAGGCTTCGATTTCATCGAGGAAGGCGGGCGTGAAAAAAGACGGCGCATTGGCAACGGCCATCAGAATGAGCGAGCGCCAACTCATGCGCAGGAGTTCCTTGAGGCTGGAAGATCCGTTGGGCAGGCGGTCCATGCGGTCGGCGATATTGCGGCTGAAGTGGAGCAGTTGCAGCACCAGGTCATCGAGCGGCAGGCCCTGCGCGGCTGCCTGCGTGAAGAGCGTTATGGAGCCGCGTGTGAGATCTTCGCGCACGTCCTGCAGATCGTCTCCCAGTTGCAGCAGGACGCCCCAGTCAAACGCGAATCGAATCTCTTCTTCGGTGAGCCATGGGCGCGCGAGGCACGCATCGGCAAGCACCGATGTGCCACCCTTGGCAGAGCTGATGCGCAGCACATCGACTGTGCTCAGCGATTGACCGTTGCGCACGGCTCTCAATTGCGCGAGGCTCTGCTCCTGGCCGCGGTGGATGGCGAGCAGAGAGTCGTACACCTGCGGATAGCGCAGGCGTGGATATTGTTCTTCAATCAGATCGACCATGGTCCACACGGCTGCTTCATGCGCCGTGGCCGCGTCAACACGTTCGCCGCAAAGCCGCTGGCGAAATCGCTCGCTGAAGCGCAGCTTGTCGGCGGTGGACAGGTCCGGATTGTCGAGATGGTTGTCGGTGTAAGGGTAGAGCAGGCTGTAAGCAAGGATGGAAGAGGTCAGCTCCATCGGCAGGCCGAGCAGGGCTTGCAGGCCGCATGCAGTCCACGCATTGCGGCAGGCCTGGATGGTGTCTTCCATGGTGAGCGAGGGATCAAAGCTCCGCGCCCAGCGGGCAAGCTGCGTGCCGACGGGCAGAAAGCTGCCGGAGAGCAATTCGACGGCTTCGCCTTCCAGGCCGAGCGCTGTAGCGGCGAAGCGCGGAAAGAGTGCGACAATACGCTGCTTAATTTCTTTCCGTTCGGCGGTATTGCGCGGGGCGCGTTTCGCTTCGCGCTGCACGGCGCGCAGGCCCTTGTCGTAGGCCTTCTGGTGCTTGCGCTGTTCACGCGCGGTGTAGCGAGGCGAGAGGGGAATTCCGCGCAGCGCGCAGCGGTTCCACACCTCGATCGTTTGAGCAGCCTGCGCCTCAACCCAGGTCCAGCCATAGCGGTGTTCCATCTTGCAGAAGTGTACGAAACACGAGGCCGGCGGGTTCCATTGCCGGGATATGTGAGCGAAGTCATATATCCACAGACGATGGCCTGATAATTCAATCAGGCCAGGATCGGCGGGAGCGAAGGCAATGAAGCTGGATTATTGCGTGGTGGACGTGTTTACGGGCGAGGCGCTGAAGGGCAATCCGTTGGCCGTGGTGATGAACACCGCCGGCCTGACGACTGAGCAGATGCAGACAATCGCGCGCGAGTTCAATCTATCCGAGGCCACGTTTGTTGAGCGGCGCGCGGCAGAGCTTGAAAGGGCCGAGGGCGTGCGGGTGCGGATCTTCACCACCGAAGAGGAATTGCCATTTGCAGGGCATCCCACGCTGGGAACGGCGAGCGTGCTGAAGCTGAACGCGCCAGAGACCGTGCAGGACGATGTAGTGACCCTCGCGCTGAACGTTGGCGCTGTGCCGGTGCGCTTTTCAGGCGACGGGTTGTTTGGAGAGATGACGCAGCGTGATCCGGAGTTTGGCGCAGAGCTTGACCCGGCGGAGGTGGTCCGGCTGACGGGTCTGGCAGCTGATGATCTCGATCCAGCGCTGCCTTCGCAGATTGTATCCACGGGAACGGCCTTCGCGATTGTCGCGCTACGTTCGTCGAAAGCGCTGGCAGGGCTCGCGGTGAAGCAGCAGGAGGCGTCAGCGTGGCTGCGTGCGCGCGGGGCGCGATGGTTCTATGTGCTGGGGCCGACGGGTAAGCAGGAGCCGGCGTGGCGCGCGCGTATGCAATTTAACGGCGGTGAGGATCCAGCCACGGGATCGGCGGCCGGCTGCGCCATCAGTTACCTGGTTGGGCGCGGCGCAGTGAAACCGGGCGAGCGGATCCACGTGCGGCAAGGCGTCGAGATGGGGCGGCCGAGCGATCTGTACCTCTCGGCGCGGATCAAGAATGGCTCGGAAGCGTCAGGATCGGGGGCGGTCACAGATGTGCGCGTTGCGGGCAGCACCGTTCTTGTAGCAAAGGGACAGCTTTTCCTGCCGTGATGCACATGCTTTCAACAGGCTTTCATCAATGCAAGTGTTGCCATCTATTCACGCTAGCTAATTTTCCGTTGTTACAGGGGGATTTTCATGCCGAGTTTCGCTAGCCTTTCTCTCTTCCCATGGCGCTCCGGCTCTCGTAATCTTGGCAAGCATTGAAGCAAATTAACCGGCTGCTAAGTCGGTCTTGCCCCCAAGGCTTTCAGCATAAGACTGACTGCATTTGAAGGCTAGCGTTCCTGGGAATTTCGATTGCCCAAGCATGCCTTGCATGGATCCTGCGCCACTCCCTGGCTGCGGATATGCAATGCGACTCGGGGCGGATAGACCGACCAGACTGCTATCGCACAAATTGCTGTCGCCGAACACGGCAAATCATCGCGCCAATCCACCACCAGAGCGGACGAGGGCGGAGTGTTGCCTGACGGAGCACACGATTCACATTGAAACTTTGAGATTGGAACAAGGAGTATTCCCAAATCATGCGGCCTAAGAAAGTAATCCTCTGCGTAGACGATAACGAACAAGAGCTTTCCGTGCTCAAGTTCATGCTGGCAACCAACGGATACCGGGTGATCTCGGCTTTGACCGGGCAGGAGGCGATCGGCATTTTTGCCGCGACCACGGTGGACCTGGTGCTGGCGGATTTTGCCATGCCGCAGATGGATGGATGTCAGCTGGTGAGCCGGTTGAAACAGATTTCCTCGCACGTGCCGATGATCCTGCTGGGCGACCCGCAGAAGATGGGCAGCGAGATGCACCCGGCCGACGCGCTGCTGGCCAAGAAGAGCTGCTCGGCACAGGAACTGCTGGAGCGAATCAAGGTGATCAGCGCGCGCAAACGCGGCCCGCGCAAGGGTTCGATGCGCGTACCCCAGGTGGAACTGGCGGCGGCGTCGTAACGACAGTGGACAGGGGTCAGAGACCAGGGATCAGTAACCAACGCGGCTCGGCTTAATTGAGTGCTGAGGCCCGGATCCCGGACACCGATCCCTGATGACTGACAACCGGGAACTGACCACTGATGATTAACAACTGATCTCCGCTGTCCGATTTCTGCTCTTGACGATTGCTCTCGGCAGTGTTCATACTCACCAACTGAGCCCAGCCTGGCGTAAGTTAGTCACGGCCAGCGGGAGTTGGTCTTTATGGATCTTGTTTTGGTTCGTCTTCTTTTTGTGGCCCTTCTTGCCGGGGTCTGTTATTTCCTTCATCCCTTCGGCCTGACAGGATGGGTGAGTGCGAGCGCGGGTGGCGCGGCTGCCGGCGCGGTCATCGTTTTTGAACTGCGAGTGCGGGCGCTAAGCCTGCGGCGGCTGATTGGCGCGGTCTTCGGCAGCGTGCTGGGCATCTTCGGCGCAGCGCTTTTTTGCCTGGTGTTGCGCTCGGCTCCGCTGAATGGGAGCACCTCGGCGGTGCTGCAGATTTTTGTGCTCCTGTTGATGACTTATGTGGGCCTGCTGGTGGGCGCCAACAAGGGCGATCTGCTTAACCCTGCGGCGCTGGGCACCATCTTTTCCGGTGAAAAGCCCACGCGGCGCACGGCCAAGGTGCTGGACACCAGCGTCATCATCGACGGGCGCATCGCGGACATTGCCGAGGCCGGGTTCATTGACGGCACCATGGTGGTGCCGGAGTTTGTGCTGCGCGAGCTGCAGATTGTGGCCGACTCGACCGATGGGTCCAAGAGGCAGCGCGGCCGGCGGGGCCTGGACATGCTGCAGCGCATGCAATCGAACAGCAATATCCAGGTGCAGATTGTTCCCGACGACTTTCCCTCCATTCGTGAAGTGGATTTGAAGCTGCTTGAGCTGGCCAAGAAGTGGGAAGCCAAGGTGGTGACCAACGATTTCAATCTGAACAAGGTGGCTCACCTGCATCATGTGGAAGTGCTCAACATCAACGACCTGGCGAACGCTCTGAAGCCGGTGGTGCTGCCGGGAGAGCATATGAATGTGCTCATCCTGAAAGAAGGCAAGGAGTACAACCAGGGCGTGGGGTACCTGGACGACGGTACCATGGTAGTGGTGGATCATGCGCGCAGGCTGATCGGCAAGAGCGTGGACATTTCAGTGACCAGCGTGCTGCAAACCGCCAGCGGGAAAATGATCTTCGGCAAGATGGACGAGAACGGCAAAGGCGGCGAAGCGCCGCGGCCAGGCCCGGTGGAGATGGCGCACTGAGCATCCGCGGTGCGCCGTGCATCGGGCCAGGATACATCGTTCTGGAGCAATGACGAAATGAGAACGTTGCACATGCCGCGTTTGAGCGTTGCGCTTCTAACCTTGCTGGTGGTTCCCTGCGTCGTTTTCACAGGAGCAGCACGCGCGCAACCAAGCCAGGGCGCAGAGGCAGGCGACCACGACAAGACGGAGATTCACAACTTCCGGCTTAGCATGGACCTGATTCAGCGGGCAGCCGCAACCGGCTCCGAGGTGAATAGGCTGATCGACGGCAACCCTGACTTAAAGAAACGCTGGAAGGCCAGCTTTTTTCCCGAGTCGCCCATTGCGCAGCAGGTTCAAAACGTGGAATTGAAGTGCCCGGAGGCGGCGTCAGTGGTTCGTAGCCACGGGCTGACGGTGCGGCAGTTCATTGTGCTGCGGCTCGCTCTCGCGACCGACATGTACTTTGTGGCAGCCAAGAAGGAAGGGGACGACAAGGACATCCCACGGGGGGCAGTGCTTCCAGAAAACGAATCTCTCATCGAGCAGAACTGGGATCGAATCCACGAAATGGCCGCTGACCTCGGCGAGGAATAGAGCGGTTCCGCAGGTGATCCGCAGTCGCTGCCATTGCCATCGATGCTACGCGAACCTGCCGGGGCCACCTCAGTATTTCTGCACTGACGGGTCGATTTCGTCGGACCAGGCTAGGATGCCGCCGGCGAGGTTGACGACGTCCTGATAGCCGGCCTGCTTGAGAAGTTCGGCTATGCGCTGGGAGCGCGCGCCGGAGCGGCACTGCACCACGATCTCGCGGTCGCGCGGAATCTCGGCCAGACGGTTGGGCACATCGTTCTGCGGGATCAGCTTTCCGCCGATCTGGGCGATCTGATACTCGTACGGTTCACGCACGTCGAGGAGGAAGACATCTTCGCCCGCGTCGCGGCGCGCTTTGAGTTCCTTGACGGTGATTTGCGGAATTCCATTTTTCACGATTCTTCCTTCACTTGTTGCAGGGGTTTCGGGCACGATGCCGCAGAAATGCTGGTAGTCAATGAGCGCGGTGACGGTGGGGTTTTCTCCGCAGACCGGGCACTCGGGATTCTTGCGCAGCTTGAGCTCGCGGAAGCGCATGTTGAGCGCGTCGACAAGCAGCAGGCGGCCGATGAGCGGTTCGCCCTTGCCCAGAATCAGCTTGATGACCTCAGTAGCTTGAATGACGCCGACCAGGCCGGGAAGAATGCCCAGCACTCCGCCCTCGGCGCAACTGGGCACCAGGCCCGGCGGTGGCGGCTCAGGATAGAGGCAGCGGTAACAGGGGCCGGTCTCGGTGGCAAACACGCTGGCCTGTCCCTCGAAGCGGAAGATCGATCCGTAGGCATTGGGCTTGCCGAGCAGTACGCAGGCGTCGTTGACCAGGTAGCGGGTGGGGAAGTTGTCCGTGCCGTCAGCGACGATATCGTAGTCCTTGATGATGTCGAGGGCATTGGCGCTGGTGAGCATGGTGTCATGCTTGACGATGTTGATGGCGGGGTTGAGAGCCTTCAGCTTCTCTTCCGCCGAGTCGAGCTTTTTGCGGCCAATGTCCTTGGTGGAGTGGATGATCTGGCGCTGCAGATTGCTCGAGTCGACGACGTCGAAATCGACCAGTCCAAGCGTGCCGATGCCGGCTGCGGTCAGATAAAGAGCCAGCGGCGAACCAAGTCCGCCTGTGCCCACGCAGAGGACGCGTGCGGCCTTCAGCTTCTGCTGGCCCTCCATGCCCACCTCGGGCAAAATCAGGTGGCGCGAGTAGCGGGAGAGGTCGTCGGTGGTCAGTTCAGGCAGCGCGGTTGGTTCGGTGATGGTCGGCATGTTTTCCCCAGTGGGCAGTTTGCAGTGGACAGTGAACAAACGAAGCGGCTAGTTCCCCCCGGCAATCGACGGGATGATGGAGAGCGTGTCGGCGGCGGTTACGGCGGTCTCCTCCTTCGCAGGCAGGTAGCGCAAGTCTTCGTCGTTTAGATACAGGTTAACAAAAGCGCGCAGTTTGCCCTCGGCGGTGAACAGGTGCTTGCGCAGGTCGGGGTGCGCCTCGGTGAGCGATTGGAGCACGGCCGCGATGGTCGGCGCGTCGATCTCGACGGCATCTTTGCCGCCCGCGTAAACCCGCAACGGCGTGGGGATAAAGACGGTCATGCGATTGTTTTTCCTCGCCTCAATGGAGATTGGATTCAATTGGTGCCTGATTTGATGCGCTCAGATTGACCGGCGGCAAGGGTCAACAGCGTTCCAGGACGATGTTTTCATCTTCTACCAGAATCGTATCCTGTTCAAACCGCTTGTCTTCTTCCGTTGCGCCTTCCAGCCGGAAGGAGTTGGTCACGGTCGCCTTGCCGTGGGAGACGGCGGTGATCACGTAGGAGCAGCCCAGCCAGTGGGCTTCCGCAAAGTCGGTGGGCGACCACTGCGCGGGGTGGTCGGGATGCGAATGGTAGAAGCCGGCGATGCCCAGGCCCTGGCGGCGTGCCTCGCGCTCAATCTTCACCAGTTCCAGCGGGGAGATGTTGTAGCGATTATGGGCCGAGTCAGTGCGGGTATTTCCGGCGCGTACCGCGGCTTCCACCTGCCAGCCGTCGTCGGCAGCGCGGCCCAGCAATGCGCCGCAGCATTCGTGGGGATAAGTCTCCTCGCCATGGTCGCGGATGGCCTCATAGACAGCGCGCGTCAGATGCAGTATGCCCATCCATCCTCCTCCCAGAAGCGTTCGGACAGGTACTTGTCGGCGGAATCGGGAAGTACCGTAACGATGACGGCCTCACGTCCCGCCGCATGCTCCTCCCGGGCAATTTTCAAGCAGGCGACAACGGCTGCGCCAGCCGAGATGCCGACCAGCAAGCCCTCTTCGCGGGCCAGGCACTTGACCATGCCGTAGGAATCTTCGGTCTCGACTTCGAGGGCGTTGTCGGCCAGGTGGGGGTTGTAGATGGCCGGCACGATGGAGGTCGCCATGTGCTTGAGGCCCTCCAGGCCGTGAAAGGGTGAATCGGGCTGGAAGCTGATGGCCTGGATGGCCGGGTTGAACTCCTTGAGGCGGCGCGTTGTACCCATGAAGGTGCCGCTGGTGCCCAGGCCGGCGACAAAGTGAGTGATCTGGCCGGCGGTCTGCTGCCAGATCTCCGGGCCGGTGGTGCGGTAGTGCGCCAGCCAGTTGGCGTCATTCGAATACTGGTCCGCGTAGTAAAAGCTGCCGGGATCGTTGCCGGCCAGCTCACGGGCGCGGCGTATGGCTCCATCGGAACCATGGTCCGGATTGGTCCAATCCATCTGGGCGCCGTAGGCACGGAGGATGCGCTTTCGCTCCGGCGAAACGTTGGAAGGCATGGCCAGCCGGACGGGAAACCCGAGCGCGGCGCCGAGCATGGCAAAGGCGATGCCGGTATTTCCGCTGGAGGCGTCAAGCAGGGTCTTGCCGGGAACCAGCAGGCCGCGGTTACGCGCATCCAGGACCATTGAAGCCGCCGCGCGATCTTTGACGCTGCCGCCGGGGTTGGCCCACTCCGCCTTTGCCAGCAGCGTAATTCCGGGCAGATCGCGCACCGGCGCCTCCAGGCGCAAAAGGGGCGTGTTGCCGATGCGCTCGGGCAGAGAGAGGCCGTGTTTGGCGGTAATCTGCTTGATTTCCATTGAGAATTGCAGCCGGTGTTCCGGATATGCGAGATTGGAAGTGCGGGATGTTGCAATCCAACTCTATTTCAACATGCTCGCAGACTGGAACGAATTCATGAGCCGAAAATCCCGCAATCCGAATTTTGATCAGACGCTGGACACCCTGCGCGCCCATTCCTTCGATGTGCAGCCAAGCACCGTAGTTGCAGGAGGTGTGCTGGTGAGCAAGCACGGGGCTGGCGCAGTGCTGGTTCCCGGCAAGCCGGCGCGCAAGAACGCCGGTTCAGTGAGCGAGGACGGGAGCGGGGCCGGCGACGAGGCAGGGATTTCACCCGCGGCGTTTGCCGAGCGGCCAGGAGCGCTGGTGAACGGGGAAGTGGCGCGGCTGCTTGACCGGGGCTACCAGAAGTTCATTAAGACTTCCAAATTTGAGTTACCCGCGTCGGCCAGCCAATTGCAGGCAATTCACCTGTTCAGCGAGGAGCTGAAGCAACTGACGGGCGCAATCAGTCTCTACAACGAGTCGCTGGGGACGACGAGCGATCTGTACGAGTATGACCGGCTGAAGGGCCGGGAAGCGGACCAGCCGGCGCCGGCGCAACCCTGGGCGCTGACTGAGGGGCACTGAGGCTTTGGGACACTGAGGCTTGGGGGAGTGATTCCGTCAGGGACTCTGGTGGAATCAGGGATGGAAGCGGAAGACATCACGGAGGTCGCGGCCGACGACAGGCCTGCCGGCGAGATGCCTGCGATCAAGGCCATTGAGCATCGCGCCCATCCGCGCTTTGAAGTGCATGAAGATGCCTCGTTGCTGTTGGTGAGCCACGATTCCTGGCACCCTTGCCGGGTGGTGGATCTGAGCCTGGAAGGCTGCCGTCTTGTGACCGGGGACCTGTTCCGGGCAGGGACTCAAAAGCATGTTGAGGTCAGCTTCAGGATCAACGGAATTGCGTTCCGGCTAAGCGGGACAACCCAATGGACAGACGATCAGCATTTGGTGGGCATACGGTTTTCCTACCCGACACCGCGCCGCAGAGAAGAGCTTGCAGAGGTGCTCCGCGAGGTAGAGGCAGCCAATGCGGCCAGGGCGGAACGCGAGGCTCAGGACGAACTGGCTCTGCGCCTGGCTGCGGTTGAGAGCCCGGCGGTGGAAGAGGCAGTTCAGGCGGCGGAGCTTGCTCCGGTTCAGCTCCCGGTTGCGAGAGCGTCGATTACCGAGCCGGGCAATGTAGCCAGGTCAGACGCAGCACCGGGGAGAGGCATCGCCTCGCCGGTTTTGAACGAACGCGAGCGCCGGGCGCATGTGCGCCATGAAGTGGATTCCACGGCACATATATTCCTGCTTCATCTTGGACACGGGGTCGTAGGGCGCATTCTGAACCTGAGCGTGGGCGGGTGCGGCATTCGTACCGTGGAGCCGTTTCCGCTGGGTATTTACACGCGGGTGGAGACGGAGTTTCACCTGCGGGGCATGCCGTTTCGGCTCAGCGGGGTGATCCAGTTCGTCTATGAGCGGAACTTTGTCGGCATACGGTTCCTGGACCTCAGCGATCGCAAACTGGAACAAGTGAACCAGCTGATTGCGGAGATGGAGAAGCAATACGCAAACCGGGAGGCTGAAGCTTGGGACGATTGAGGCGAGGAGGGCAGAGGGTCTTAAAGATGAATCTCAGACCCTTTTGCCTTGTGTCGCAGTGCTGTTCTACAGGCCGCGCCGTCCGCTGATCAGGTTGAAGATCAGGATGATGACGGCGACAACGATCAGAATGTGGATGAAGCTGCCTGCGATGTGAAAGCTGAAGCCCAGCAGCCACAGAATCAGCAGGATGACAAAAATTGTCCAAAGCATGAGAGACCTCGATTTGAATTGAGCCGCCTGGGAGACTGAGATGGCTCCCAGGCGGCTTTGGTTTGCTATGAGGTTTGGTTATTAGTTGGCTGCAACGGCCTGGGCCTTCGAGTCGCGCACTGCGTCGAGGAAGACATGCGCCGATTCCGGCACGGGGACTTCGCCGGTGAGGATGTGGCGTGTGGAGACGTCGTGGCCGTAGATGGCTTCAGTCGAGTCGTCGTCGCGGCGAATGGCGGCGCCGGTCAGTGTGAGTCCGGCAAAGAGCCCCTTGGCGCGCGAGTAGGTGAGGACTTCGGTGTTCAGCTTCCAGTCGGTATCGGCGGAGGCATGACGGCCAACCGGACCGGCTGCGGCTGAGGCGTCGCCGCCCAGCTCAAAGTTGCTGTTGATGAGGTGACGCATGCCGTTTTCGTTCTGGATGATCATGACCAGATCGACGCCTTCGACGCCGATCTGCAATCCCCAGCTTCCGCCGGTGATGGTAAAGAACGCAGGAGCGCTCCAGCCCTCAGCGGTACGGCAGGTGGCAACGCCGCGGCCGTTCTCGGCACCGAATACAAAGCCGCCCTTGAGCATGTGGGGCACAACGGCGATGCACTTGGCATGTTCGAGGACTTCTTCCGGGATGCCTCTGTCCGGTGCGGACATGATCTCGTGCAGGACGGCGCCCGCGTGATCAAGCCGATCGTGGGTTGCTTCGCGCCCAGATCCTGCCCAGGCCATGCTCGACACACTCAAAATTGCCGCCAACGTCATAAGCTTCTTCATCGAATTTCACCCTTTTTCTACCCATGCGCAGCGTCAACTGCTGTATGCGCATTTGTGGCGCACAAGGTAATTTCAACGTTACCGGGGCGGGGGAGCGCAGTCTGAGCAATACGGCTCTTGCAAAGCGTGGCGAAGGAGATTGTTTCTGACCGATGTGTGCGGTTGTGGCGGGCATTTTGTGGGCTGCCGGCGATTGAAATTTTCCATAAAAAGTGAGCAAAATTGTACAGAAGGCAGTACCGTCCGATGCCATGCTGTGTCAGCATGCGGCTTAGGGTGGAACGTTGAGATTCATTGCTCCGCTCCTCCGGTTATGGTGGCTCCGATTTGGCCTCGATGCATGCTGGTTGACGAGGCTGAATGCACCTTCAACCAGATGAGGAAAAAGGATTTGATCCGCGTTTCTGCCGGGATGGCATCCGGGAAAGGCCGTACCGATGGTTGACGTGGGAAAGCCCGGGTTCGATGCCGCGGCCTTTTTGATGAATGCCGGGCTGGGACGCAGAATCGTCCAAATCGCGCCCAAGAAGGCTTTCTTCTCTCAGGGAGATCCGGCGGATTCAGTCTTCTATCTGCAACGCGGGCGCGCCAAAATCACCGTCGTTTCCAAGGCAGGAAAAGAAGCAACCATCACGTTGGTTTCGGCTGGGGAGTTTGTTGGAGAAGAGGCGCTCGCGACTGTCATGGGGTTGCGGCTGGCCACGGCCACTGCCATTACCGGCTGCACTGCGATGAAGATCGGCTGCGACGAGATGATTCGCGCCATGCACGAGGAGCCTGGCTTTTCTGACCTGTTTCTGAAGTTTCTGCTGGAACGCAGCATGCGTGTCCAGGCCGACCTGGTGGATCAGCTCTTCAACTCCAGTGAAAAGCGGCTGGCGCGGATCCTGCTGCTGATGGCCGAGTTCGGCAAGCCGGGCGAGCCGGCGCACTACATCCCCAAGATCTCACAGGAGACGCTGGCGGAGATGATCGGCACTACGCGCTCGCGCGTCAGCTTCTTCATGAACCGCTTCCGCAAGATGGGTTTCATCGAGTACAGCGGGCGTATACGCGTCCACAAATCCCTGCTCAACGTGATTCTGCACGGTCAAATGCCAGACGAGAACACCGACGATACACCTCTTGCCGATGCTATAAATGATTGATTAAATTAATCTTATTGCATTGTGCCGAATTGAACAGCGCCGTCTGTGCGCAAATGGGAAACTGACTCCGGTTCAGTAAATGAACCATTGGGCGGAGTCAGAGATGCCGGACACGAAAGCAAAACTGCTGATTGTCGACGATGAGCCGTCGATTCGAACATCGCTTTCGATGGTGCTCAGTGAGATCGGCTATTGCGTTCGAACGGCGGGAGACGGCCTGGAAGCCCTGGCCCAGCTTCGCAACGATATTCCCGACATTCTGGTTTCCGATTTGAACATGCCCGGCATGTCGGGCTTTGAATTGCTTTCCGTGGTGCGCCGCCGCTTTCCTTCAGTCCAAGCCATTGCCATGAGCGGCGCTTTCTCCGGCGACGAAGTGCCTTCCGGCGTTGCTGCACACTGCTTCTACCAGAAGGGCAGCAGCGTGGGCTCCCTGATCAAGATGATGAATGCGCTGCCGCGGCAGGACCGAAGTGCAGCCAGCCACACCACCGAATCGGAGCCGATCTGGATCCAGCTGAGCGGGGCGGGCAATTCCGATCGTTCAGACAATTCCGATCAAACCACCGTCACCATCTCCTGCCCGGAGTGCCTGCGCAGCTTCTCTTCCCCATGCAGCGATGTGAACAGCGGCGAGGTGCATACGGCGCAATGCGCGCATTGCAAGGGGCTGATTCGCTACTCGCTTGTCGACCCCATTATCGAGAAGGCAAAGCAGGCGCGCGAATCCGGCAGGGGCCGCTTCGAAGGGTCTTTGCAGCCTTCCGTCACGCCCCCTTTTTCCTGTTGACCCGAACCCTAAACCAACCCTGAACCAGACCAAGGAGCTCTTCCGATGCGAACAATTGCCGAGCTGAACTTGCTTTTGCACGAACAGATTCAATTGCCCGACGGCCTCAAGCTTGAGACCGAGGAATTTCGCGAGGGCTGGAGCTTCGTCAAGCGCAGCAACGCACGACGTTTGGAGAAGCGAGTTCTCAAGAGCGGGTGGAACTTCATCCGCATTGGCGATGGATCGCTGCGGAGCGGAGTGGGCGATACCTCTCAGGAAGCCATTGCGAGCGCGCTCAACCAGGCGCTGCGCCGCGTGAGCACGCACTTCAACGCGGTGGAAGTGAAACGGATTGAACTGACCCGCTATCCGTGGTTTTTTCTGGCCAGGGTGAAAGTGAATCCCTACCGCATTCAGGAAGAGGCAGAGATTGCGGCTTCCATGATGGAAGTCTGCGAGGCGGAGGCGACTCGCACCTCAGAAAATCGCGCCGGATTGTCTTCTGAATTTACGGGCGCCATGCCCATGCTGAAGCAGATGCTGATTGGTGGCGCCGGTTTGGAGAGCGCGGCGCAATGAACGTCTCTGGCGTTGAACGTCTCTGGCGTTGCGCTGGTTTACAGGCTGCTGCGCGGGCTGCGAGGTCCGGCCTTGACTCGCGCGCGTTCTCGCTGCAGCTCGCGATAGACGTCGCTCTTTGATTGACCCAGGTCCCGCGCCACGCGCTTCAGGGCTTCCTTTTCATCGATGCCGGCTTCGGACTGAAGACGGGCCACGCGCGCGGCGATGCCCTCTTCACCGACGGCTCTTGACTCGGTGGATCGGGGAAGGACCTCGACCAGCAGCGTGATCTCTCCGCGAACCCGATCGCGGGAAGCAAGATCGCGGCGGGCTTCAGCGACGGTCGCGCGCAGAAATTCTTCGTGCATTTTTGTCAGTTCGCGCGCCACAACGACGCGCAACGCAGATCCCCAGACAGACTCAAGGTCGGCCAACGTGTCGAGAATGCGATGCGGAGCCTCGTAGAAAATCAGCGTGCGCGTTGAATCGCCGGCTTCTGCTGCGAGGGATTCCAGGCGGGTGCGGCGCGCGCCGGCCTTCTCTGGCAGAAATCCGATGAACTGAAACTCGCCGGTGGGCAGGCCGCTGGCAACGAGCGCGCTAAGCGCGGCGTTGGCGCCGGGAATTGGTATCACCGGGATGCCGGCGGCGATGGCTTCGGCGGTGAGCCAGGTTCCGGGATCACTGATACCGGGCATGCCAGCATCGGAGACGACAGCGATGCGTCCGCCGGCTTTGAGCGATTCGATTAGCTCGGTCGCGCGTTGGTGTTCATTGTGCAGGTGAAGACTTACCGTGGGTGTTGCGATCTGGAAGTGGTTGAGCAGCTTTTGGGTTTGGCGAGTGTCTTCGCAGGCAATGCGGTCGACGGCGCGAAGGACTTCGAGGGCGCGCAGGGTGATGTCGCCGAGGTTGCCGATGGGTGTGGCTACCAGGTAGAGGCCGGGCGCGATGGGGTCGTTCTGGTCCATAGAAGTGTTCGGAAAACGGATGAGAGATCCCTGGTTCGAAAATCCGGACCAGGGGCACCCAGATAGGTTGCCTAGCTCGCTTCTTCGCGCTCCAGGCGGCGCTGCTCGGCCAGCAGCGACATGGAACTCATCAGGTTCTGCACGCTGACGATGCCCACCACGCGGCCGCTGTCGGTGACTGGAATCAGCGCGAGGCCGTGACCGGCAGTGAGGCGGCGGATCGTGGTTCCCAGCGTGTCTTCAGGGCGCGCCACCTGAAATGCCCGCGACATGACTGACTGCACGTAACCGTTGCCATCGCTGCGCAGGGCGTCCACGATGCGCTGGCGGGAGATGATGCCGACCAGTTGCAGGCCGCGCACCACGGGAAAGTCCTCCTGCAGGGAGTGGACGCAGCGGACCAGCGCATCGGACAGCGTGTCAGAGGGTGAGAGAGTGGCGAAGTCGGTGAGCATCACTTCGCGCATGCGCACCGTGTCAACGACGGACTGGAAGAAGACGCCCTGATCTTCAATCTGCGCGCCGATCATGATGAAGAAGCCGGCGATGATGAGCCAGTAATTGTGCAGCACCATGCCGCCGATCATGGCGGTGAGGGCCAGAACCTGCCCCAGGCCGGTGGCGGCGCGACCGGACGGCGCAAAGCCGTGCTTGCGAGCGAAACCGCCGCGGATGAAGCGGCCGAAGTCCAGCGGATAAGCGGGCATCAGGTGCAGCGCGGCCAAGCCCACCTGCATCCAGACCATGCTGCGCAGAAGATAGGCCGAGGTGATGAAGGGCGGGTTGAAGAGCTGGATGTCGCCGCCGGCGCCGAGAAAAGTGATCGCCAGGGTGAACGCGGTCGCCAAATTGGCCAGCGGCCCGGCGAAGGCCATGGCGAACTGGCCTTTGCCCTGGTTGGCGTTTTCCTGGCTCTCGGGGTTGGCGTACGCGTAAAGGCCGCCGATGGGCAACAGCAGCACGGCGCGCAGGCGCAGGCCCAGCCACGCGGCAACGACGAGGCGCACGGTTTCGCGCGCGGCAACCGCGGCAACAACAACCAGAAAGAGCCCCAGGCCGCGGGCGATGCCGTCATTGGTGGCGAGCACGAGGCAGATGACCGCCAGCAAAGGAAAGAAGGCGTGGACGCGCAGTTCGACGCCCATCCAACGGCCCAGCGGGATTGACCAGCCCCTCATAGAACGATTGTAGCGTGTGGGTCATGAGGGGGGGGATGGATCCGGCATGAGTCGGGTATGCTGGGCTGGGCTGGATAGGGATGCGCATCGTTGCAGGAACGTTTCGTTCGCGAAAGCTGGAAGCTCCGGCAGGGCTGGCCACGCGCCCGACCAGTGACCGTCTGCGCGAGACGCTTTTCAACGTGCTTGCGCCGCGCATTGAGGGCGCGCGATTTCTGGATCTTTATGCTGGGTCGGGCGCGGTGGGCATCGAGGCGCTCAGCCGCGGAGCAGCCGGCGTGGTGTTTGTGGAGCGGGCGCCGGCGGCGCTGGCTGCGGTGCGCAAGAATCTGGCGATCCTGGGAATCGGCGTGGGGACCGGAATCAGCGCGGGGATCAGGATTCAACCGGTGAGTGTGATTTCGTGGCTCCGCAAACCGCAGCGTGGGACGCCACTGCATGGAGCAGGCTTTGCGTCGGCTGGAGTTGGTGATCCGTCGGCATTCGATTTGGTTTTTCTCGATCCGCCGTATGAGGCGGTCGAGGAGTACTCGGCTGCGCTGGGGCTGCTGGGTGGCGCTGCGGCCGGTCTGCTGGCGCAGGGCGCGCTGGTGATCGCGGAGCATAGGAGCAAAGCGGGGCGCAAGGAACGGCTGGAAGAACGATATGGAAGTCTTCAGCGGACGCGTTTGCTGGAGCAGGGTGACGCGGCGCTGAGTTTCTATGCGGTTTTGGAGGCGCAGGTCTAGGGCAAATCCTGAGAAGGCATGTCCTTTGGGGCGTTGTGCAAGGTTGCCTCTCCCGGATGGTCGCGTCAACTTCAGTATCGTGGTTTCGGGTTACAGCATCTCAGGATTTGCTGTAACGGCTCTCTGCGAGGGCCGGAACTCCTGAAAACTCGACGGTGACCACGGTGATGTCGTCTGTCTGGCCAAAGAGGCGGGCAGCCTCGGCAATTTCGGCGGCGGGCCGCAGGCTCAGATCGCGGGTGCGGTCAAATCCGAAGAGGTCAGTGGATTTCCTGGCGGATTTCGGATGAGCTTTCGACTGGGCTTCCACGACGCCGTCGGAGACGAAGGTGAGCCGATCGCCGGGGTTGAGCTGCACCTGCAGGTTTTCGTAGCGGACGCCGGGCAGAATGCCCAGCGGCAACGATCCCGGGATATCGATCTCCCTGCCGTTGAGATAGGGCGGCAGATGGCCCGCATTGGACAGGGTCAACAGGCCGTTGCAGGTGAGGTGCGCGGCCATGCAGGTGGTGAAGCCGCCGCTGGAACGGCCCATCATGCGCTGGTTGAGCGATGTGAGCATGCCGGCGGGGTCGGAGCTGTGCGTGGCTTCGGCGCGGATGGCGCCCACCAGCACGGAGACCATCATGGCCGCGGGCAGTCCCTTGCCGCTCACGTCGCCCACTACGATCAGCATGCCGCCGCGGGAGTCTGCCATCTGCTGAAAGAAGTCTCCGCCCACCTGCTCGGCCGGCTCGTAGATGCTCTCCACGGTGAAGCCGGGACACTGGTCGAGCTGGTCAGGCATCAGGATCAGCTGCACCTGGCGCGCGGCCTCGAACTCGCTGGCCATGTGTTCCTCCTTGCGCCGGGCCATTGAGAAGCGCCGGATGAGGAAGACCAGCAGCGCCAGCAGGAAGACAAGGTGGAGCAGGATTCCGCTGCGGATCGCGAAAGGTGGAATGGGTATCGACGTTTCCAGTACATAGGGCGCGGTGATCCATCCCGCCTGGCCGAAAACGATGGCCACATTGTCGGCGAGGTAGTAGCCCAGGTCGAGCAGGGTAGGAAACAGCAGCAGGCGGGCGTCGAGATTGCCGGTGATGGACCGGGCGATGAGGACGTAGAGGATCCAGGCAATTGCGGGGATGAGGCAGCAGATCTGAACGGCGGAAGAGGCCGCGCCGTCCAACCAGCCGGGCCAGTAAAGGATGGCGGGAATGGGACTGAAGGCTGCCAGCGCGACAAAGATTCGGGCTGCCAGGCCGATGCGGACCTTGAGAACGATGGAGAAGAAATACAGAGCAGAGATGATGGTGACGGCAACGAGTATGCCATCGGACAAATCGTAGGTGATCAGCGACGGCCAACTGAAGACCTGTTTGGCGACCAGCAGGGCGATATCGGCTGCCTGGGCCAGCAGCATGAGCGCGAACCAGAGGTATTCGAACTCAGCGGGCCGAAAGAAAAACAGGCAGAGGATGGCGATGCCCACCAGCGTCGCGGTGATGGTGTACGAGTAGGCGTCGACATATGCGGCGTTACGCGTGATCTGGTGGTGCCGCTGCTCTTTCTCAAGCAGTTTCGGATCGCCGGCAAGATGGCCTGAGAAGAACGGCCCCCCTCCCGCGTAGCTGGCCCAGAGGGGGGAGTGCCAGACGCGAATGGCGACATGGACGGTCCGGTAGACGGCGCTGCCGGATTGGGTGAGCGGGAAGATGTGGTAGCTGATGAGAGTATTGGGAAAGTTGGTGGGCATCTTGCCTGAGCCGCCCACCAGGGTTCCGTCCACATAGACCTGATACGAGGTGATGATTGGCGCGAGCAGCAGCGAGGTGGGTTTGTCCCCGGCGGGGATGGTGACGGTGAAGCGATACCAGGCATAGCCGCTCAGGCCGCTATAACCCTGGGAGGAAAAATCCCGGCCGCTGAGGAGCAGAGGCCATTTGGAATCGTCAAAGCCGGGCTGGGCCCAGAGCAGGGCCTGCTTGCCGCCGGGCTGTTTTTCGCCATCCTGTTCGTTGGCTGGCGGGGCGGCTGGAATTTGGGGTGAATCGCCGGGCTGGAAGCGCCAGAGGCCATCGAGGGAGACAACCGGCTCGCGGCCGCGATCAAGGTCGAACGACTGCGCAGGGAGCCAGGCCGCGGATGCAGCTACGGCGAGCCAAGCCAATCGGCGAAGAGTTGAGCACTGTCGCATGGATACGTTTCCCGGTGGGGAACCGGGAGATTGGAACGTGGATTGATGCTAACGCAGCGGGGGCGGCTTTGCCCAACTGGATAAAGATAGAGCAGGTTACGGCATAAAGATAGTACAGGCGGTGTCCAACGCGTTTAGAGTGTTGTCCATGAAGATTTTGGGATTGATCAGGCGGCGGGGAGCTGGATTTGCCCGAACGGCAATAGTTGCCGGGGCGGTAGCTGGGTGCGGGCTATTGGCTTGGGGCGGCCGCTCGATGGCGGGGCAGACGGCGCCGGCTCCAGAGAAGCAGTTGGTGATTCTCGATACGGATATCGGCGACGACATTGATGATGCGTTCGCGCTGGCGCTGGTGCTGAAGAGCCCGGAACTGAAGGTGCTGGGGATCACTACGGCTTATGGGGATACGGAGTTGAGGGCCCGGTTGGTGGATCGGTACCTGGCGGCGGTGGGGCGAAGCGATATTCCGGTGATGGTCGGGGTGCGAACGGAGGCAAGCAACGTATTTACGCAGAAGGCATACGCGATCAATAAAGGTGCGACGGCTATAGATTTCTGTTCTTTGCGACTGCTCTCGGGTTCACAGATTCCGGTTCCGAAGCGCGAACAGGACCGATACGACGCTTGCGAAAAGGATCGCCACGATGCCGTCGGCTTCATCTTGCGGAGCGCACGCGAGCACCCCGGCGAGATCACGCTGATTGCCATCGGGCCGCTGAACAATATTGAAGAGGCCATCAAGCGCGATCCGGAGACGTTTCGCAAGCTGAAGCGGGTGGTGATGATGGGCGGCAGCATTTATCGCGGGTATGACGGCCCCAACGGCGAGCACAGACCGCCGGATGCGGAGTGGAACATCAGCCGGGACCCTGCTGGACTCCGGGCGCTGCTGGGATCTGGAGTTCCGGTGTTCATGATGCCGCTGGATTCGACTCAAATTCACCTGGAGGCAAAGGAGCGGGAAGAGATTTTTGCGCATGGGTCGCCGCTTACCGACCAGTTGACGCTGCTTTATCACCAGTGGAAGGCGGGGACGGAGGGGCATCCCGAGGCGCCGACGCTCTACGACCCGGTGGCGGTGACGTATGCCATCCGGCAGGATTTGTGCCCGGTGACGCCGTTGCGGCTGGAAGTGGATGATAAGGGGTTTACGCGGCCGGTGGAAGGCGAACCGAATGCGCACATTTGCCTAAAGTCGGATGAGAAGGGATTTTTGGGGTTGTTGTTGGGACGGATTTTGAAGAATGGGGCGGAGTGAGTCATAAGGGGAACCGGGTTTGGCAGGAAGCTTGGTGGGTTCGCTCGGCTGCGCGGGGTTGGCAGCGTGGCGGGGTGTTGCGGATTCAGGTTGATGCTCCGAAAGGGTCCCGACCCTGGTTTTTGCGGGATTCGAGGGATTTTCCCGCGCGACGGGCAAAAGATAAAGAATTCGCTGCAAGCGAAGCGAGAATTCGTTGACCCCACCCCGGTTTCTTGCTATTGTTAAAAGGTTCGGCAAGAGCGCCTCCGTCAGTGTGTCTTAACGATGGTCGCGCATGGGCAGTCCGCACCGGGCGGTTAAGGTGCGAGTTGGTCCCCAGGGCCAGGTGCAGTTGACCGGCCAGACAGGTCCCCGGAGTGGCTCTCTTCTTGCGGAGGGCAGGGGCAAAATCGCTACGGCGCCTGCGCGTTCTTCACCTTGAAGGGCTATGCGGGCCGGAACCCGGAAACGGAGTTGGCTTTCCAGAAGGTGTGGAAACGCCCGGCCACCGTCCCGGTTCTCGTCTGAGATTGGGAACGAAGACAGACGCGAAGCAGCAACCAGGGCTTCTCTGCGTTTGAACGGCAGTAGCCGTTTAAAGCGAGAACAGCCCGAAGGGTCTGCGCGCGGCTGGAAATTGTGAAGTTTTACGGCATTTGGGTAAGGAGTTTCGGTTTGCCTACTTTTAATCAGCTTGTCCGCAAGGGGCGTACGGCCCCCCGTTACAAGACGGCGTCTCCTGCATTGCAGGCCTCGCCGCAGCGGCGCGGTGTCTGCACCCGCGTGTACACACAAACGCCCAAGAAGCCGAACTCGGCCCTGCGTAAGGTGGCGCGCGTGCGGTTGACCAACGGGATTGAGGTCACCACCTACATTCCCGGCATCGGCCACAACCTGCAGGAGCACTCGATTGTGCTCATTCGCGGCGGCCGTGTAAAGGATCTGCCGGGTGTTCGCTATCACGTGGTGCGCGGCACGCTGGATTCGGTGGGCGTGGCCAACCGCAAGCAGAGCCGTTCGAAGTACGGAGCCAAGCGCGCCAAGGGTGGCGCAGCGGCGGCGAAGGGTAAGAAATAGGGATCAGGCTTCAGGGATCAGGGGTCAGAGAAGCTTCAAGCCTGATCCCTGAAACCTGACAACTGGATTGGTTCCGGGGCGGAGTATTGGACCCGGACTAGGGCAACAGAAGCAGCGCGAGAGCGCAGAGGACTTTTAAGAACATGCCGAGAAAAGGGCACATTGCGAAGCGGGAAGTAGCGCCGGATCCGGTTTACGGGTCGACGCTGGTCACCAAGTTTGTTAACTCCATGATGTGGGGCGGCAAGAAGTCGACCGCGCAGGGTATCTTCTACCAGTCGATGAAGAACCTGGAAGAAAAGGGCGGCGGCGACGACGCGCTGAAGCTTTTCAAGAAGGCGGTCGAGAATTGCAAGCCGCTGCTTGAAGTGAAGACCCGTCGCGTGGGCGGAGCCAACTACCAGGTGCCGATCGAGGTGAATCCGGAGCGGCGTACGTCGCTGGCGATTCGCTGGCTGATCACCTACGGCCGCAACCGCGGCGAAAAGGGCATGATCGACAAGCTGAGCAATGAGCTGCTGGATGCGGCCAATGGTCGCGGCGCGGCCATGAAGAAGAAGGAAGACGTGCACCGCATGGCTGAGGCCAATAAGGCCTTCGCGCACTATCGCTGGTAGCGTCACGGTGATCAGTGGTCAGTAGTCAGTGATCATTGATTCGCGCGATTCAAGTAGTTCGGACTTTACTGACCACTGATCACTGACTACTGATCACTGGTACTCAACCGCGGGTAACACGCCCGCAAGGAAGAATTGCCGTGGCTCGCACCATACCTCTGAATCGTTGCCGGAACATCGGAATCATGGCGCACATCGACGCCGGAAAGACGACAGCGACAGAGCGCATCCTGTTTTATACCG
>JBEKDE010000043.1:0-40567 GCA_050014515.1 Occallatibacter sp.
AGCTCTGCCAGCACGGCGGATGGTTCCATTGGCACGTCGGTCACGGGAGAGTATTGCCCTACCTGCAGTACTGTTAATGGCAGTCCCAGCCTCGGCGTAATTTCCGGGCAGGCAAACAGTCCTCGTCAATGGCAGATGGCGGGGCATATTACGTTTTAAGTAAAGGTATCTCTCTTTCGATTGGGAGGGGCTGGCAATGCAGTCCCTCTACTTTTTTAGGGGTACTCTTCTGTAGTTTGCATGGTTCCCAACACCTGGCAACTTGGCGGCAGCCGCACTGCCTCGTTCCACCATTTTGGAGTACCCGATGCGTATCCAGACAGGCTCTTCTTTATCAGTCTTCGTTCTGTGCTCAGCTTCTATCTTTACAGCCTGTGCTCAAGACACCCGGCATGTCACCGAGCCGCACATCCCCGCAGCTTGCGTCACGCTGGAAGCGTCGATTGTGGCCAGCGAAGGCGTCATATCAGCTAAGGACGAGCGGAATCTGGATACCGGTCGCATCCAGCACGCAATTGACACCTGCACTCCAGGCAAAGCTGTGGTGCTGCGAGGGCATGGGCGGAAAAATGTGTTCCTGTCCGGACCAATATCGCTCCGCGCCGGGGTAACGCTGGTCGTGGATGCCAACACCGCGCTCGTGGCTTCGCGCGATCCGCGCGTGTACGACGTCAACCCAGGAACTTGCGGCGTTGTCGGTGAAAAGGGCCACGGCTGCAAGCCTCTCATTACGGTCAATAATGCGCAGGACAGCGGCATCATGGGTGCGGGCTCCATCGATGGCCGCGGCGGAGCTAAGCTGCTGGGCCAGGAAGTCACCTGGTGGGATCTCGCGCATACCGCCAAAATAACTGACAAGCAGCAGAGCGTTCCTCGGCTCATCTCTGTCGATCGCTCCAATGGATTCACGCTTTACAACATCACCTTGCGCAACTCCCCCAACTTTCACGTTGCCGTCAATAACACAGATGGCTTCACCGCATGGGGTGTGAAGATCATGACGCCGAAGACTGCCCGCAACACGGACGGCATCGATCCGGGCTCATCCCGCAACGTGACCATAGCGTATTGCTTGATCCACACGGGCGATGACGATGTCGCAGTGAAGTCCAGCAAGGCCGGACCGGCCTCGAACATCTCCATTCTGCACAGCCATTTTTATACCGGTCACGGCATGTCCATCGGCAGCGGGACCAATGGAGGCGTAGACCACATGTTGGTGGATGACCTGACCATTGACGGCGCGGACAACGGCATTCGCATCAAGTCGGATCGCAGCCGCGGCGGTCTGGTCCACGACCTCGTTTATCATGACGTCTGCATTCGCAATACCGTCAACCCTCTCGTGTTTACTCCGCTCTACACAACATTTGGTGGAGACCAGCTTCCCGTATATCGCGACATCAAACTCCAGAGTATTCACATCCTCACTGCTGGGAGTTATACCTTCCTTGGACTCGACGCGCAGCACAAGCTGGGCCTGACCCTCGACAACGTCTTCGCTGACGACATGGCGCATTCCACAACGCTCGCCAAAGATGCCGACATCGTCATTGGCGATAAACGCGGCAATCTGGAACCCGCCGGTGAAGATGTGAGTGTGCAGCAAACCTCCGATTCGTCACCCGGTTCGCCCCTTGAATGTGATAAGCGTTTCGTTCCGTTTCCCGCTCTGGCCACGGCTCCAGAGATGGCTGGAACAGTTCCGCCAGGAGATAAAACCTTGTATGTTGCAGCCGATGGCACAGGCGACTATTACTCGATCCAGCGCGCTCTGGATGCTGCGCCGTACAGCGGAGCATTGGTGCTTGTCGCCCCCGGGACCTACCGCGAAGTGCTGACCGTAGACAAGCCAAACATTCAAATTCGCAGCGCCAATCCAGATGCGAGCAAAACGGTGGTGGTCAACGATCGCAGCGCCGGTGCCAACGGAGGCACTCTTCATTCAGCCACGGTCAATGTCACCGCCGACAACTTCCTGGCCGAGAACATTACCTTTCAGAACGATTACAACCGTACGCATCCGCAACTCTTTGCAGGCTCGCAGGCGCTGGCCCTGCTGGTTACAGGTGATCGAGCTGAATTTCGCAACGTGAGGCTCCTCGGCAACCAGGACACCGTGTACGCCGGCAGCAGGAACTGCACTCCGGATGGAGACAACTGCATTCCAGCGCGTCAATACTTCGTGGACTGTTTCATCGAAGGCAACGTCGATTTCATCTTTGGCGATGGCAAGGCGGTCTTCGAGCGCTGCGAAATCCACAGCACGCCGCATGCCGGCGGATACATTACCGCCCAGGCCAAACATTATCCCAATGAAGACTCCGGCTTCGTCTTCAACAAGTGCAGGCTCACCGCCGATCCCGCGGTAACACAGACCGTTTATCTCGGCCGTCCCTGGCGGCCTTACGCCACCGTCGTCTATCTCGACACGGAGATGGGAGACAAGATAGATCCAGCAGGCTGGCGCGAATGGCACCCCGGCGAAACACATTCCATCGAAACGGCCTTTTACGCTGAGTACGGTTCGACAGGTCCTGGTGCTCATCCACGCGAGAGAGATCCGCACACACATTTCCTAACTCCCAAGGAGGCCCGATCGTACGAGCCATCGGCCTTTTTGCGCGGCAGCGATGACTGGAACCCAACGAAGATCCAGCAATTGAAGTGAAGATGGTATGAGTTTCCTGGGGCTTGATTTTTTGCAGCGGGCCGTGATCCGGGGGTACAGCCGGCTAGAGCAAATCCTGAGAAGGTCTGTTCTTTGGGGCGTTCTGCAAGGTTGCCTCTCCCTGATGGTCGCGTCAACTTCAGTATTGTGGTTTCGCGTTACAGCATCTCAGGATTTGCTGTAGTTGTGGAGGCTCAAGAGGTTGTTCCGATTCAGTCCGGCTCGCGAAGCTGGCGAGTTGAGTTTAAGGCTGCCGTTGCCGACATGCGAAGCTTCGCACCCGTCGAGCGAATCCAATTGTTTTTACCGGCTGCGCGACTTCGTCACATACGCAAGTAGTCAAAGCAAATGAAACGTGCCTCAAGTGCTTAAAGTGGCCCTGAATAATTCAAGAAGGCGCGCCTGGTGCAAGCGTGCTGGTCGAATAGTCAACCGGGCAGATGAAGAAAGGCCGGAGCCGTGACGATGGCGCGGCTCCGGTCAGGTTCTTCGCTTCGACTTCTTACCAATTGTTGTGATCGCTGGGCGCGAATGCAACTCCGCGCAGCACTTCACGAGCGCTGGCATTGCGAACCGTCGTGAAATGACCCAGACGTTCGTCGCCTGTCGGCAAGGTGGTGTCGCTCACGCGATCGGTTACCTTCACCAGTTTGTTCGGGTCGGCTCCGGTGTCGCCATTGGAGCTGATGGTGGATGTGATGGCGAAGATGGTGACTGTGCCGTCATTGTTGTGCTGTCCCGCGATGTTGCGGCAACCGCCTGTGGCCGGATTGAGTGAGCTTGGATAGAACGGGATGCTGTATGGCACGCCGATATTCAATCCATCCTGCAGAATGTATTGGAGCACCCAGGTGCCGTTGATCAAGCGGTATTTTTGCAGACCGGCTGTAGCCTGGGATTGAGCGTCCGCCACATTGCCATTGACTGCGGGCGTCACCAGCGTGCCGTCGCCTTCGTCGCACACGTAGAGTGTATTGGCGTCGGCGAACCAGATTCCGAAGGGGAACGCGGTCGTGGTGCTGGCGGCTGTGTTGGGGAATCCCGGCAGGATGGTGATGGGGACCGTTGCAAGATCCGCAGCGGAACCGGAGGGCAATGTGCCTGCGGCGCCGACTTGATACACGGTATTAACGCCATTACCGCCGCTGCCCTTGGTGACGTAGAGGGTGTTGTTGAAGATGGTCAGGCCGCGGAAGTTGGTGTCCTTGCCGGGCTTGTCGCCGGAGAACAACAGAAGGCGACCGATCATGTCAACGTCAGGCGGGGTGGGCGGGGCCTGGCCTGGAGTAAGCAACTCGGCACCGGTATCATTGGTCAGGTCGATCCCATCGTTGGTCGTCGTTAACTGTTTTTTGGACAGATTGCCGTTGTTATCGTTGCCCACCATGTAGTAAAGGCCATTGCCACCCTTGATGGCGGCGCGACCGTTGTCTCCACTATAGGCATTTCCGTCAGTGAAGCTGAGGTGGCCATCGGCGTCCACTTCGGCAACCGCGCGGTAGTATGCCGCGGGAACAACAGGGTCGCTGAGAAACGTGGAGATGACTGGATCGGTGGGATCGCAAACACCGGGTGTATTCGAAGCCGATGCGTCCAGAAGGTTTGGACGCGTGGGAGAAACCTCCGTGCCCCCGCAGCCTATGCCGCCACGATATCCCATGAAAGTGATGGACTTCCCATCCACAGACAGGTTGAGGGCCAGCTCGGACTTGGAACTGAAGCTGGTCACGATCTGATCGGTGGGGATGGGGAGAGTGCCCAGTGGCCAGCCGTCGGTGGTCAGGTAGTCCAGGAAGATGGGGGAAGTGACGCCGAAACTGGGGTCGGAATTGGCGTTGTTCCAGACGTTGTGACTATCGAAGACGTTCGGGTATTCGCCGTTGTCCGATGCAAATCCGCAGGGGACTGCAACAACGTCGGTGCCACCAGTCGTAGTTGGCACGTTGACGTTCAAGCCGGTTGCGCCTCCGAGGCATCCAAAGGGCAACGCCTCGCCGATTGTGACTGTCGAGGCCGTTCCCTGATATACGCTGCGACTGAGCACCAGCGTGCTTGACTCGGGATCAAAATGACGTGCATTGTCATTCTGATGGTTACCTTGAGCTACCAATCCTGCCGGTAAAACGAGCGTAGCGGCAAACAGAAGAGCGACCCTGCAACGGGAAGTTTTCATGGGTTTTCCTCCGCCAACCAAACTTACACATTGAGGTCGCGGACGAATTAATAGCGCGAGAAAGATTTATGAATGAAATGTTAAAGAGGCGCATTTGTTGAACGTGCCCTCCCACCCTTGCGACCAAATGCGCGTCGCAAGGGTGGGAAATCCAGTTCGGTCTTAGGTGGATCAGTATGGCCGGTGGAGGACGGCTGCAAAACACGGAACGGTGTTGACGGGCTTCAGAGTTCAGTTGCTGGCCATTGTGGGTTGCTGGGATTTGATCCAGCGGGTGACGCGAGCGTCAAGGATATCGAGCGGAAGCGCGCCACCGGAGAGAATCTCGTCGTGAAAGGCCTTGAGGTCGAACTTGGGGCCTAACTCTTCTTTTGCGCGCTCGCGCAGTTCGAGGATCTTGAGCTGACCGAGTTTGTAGCTGCATGCCTGCCCGGGTCCGGAGATGTAGCGGTCGGTTTCGGCCTGGATGGTGGGCTCGTCGATGGCGTGGGAGTTGCGCATATACTCGACGACCTGATCGCGGCTCCAGCCCATGTCGTGAATGCCGGTGTCGACCACCAGGCGCACGGCGCGGAAGAGCTCGGAGCGCAGACGGCCGTAGTCGGAGCCGGGGTCCTGGTAGAAGCCAATCTCCTTGCCGAGTTCTTCGGCGTAGAGCGCCCAACCCTCGGTGTAGGCGGAGTTGCCGCCGTGCTTGCGGAACTCAGGGAGGCTGGTGAGGGATTGCTGAACCGAGATCTGGAGATGGTGGCCGGGAACGCCCTCGTGATAAGCGACGGCTTCGTCGTTGATGAAGCTGCGGTGAGTGGGATCGGAGACGGCGACGGAGACGCGGCCGGGGCGCTTGCCGTCGGGTGTTCCACCCTGGTAGTGGGTTGCGGCGGCGGCCTGGAAGGGCGGGATTGGCTCGACGGTGACGGCAGTCTTGGGCAGCAGGTTGAAGAGCTCGGGCAGGTGCGGCTCCATCTGCGCGATGTACTTGCGGAAGTCTTCAACGATGGCGTCGGCAGAGGCAGGGACGTACTTGGGGTCGCTTTCTACGTGATCGCGGAAGCTGGCGAGATCCTTGTAGCCGTTGGCCTTGGCGAGGGCGGCCATTTCGGCGGTAATGCGGTCGACTTCCTTGAGTCCGATCTCGTGAATTTGCGCCGCGGTGAGGTCGGTAGTGGTGTAGCGGCGCAGCGTGGCCTGGTAACGGCGCTTGCCTCCTCCGAGCGAGTTGATGGAGAGCGTGGTGCGGCAGTCAGGGATGTATTCGGTGGTGATGAATGCGGCGAACTGCTTGTAAGCGGGGAAGACTTCGTTGTTGACCGCTGCGGTGATCTCGTCGGTGAGGCGTTTCTTGTCTTCTTCAGAGAAGCTGGCCGGGAATTTCTTGACGGGGATGAAGAATGGGTTGGCGGTGATGACGCCCTGGGCCTGCTCGGGAATCTTTTCGGCGATGAAGCGCACGGGGACGAGCTTATCTTTCACGCCGGCGCGGAGCACGTCTTCAACCTGGAGAAATGCTTTGGGGATCTGGTGCAGGCGGGCGATGTAGTCCTCGTAGTGCTTGACGGAATCGAAGGGCATGGAGAGCGGGAGGTCGGCGAGGTTGGCGTGGATACCGCCGCCTCCGCCGGCTGCGCTGAGCGGCATCTCGTATTCCTTCAGGTCGTAGTCCTCGACGCGCTGCTGGAGTTGGCGCGCAAAAAGATCATGCGAGATAAGGTCCTGCTCGGGGAAGCCCGCGGGATCGATGGCCTTAATGCGGGTAAGGTCGGCAATATCGCGCTCGTGACGCTCGGCAGCGGAGGCGAGGGAGTAGTCGCCGAGCTTGTCGTTGTAGCGGTAGTCCCCGACGGCCGTGGCCAGGGTCGGGTTCATCTTGAGGGTGGTCTGCCAGGTGTCGTCAAAGAGAGCGTTCTGAGCGGCGAGGCGCGATTCAAGAGAGGCAGTGGCCTGGGCGGAGGCGAATTGGGAGGCGGCGAGCAGGACTAGAGCGGAGGTGGTGAGCAGATGGGGACGCATGCGGACAGGGTAGCAGAGCAGCTGGAGGTGCAGGCGGAAAAGTTCCGGCGGAGAAGAATGAGGAATCGGGGCGAGCGCGCAGAGTCCAGATAAAGCGATTATCTTAGGTGTGATGAGCTGGCTTGTGGGAGGCGACAGGTGAAACTTGGGCTTGGGCTTTACCGGCACATGCTGACGCGGGAGTACTACGACTTTGCGCGGCAGGCGGGATGCACGCATGTGGTGATTCACCTGGTGGACTACTTCAGGGAGAACGCGGCGAACCCGCGCAACAACCAGCCGACCGGCTCGAAGTACGAGTTGTGGGGCGTGGCAGGCGAGCGGGGAAACCTGTGGACCGTCGAAGAGATGACCGCGATTCGCCGCGAGATTGAAGACGCGGGGCTGGTGCTGGAGGCGATTGAGAATCTCGATCCGGCGGTGTGGCACGATGTTCTGCTGGACGGGCCGAAGCGCGCAGAGCAGATGGAGGATGTGAAGACCATCATCCGACGCATGGGCGAGGCGGGGATTCCGGTGCTGGGGTACAACTTCAGCATTGCCGGGGTGTGTGGGCGGGTCTCAGGGCCATGGGGACGTGGCGGCGCGGTGACCGTGGGCATGGATGGGCCCGTGGACGATGTACCGATTCCGGCTGGTTCTGTGTGGAACATGGTGTATGACCCGAATGCGGCTGAGGGGTTTGTGCCTTCTGTGACGCACGAGGAGTTGTGGCGGAGGCTGGAGGCGTTTCTGGGCGAGGTGATCCCGGTGGCGGAAGAGGCTGGCGTGCGGCTGGCGCTGCATCCTGACGATCCACCGATGCCGACCATGCGGCAGCAGCCGAGGCTGGTGTATCAGCCGCATATGTATCAGCGGGTGATCGATGCCGCGCCGGGCAGGAGCAATGGGCTCGAACTGTGCGTGGGCACGCTCGCGGAGATGACCGAGGACGACATCTACGAGGCGCTGGACAATTACAGCCGCCAGGGGCGGGTCGCTTACGTTCATTTGCGCAATGTGCGCGGGAAGGTGCCGCACTATCGCGAGACGTTCATCGACGAGGGCGACGTGGATATGACGCGGATTCTGACGATTCTGGATCGGAATGGGTTTGACGGGGTGGTAATTCCGGATCATAGTCCGCAGATGTCGTGTTCGGCGCCATGGCATGCGGGGATGGCGCACACACTCGGGTATATTGCAGGGGTGCTGGCGATGTTGCATCAAGATAAGCTGCGGCCGTCTGCGTAAGACCCCTCGGCATATCCAGGCATTGGCTGGAGTTCTATTCTCATCTTGGTTCTTGGGGAGAATTCATGCTGACTCGTCGTCGTTTTTCCGCTCTTGCTACTGCTGCAGCTGCTGGGGCTGCGATTGCAAAACCGCTCGGAGCGCAGCCGGGCACAACCAGGTCTGGTGTCGAGTTCGGAGTGCAGCTCTACACGGTGCGCAACGACATCAGCGACCTGGGCAAGACGCTGCGGCTAATTCACGACATTGGCTATACCAGCGTGGAGACCTTTCCGCCGGTCTATAACCGGCCGGCGAAGGAACTGAAGACGCTGATCGAGGGGATCGGGCTGAAGGCGCCGAGCGGGCATTTCGACTATGCGACGCTCGAAGAGAAAGTGGACTATGCGGCGGAACTGGGGCTTGAGTTCATGATTTGCCCGATGATTCCGCGGGAATTCTGGAACTCGCTGGACGGGTTCCACAAGGGCGCGGAGCACTTGAACAAGGTGGCAGCCAGGGCGCAGGCGGCAGGGCTCAAGTTCGGCTACCATCCCCACAATTACGAATACATGCCCTTGGAAGGCGGGCGCGGGATTGACGTGCTGATGCGGGAGTTCGACCCGGCGATCCGGCTGGAACTGGACATTTATTGGGCCACCGAGGGCGGGCAGAATCCGCTGGAGATGATGAAGAAGTACAAGGAGCGGCTGGCGCTGATCCATATCAAAGATCGGAAGCCGTTTGCAGGGTTCAGCTATGTGCCGGATGCGCTTGCTGCCCATTTCACCGAGGCCGGGTCGGGGACGATTGACTGGAAAGCAGACCTGGGCGAAGCTCGGCATCTGGGCGTGAAGCAGTTCTTTGTGGACCAGGACGGGTCAGACCTGCCGGTGGAACAGAGTTTGCGGGTGAACTGGCGGTATTTGTCACAACTCAACTTTTGAAGCGGAATCCGAGTAAACGTGACCTTTCAGGGGGGGCTCGAATGTGGCCTTTGCTTGAGAAAAGGGCCACTTGGCGGGTCTGCTTTCTGGGTTTATTTACTCGGGTTCCGCTACAGGCCGGTTTAAGTTTCGCCTTTCGGTCAACGGTCTTGAGGGAAGGCTCGTCTAACAGCTAGAAAGTGTGCCTGGACCAATCATGATGAAGCGAAACCGAACGATTTGTCTCTTTTCCCTGGCGGCGATTTCACTGGCGGCCAGTTCCACCGCCCAGCAACCTCCGGCAGGTCAGCCGGTGGCGACCCTGAAGATTCAGGCTCGGGAAGTGGTGTTGCCGGTGACGGTGCGCGACAAAAAGGGCGCGCTGGTGACCACCCTCAAGTCGAGCGACTTTACGCTGACTGAGGACGGGCGGCCGCAGACGATCAAGAGCTTTTCGCGGGAGAGCAATTTGCCCTTCCGCGTGGGGCTGCTGGTGGATACGAGCCGCAGCGTGTCTGGCGCCATGGACTCGGAACGAAAGGCGGCGGAGAAGTTTGTGGACCTGATGCTGCCGGCTGATCCGAAGGCCGCTTCGCCGGCGCTGGCGGACCAGGCATTCCTCATCCACTTTGACCGCGAGGTGGAGTTGCTGGAGGACTTTACGAACTCGCGCGACAAGCTGCACCGAGAGCTGGACGACATGGGAGCGACGCGCGCCGAACAGAACTCGAGCCAGGGACCGGAGACCAGCAGCGACGACCGCAGCGACCGTCCGCAGCGCACGCGCGGCGGCACGCAGCTTTACGACGCCATTTATCTGGCTTCCCATGAGCTGATGGAGCCCAAGGATGGGCGCAAAGCGCTGGTGGTGTTCTCTGACGGCGTGGACCGCGGCAGCAAGGAGACGCTCAACGACGCGGTAGATGCGGCGGACAAGGCCAATGTGGCTGTCTACACGATCTACTTCAAGGGCGAGCAGGAGAGCAACGGATTTGGGAACGGATTTCCCGGCCAGCGGCGCGGCGGTGGTTATCCCGGCGGAGGGGGTGGATACCCCGGTGGCGGCGGTGGTTATCCCGGTGGTGGCGGCGGTAATCGGCGCAACGGCGGGTCTGGCGAGGCGAATGTGGACGGCAAGAAGATTATGGAGAAAATTGCCACGCGCACCGGAGCCCGGTACTTCGAAGCCAAGAAGAAAGACAACCTGGACGAAATCTATGGGCAGATTGCCGAAGAGCTGCGCGGGCAATATCTGCTCACCTATACACCGGATAAGGCCGATCCCGATGGAGGCTTCCACAAGATTGCGCTTAAGGCCAGCAACGGCGACCTGATCGTGGTGACGCGGGAAGGGTATTACGCCCCAAGCGGGGATGCTAAGTAGGGCATTTGCGGGCGGGAGAATTTTTTTGAAATACCTATTTCTAAAATAGGTATTTCCAGTGTAAACTTCCTCCCATGGCGAAGAATCCCGAACATCGCGATCTTTTTCCTGGCGCGCTCGAGATCATGATCCTTCAGTCGCTCAGACTGAAGCCAATGCATGGCTATGCGCTGGTGAAACACATCAAGGCAGTTTCCGACAACCTGCTGCAGGTGGAAGAGGGCTCGCTGTATCCAGCGCTGCAAAGGATGCTGCGCGAGGGTTGGCTGGAGTCCGAAACGGGCACGTCGGCCAAGGGGCGGCCTACAAGAATCTACAAATTGACCAATGCGGGGCTGCGGCATCTCGAGGCAGAGGTGGTGAGCTTCGAGAAGATGTTTGCCGGAATCACGCGCGTGCTTGCAGTGGCGAGGGCCTAATGCAGATACTGAGCCGAATTTTTGACCGCCGACGCCGCTACGACGATCTCTCCGTTTCGATCCAGGAGCACATTGAGCTGCGCGCGGAAGAGCTGATGGAAGAGGGCATGCCGCGGGCCGAAGCCGAACGGACCGCACGCCGCGAGTTTGGCAATGTTACGCAGATCAAAGAGCGCAGCCGCGAGGAGTGGCAGTGGGCATGGCTCGAATCGATCCTTGCGGATCTAAAGCTGGTGCTGCGGCGGCTGAAAAAGTCGCCGGGATTTGCAGCGACAATTCTGCTGACACTGGCGATCGGTATCGGAGCGAATACGACGGTCTTCAGCGTGGTAAATTGCGTGCTGCTGAAGCCGCTGCCTTATCCGAACTCCGGCGAACTTGTAGATCTCTCGCTGAATGCTCCGGGCGCGGGAGGGCTGGCCAGTTTTGCGAGCGGTTTGCAGCTCTCGCCGTCGATGTTTCTGACTTTCTCAGAGAACAACAAGACGTTCCAGTCGATGGGAATCTGGACCTCGTCCAGGTCCAACGTGACCGGCGTTGGCCAGCCGCACCAGGTGAACGCAGAACTTGTCAGCGACGGCGTGCTTCAGACGCTGAACGTGCCAGCAACAGCAGGGCGATGGTTTACCGCCGCGGACCAGGACCCGCGCGGGGCAAAGACGGCGATCCTTGGTTATGGCTACTGGCAGCGCAGATTTGGCGGCGATCGGGGTGTAATTGGCCGCAGCATTCAAGTGGATGCGCAGACGCGGGAGATTGTGGGCGTGATGCCCCGCGGGTTCCGGATGGTGGACAACGATTTCGATGTGATGATGCCGATGGCGATCGACCGGTCGCAGCTGAGGCTCGCCCCGTTCGGTTATAGCGGCATGGGAAGGCTTAAGCCGGGGATCACTCCAGCGCAGGCAAGCGCCGATGTGGCGCGGCTGCTGCCGCTGTGGATGGACTCCTGGTCCAACGGCCCTGGGACGAATCCTCACTACTACGAGCGGTGGTTGATTTCGCCCAACTTCCAGTTGCTCAAGAAGCAAGTGATCGGAAGCGTGAGCAATGTGCTTTGGGTGGTGATGGGAACGGTGGGCCTGGTGATGCTGATTGCCTGCACCAATGTTGCGAATCTGCTGCTGGTTCGCGCTGAGTCGCGTCAGCAGGAGTTGCTGATCCGCTCAGCGCTGGGCGCAGGCCGCGCGCGCATTGCACGCGAGCTACTGGTGGAGAGCGTGACGTTGGGGCTGATGGGTGGAGTGCTTGCGGTAGGTGTGGCGTATGCAGGCCTGCGGCTGCTGACGGCGATCGGACCAGCTGACTTGCCGCGGCTGAGCGAGATCTCGCTCGATGGCGGCTCGCTTCTGTTCGCGCTGCTGCTGTCTGTGTTTTCCGGGCTGTTCTTCGGCTCCATCCCTGTGTTTCGCTACGCGCGCGCGGGAGCGGCGACGGCGCTGATGGGCAACAGCCGGACCGCGAGCGCCAGCCGCTCTCGCAACCGCTCGCGCAATGTACTGGTGGTCGCGCAGGTAGCCATGGCGCTGGTCTTGCTGGTGAGTGCGCTGCTGATGATCCGTACCTTCGCCGCGCTGCGTACCGTGGATCCGGGATTCAGCGATGCCGCGCATGTGCAGACGGTGGGCATCTGGATACCTGATTTGCTTGAGCCGGATGCGGAGCAGGTAACGCGTACCCAAAACGAAATTGCCGGCCGGATCGCCGCGATTCCCGGCGTTACATCGGTGGGGTTCGCAGGCGGTGTGCCGATGGAGGGATTCGATCCGAACTGGGATGAATTGCGCGTCGAAGGCAAGAACTACGAGGGCGGCGAGCCGCCGCTGATGCTTTTCAATTATGTTTCTCCGGGATTTTTCGGGGCAATGGGGACGCGCATCGTAGCAGGCCGCGACTTCACCTGGGACGATAACTACAACCTGAGGAACAACGTTGTTGTTTCAGAGAATTTTGCCCGCGATTCATGGGGCTCGCCGGCGGCTGCCGTTGGAAAGCGGGTCCGCCAGTTTACAAACATGCCGTGGCAGCAGGTGATTGGCGTGGTCGAGGATGTGCGGCAGCATGGCCTGGATCAGCCTGCACCGGCAATTCTCTACTGGCCGGCGATGCTGATGAGCCCATACACGCGTCCACCTACCATCGATGGGCCGCGTGCGGTGAGATTTGCGATTCGCAGCAATCGCGCGGGGACCGAGGGATTTCTTCACGAGCTGCAGCAGGCAGTGTGGTCAGTCAATCCGAATCTGCCGCTGGCCTCGGTGCAAACCATGCGGGACTTTTTGAGCAAGTCGCTGGAGCGCACCTCGTTTACGCTGGTGATGCTGGCGATTGCGGGATCGATGGCGCTGGTGCTGGGAGTGATCGGCATCTACGGTGTAATTTCGTACTCTGTGTCGCAACGCACGCGCGAGATCGGAATTCGCCTTGCGCTGGGCGCGCAGAAGAGCGAGTTGAAGTGGATGTTTGTCCGCTCCGCACTTGCGCTGACGGGCGCGGGCGTGGTCATTGGCGTTTGCGCGGCCGCAGGGCTGATGCAATTGATGAAGTCCCTGCTGTTCAGTGTTAGCCCGCTTGATCCGGTCACGTTTGTTACCGTGCCGCTGGTGCTGGCGGTTGCGGCCATGGTGGCAAGTTATCTTCCGGCGCGGCGCGCCTCGGCAGTGGATCCGGTCGAGGCGCTGCGGGTTGAGTAGTGCTCTCGAATTTTTCGCGAGCCCTTATTCCTCTTCGGCTTTCACGAAGAAGTGGCGCAGGTCTGCCTGCCCGAACGATGTGGTGATCGCAACGTCGGCTGCGTCGCGGCCTGTGGCCATGAGAATGCGGCCGATGCGCGGCTGATTGTTGCGCGCGTCGAATGTCCACCAGCGGCCGTCGAGCCACGCCTCAAACCACGCGCTGAAATCCATGGGCAAGCGGACAGGTACGCCAATGTCGCCGAGATAGCCGGTGGCGTAGCGTGCGGGGATGTTGATGGCGCGGCAGAAGGTGACGGCGAGATGCTGAAAGTCGCGGCAAACGCCGACGCGCTCAGTGTAGACATCGAGCGCGGTTTTGGAGGGACGGGCCATCTGGTAGTTGAAGGCCACGTGGTTGTGGACCCAGTTGCAGATGGACTGCACGCGATTCCAGCCGGGCGCGACGTCCCCAAACAATTCGACTGCGATGTTGGAAAAGCGATCGACTTCGCAGTAGCGGCTGTTGAGGAGAAAACTGAGAACCTCGTTGGGCAGATCGCCGACTGCCGATTCGCGGGCATTCCAGTTGTAGGGGTCGGGCTCGCCCGAATCGTTAACCAGCGTGGTGCTGCTGAGGCGCAGAGGGCCCGGAGGCGCAACGAAGCGCACGCAGCGGTTGCCAAAGCTGTCAATGTAATGGCTGACTTGAATGTCCGGCTCGATCTGCAATTCATCCGGCTCGATCAGGTCGTGCGCGCGCGAGGGATGGACATTGAGCAGCGCGACGATCGCGACCTCGGCGGGGATTTCGAATTGAATATCGTAAGCAAGGCGAATCAGCATTCGTTGGTGGTGGCCTCAGGCTTTTTGTGGCCTCTGGATTTGAGCATACGGGAGAATCAGGCTCCCGCGGCAAAGATAAACAACGGTGATGGGAACTCGTCGCTGGAATGTGCGGAAACACTGCACACTCCAGCGACTGGTTTCAGGCCGATTCCACGATGTGAAGCCGCGAATGGAGACTTACGCCAGGACCTTTTGCTCAGCCGGCGTCGTGATCTGGAGGAGTTCGTCGAAGAGCGCACGGTAGTGAATGATGGCTGTGCGCAACTCTTCCGTCGTGGCTTCGTTTCTTGCCGCGCGCAGTGTGACTTCGTGCGCGCTGCGGTAAGGGCCGACGAGCAGCGCATGATTGACGGAGATATCGGCGGCACGCTCTTCAAACGTGGCTGTGGGATAGCCGCGTGCCTGCAGGAGCGAATTGACTAGCTCGTCGGCTTCAGTAGCAGCGGCCCTGGGCTGATCGACAAATCGGGACTGCACGACTTCCCACTCGGCAATATACCGATTGCGCTCTGATGCCGTGAGGTCTCGAATCTTGAGGTGGTGAAGGCGCTTGGTGCGATCGAGAAGGGCTGCTTCGGCGCTTCGCCGGTTTCCTTCCTTGCGAAGGACCAAATCGTACTCCGGTCCAAAGCGGGAACGAAGCCGCTCTGTCTTCTTTTTGCGCTGGTCCACCGCGATGGCAATTGCGGCGATGATCAGGATCAATACAACGATTCCACCAATGATGACCGCGGGGCTTGTGAGAGTGCTTGAGTCGAAGTTCATGAGGATTTCCTCCGTGTGAGAATCTGAGTGCCGGAGATGTTGAAGAACGGCCGGAGAACGACATTCTCAAACCCAATAATCTCCGTCGGCCAGGTCCGTACATTCCTGTGTTGGGATGAGAGGCATGGGCTTGGTGTTGCTTGGCGGGATGGTGGCAAGGAGGGCTGCGCGCGGCATTTCGGGGAGATTTTACCCGATGAATTGGCGCAAGTTGAACGAGGCATTGGGGAAATGCCGCTGAATGCAGCAAGGGCGCGGCTGGATGGCCGCGCCCTTGATATTTGTTGACTGTGAATTCGCGATCAGCAGGTGCCGCTGTGGATGTCCGGCGTCTGCAGTTCCTGAAGCGCGGCCTGCGCGGCGGCCAACCTTGCGGTGAGCAGACGGAAGGGCGAGCAGGAGACATAGTTGAGTCCAATCTTGTGGCAGAACTTGACGGATTCAGGATCTCCGCCATGCTCGCCGCAGATGCCGACTTTGAGGTTGGGCCGGGTGTTGCGTCCCTTGGCGGTGGCCATCTTCACGAGCAGCCCGACGCCGGCCTGATCAAGGGTGGCGAAGGGATCCTGCTTGAAGATGCCCGCTTTCATATAGGCCGGCAGGAAGTGGTTGATGTCGTCGCGGCTGATGCCGAAGGTGGTCTGCGTGAGATCGTTCGTGCCGAAGCTGAAGAACTCAGCTTCTTCGGCGATCTGGTCGGCGGTGAGGGCTGCGCGGGGCAGTTCGATCATGGTGCCGACCATGTAATCCACGGTTTCGCCCTTTTCCTTGAAGACTTCGGCGGCCACGCGCTTTACGATCGCGGACTGATTGCGCATCTCTTCAATGGAGCCGATGAGCGGGACCATGATTTCGAGGTGCGGTTCGCCACCCTTGGCCTTGACGGCGACAGCGGCCTCGAAGATGGCGCGGGACTGCATCTCGGTGATCTCGGGGAAGGCGATGCCGAGGCGGCAGCCGCGCAGTCCGAGCATGGGATTGGTCTCGTGCAGTTCCTGAACGCGCGCCAGCAATGGACGCAGTTCCTTGAGCCGCGGAGAGCGGGGCTTGGTGTCTTCAAGATGCGAGATCTCGACCAGCAGGTCTTCGCGCTGGGGCAGGAACTCGTGCAGCGGAGGATCGAGCAGGCGAATGGTTACCGGCAGCGATTCCATTGCCTTGAAGAGGCCCGCAAAGTCGGCGCGCTGCATGGGCAGGAGCTTCTTGAGGGCGTCGCGGCGTTCTTTTTCGGTCTCCGCAAGGATCATGGTTCGCATGTGTCCGATACGGTCTTCTGCAAAGAACATGTGCTCGGTGCGGCAGAGGCCGATGCCCTCCGCGCCGAATAGACGAGCCTGCTTGGCGTCGCGTGGGACGTCGGCGTTGGCGCGAATCTTCAAGCGGCGGACCGGATCGACCCAGCTCATAAACTTGACCAGATCGGGATCGTCGGGTTGAGCAGGAAGGGTCTTGAGCTGTCCGGCAATGACGCGGCCGGTGGTGCCGTCGAGCGAAAGCCAGTCGCCCTGGCGGAAGGTCTGACCCTTGACGCGCAGTTCCTTGGCGTTTTCATCCACGGTGCAGTCGCCGGCGCCGGCCACGCAGCACTTGCCCATGCCGCGAGTGACAACAGCGGCGTGCGAGGTCATGCCGCCGCGCGAGGTGAGAATGCCGGCTGCCACTTCCATGCCTGCAATGTCTTCAGGCGTGGTTTCTCCGCGGACGAGGATGATGGTGCGGTAGGCGCCGTTGGTGTGGAACTTGACGGCGTCTTCGGCGGTAAAGACGATCTGTCCAACGGCAGCGCCCGGCGAGGCAGGCAGGCCGGTGGCGAGGACGTCAATCTTTTCGCCCTTCTCAATCAGGCGGGGAACAAGGAAGTCGTAGAGCTGGTTGGGCTCGACGCGGAATATGGCTTCTTCCTGGGAGATAAGGCCTTCGCGAACCATGTCAATGGCAATGCGCACTGCGGCCAGGCCGGTGCGTTTGCCGTTGCGGGTCTGCAGCATGTAGAGCTTGCCATCCTGAATGGTGAACTCAAAGTCCTGCATATCGCGATAGTGTTTTTCCATCTTCCAGGTAATGGCGCGGAGATGGTCGTAGACCTTGGGCATGGCGCGCTCTAATTCGCTGATAGACAGCGGCGTGCGAACGCCGGAGACGACGTCTTCACCCTGCGCGTTCATCAGGTACTCGCCGAAGAAGGCGTGCTCGCCGGTGGCAGGATTGCGCGTGAAGCCGACGCCGGTGCCGGAGTTGTCGCCCAGGTTACCGAAGACCATGGCCTGCACGTTAACCGCTGTGCCCAGCCAGTCGTCGATGTGGTTGATGCGGCGATAGGTCTTGGCGCGGTCGTTCTGCCAGCTGCGGAAGACGGCGTCGCGGGCCTGGACCAGTTGCTCCAGCGGACCTTGCGGGAAATCCTTGCCCGTCTCCTTGCGGACCAGCTTCTTGTACTCGACGATGATTTCTTTCAACGCATCGGGTTGCAACTCGTAATCGAACTTGACCTTCTCGCGCTCCTTGACGCTGTCGAAGATGTGCTCGAACTTCTTCTTGGGGACGTCGAGAACCACGTCGCCGAACATCTGGATGAGCCGGCGGTAGGAGTCATAGGCGAAGCGGGGGTTGTTGGAGAGCTTTGCCAGCGCTTCAACGGCCTTGTCATTGAGGCCGAGGTTGAGAATGGTGTCCATCATGCCCGGCATGGAGAACTTGGCACCGGAGCGAACGGAGACGAGCAGGGGATTTGCGCCGGTGCCGAGTTTCTGTCCCTGAAGCTTCTCTAGGGTCTCAAGGGCGGCGTGCATTTCCTGGTTGACTTTGGGACTGACGGCGCCGCGCATGTACTCGCGACAAGCCTCGGTCTGGATGGTGAATCCGGGAGGGACCGGGAGGCCGGCGTTGGTCATTTCAGCGAGACCGGCGCCTTTACCGCCCAGGACATCCTTCATGCGGCCGTTGCCATCAGCCTTGCCGCCGCCAAAGGAGAACACATACTTGGTTGGAGTTGAAGTCGTATCTGCCGTTTGAGCAGACGCCTGATCCACCACGCCCTGCGCCATGGGGTATTGCCTCCGTATGAGAAAGTTCCGCGCTCGCGGCATCTATGGGAGGGTGGCGTTACGTTGGCTCAGCACTCTAACAAAAAAAGGCGGTTAACAGGGCTGGGCACGTGCGGTTCATCCAAGCATACGACGGCGCTTTGCGGCATTCTGAGTCGCTAGTACAAATAACGCGCCAAGTATACTCTTGCATGTGCCACTCGTCACAGACGCTTCTTTTGCCGGGCTGACGGCGTGCTGTGTTCAGCTCAGAATCTTCGTAATTTGAGACGCAAATCAGTGTTGCTGAAGAGAAACGGGACCCACAATGCACCGCTTACGCTGCGGAGCGTTGCAGGCCCAGGGTAGTATTTGGAACTCGGTCCGCATTCTGAGACACAAGAATGCGGTCCAGGCCGACGATGGCAAGAACCTCTGCCACATGGGTGGATGCATTGGAGACCGAGAAGCGGTGCCCCGCGTCGGCTGCGCAGCGATAGAGCGAGATGAGCGCTGCGATGCCCGCGGCGTCAATGCGCTCGACTATCCCGAGATCGAGAACCATGCTTTGCCGGCGCACAACGGGCGCCAGGCGCGCGAACAAGTCCTGGTCGTGGCCGCGAACCAGCTCGGTCACGGTAATGCGCTCAATAGCCGCGGGGGGAGCGGACCATTCTGCTGCGTTGGAGTTTGCTGCTACGGTACTGATGATGGTGCTGGACATAAAAACCTCCTTCAATAAACCTGAGTCAGACCGGGGTCACCCGAAAGGGCGAAGGGCCTATGCCTTGAGAGATTGCACTCCAGCGGCCAAAGCCGCGTCAAGGGAATATGCTGAAATCAAGGGAGATACGAGCACTCCAGGATGCCTGCCTACGGGGCCGGGTGTTCAATTTCGATCCCGGCGTCCGCAAATGGACACACCGACTGATACGCAAATGGGAGGGTCCCCGGTTCCATGCCTGATCGCGAATCCATCTCCGGGCCAAGCCGAGTACCTGCGTTGACACCTGCACCTGCGTTGACAAGGGAGCAGGTGCGAACCTTGGCGTTGGAGGCTGGTTTCTCCGAGGTGGGCCTGGTGGCCATTCCCCATGGCAATTTAGAGCGGGATGCGCAACGGTTTGAGGAGTGGGTGCAGGCGGGGCGCGCGGGGAGCATGAAATACCTGGAACGGGCCAATGAGCAGGGTCAACTGGTGCGTGCACGGGTGGGGATTCCGTTTCCATGGGCGCGGTCGGTGGTGGTGTGCTATGCGAGCTATGAAAACGCGCATCCACGTTCGACTGAGGCGGCTCCGGATGGAACGGGATGGATTGCGCGCTATGCGTGGAGTAGCCGGGTGGATGCGGACGGTGTGCGGCGGCCGAGCGACTATCACAAGGTGCTGCTGAAACGGTTGAAGGCGCTTCAAGCGCGGCTGCGGGAAGAGTTCGGCGATTTTGAGGCGCGGGCCTATGTGGATACCGGGCCGGTGGTGGAACGTTCGCTGGCGACTGCGGCAGGGTTGGGCTGGACGGGGAAGAACACCTGCCTCATTCATCCGAGGCTGGGGTCGTTTGGATTTCTGGCGGTGCTGGTTATTTCATTGGAGGTTGCAGAAGAATATCAACCTTTGACAGTACCGGACCGCTGCGGAAGCTGCACGCGGTGCCTGGATGCGTGCCCAACAAATGCACTGATTGCACCCTACCAGATGGATGCAACGAAATGCATCGCTTATCTGACTATCGAGCATCGTGGGGAGATTGAGCCGGAGCTGATGGCAGGTATGGGCCGTCAGGTGTTTGGCTGCGACATCTGCCAGGATGTCTGCCCTTGGAATCGCAAATCGCCGTTGCGTGCGGCGGAGCTGGGTGCAGATAAAGAGCTGGAAGCGCGCGAGGAGTTGATCAATCCGGCGCTCGAGTCATTAGCCGAGATGGACAAGGCTGAATTTGAGCGGTGCTTCAATGGGTCGCCGGTGCGGCGAGTTGGTTTTGAAGGATTGCAGCGCAATGTGGCGATTGCCATGGGAAACAGCGGGCAGGGAAGGTTTGCGCCGTGGCTCGCCAGGTGGGCTGAGGCAACTGACCTGGGACTGCGCAGCGCGGCGCGGTGGGCGCTAAAGGCAGTGAATCGGCAACAGTAAATAGGGAACAGTGAACAGGGAACAGAAAACAGTGCTCTGTAGAAGGATTGCGCCCTACTGTTCCCTATGCACTGTTCACTGTCCACTGCGGGTTACGTCGGCGGCGTTGAGTCCCTTGGGGCCCTGCTGGCACTCGAATTCGACTGCTTCGCCCTCGTTGAGCGTCTTGTAGCCGTCCACCTGGATGGCGGAGAAATGGACGAAGACGTCTTCACCGCTGGAACGCTGAATGAATCCGTATCCCTTGGACCCATTGAACCATTTCACGACACCTTGCTCTTTCATGCGTATTCTCCTTGGGCTGCAATTGGCCCGGTCTGATTGCCGTTTTCACGCACCCGGCAAGCCGCACGCAGGCTGGATGAGTAAGAAAAGGTCTTAGAGATGCCGCGAGCCGCCTGCGCGCACTGGATGGGTGAGCGTAGGCGGCTCGATGAGACGCCTAATTTGAGACTGGGCACAACTGCGAATTCCTGCAATCGTTGCGGCCTTCCGAAAATGTGTAACGACTCGCCTCCGGCGCGCCGTGCTTTTGTTATGGCAGGAATTGTATGAGGATGCAAGAGGAAAATGAGCCGGAGTTGACACGGTCGATTGCAGAAGGCGCATTGAACCGCGTGCAGAAAATCAGCGCGCAGAAAGACTATCCTTGAGGAAACGGCCAGTCTACGGGCGTGCGGCAGTTGTGTTCACGGCGCACGGTGACGGTGAAGATTTTTGAAGTGCGGTAAAGGAGTTGGCATTGATTCAGGTCTCAGATTCCGGTACTGACAGCGAAGCGCCGATCCAGGCCAGTGAAGCGGCGGTGCCGGCTACGAAGTCAAAATGGTATCTCTGGCGCAAGGACGGCACGGCGCTGGTGACCTATCTGCTGGACAGCGAGGTACACACTTTTGCGTTCAGCGTGGCTGCCAATGCGATTCTTTCGTTCATTCCATTTATTGTGCTGCTCTATACGCTGTCGCGATCAGTGTTTCACTCGGACGTGATGGTGACGGTGGTCAACCAGATGGTGGATTATTTTCTGCCGACGATTGCCAAGCAGGGCTGGCTCGCAGACAGTCTTGCGGCTGCTGCTCCGCGGCACGGCGTACAGGCGCTGTCGCTGATCATGATTCTGGTGGCGTGCACGGGGATTTTTCTCCCCCTGGAAGTTGCGCTGAACCAGGCGTGGGGCGTGACCAAGAGCCGCAACTACATCATGAATCAGACAGTGGCGCTGGGCCTGGCGCTGCTGATGGTGGGGCTGGCCATGGTGGCCATTCTGCTGAGCGCATGGGAGCGTCAGCTGCTCGACTTTCTCTTCTTCCACCACGTCGACAACTTCGTGTTTGAAGGGATCAGCTACGTGTGGCTGACCTTTTCGACAGGCGTGGCTTCGATCCTGTTTTTCTTCTCGATCTATTGGGTGCTGCCGAACCGGAAGGTGCCGTGGCGCCCTGTGCTGCGCACTTCCATCATTACCGGCATTATCTGGCTGGGGGCGAAGTATCTGTTTGTGCTGATTCTGCCGCACCTTGATTTGAAGGCGCTGTACGGACCGTTCTATGTATCGGTTGGCCTGCTGTTCTGGGCTTATGCTTCGGGGCTGATCCTGTTTGCGGGCGCGCAGTTCAGCGTGTCGCGATTGGGTCCGAAGCACGGATAAATTCTTTGCGCGGTGCGGGTCTCCACACGCATGTTTTCGAAAGGACGAAATCTTCCTCATGGAAATCAGGGTGCTGAGCAGGGCGTTCTTGGCGGCTGCGGCGATGATCGCAAGTGTTGGCATGCTTCATGGGCAGGATGCGAGCGCGCATACCACGAGCGCGCAAGCCGCGCATGTCTTGCGCGCCAACGGCGATCACTTTGAAATGGATGGCAAGCCGTTCCAGATCATCTCCGGCGCGATTCATTATGCGCGAGTTCCGCGGGTGTACTGGCGAGACCGCTTCCGCAAGGCGCGCGCGATGGGGCTGAACACCGTGGAGACGTACGTCTTCTGGAACCTGCACGAACCTAAGCCGGGGAAGTTCGATTTTTCAGGACAGAACGATATTGCGGAATTCATTCGCGAGGCGCAGCAGGAGGGACTGTATGTGATTCTTCGGCCCGGGCCGTATGTCTGCGCAGAGTGGGAGTTCGGTGGGTTGCCAGCGTGGCTGCTGCGGGAGCCGGGAATGCAGGTGCGCAGTCGAAATCCGCAGTTCATGGCCGCGACGACGCGGTGGTTTCATCGGCTCGGCAAAGAGCTGGCTCCGCTGCAAAGTGCGTATGGCGGGCCGATTATCGCGGTGCAGGTTGAGAATGAGTATGGCTCCTTTGGCACGGACCACGAATACATGGAGCAGATTCATCACCTGCTGATCGGCTCAGGATTCGACAAGGCGATGCTGTACACCGCGGACGGCGCGGATGAGCTGCCGAATGGATCACTTGCGGAGCTGCCGGCGGCGATTAACTTCGGGAGCGGGGACGCTGAAACCGAGTTTGCCAAGTTGGCGAAGCTGCGGCCGAACGGTCCGCGGATGAACGGCGAGTACTGGGACGGCTGGTTCGATCACTGGGGTGACAGGCATCACACGACGGACCCTGCCGTTGACGCTGGTGATTTGAAGTGGATGCTGGAGCAGGGCTATTCAGTCAACCTCTACATGTTTCACGGCGGCACCAGTTTTGGCTGGATGAACGGCGCAAATATCGATGGCGGCAAGTATCAGCCGACCGTGACCAGCTACGACTACGATGTGCCGGTGAGCGAGAGCGGGGAACTGACGAAGAAGTTTTTTCTGATGCGCGATGCCATTCGCGAAGTGACAGGCGTGACGCCGCCCGCGCCACCTGCCCCGCTGCCGGTGAAGGCGCTGCCGGCTGTGAAACTGGAGCGCGCTGCGTCGATCTGGAGTGCGCTGCCGAAGCCGATCAAGTCGGAGCAGATTTTGTCGATGGAGGATGTGGGTCAGAGCTACGGATACATTCTTTATCGCACGGCGATTGAGCGCGTTCAGAGTGCTCAGCTGCGCATCGACGAGCTGCATAGCTACGCGGAGGTTTATCTCGACGGCGCGCTGGCGGGAACGCTGGACCGGCGGCTGGGCCAGGTCTCGTTGCCGATTACGACGACGCACGACAAGACACGGCTCGACATTCTGGTCGAGAACACGGGGCGTGTGAACTACGGGCATGAGTTCCCGAATGAGCGCGCGGGCATTACCAAGCGCGTGACGCTGGGAGGTGCGACGCTGACAGGATGGCAGATCTATCCCCTGCCCATGGAGAAGGTGGAGGCGCTTAAGTATTCGGACGGCGGCTGTGCAGGCGCGTGCTTTTACCAGGCCAGCTTCGAATTGGAAGATCTAGCAGACACGTTTGTGGATACGCGAGAACTGGGCAAGGGTGAGGTCTGGATCAACGGGCGGCCGCTGGGGCGGTTCTGGAATATTGGGCCGGAACGGACGCTGTATGTGCCTGCGCCGTGGCTGAAGAAAGGCCGCAACGAGCTTGTGGTGTTTGATCTGGATGGAGCCGGCGGGCGATCGGTGGCGTTTCTCGATCACGCGATTTTGGGTGGGAGCGAGTAGAACTTACGGGAGCTTGAATGCCTTCACAGCTATCGCGTTCGGGTTCTTGCCGGTTGAGAAGAGCGTGAACAGCGAGTTCGAGCTGGTGCGGACTACTGCCACATCTCCCGATCGCGAATCGACAACAAAGAGCAAGTGGCCATCACCGGAGAACGCGAGCGCGGCTGGGCCATCGCCTACCTGGATGGACGCGATGCGCTTGCCGTCGTCGATGGAGTAAACCGCGACCCACTGGGACCGGAAGTTGGCGACATAGAGCATGGAGTTGTCAGTGGAAACAAGGCCGCGGACGGGGTCCTCGCCCATGGGATAGGCGCCGCCGACTTCGTTGGTGGTGGCGTAGATTTCGGAGATGGAGCCGGAGAGCGAGTTGGAGGCGAAGAGTTCGCCGCCATCGGGCTTGAGCGCCAGTTGCACTGGATCGCGGCCTACATCCATGAGGGTTTCAAGGCGGTCGGGCTGGTCGGGATTCGATTTGGAATGCGCGAGTGCGATGACCATCACCTGGTGGCCGGTCGCGCATGCAATGAAAGCCTTGGTCGAGTCGGGGAGGATGGCGATGTCGCCGGCGCCGGGGCATCCATTGAACGCGGCGCGGATTTTGCCGGTGGAAGGATCGATGATGCTGGCGCTGCCGCTGCGGCCATTGGCTACCACCAGGGTTTTGCGGTCGGGTGTGATGCGGACGGCGTCAGGCTCTTCGCCGGCGCCGATCTCGGCAATCACGCGGCGGGCCTTGAGGTCGAGGACAGAGAGATTGTTGGAGCCTGAGTTGGCGACGTAGGCCAGAGCGCCGGTTGGATCGACGTCGATGGAGACAGGCTTGCGCCGGACGGGGATGGTGGCTGCGACGGTGTTGTTCTCGGCGTTGATAACGGTGACGGAGCCGAGAGCTCCCTCAGCACCGGAGTTGACGACGTAGACCTCATCGCGGGTGGGGCTGGCGGCAACGGCGACGGGATTCTGGCCGACGGCGAGCTCGCGGTCGAGGCGGACGTTGACGACATCAAGAACGCTAACCGTCCCGCTGCCGCCGTTGGTGACGTAGGCGTACTCGCGGTAGTTGGGCGGGTACTGCGAGAAGTCGTGGGAACGGCACGCGGTGAGGGCCAGGAGAGTTGAAACCGCACATGCAGCTGTTATGCGTCCCGCCCTCTCGCCAGAAAAGAGGCGAAAGGACGGGCCACCCGGCTTTTCTGGGTGCGGAATGGCCGAGAAGCAGGTCCTTCGACTTCGCTGCGCTCCGCTCAGGATGACAACGCTGCTCGCAGATGCGGTCATCGGTTAGACCGCGGGGGTTTCGACGTGGATGCCGCGGGTGAGCTGGCGGCCGACAACGGGGGCGATCTGCTCAATCTCGTCCATCATGCGCGCAAACTGCTCGGGATAGATGGACTGAGGGCCGTCGGAGAGCGCTTTTTCCGGCTGGTGGTGGACTTCAACCAGGATGCCGTCGCAGCCAGTGGCGACGGCGGCGCGGGCCATGGGCAAAACGCTGTCGCGCTTGCCGGTGCCGTGGCTGGGGTCGACCAGGATGGGCAGATGGCTGAGCCGCTGCACGGCGGGAACGATGCTGAGATCGAGGGTGTTGCGGGTGTGGTCGGCAAAGGTGCGCACGCCGCGCTCGCAGAGAATGACCTGGTAATTGCCCTCGCTCATGATGTACTCGGCCGACATGAGGAACTCGTCGAGCGTGGCGGAGAGACCGCGCTTGAGCAGGACCGGCTTGCGCAGACGGCCGGCATGCTTGAGCAGCGAGAAGTTCTGCATGTTGCGCGCGCCGATCTGGATCACGTCGGCCCACTCGGCGACCAGTTCGAGGGTCTCGTTGTCGATGGCTTCGGTGATGATGCGCAGGCCGAAGCGATCGCGGATTTCGGCCATGATGCGGAGAGCTTCAAGGCCCAGGCCTTGAAAGGCGTAGGGCGAGGTGCGGGGCTTGTAAGCGCCCCCGCGGAAGAACTGCGCACCGGACGCGGTCACATGCTCGGCGATGGCGAAGGCTTGCTCGGGACTTTCGATGGAGCAGGGGCCGGCAACGATGGCCAGATCGCGTCCGCCGATGGTGGCGTCGGTTCCGGCGAAGCGGATGACGGTGTCTTCTTCCTTGACGTCGCGACTGGCGAGTTTGTAGGGCTTGGAGACACGGATGACTTCGGCGACTCCAGAGAGTGCCTCGAGGTTGCCGCGGTCGACTTCACCCTGGTTGCCGGTGATGCCGATGGCAGTGCGCTGAGCGCCTGGAAGGGGGTGGGCGCGGAATCCCAACTGCTCAATATGGTCGCAGACAGCCTCGATCTGCTCCGGCGTGGCCTGCGCTTTCATGACAATTAACATGACTGGCCCTCAAACCATCAGTCTAATGACTTCAACGGCGAAGGGCAACGAAGAGCGCGAGATTGAAGCACCGAATTATTTGCGGTTGGGTCTGGTGTCGACCCTTACCGCAATAACTGCGGGGGCAGCGAAGACACCGATGAAAGCCAAGGCAATGATGAGGTTATACATCGCAGTTTCTCCAAAAGCGGTGGTTTGTGTCCTCTTAAGAAACACGCCTGACCGCATCTGAATCATCCGTCTAAATGGATAGGTGGGAAATAGCACTAAAACCCGGAGGTTTCGGCAATTGGTGGTATGGGGAATGTCACTAAGGTGGTAAGTCCGCCTGACTCGTTGGGGGAGCCTGGCAGCACGGAGCGAGCTAACCAGCGATGACGCAGAGTCGATTATAGTACTGATTCTGGTGGTTTTAAACGGAGATGAAGGCGACGTATGCCTTTGAAGCCAGCCTCTCAAAGGCAGGCAAAGTTCTGAACGAGTAGCCCTTAAATCCCGGAGCGCGAGCAGAACAACCGGTTACTTTAGGTTGGCTATTGTTACCGCTTCGACCGGTTGCGGGTTATCAGGCCCAGGACGGTCCCGTTCGCTTCAACTTTGAGGCTTTGGATCGCACATAGGGATCCTGGCCGGCGCGCTTTGGCCGGCTTTACTGCTTTTGGGCGTTCCACTTGGCGGTAAGCCAGGAAAGATAGCTCAGCTGGACGACCCAGGTGATGGCGTAGGCGGCAACCACGAAGCGGTGGTCGAGAATCGATTTCTCGTCCACGCCAGGCGCAAGGTAGAAGGCCCAGTAGTAGAACCAGGCAAATAATGCGGCGCTGGCGGCGGCGTAGAGGGTGATTGCGGCTTTTTTCATCTTCAAGACCTCAATACAAATGCTTCATGCAACATCAGTTGGTGGCCTGGAGGGCTTCCTGGGCTTCGAGAGCGGCTATCTTCTGTTGGCGGCGTTCAACAATGAATCGCAGGCCGAGGATGAGAACGCCCCAGCAGAACCAGGCAAGCATGTTCCAGAGAAGAACGTTGACCATTGCCGGCGCCATGCCTGAGCCGTCTCCGCCGCCAAAGACCGGTGCGGGATGCTGCGTCCGCCACCAGCGGTTGGACATGTAGACGATGGGCACGTCAAGCGCGCCGAAGATGCCGAGAACAGCGGCCAGGGTTTGCACCTGGGGCCCGGCAGCGAAGCGGCGCAAAAGCAAATAGCTGACGTAAATCAGCCACAGAACGAGCGTTGTAGTCAGTCGCGCATCCCATGTCCACCAGATGCCCCAGGCGCGGCGACCCCAGAGAGGCCCAGTGAGAAGGACAACCGTGCAGAAGACTACGCCGACCTCAGCGCCTGAAAGCGCCCACGCGTCAGAGATCTGGGCATAGGCGGGGTGGCTGCGGCGGAAAGAAAGGTAGCCGATGGAGCCGGCCAGCGAGACGGCGAAGAACATGAACGCGACGCTGGCCGAGGGCACATGGTAATAGATGATGCGAAAGAGTTCGCCCTGCATGGCGTCGTCGGGGGCGACGTAGATTGCCTGGTAGTAGCCCCAGCCCATGAGGGCGAGGGTGAGAACGACGAAGAGGCCGAGCGCTGCTTTTTTCATAGTGAATCCTGTCGGGTCTAGTTTACGACGCGGAGGGTATACGGATGTGATTCAGATCACTCGGTGTGCCAATCACTCCGCATGAAAGACGACATCGAACAGAAGCAAACTGACGGTGGTGAAGATGATGTCGTAGCCGGTGAGCAGCTTGATCCAGAGCGTGGGGTCGCCGTCGCCGGTGAGGATGGAGGTGGTGGCGCGGACCATGGCCAGCAGCGCCGGAATGAAGATGGGAAAGAGGATCAGCGAGAGCAGAAGTTCGCGGTTGCGTGTTCGGATGGAGAGCGCGGCAAAGAAGATTCCGTTACCAACCAGCGCCCAGGTTCCCAGAGGGAGAACGATCGCGAGCAGCCAGGCCTGGCCCTCGATATGCAGGTTATAGAAGATCAGGAAAAACGGCGCCAGGATGGCCTGAACCACGGTGACGAAGAGGAAGTTGGCGATGACCTTGGCGAGGTAGAGCTCTGCGCCGGGAGCGGGAGCCATGCGCTGCGCGTCCATGACCTGGTGGCGGATTTCGCGGGCCCATGCCTGGTTGAGTGCGCTCACCGAGGCGAACATGGTGGCGACTGAGAGTACGCCGCCGGCAATCTCGCGGGAGAAGTCTCCATGCGGATCAAAGGCAAGGGAAAACAGGACAACCACGAGCAGGGAAAAGAAGAGCATGGAGACGAAGGCGTCGAGGGAGCGGAGCTCGATGCGGAGGTCTTTGACCAAGTGGGTCCAGAGGGCGCGCGGCATCAGGCCTGATCCTCCGGAGTGGGTATGCGCTGGTCTTTGGTGATGTCGGCGAGCTGGACTTCGACTTCGAGAGCCTGTGCAGCGCGCAGGTAGTCGCTGGGCGCGAGGATGAGCTGGGTACCTCGTGCACCTGCGGAGACGCTGATCTGGTCGAACAGAATGGCGGTCTCGTCGATGTAGACGGGGTAGGGCTTACGCGCGCCGAAGAGGGTTACGCCGCCGCGGATGTAGCCGGTGAGCGGCTGCACGTCTTTGAGTGGTGCCATTTCGGCTTTGCGCAGACCGGCGGCACGGGCCAGCTTTTTGAAATCGAGCTCGGCGTCTCCGGGAACGACGGCGAAACGGTAAATGTTGGGGCCGCCGGTCACGAGGAGGGTCTTGAAGACCTGCTCGGGAGGCATGCCGATCTTCTTCGCGACGGTGATGGCGGAAAGGTCTTCTGGATCGACTTCGTACTCACGAAGTTCAAAAAGGATGTTCAAAGATTCGAGGAAGCGCGCGCCATTGGTTTTCGCGGGGTTCGTCTTCATAGGGTCGGGCTCCCGGGTTCAAAAGAAGCCACTCGGCCGGCTTTCAGGGCCAGCACCCAGTCGGCGATGGGCGCGGCGTGCTCGCGCTGGTGAGTGGTGATGACGATGGTGCGGTTGCCCTGTCGGAACTTGGCAAGGAGCTGGACCATCTGGGCCACCGACTCGACATCCATGTTGGAAAACGGTTCGTCAAGCAGAAGAAGCTCGGGAGCGGCGAGCAGGACACGGGCCAGCGAGGTGCGCTGGCGCATGCCTTGCGAGTACTGGCCGAAGGTGCGGGTGAGGTTGGGGTCGAGGCCGACCTGGTGCAGAGCTTCAGCAGGCGAAAGGCAGTCGCGGCCGGGATAGAGCTTGGAGAAGTAGGCCAGATTTTCCTGTGCGGTCAGCTCGTCGTAAAGCATGGGTGCGTGCGACATGTAGCCGATGCGGTCGCGGGCGTCGTGGGGATCGAGATCGCCGAAGACCTTGACGGTGCCGAAGCTGGGGCGCAGCAGGCCGGCAAGAATGCGCAGCAGCGTGGATTTGCCTGCGCCGTTTTCGCCGATGAGGACGTAGCAGCGACCGGGTTCAAGATTGACACTGACCTGGCGAAGGGCGGCAAAAGAGCCGAAGAGCTTGGAGACCTGGTCCAGGCTCGCAGAAAAGGAGGATGCCGCGACGCGATTGGCCGCGACGGGGCGAGCGCCGAGAGGGGAGTTCACGGCCTCGGGTGCGGGGGCGGTCATTCGATCAATTAGCTGCCGGAGCGCTGGGGGTTTGCCCGGCAGGTTGAACGGCCGGCTGGCTGACGGAGGCGGTGGCTGGCTTGGCAGGCGCTGCACCAGGCGTGGCCGGTGCGTACTTGCTGGCGCACTTGGCTTGCAGAACTGATGCGTGGAAGACGCCGTCGCGGCCGTAGGAGCCGGCGGCAAGGGCCTGTGAATCATCCTTGAATGTGTCCGGGGGGGGCTCAGAGCCTTTGTAGCTGACCTTGAGCACCCGGCCTGAAGCGGCCTTCGGCGAGTGGCTTTCAAACTCGTTCATCAAAAAGTCGACGTGCGGGCCGTTGTGCTCAATTGAACCAGGCACGACGAAGCCCTCGACCCGGAGCTGGCTGTGATAGGCCTTGTCGCCCATGCCGCCGAGTTCGGCGATGGTGACGTAGTAGCTCTTGTTGGCTCCGTAGCCGGAGAAGGCAAGCCACACAATGGTGCCGACAATGACGGCAGCCGCAATCCCGATCCGCAAGGTGTTTCCTGAGTTCTTCATAGCCACCTCTAACGATACGAGGGTAGAGGAGTGGGGTCAACCGCCGGACGCATGTTGAGTGATTTAGGTCACAGCTGCAGGATGGTTGATCTGCCGTTTTGGGAACTTTTCTCAGGGGCTAAAGCCCCATTCTCTCATCTTGAAGAGCTTATGGCACAACTGAAGTTGTGCCCCTTCGCACATCTACGCCAAGCTGGAGTTTTTCGGCGGCATTTGAAGCCCGGACACGTTTTCCGGGCCTTGCGGCACGGCGAGAATGGCGCTCCTCAAAGCATTGCTTTCTTCGCCGGCGTGTCAGCGTGCGGAATCGAGGGTTTGGGCAGCGCGGTCAAGAGCCTGGGTGAGCACGGTCAACTGTTCCGCGGCGCGGGGGGCGTCTTTGGCGTCGATGGCTTCATTCACGCCGGGGATGACCACGGCCGCGTAGCCGGTGTACTCGCCGGGCGCGTAGATGGTGTGGCGAAACCAGGGACGATTGGGAAGGCCGGCCGGGGTAATCAGCGCAGTCTCCGTATCGCGAAGGGTCTGGTTCAGCCTGGTCTCGTCGCCCGAGGGGGCCGATTCAAGGGCATGCGCCTTTTGGGCTGCTGTGGCCAGGCGGCTGGCGGCGGCTTCGGCGGGGCTGAAGTCGAGACCACCGACATGCAAGTCGCCGGCCTTGTGTTTGGCGGATTCGATATAGGAAGAGATCTCCCGGGCGTAGGTGACGTAGTCGTAGGGGAGGACGTCGGTGTCGGCCATGCGAATGGCCTCAAGGCCGAGCACTCGGGCCATCTCCTGGAGGTAGGCGAAGTGCGGATCGGCGTTCTGGACATACCATGCGTAGTTGTCAAATACCGAGTGATAGACGCCGTAGGAGCCGTTGGAGCCGATGTCGGACGAGGGCACGCCAACGTGTTGCAGGAAGGGCGTGAAGTCGGAGCCGGAACCGAGGTCGCCTACGCGCACTTCATCGGCCGATTCGGGCGGCGCGTTGGAGCCGCGATGCTCGTTTCCTTCGCTGCTCTCATTCTTCCACTGCTGGTAGACGCTTGAGCCAAGCGGACTGGGAACGGAGCGGGTGAGTTCGCGAACGAACTGTTTGAGCGAGGGGACTGCTGCAGCTGAGAAATCCGGGCCGGAAACAGCCACGTCCACATTGAAGTAAGCGACCGCGTGTTCCAGGGTCTTGGCGTGCTGTTCTACCCACTCAGTTGAGCCGATGAGGCCTTCTTCCTCGGCGTCCCAACTGCAGAAGACGATGGTGCGCTTGGGCCGCCAGCCCTGCTTGAGCAGTGCGCCGACGCCGTGCACCGACTCCAGCATCGACGCCGTGCCGCTGGTGGGATCGACGGCGCCGTAGACCCAGGCGTCGCGATGATTGCCGACGATCACCCAGTTGTCAGGATCCTGCGAGCCTTTGACGGTGCCGATCACATCCCAAATCGTCCGGCGCTGGTAGTCCTGCTGCGAGACCAGGTGGACGGTGACGCCGCCAGGGCCCTCGTGATAGCGGTAACCGAGCGCGCCCTGCCAGCCCTGCGGCACGCCTGCGCCCTTGAGCGCCTGCAAGATGGGCGAGGCATCGTGATAGCTGATGGGGATGGAGATGATGTGCGGCTGATTGCCCTCGGGCGAGACGCGCGCGGAGTCGGGCAAGTCGGGCGTGGAGGCTACGCCTGGTGTTTCCGGATCGCCGGGATATTTGAAGAGATATTGCACGGAGCCGCGCTGGACGCCGGTTTCAGGCCGCCAAGGGCCGTTGGGATACATGTCGCCCTTGGCAAAGCCGTCGTCCTGGGGATCGGAGTAGATGAGCACGCCGACGGCGCCACGCTGTTCGGCGATGTAGACCTTGACGCCGCGGAAGTTGCCGCCATAGCGGACGATCACGATTTTGCCGTGCAGGTCGATGTGGTGCTCGGCGAGCTTGTCGAAGTCTTCGAGGCGCCCGTAGTTGGCGTAGACCACTTCGCCGGTGACGTCGCCGGAGCCTGAAGAGCCATTGAATGGCATCACCACGCGCGGGTCATCCTGGTAGGGATCGTTGTCCACGTGCTCGCGTGTGGGGCCGCTCATCAGCAGTTTTCCGGCAGGATCGAAGGCTTCCACGCGGACAACCTTCGGCTGGTTCATCAGCACGCGATAGGGAACGATTTCGGTCTCGAGGCCGGCGGCGCGAAACTTGGCTGCGACATACTCAGCGGTCCTATGATCTTCGGGCGTGGAGGCCAGGTGGGGCTCGGCGGTAAGGGTCTTGAGGTGCTCGCCGGCCAGCTTGGGATCTGGCACTGCGAGGAACCTTTCCTCGATCCTTGCTTGTGCGGTGAAATCAGCGTAGCCGAAGACGGTGGGAGCGGTCTGCGCGATGGCGGCGCCGGAAACCAGGGCCGGAACAAACAGCAAGGCAGGCGGGAAGCGAAATCTCATGATGGGAATCCTGAGTGGAGGATGGGGTTGAGGTTGATCGCACAGGCCATGCAAAGCGCGTCCGTGGAGCTTTGCGATTAAGCAAGAGCTTACACCAAGGCCTTAAACTAAGGTCAGAGGTGTGCATTCCCTGAGCGCCGTCCAGCCATTGCAAGAAGAACCTCGCGGCGCTTCCCCTGAAGAGACAGCGGCGGTGGGTAAAGCAATCGCCGAAGTGGAGGCCAACCGGTTTCCGCAGGTGATTCGCGCCCTGCGCAATCCGAACTTCCGCTTGTTCTGGGGCGGGAACTTTCTCTCCAACATCGGCACCTGGATGCAGAATGTGGCCCAGGGCTGGCTGGTGCTGCTGCTGACCGCCAACTCGGCCTTCTGGCTGGGCGTGGTAGGGTTCGCCGGGTCAATTCCATTTCTCTTCTTCACGCTTTTCGGCGGGGTGATTGCCGACCGGGTAAACAAGCGCAGACTGTTGCTGTGCACCCAGACGGCAATGATGCTGCTCGCTTTTCTGTTGGCGGCGCTGGCGTATGTGCACCGGCTCAACGTGTGGGGCGTGGCAGTGATCGCTTTCCTTAACGGGATGGCGATGGCCATGAACCAACCCAGCTACCAGGCGCTGGTGCCGCAGCTTGTGAAGCGAGAAGATCTGACCAACGCCATTGCGCTCAACTCGGCGCAGTTCAATTTGTCGAGAATTCTGGGACCTACTCTGGGGGGCTATGCGATGGCCCTGATCGGCGTGGCTGGCAACTTCCTTCTGAACGGCGTTAGTTTCCTGGCGGTGATCTGGGCGCTGGTGCGCATCAAGTATCCAGCCGAAACGCCGCCGCGGCACGAGAGTATGTTGACCAGCCTGGGTGCGGGGTTGCGCTACGTGCGCCACCATCCGCAGATGTATGTACTGGTGGTGATGATGGCCGTGTCGAGCCTGCTCTCGATTCCGTTTCTCACCTTTATTCCGTACTTCGCGCGTGTGCAATTGAATACGGATGCGGCGGGGCTGGGCTGGCTGCTGGCTGCGCTGGGGCTGGGTGCCTTGCTGGGCGCGCTGAATGTGGCCTGGCGCGGCGTGATTCGAAATCGCGGGATGGTGATTGCGTTTGGCGGCGCGGGTGGTATGGCGATCCTGGTGATCTTCTGTTACACACACGTATTCATGCTGAGCCTGGCGCTGATGATCCTGGAAGGCTATTGGATGATTCTGACCATCTCGGCCGTAAACGTGGCCATGCAGCACCTGTCCTCCGACGAGATGCGGGGGCGCGTGATGAGCATCTACGGGACTTGCTTCCTGGGGCTGCCGCCGCTGGGCTCGCTGCTGGCGGGGGAACTGTCGCGGCACATTCCCACGGCGCATGCTCTGGCGCTGATGTCGGGCGTATCGGGGCTTGCGTTTCTCGGGTTCTTCGCGTTCTCGCCGGCGCTGCGGGAACTGGACTGAGAGAGCGGGCTACTCGGGTTGATGGAGTTGCGGTGGTCTTTGCGAAGATTCAAAATACCGCTTGAGCTTGAGGATTCTTGACTCGAAGCCGTACCAGAGCAGGGTTGCGAATGCTGTGCAGGCTGCGAGGCGAATCGCAACGAGGGCCACGCTGCCGGGGATTCCGTAGCGGTTCATGGCAAGATCGACCCAGCCGAAGAAGATGAAGACCATGATGTGGGTCATGTAAAGGCCGTAACTGATGCGGCCATAAAAGGCCAGTGGGCCGTGACTCAATATGAAGTTGAGCGGGCTGCGCGCGCCGGTCGACGCTATGGCTGCCAGGACAGTGCCGGCAAAGGCAATGGCGAGTGCGGAATCGAGGAACCGAGTGCCGCCGGCAATTGTGGCTGTTACCAAAAAACCGAACACGGCCGCGGATAGTCCAATCCATAACCAGACTCTGCGGGAGAGCTTGAGTGTATGGAGGGCCAGCGCAAGCAGGCTCCCAATTGCGATTCCGTCCAGGTGAATGAGCGTGTGGGTTGGCGTGAGCCACGGGTGGTGATCCAGCAAGGGCGAAGCCGCAAACGCGGCAACCAGGATCGCACTCAGCATCCATGGCCGGCGCACGGAGCGCACCAGCGGCGCCCAGAGAAAGTAGTACTGCTCTTCAATCGCCAGCGACCATGTGGGGCCGATGGCTGGTGGTAGCGCGATATGAAACAGATTCTGCACGAAGAAGATGTAAGCGAGCCACGGTGCAGTCCTGATCGCATCCAGCACGCTGGGGCCGACGAACCAGGGCGCGTTGAGATAAACCACGACAAGTACGAACATGTAGACCGGCCAGATGCGAAGCGCGCGGCGGCCATAGAAGTTGCGAAAGTATTTCTCTTTGCTTTGGGCTTCGAGAAGAATGGAGGTTATGAGGAAGCCGGAGAGGACGAAGAAGAGATTGACGCCTGCCCATCCCCAGAGCGAAGGGTAGTACATCCAGGTGCCTTCGAGGCGCGGGTGGCAGTGGTAGATGACTACTGCCAAAACGGCGATACCGCGCAGTCCCTGCAACTCGGGGATGTAAGACGGCAGCCAGGTTGGGCGTTGAATGGACAAGGTGGTGAGTGAGGCAGTGAACTAGTGAAAAGTGAGCGAGTGAAGCAGTGAACAAGTGAACGGGTGAAGTAGTGAACTAGGGAGCCGAGTTAGTGGAGTTTGACTTCCACAGCAGGACTCGTTTGATGATAGCGTTCCTTATCCACCCATTCCCAAATGTGGTTTTCGTGCACTTTGAAGGCGTTTGCGGCATGGCGCACCAGGTCTGCCACTAGGATTCCATATTGTTGGTAACTTCGTTCGCCTGGATAGAGGTGAGTCTGAACCTCTTCCTCGTTTTCAAAGACGATGATTAGCGGTTTATCAATCTTCATGATGTGTCTCGCTTTTACGGACGGGTTCATCCCGCTGCCAGTTGCTTGGCGCGCTCGGTGGCGCGCATTACGGCTTTGATGAGGGTAACGCGCAGGCCGCCTTCTTCGAGCTCCAGAATGCCGTCGATGGTGCAGCCGGCGGGCGTGGTGACCTGGTCCTTCAGAAGCGCGGGATGATAGCCGGTTTCAAGCACCATCTTGGCTGCGCCGAATGTCGTCTGCGCGGCGAGTTGCGTGGCCGTTTCGCGGGGCAGACCGACCTTGACGCCCGCTTCGGCCAGAGCCTCAATGATTATGTAGATGTACGCGGGTCCTGAAGCAGAGAGCCCGGTGACGGCGTCCATGTGCTTCTCGTCCACGATCACGGTGCGGCCCACGGTTTCAAAGATGCGCTTGGCCAACTCCATCTTCTCGGCGGAGACGAAGCGGCCTTGGCAGAGGCCTGCCGCGCCTGCTCCCAGCGCCGACGGGGTGTTGGGCATGGCGCGAATGACGGCGATGTCGAGACCTGCCGCATCCTCAATGGCGCGGGTCTTCACCGAGGCTGCGAAAGAGACCAGCGTCTTGGACGCAGTGAGCGCGGGACGAATCTCCGCGATCAAATCCGGCACCTGAAAAGGCTTGACGCCGAGCAGGATCAGGTCGGACTCGCGGGCTGCTTCGAGGTTGTTGGTGCTCACATCCACGCCCCATTGGGCGCTGAGCGCAAGCGCCCGCTCCGCATGAGCAACAGTGGCGTGAATCTGGTCCGCGGCAAACAGGTTCTGCTTCAGGAAGGCCTGCAGCAGGATGCCGCCCATCTTGCCGGCGCCGAGAACGGCCACGCGGACGTGGGGCAGTTGCGCAGGAACATTAGTGGCCTCAACGGCGATCTCAGACATGGTTTTCCTTTTTTCCCTTGTATCGAAAGAAGTAGAGCGGCTCAACTCTCAAGGATACTCGAAGGCAGGAGCGCCGCACGGATTAATGCTGGCCAACTGGCTCAGCCAGCACTTCTCCAAATGAAGGAACTGGCGAGCGCCGTCAGTAGGGGCCCCATTCGCGGACGACTTTGATAGGAGAGGGCTTTCTTGTGCAGGTGGGGGCTGCTAGAATCTGCCCATTCCAAAGAGGGCTATCAATGCACACCTTCAGACACGCATCCTTGCGCCTGCTTGTGCCGGTTGTGGCTTTGCTGCTTGCCGCGCAGGCTTCGGCGCAAACCGGCAAACCAGCCGCAGCCGAACGCGCCAAAATTGACGCGGCTGCTACGCAATTCCTTGAGACCAGCAAGGCGCCGGGTGTAGCCATTGCGGTGGTTGAGGACGGCGAATTTACTTGGGCCGCGGGCTACGGAATGGCTGATCTTGAAAATGCTGTCCCAGTCACGGCGAACACGCTGTTCCGGCTGGCGTCAGTCTCCAAGCCCGTCAGCGCCGTGGCTGCTCTGGAGCTTTGGGAGCAGGGCAAGCTTGATCTGGACGCGCCGATCCAGAAGTATTGCCCGGCGTTTCCAGACAAGGGCGCGGTGATCACCACGCGCGAGGTGCTGGGCCACCTCGGCGGCATACGGCATTACAAGGAGGGCGCAGCCGGCCTGCCGGAAGTCAACAACACCATCCACTTTGCCGACCCCATCGCGGGCGGCATGAGCTTCTTCAAGGATGATGCGCTGGTGGCGCCGCCTGGGACGCATTACCACTACTCTACGCAGGGATACACGCTGGTGGGATGCGCGATTGAGGGCGCAAGTGGCGGGTTATATACCGACGTCGTGAAGCAGGATGTACTGGTGAAGGCCGACATGTTGGAAACTTTTGTCGATGACTGGTTTGCGGTGATCCCGCACAGGACGCGTTTCTACTCGAAAGACGCGTCGGGGAAGGTGATCAATGCGGAGTTTCTTGACTCGAGCTACAAGATTCCTGGCGGGGGATGGATTTCGTCGGCCAGCGATATGGCGCGGTTTGAGATTGCGCTGATGAATGGGAAGCTGCTGAAGCCGTCGACATTCACGATGATGGGCTCGCCGCAAAAGGCATCGGACGGTTCAGAGGACTTCTACGGGATGGGCCTTACGGCAAGTAAGCTGAGCGGAAACGAGATGGTGGGCCACTCCGGCGGCCAGCAGGGAACCAGCACGATGATCGTGATGATTCCGGCGAAGAAGCTGGGAGTGGTGGTGCTGGCGAACATGGACGGTGTGGCCGCGAACAAGCTGGCGATGGACATTGCCAGTATGCTGCTGGCTGCCCAGTAGTCTCTACTTGGCCGGCGCGGCTTTTTGCGCGGCAATCCATGCGTCGATGCGGTCGCTGAGGACGTCGAGTGGGAGCGCGCCTGCATCGAGCACCTCGTCGTGGAAGGCGCGCAGGTCAAACTTGTCTCCGAGTGCGGCCCTGGCGCGAGCGCGCAGCTCAAGAATCTTCAACTGTCCGATCTTGTAAGCCGTTGCCTGGCTGGGCCACGCGATATAGCGGTCGACTTCAGACTGTACCTCCGGCTCGGCAATCCCTGAGTGGTCATGGAAATAATCCACCATCTGCTGGCGGGTCCAGTTCTGGTTGTGGACGCCGGTGTCGACCACCAGGCGAATGGCGCGCTCCATGTCGCCTTCGAGGCGGCCGTAGTCGGACAGGGGATCCTGGTAGAGGCCGACGTCCTTTCCGAGCTGCTCCGCGTAGAGGCCCCAGCCCTCAATGAACGCGGTGTAGAACTGGAATTTGCGAAAGGTGGGAACGTTGTCGAGTTCCTGGGCGATGGAGAGTTGCAGGTGGTGGCCGGGCAGTCCCTCGTGGTAGGCCACGGCCTCCACTTCATCGAGGTTGCGGTCAGCGGCGTCATAGGTATCGATGAAGAGGCGGCCGGGGCGGCTGCCGTCTGGCGCGCTGTCCTCGTAGTACGCGGACGCGGAGGTTTTTTCCAGGTAGGCGGGAACCGCCACGACCTCAAACTTTGCCTTGGGGAGCCGGCCAAACAGCTGCGGAAGCCTGGCCTGCATGGGCGTGAGGTAGCCGCGATAAGCGGCGAGAAGCTCATCGCCATTGGCGGGATGATTTTTGGGGTTGGTCTTGAGGCTGGCGCGGAAGGTCTTCAGGTCCTGGAAGCCGAGCTTCTGCGCGATGGCCAGCATCGCGGTTTCGTCCTTCTTCACTTCATCGAGGCCGATTTGGTGAATCTGGTCGGCGGTGAGGTCGGTGGTGGTGGTCTGGCGAAGCAGGAACTGGTAGTACCTTTTGCCGTCAGGCAGGGCTGAGATGCCGGGTTGCTCGCGGCCGGCGGGGATGTAGCTGACCTCAAGGAAGCGGGCGAAGCGCGTGTAGGCAGGCAGCACTTCCTTGGCGATGACGCCAAGCATCTCCTTGCTGATGCGGGTCTGCTCGGCGGCGGGAATGTCGGCGGGGAACTTCTTGAGGGGCAGGGCAAAGGGCGAGTCTTCAGGCTTCTGGCCGGCCAGCTCTTTGACCTGCGCGAGCGCTTTTTCAAGCAGGTATCTGGGCGGCACGCGCTTGTCTTCCATGCCGATGGACATGTTGGTGGTGGACTGGTCAAAGGCCTTGGGTATCTGGTGGAGGCGGGCGATCCAGTCGTCGTAGTCCTTGACGGTGGTGAAGCTGAGCTGGGCGACGAGCTGCGGGTAGTTGGTGTGGATGCCGCCCATCTGGTTGACGGGCATCTCCCACTCTTTGAACTCCGCGCCTTCTTCGTCCTGTTCAAACTGGCGGAGGAGCAGTTCGCGGCTGATTTTTTCCTGGTCGGTGAAGCCGGTGGGGTCAATGGCGGCGAGGCGGAGCAGGAAGGCGCGCTCGCGGGCCAGTCCCTCGTTGAATGCCTTGACGGAGTAGTCGGTGATCTGGTCGTTGTAACGCTTGTCTCCGAGCTGGGAGGCCTCTTCGGGGTTGTGGCGGAGCTGGTCCTGCCAGTAGTCCTCAAAGAGCGTGTTGAGGTCCTTGCGCCGGTCTGCGAGGGAGGGAATGGGCGCGGTCTGCGTGTGGAGGGCGGGGAGTGGCGCGAGCAGAAAGAGGGAGGAGAGGACGAGGAGGGGCAGACGAAGAGAGTTCAACGGAAGCCTCGGGTGGAAAATGCGTTCGGATTGAGTTTAGACGAGAGGCATCGGGCATTGGGGATGAGGTGATTAGAAAACTGCGCAAAGAAGATTTTCGCTGAGGGTACATGGTGACGAACGGGGCGATTTTGTCGGGGTAGGGGCAGACGTTTGGGGATGGACAGGTTTTTGGGCTGGAATTGTGGGGGTGTGGGCAGACGTTTGGCGCGGGAATGTCTGGGTGTGAGCCGACGAAAGCATTCAAAATCAAGCCAACAAGGTGCGATTGCGCAGTGTCTTCGTGCTGTTTCGGCCGTTTATGCCCCGGGCGAGATCTGATGCGGCCTCGGAAAATTGGTGGCGGCATCGGCGTGCACTGGGAGTAATCCTGCCTACCGCTCGAAACTGATGTTCGGCGAGTGGTTTGGAGCAAATCCTGAGAAGGTGTGTCCTTTGGGGCGTTGTGCAAGGTTGCCTCTCCCTGATGGTGGCGTCAACTTCAGTATTGTGGTTTCGGGTTACAGCATCTCAGGATTTGCTGTAGCCGACTAGAGCGAACGCGGCGTGTCTTGGATCAGGCCCTGTTACAAAGCTCATAAAGAGCGTGAGTTTGTCCGCAAACTGAGGAACCTTCAGGTTCTCCAGACTGCTGATAAGGAGTCGATGGAGAGCAAACCGACCTATCAGCGCATGGGGCTAAAGCCCCACTTCTCTCATTCAAAAGGCTGTTGCGGTATGACTGATGTCATACCCTCATACAAAGCACGTGTAAAGGAGAGCTTGTCAGCAAACTGAGGAACCTCCAGGTTCCCGCTCCTTCCGCCAGGCTTCTTCGAGGCCTATCAATCCCCATTTGAGCTAATGTGCGCGCTGTCACACTTGTCTGTCTGGGTTTGCCGATTATTAGGTTCGTTTTAGAGTCCCCGATAGGGGATCGGTAAACCCCTCGCCTTCAGGCGACGGATGGGCTTAGGCTTGTAGGGATGGAAGACTACAAGCGTGGCAGCCACACGGTGTGGGATTGTAAGTATCACC
>JBEKDE010000044.1:0-45647 GCA_050014515.1 Occallatibacter sp.
GCGGCAGCCAAATGGGTTCCGGCGCACCATCCGTTCACCTCGCCCTATGAAGCCGACATGGCCAACCTGCTCACCGATCCAGCCAGCGTGCGCGCCAACTGCTATGACCTGGCCATGAACGGGCTTGAGCTTGGCTCCGGCTCCATCCGTATCCACCGTAAAGATGTGCAGCAGCAGATCTTTCAGTCGCTCGGCATCAGCGATGAAGAAGCACGCGCGCGGTTCGGCTTTTTCCTCGACGCTCTGGAATACGGCACGCCGCCGCACGGCGGGATCGCATTGGGCCTCGACCGCATCGTGATGCTCTTGACCGGCGCGCCCAGCCTGCGCGAAGTGATCGCGTTCCCGAAGACGGCGAAAGCGATCGATTTGATGGCCGATGCGCCGACTACGGTGACCGAGCAGCAGTTAAAGGAACTGCATATTCGCGTGGCGCTGAAGAGCTAGGATTGCGCGCCGGAGGCCGGGTTAGTCCCGAGGTCGGCGCCAGGCGCGCAGCACGCCGAAGAAAATGAGCCATAGACCCACGACAATGACGGCGGCATTGGCGAAATAGTACCCGCTCCATTGGGTCTCATTGGGTGGCGTCAGCGCTGGGGTGATGTTTCCTCGATCGAGGTTTCCTAACCCGCCGAGCAGAAGCAGAAGGCCTAGCCCAATCCTCCACCATGAGACATGTCGAACATTGGGCGATTTCATGCGTCGTTCCCTGCCCTGAACAGAGTGCTCTTAGGGAGCCTACTCTGCGTCCGCCTCGTCCGAATCCGCCCGTACGCCGTCCTTCTCCTCGCCTTCGATGGAGATGCGCAGCGAGCGGAGGAAGTGGAGATCGTTCTGGGTGAAGGGCGCTTCGCCGGTGCCTGGCTCGGCATCGGTGGGGGCTTCGTCGCTGTCGTGGGGGCTTCGTCGCTGTCTTTGGCGCTGACCTCGTTGAGGCCGATGGTGGCCTCGAGCATCAGCAGCACGTCAAAGCCGTGCTTGCGGATATCCTGCACCACGCCGGCAATCTGCTCGCTCTCAATCACCGACTCATGAATCGCCTCGCCCAGCTGCTGAATCAGTTCGCGCATACGGGATGTCACGGATACCTCCGGGAGCGGCGGCCAGCGCGAGGGAGTGGCGCGGGTTGCAACGCAGGATTCCTCTACCTTACGACCGTCTCCGTCCCAGAGCAACTGAAGAACCTGCAACAAATGTTGAAAAACGGGACGACAAACGGGCTGCTACCATCATAAATGGGATGAAACCACGCTCCATCGGCCGTACCCTGGGCATCGGCCTGCGCGTTGCTGGACGCATTGCAGGACAGCGCGCTGCGGCCGCTGCGCAAGCACCATCGGCTTCCGCGAGTTCGCCGCCAGGCGTGACCGCCCGGAACCGGGCCACAAGCCAAAATGCTGCAACTGCCGGCAGGGCGGCAGGCGTCACCACCCGGGCGGTTGCGCGCGGCGTGGGTGGCTTTCTGCGCCCCTTCGGCCGCGTGGGAGGAATCATTTGGCTTGAAGTGATGGGCGTGTTCTTCCTGCTGCCCGTTGTGGTCTTTGCGCCCACGCTTTGGCGCATCCGGGCGAGCTGGATGCGCGGCCCGGATCACAGCACATTCCTCATCACCGCTGGAATCATGGCGCTGTTTTTCTACCTGAGCCTGAGTTCGTTCTGGCGGGCAAGGAAGAAATGATCCGCGCGGCTACCGCACTTATTGTTTGGGCGACTGGGAACCTGGTTCGCGGGTGAGAGCGTAGAAAGCCACCCCAGCAACCACCAGCACGATTAAGAACATGAAGGCGCCGCCGCCGCCTCCGCCAAAGCGCATGAGCGCCAATGAATTCACAGTAGCCAACATGGATTTCCTCCGCGGGCCGGGATCGAAGTCCCAGCCGGTGCATTGGGATAGACCCGGAATGCGCAACCAAGTTGTGCGGGAATCGATCACGCGTCCCGTTCATTTTTTCGGGAGCGCTGCCGATAAAATCCCACGAAACTCGGCCTTCTCCGATTCCGATAAGCTGCTGACCTTCAGAATTTTTCGAACTCCGGCGTGCGTAACCAGCACGAGAATCCCTTGCCGCTCTGCCCACATGGAGTAGCAATCCCAAATGGATTCAGAAGACCCTGTTTTCGACCGAAACGCTATAGATTGAGCTGTAGCGATGACAGTCGTCTCGGCCTGGCATCCGGGATCAGTGCGAAAGTGTTCCAGCCGCCGACCCCGATCAAACCATCGCAGGAATCCTGTGCGAAGGAGAATCAGTCCGGCGGAGAAGTACAAGAGCGCCGGAACGATCGACGCGGGAACAATTGCTTTGGCTGCTTGGACGCCCTGGATCTGCGCGGCGGAAATGCCCACCAGGTCCATCTGCTCTAACAGCATGCCAATGATCAACCCTCCCCACAGGAGGAGAAAGAGCGTCGCCAGATAGGCATAGAACAAGAGACGTGCCCTCGGACGCCCAGGCCGCTTGACTGCGATGCTACCGGCGAGGAGGTAGTCTGCCTCACTCAGCTTGTAGGAGAATTCCATGGCGTCAGCCTATCACGCATTTCGCCTGTCTTGATCCCATTGCGTATTACCCCTTCCGCCACCAGAGCCGCGGCGCAATCGCGTAGTTCAGCTGCACCAGCACGATGGCCGCGATGCTCACCCAGGTGTTAATGACGCATAGCGCCGCGCCCACCGCGTAGAGCGACTGCGCAATGAGAATCCGCCGGCAGATGCTGGCGCGCACCTCGCCGGGCGTGTCGTCTTTGATCAGGTCGGCGTGGGTGGCGTGGGTCCAGCTCCAATAGAGCATGGCGCCGAGAATGAGGATGTTGAACCAGTAAAGGAGCAGCGCGCTGCGATAGGTGATGAACTCGGCCAGCAGGCGCGTGGAGAGCGGCAGCAGCGTGACCGCGAATAGAAAGCCGAGGTGAATCCAGGTCAGGTCGCGCGTGCCTTCTCCGATGTGGTTCAGCTGCGTTTGCTGCCCGGCCCAGAAGATGCCCAGCGTAAGAAAGCTCATGAGATAAGCCAGCCACTGCGGGCCCAGAGCACAGAGCGCGGCCAGCAACTCGCCTTCGCTATGCACCTGCGCGGCGGTGGGAATGTGGAGGTCGAGCACCAGCAGCGTCATAGCCACGGCAAAGATGCCGTCGCTGAGCGCGGCCAGCCGTTCAAGGCTGCGGCCCTGGATGCGGTTGTAGAGAGTCGGCATCAGGTCTCCAGATTAGGCGCGGCGCTGGGGAGCGCTCCGTGTCAAGTGCCAAATGGCAAGCCCGAAAGCGAGTACACCCAACCCATACCCTAGCAGCGCCGTCGGCCCGTGGTGGATTTTCCATCCCCGATAGAACGCAATCACCGACGCCACCAGCATCAGCATTCCGCGAAAGTGATTCATGAACTAAAACTCCGCTGCCACCCGCAACTCTGTCAACCGGCTTCGCTGTTGACCATGGGGGCACGCCGTCCCTATCGTGAGAGAGTAACAGCGAAAGGAATCCCATGACCGACCCCATCGCTCCCGCACTGAAGAAGACCGCCCTGAACGCCACCCACCGCGCCCTGAAGGCCAAGATGGTGGACTTTGGCGGCTGGGATATGCCGGTCGAGTATCCCTGCCCCGGCGGCGGCCTCATCGCCGAGCATCTCGCGGTGCGCAACGGCGTGGGCCTGTTTGACGTGAGCCACATGGGCGAGATCCAGTTTCGCGGCCCCGGCGCGCTGGCCGCGGTGCAGCACATCACCATGAATGACGCCTCGAAGCTGAAAGACGGGCAGGCGCACTACTCCGCGCTGCTCACGCCCGAGGGCACATTTGTCGACGACATCCTGGTGCACCGGCTCAGCGACAACGACTGTCTGCTGGTGGTCAACGCCGGAACCAAGGACAAGGACTACGCCTGGATTCGCAAGCAGGTGGGGACGTTTCCATCCATCCACATCAGCGACTACTCCGACTACTACTCACAACTGGCATTACAGGGGCCGCGCGCGCTTGAGACCCTGCAGAAGCTGACTAAAGTTGACTTGGCGGCGATCAAGAATTACTGGTTTACCTGGGGCACCGTGGCCGGCGTTCCCAACGTGCTGATCGCGCGCACCGGCTACAGCGGCGAGGACGGCTTTGAGGTCTACCTGCCGGCCGACGAGCCCACCACGGTGAAGATGTGGAACGCGCTGCTCGAAGCCGGCGCGGAGTTCGGCATACGACCCTGCGGACTGGGCGCGCGCAACACGCTGCGCATGGAGGCGGGCATGAGCCTCTACGGCCACGAAATCTCCGACGAGATCAACGTGCTGGAGGCCGGCCTCGACCGCTGGCTCAAGCTCGACAAGGGCGCGTTTATCGGACGCGACGCACTCCTGGCCGTGCAAGCCGCAGGCGGTCCCAAGCGAAAGATCGTTGCGCTTGAGATGGTAGACCGCGGCATCGGACGCGATGGGTACCCCGTACTCGATCTTGATGGCAACGAGATTGGCGTGATCACATCGGGTTCGCCCGCGCCGTTTCTGAAAACCAACATCGCCATGGCGCTGGTGAACTCCGACGCAGCCGTCAGCGGTGTAGACGTTCTGGTCCAGGTCCGCGCAAATCAAGTCCGCGCCAAGCAAGTCCCGCTTCCGTTCTACAAGCGGCCAAAGAAATAGCATGGTGTCAACGCTCTTCGCGTTATAGTTTGCTTACCCACAAATCCAGTTTGGCGCCTTTCAAAAGGACGCAAGGAGATCGCCGATGGAGATGCTCTGCCGCTTCAAGCTGATTTCAAGATCCTCCGGCAAATTTTCCGTGCCGATGGCGGTGATCGCCATAGCCTTGGCCGCTACCGGAGCCACGGCAACCGCGCAGACACCGGCTGGCGCTCATGCGGAGTTGAAGCAACTGGTGGACCAGAACGCGCCGAATTGGAAGCAGGTCTCCAAGCAGATTTGGGGCTTTGCGGAACTGGGTTATCACGAAACCAAAAGTTCATCCTTGCTTCAGGAGCAGTTGAAGACTGCTGGATTCCAAATAGAGGCAGGTGTTGCCGATGAGCCGACCGCATTCATTGCCAGCTACGGCGCGGGAAAACCTGTCATCGGAATCCTGGGCGAGTTTGACGCGCTGCCTGGACTCTCGCAGGAGCCCGTGCCCACGCGATCACCCGTGCAGGCCGGTGCGCCAGGCCACGGCTGCGGGCACAACCTGCTGGGCTCGGGCGCCGCGCTGGCCGCCGTGGCGCTGAAACAATACATGCAGGAACACCACATCGCAGGCACGCTGCGCTTCTACGGCACGCCGGCGGAAGAAGGTGGATCGGGCAAGGTATACATGGTCCGCGCCGGCGCATTCAAAGACGTGGATGTGGTGTTGCACTGGCATCCGGGCGATGGCAACTCGGTGAATGACGGCGGCATGCTCGCGGTGATATCGGCAAAGTTCACCTTTCACGGAGTCGCGGCGCACGCGGCCATGGCTCCGGATCGCGGCCGTTCGGCGCTGGATGCGGTGATGCTGATGGGCAACGGCATTGAATTCATGCGCGAGCACGTTCCAAGCAGCACGCGCATGCATTACATCATCTCCAAAGGCGGCGTGGCGCCGAACATTGTGCCGGACCTGGCGCAGATGGACCTGATGGCGCGCAGCCCATCGAACACCGTGCTCAAGGACATCTGGGATCGGATTCTCAAGGTGGCGCAAGGCGCGGCACTGATGACGGGAACCACCCTCGAAGTGACCGGCATTGGCAGCGACGCCAACATCATTCCCAACGATGCGTTGGCGCCCGTGGCGCAGAGGAACCTGGAAGAAGTGGGCGGATTCAAAATGGACGCCGAGCAGCAGAAGTTTGCGCTTGAATTGCAGAAGACGTTCGGCACCGAGACAGTGCCCAGCCTGGATCAGACCGACGTGGTGGAACCGCTGCGGCACTTCGATCCGAACGAGCCGGCTGCCTCAACGGACGTGGGCGACGTGAGCTGGAATGTGCCCACCATCGGCTTCTCAGCGGCTACGTGGGTACCCGGAACCGCGGCACACACGTGGCAGGCGGCGGCCGCGGCCGGCATGAGCATCGGCCAGGACGGAATGGTGATCGCGTCGAAGGCGATCGCGCTCACAGCCATTGATCTATTCACGAACCCGGAACTGGTGCAGGCGGCCAAAGCGGACTTTGCGAAGCAGCTTGCCGGCAAGAGCTATTACACCGCGATCCCGGCGGATCAGAAGCCGCTGATTCACTACCGGAACGACTGAGCATGATCGAAGGCCTGGCCTTCGATCGGAAAGCGAAGCAAAAACAAGAGCGCGACAGCCTGAGCTGCCGCGCTCTTGCTTTTCAAATCCTGATCACACCTGCATGACTTCGGCTTCCTTCTTCTGGCAGAGCTCTTCCATCTTGCGAATTTCGGCGTCGGTCATCTTCTGAACTTCTTCCATGGCGCGCTTCTCGTCGTCTTCGCTGATCTTCTTTTCCTTGGCGAGCTTCTTCAGGGCGTCGTTGCCGTCGCGGCGCACATTCCTGACTGCCGTCCGGTGCTCTTCCAGGACCTTGTTGAGGTGCTTGCATACGTCGCGCCGGCGCTCCTCGGTCATGGGCGGCACGGGGATGCGGATCACCTTGCCGTCCGACTGCGGATTGAAGCCGAGATCGGCGCCCTGCAGAGCCTTCTCCATCTCCTTGATCACGGTCGGGTCCCACGGCGAGATGACAATCAGCTGCGGCTCGGGCGTGGACACCTGAGCCAGCTGGCTGATGGGCGTGTGCGTGCCGTAGTAGTCCACCTTGACCTGGTCAAGCATGTGTACGCTGGCGCGCCCTGTGCGCGTGGAGGCCAGGTTGCCCTGGAATGTGGCCACGGTGCCGTCCATGCGCCGCTTGAGGTCGCCGTAAAGCTCTTTGGTTACCGGATTTCCTTCCATGAACAGTGCCATTGTCTTCCCCTCGCAAGTGCCAAACTGCCAACGGCTATTCTACTAAATCAAGGCGAGTGGTAGAGTTGGGTCATGGAAAAACCCGCCTCCTCTGCCGAAGAGCTTGAGGAAGATTGGGAGCATTACAGGTCCACCGGACCGCATTTGGACGGGGACGAGGTGGATGTCTGGCTGGCGCGTTTACAAGCCGGCGAGTTTTTTGAGCCACCTGAACTACACGTCTAGAATTCTCTTCCGCTTCACGCCATCACAGTCAGTCCCGTCGAAGCGGCCTGCTCATGCGCGTGGTAGCTTGAGCGCACCAGCGGGCCGGATTCAACGTGGCGGAAGCCCATCTTGAGGGCTTCGGTCTTGAGCTCGGCAAACTCTCGCGGGGTGTAAAGACGGGCCATGGGCAGGTGATCGCGCGAGGGGCGCAGATACTGGCCGATGGTGAGAATGTCGCAGTGAACCGCCGCCAGGTCACGGAAGACTTCAAACAGCTCGTGCGTCTCTTCGCCCAGGCCAACCATCACACCGGACTTGGTAATTCCGTCGGGGCGCAGTTCTTTGGCGTAGCGCAGCAGTTCGAGAGTCCGCTCGTAGCGCGCGCCGGAGCGGACCACGCGATAGAGCCGCGGCACCGATTCGGTATTGTGATTGAGCACTTCAGGGCGAGCTTCCACCACCGTTCGAATCGCTTCCTGGTTGCCCTGAAAGTCGGGGATGAGCACTTCAACGCGGCAGCCGGGAGCCTGGCGGCGAATTTCTTCAATCACCAGCGCAAAGGCGCGCGCTCCGCCTACCAGATTGTCGTCACGATTCACGCTGGTAATAACGGCGTGCTGCAGGCCCAGCGTGGCCACAGCCTCGGCAACGCGGCGCGGCTCGTCGAAGTCGATCGGTTCGGGACGGCCCTTGGGCACGGCGCAAAAGCCGCAGCGGCGCGTGCACAGGTTGCCCAGCATCATGAAGGTCGCTGTCTTGTGGTGCCAGCACTCGCCGATGTTGGGGCATTGAGCGCTCTCGCACACGGTGTGCAGACCGAGCGAGCGGGCCAGACGCTTCAAATCGTGGTAGTTCTCTCCCATGGGCGCGCGGGCGCGGAGCCACTCCGGCTTGGGCGCGGGCGTCTTGCGGGCGGGAGCAATCTGGACGAGTTCCATCACGGTCTTATTGTAATTGCGCCGGAGAGCAATCCGTTCCGGCAATCAGGACGCCGCTTGGTAGACTTGCCGGAGAAGCTGGGTGGGAGGTTGGATGCGACGAGGTCTGGCGCTGGTCTTTTCGGGGATGTGTACGATCGCGGTCGCGGCGCAATCATCCCATCTGCCCTATCGCGATGCGGCAAAAGACGAGTTTGCGGGGCTTCGTCAGCAATGGGCGCGCAACCTGCACGACAAACGCATCGACGCCTCCGTAGCGGAATACACAGCAGACGCGGAATTCATCAATCCGGTTGGAAGCCGCGTGCGCGGAACTGCGGAACTGCGCCACTTATTTGAGACCGTTACGGCCACCTTCGACAGCGATCTTTTGTTTGATTCAAAGAAGGTCGAGTTATCAGGCGATCTGGCGTATGACTCGGGGACTTATCAAGAAGGCCTCAAGATTCGCGCCACTGGACAAATGCAGCGGGCAAGCGGAAGTTATCTCACCGTCTATCGCCGGGACAAGGATGGCGCTTGGTTGATTGCGCAGCAGGTATGGACGGGCGCAGTCACCAACGTGGCCACAGCTTTTGACTTGGATGCGCATCCTATCGTCGCGCTCACGTTCGACGATCTGCCGACTGCAGGCAGCTTGCCGCCGGGCCTGAATCGGAGCAAGATTGCCGCGCAGCTTGCGGCTGAGCTCAAAGCCAACCACATGGAAGGTACCTACGGTTTTGTGAACGCGGTGAAGCTTGAGAACGATTCGGATGCGCAGCAGGCTCTGCACATCTGGGTGAATGCGGGCATGAACATTGGCAGTCACACCTGGTCGCACATATCGCTTACCGACAACTCCGCCGCGGACTTTGAGCACGAGATCGCGCTGAACGAACCGGCGCTCGAGGAGTACGCCACCGGCCGCGACTGGCACTGGTTCCGCTACCCGTTCTTGTGGGAGGGCGACACGCCGGAGAAGCGCTGGGCGGTGCGCAGCTATTTGAAAGCGCACGGATACAAAACAGCACAAGTGACGCTCGACTTTGAAGACTATGCGTGGAATGACGCGTACGCCCGCTGCTCCGCAAAGCACGACGACGCGGCGATTGCGTGGCTCAAGCAGAGTTATCTTGAAACCGCTGCTGAATATACTGCGCTGGGCCGCGAAGAGGAGCGCATCGTGTTTGGTCACGAGATTCCCAACGTGATGCTGTTGCACGAAACGGCCTTTACCACGCTTATGCTGCCCGATCTGATCGATCAACTCAAGAGAGAGGGCTTCGAATTTTCCACGCTGGCGCAGGTGGAACAGGATCCCGCGTATGCGCAGGATCCCGATGCGGCGCTAAAGTACGGCGGTACTTTGCCGGACCAGTTCATGGATTCGCGCAAGTTGCCTTATCCGCCTGTGAAGCCCAAGCCCTTCGACAAGTTGAAGACACTGTGCAACTGAATTACTTCTTCGTATCCGCGGTGGGCGCGGGCGGCTTCAGGTACTTATCCCACCAGGCCAGCCAGCGCTCGTAGCGGTCGCGAATGTAACTCGGGCGCGTGAAGCCGTGAAACTGCCCCGGGTAGACCACTAACTCCGTGGGACGGCCCAGTGACTTGAGCGCCTGGTACATCTGTTCGCCACCCAGCAAGGGAACATTCATATCCGACGTTCCGCCCATGAAGAGCATAGGCGTGTGGATGCGCTTGTCCACTTCAAGGAAGGGATAACTCATCTTGATATAGAGCTGGAGGTTCTTCCACGGCGGACCAAGTTCGTTGTCGTACTGAAGAATGTACTGGTCGACTCCATAGAACGACATGGGCGCCGCAACACCCGCGCCACTGATGGCCGCCTTGAAACGATCGCTGCTGGCGACGGTGTAATCGGTGAGGATTCCGCCATAACTCCAGCCAGTCACTGCCAGGTGGTTGGGGTCGGCGACGCCGAGAGCGACAGCCTTGTCCACGCCGGCCAGCAGGTCCTGCACTTCATAATGACCCCAATCCCCGGCGATGACTTTGGCATAGTCCTGGCCGCGGCCGGAACCGCCGCGATAGTTCACATTGAGTTCTGCATAGCCTTTGGTCGCGAGCCACTGGCGGAGGAAGTCGAAGGTGTGCTCGTCCTGGCCGTTGGGGCCGCCGTGGATGAAAAGAATCATGGGCACGGGTGAGCCTGCCTTAAAATCTGCGGGCTTCGTCAGCAGGCCGTGAACATCGGTTCCGTCCTTGCTCTTGAACTCGATGTTCTCGGTCGGCACCAGGTTGAGCTCGGCCATCAGCGCATCGTTGTTGTTCGTGATCTTGCGCAGCGTGCCGTTTTCCAGTGCGTAGATTTCAGCGGGGTCGCTGTCATTGGTGAAGAGCACCGCGATGTGGCCCGCGGCCTGGGTCCATCCCATCACCGCACCCTGCTGTGCGAGCAGGCGCTTGACGCCGTTGCCGGCTAACTCCACCTCGGCCGGGTACTGGTTGCGATCATCATCAACGAGATAACTCAGGTGGCCATCGGGTGAGTAGATCGGCTCACGCACCGCGCGGTCAAGCTTGGCTGCGGGATAACTCACCTTGCCTTCCAGAGTTACCACTGCAGCCCGGGACTGCGAGTACTCCAGCAGTTTCAGTTCGGCGCCCTCGATGAAGGCAATCGACTTGGAATCGGGCGACCACGCAAGGCGTCCGCCATCAGGGCCGGGCCAGGTAGTGAGTTTGCGCGCAGTCGAGCCAGGCTTGGGCTCAACTACAAAAACATCCGTGTTGTTGCTGCGGTCCGGATCGGAGTCCTGGTTGCTGACAAAGGCGATCCACGCGCCGTCGGGCGACCATTCGGCGTTTTCTTCCGAGACATTCTTGCTGGTCGTTAGCTTCTCGGCTTTCTTGGTGGCTATGTCGTAGAGATAGAGCGCGTCCCATGCGTCGTCGCGCAGGTAGCCCTGCACGTCCTGCTTGAAGTGGTAGCGATCAATCACGATGGGTTTGGGCGGCGCCGGCGGCTTGCCCTCCTCGGCATCCGGCTCGGTCTTGGGATGGAAGGTGAGCAGCAGCTTTTTCGAGTCGGGCGACCAGCTGTAGCCTTCAATGTCCTGGTCGGTAATGGCCGTGAGCTGTTCGGCCTCGCCGCCGCGCCGGTCCATCACCCACACCTGCGAGCCTTTTGCTGGTCCGGGGCGCGACGACAGAAAGCTGATGAATTTTCCGTCGGGACTGAACTTCGGCGACGAAGCTCCCTCTTTGCCGTAGGTGAGCTGGATGCGCGCCGAGCCGTCCCATTTTGCCATCCACAGGTGCGACTGGGTCTTGTCTTCCTTGGTGTCAATCTGACTTACGGAGTAGAGAAGCCATTCGCCGTCGGGCGAAAGAACCGGAGCACTGACGCGTTGAATGCGCGCCAGGTCGTCAAGGGTGATGGCGCGCTTCGCGGGGGCGTCGGCGGCCAGCGCGGGCACAACAGCGAGAAACGGCAGTCCAAGACAGAGGAAGGTGTTCAGCAATTTGCGCAGCATGGGCAAAAGATTACCATCCCGCGTTGAGATCGCAGAACACTTCCTTGGCCTAGCGCAGTTTTGCGCGAACCTCCGTGCGGACGAGGTAGAGAAAGAAGACGAAATTGAGCAGGCCCTGGACGAGCGCGGCTCCCTGGTGCTGGCTGGTAAAGATCCAAAGATCGTAAATCGCCAGCAACAGAACCGCGGCCAGGGCAAGCGCCCATGCCCAGCGAAACAGCAGCAGTAGACCTGCGCTCGCAGCAATGAAGATGGCCGAAAAAACGAGAAACAGCGGCGGATAGTGGCCGCCTGCGACAACGCCCACAACAATCACGCCGGCCAGCACCAGCAAATACAGGCTGATGAACGCCAGTGCCGGTAAAGGCAAAAGTTCGCGGCGCCGCGGTTCGTTCTTGTCGCTGTCGTCGGTCATAACGTGTGCAGGTAGGCGAGCAGGTCGGCGAGCTGGTCGTCCGTTATTTGCGTGGCCGGCATCAACCCGCGCCCATGAATGATGGTCTGGGTGAGGCGCTCGTCGGTGGGCGGCGCGCCGGAAGGCATGGCCTTGATCTTGGTGAGCGCCTGCAGGCCCGGGCCGTGGAGCCCGTGCGTGGTTGTCGGGTAATGGCACTTGGCGCACTTCTGGTTGAAGACGATCGCGCCGCGGCCCTCCTGCACGGTCCACAGCGCCTCGGGCTTTGACGCGGGCAGGGAGCGGCAGCCAGCGAGGGCCGCGGCCAGCCCGGCAGCACCGGTAAGCAGAAGTAGAGATGAAGCAAAAGGGCGTGCGCGCATCTGCCATTGATGATACAGGGTGGCTGAAAGCGAGGTCACTCGGCTGCGGCAATCGCTTCCGCAATGCGGTCCACAGCCTGGATTTCGGCATTGCTCCCGGGCCGGTGGCCGTTCACCAGGATGGAAAAGGCCAGCGTCTTGCCGCTGGCGCTGGTCAGGTATCCGGAGAGCGCATTGGTCTCGCCCAGCGTGCCGGTTTTGGCGAACAGGCGGCCTTTGAGCGGCGAGGTTTTGAAGCGGCCCCCCAGTGTCCCATCCACGCCGGCGATGGGGAACGTGTCGCGCCAGGCAGCGCCCCACGGCTGGCGCGAGCCGTATGCGAGAAGCCGGGTGAGGGCGCGCGGAGCAATGCGGTCGTCCATGCTCATGCCGGAGCCGTCGTAGAAGAAGAAATCGCCATCGTCGACGCCGGCGTCAAGCATGAACTGCCTCACCACGCGCGTTCCCTCCACAAAGCTGCCGTCGCCGCCGCAGAGCTTGCCCAGCAGCCGCAACAGCAGTTCCGCGTGCAGATTCTGGCTGATCTTGTTGGTGACCTTGATATCTTCTGCCACCGGAACAGAGATGTGCGTAGCAAGAATCTTGCGGTCGAGCGGCGGCGCAACCACGGTAGGCACCACGGACGGGGTCAGCGTGATTGGCTTGATGCGTTCAACGGAGAATTCGCCCGTGTCAATGGACAGCCGGTGCGCCGAAGTGGCTGCACCCGCAACGGGAACGCCGCGACTCATCAGCGCCTGTTTGAAGGCTGTCGCTGTGAACTCCGCTGGGTCTTCTGTCGCGAGGTTCGTGCAGAAGCCTTCGGGCGGCGCCGTGCCAAATGCGCGAACCAGCATGGCGCCCGGCGCGCGGTCGAGACCAGGATGCGCGGCTTCACCGTTCACTGCCGGAGTCATCGAATTGTCCAGGGTGTAGTAGTCGACGTTGGGGGTCCAGGTGTCGGTGGTTGTGCCCGGCGTTGCGGGGTCGGCGGCGAGAGTCAGTTCAATTGTGTTTTCGTTGAAGGTGAGCGCGGAGACGGGTGCGCCGTAGGACCAGACCAGGTCGTCCCATGCCCAGGAGGCGCCGTAGGGCTGGTGGAGATAGAAGCTATCGTCGCCAACCACGGCGCCGGTGACGGATCGAACCCCGGACTGCACCACCTGCTGGGCGAGCAGATCGAGGACGTCCATTGCGCGCGGCGGCTTCACCGGCTCGGCCGGGGTATTGGGCTGTGCAGAAGCAGTCGCGGCGGGTGCGGTTGCATCGGCCGCGATCTGCGCCGGAGGTCGATAAGGATAATGGCGAGCGCTGAGTGTGGGATCGCCGGAGCCGAGCAGGATCAGATCGCCATGGAGCACGCCCTGGCTGTCAATCTCGCCGCCTGCAACGACGTTGGTGGTCCATGTGAGCGTGTCGACGGGCAGCAGCGCGAATGCCGCCGCAGTGGTGAGCAGCTTGGCGTTGGAGGCCGGGGTGAAGAGTCGTCCGTCATTCAGGCCGTAAAGCGGTTGGCCGTCGAGGGTAGTAACGCTGATACCGAATGTGGCGTGGCTGAGCGCCGGGTCAGCCAGAATAACCTGAATACGGTCAGCGAGTTGGCCCGTGGAGGGAGCAGGACGCGTTGGCGGGCGGCCAGCGTGCTTTGGGGCTTGAGCGGCAAGCCCTGCGGAGAACAAAGCGGCGGCCACAATCAACGCTGAAATTCGGGGAAAGGCCATCATGCAGGGAGTTTAGCAGTTCAAAACGCAGTCTGGCGTACCATCCAGAAGGAAGTTTCTCCTGCGGTCGTGAACGATTTGGCTGTGAACACTCGACATTAAGATTGAGAGTAGACGAACCGGTATGAGGGGATTGGAACGAGCGATCACTGCCTGGAAGCTGCGCACACGGACGCTGGAATTAGGGCGGCGGACGCTGGTGTGCGGAGTGGTGAACATTACGCCGGATTCGTTCAGTGATGGCGGCCGGTTTCTTCATCCTGACGCGGCGATCACACATGGAATCAGCCTGTTGGACGAGGGCGCGGATTTGCTGGACCTGGGCGCGGAGAGTACGCGGCCGGGTTCGCGGGCAGGCGGCGTGGAGGGCGGCAATCAGGCTCCCGCGGTAAGTGCTGAGGAGGAGCAGGCGCGGCTGCTGCCGGTGCTCAAGGAGATTCTTGCCGCGCGGCCCGATGCAATTATTTCGGTCGACACTTACAGAGCCGCGACGGCTCGATCGGCGGTTGCCGCTGGTGCAGAGATTGTGAACGATGTGAGCGGGTTTTTCTGGGATCCCGGGATGGCCGGGGCATGCGCGGAGGCACGCTGCGGGGTGGTGCTCATGCACACGCGGGGACGGCCAGAGGAGTGGAAGGCGCAACCATCGCTGGGCCCCGATGAAGTGCTTGCAACGGTGCGAACAGGGCTTCAGGCGAGCCTGGCCCGCGCTGCTCAGGCGGGCATTCCGCCCGAGCGAATCGTGCTCGACCCAGGGTACGGATTTGGGAAGAAGTTTGATGAAAACTTTGCGCTGCTGGCGAATCAGGCTGAACTGCTTTCACTGGGACGGCCGCTACTGGCCGGAGTGAGCCGCAAGTCCTTTCTTGGAAGGGCGTTATCTCCGCTGTTCAAGGAAAAGGATGCGCCGGTGGAGGCACGCGAGACGGCCAGCCTGGCGGCAATGGTTGCGGCTATCCTGCATGGAGCGTCAGTGGTGCGGGTGCACGCCGTACGGCCGGCGGTGGAGGCGGCGCGGGTGGCGGATGCTCTGATGCAGCAGGCCGGCTACAGCAAATCCTGAGATGCTGTAACCCGAATCCACAATACTGAATTTGACGCGACCATCAGGGAGAGGCAACTTTGCTCAACGTCCCCAAGGACACACCTTCTCAGGATTTGCTCCAGTTAGCGGGCCAGCAAGTCAGCGAATGATTCCAGAGGCGCCGCAAGGCGGTAGAGGACATGGCGGCGGAGCGGGTGGCCCGAGGGGATTTTGGGGTGGTCGAAGTCGCCGGTTGGGTCGTGGACCATGCCCAGCTTCTCCATTACACGGCGGGATCGCTGGTTGGCCGGAACGGTGAATGATACAAGGCTCGGAATCTTCAAAGTATGGAATGCATGTTGAACGACGGCGCGGGCGCCTTCCGTGGCCAGACCGCGGCCCCAGAAGTCGAAGGCGATGCGCCACCCAATTTCGAATGCGGGCATGAAGTGGGCTTCAAAGGACGGGGTGTTCAGCCCGACGAAGCCAATGAATCTCTTATCCTCGATCAACTCCGCTGCGTAAAGCCCAAAGCCGTGGCGGTCAAAGTGGTTCTGAACGCGGACCATGCCGGCGTCAGTCTCTTCCGGCGTGAGCAGGGCCGGAAAGTACTCCATCACGCGCGGATCGGCATTGAGGGCCCGAAAAGGTGTGCGATCGGACTCGCGCCAGGAACGGAGCAGAAGGCGACCCGTTGTGAGGGCTTCAGGCATTGGGAAAGGCTATCGCCTTGCGAGCCGGTCGGCAAGTCAGCGGGCCGGCAAGTCAGCTAATCAGGAAGTCAGCGAAATCGTTGGGTCGCGGCCGTTAGCGAGGCTCGTTCTCGTTGCTTTTCTCCGACGCGAAATAGACGGCGACTCCGCCCAGCAGGACGACTGTGGCGAGGATGGGGATCAGCACCAGCAAGCCCCCGCTGGAGCTGAGCAGCGCCGCAGGGTGCAAAGCATCCAGATGCAGCGCGGAGGCCTGCGGCAGTTGAGACGGCCTGGAAAGTCCGTCGAATGAAATCCCGTCCAACGAAATTCCGTCAAACCAGGTGAGCCAACGCAGTCCGTGCTTTGCCTGGGTAGCCGCGAAACCGATTGCGAAGACCAGGCCGACAGCTAGGGCGAAGATCTGCGCGCCGAGGATGGGCTTGCCAATGCGCTCGACAGCGGCGTTGCGGCGGCGCAACTGCGCTCGCCACCAGAGCAGGCCCGGCGAAGGCAGATTGCCGGTGGGAGCTGTGTTCGCGCGTGCAGTCTGGAAGGCACGAGTGACGAGGACCAGGTCCGCGCAGGAGTGGCAGCTGCTGACATGCGTGCGCAGCTCGGGGGTGCAGGCCTGGGGATATTGGCCGCGCGCCAACAGGCCCGCCACTTCTTTCTCGTGAATGCAGGAGCGCAAGGTCATGACTGGCTCCTCTGGCTAAGAGCCCGAGCGGATTCAGAACGGCTAGTCTCGTCCCGCTTGTCAACAAGCATTTGCGGCTGGCTCTGATTCTGAAGCAGCTTGGCGATTTTGCGCCTTGCACGGAAGAGCAGCAAGCGGATGCTGGCCGATGCCAGGCCGGTGACTTCGGCGATCTCGCGATGGGAGTAGCCCTCGGCATGGGCCAGCCACAGCAGTTGCCGGTCAAGCGGCCGCATCTGCGCGAGCGCTGGGCCCAGGACAGCCTGCGAATCAGCTTGCTCGGAACTCGCGCTTGCCGCGAAGAACTCTTCGGGTAACTCCTCGATGGAAGTGGAGTGAGGCCGGCGCCAATGGTCACGCATCAGGTTGGTCGCGATCCGGAAAAGGTAGCGGCGCGCGGCCACTTCGCCGTCCAAGGCAATCAATGCGGGATGCGCAGCACACAGAAAGCGCACGTAGCTCTCCTGCATCAGGTCGTCAGCCAGCGCGGGATCGCCGGAGACACGCGCGAGATAAGCCCACAATGGACGAGCCGAGCGGCTGTAGAAGCCGGCGAACGCGTCATTGTCCATGGGCAGTTCTGCCGCATGCGGCGCGTCGCCGGCCAACAGGTTCGGAAGTACGGATTCCCAGGGCATGGGCATCGTGGCATTCAACTCGCTTGTGGGCCTTGCGGCTCACTGGTTGTCCCTTGGTTCATAGGGCGACAGGACGATTGGCTTACTGTCCGGCAAGAGGCCCAGCCGGCCGGCAAGCACCCAGGTGACTGCTGCCGAGATGATAAACCCAAGTCCGGGCATCAGCGCGACGGTACCGAAGATGAGCATGGGAAGTTCCGTGTCTGCACTGGCATGGCGAAGCATGATGAGGCCGGTGCCGAGCAGGACCAGCACAATGCCGATTTGCAGCGGCGTAAGCACGCGGGCGATGGCGTTGGGCATGCGCTGCTCGGGCGCCATGCCAGCCGAGATAGGCGCGGCCTCAAGGAAGCGCTTGCCGGCTTCGGTGCCCATGTAGGCAGAAAGCTCCTGGCTGGTGCTGAACTTGTCGATCAAGCGGCCGTGCACGTCGCTCTGCAGCTTGAACATCTTGTTCCAGCGGCGGTTTTCGAGAATCTGACGAATGATCCAGATGAGAGCCCCAAGGAAACATGCAAATGCGAGGAGCGCCATAAAGGGTTCAAGGATCCGCTCAACACTGTCCATGGGATCATAACGGCGGGGCTGGTTAAACTCCGGCCATACTGCGCGTTCAAGAGCCTCATCCGGGCTGCCGTCGTCGCGGTGCACATGGGTGAAGAGATAGAAGTCGGGGTTGCGCGCAATCTCCGGGTGGGCGGCGATAAACTGCGCAAGCTGGGGGTTATTGTGGCTTACATACTCCTGGTTCGCCAGCAGCGATGGATCGTGCTCGACAACCGTGGTGAGCGTGGGGCTCAGACGCAGCAGCTTGATGAGTTCAGCCTGAGTAGCCGCGAAGTCACGATCGCTGACTTGAGCTTCAGCCCGCTGAGACGGGAAAGCGGGCTGTGCCGGAGCCGCGGGACGATTTTGCGCAGCAGCCATGCCGGCAAACAGAACGGCGGGGAGGGCGACGGAACGAAGAAGCCGGAACTTGATACGTCGATCGAAATGCATGGGTAGATTCCCTCACTGGAAGAAGGCTTCAGGCCTCTTCTGCACATACAACGGATGAGGGTAGCGATTGGTTAACAAAGACAGGGAAGCATGAATCAAACTAGACTGGGCGTGGGATGATTCCGCGCTTTGGCGCTGGAAGGATGCGGACAGATGAAGACACATTTTTCTTTTGGCAAGAACGGGATTGAGGTTTCGGTTCCGGACGGTTTCGCGTACCAGGTGATTAAGAGCCGGTCTGCGCAGGCGCTGGAAGATGAGGCAGCGGCGATCAACGCGGCGCTAGACGATCCTATTGGGTGCGCACCACTGACGGCCCTCGCAGCGGGAAAGAAGACGGCGGCGATCTCTGTTTGCGACATTACGCGGCCGGCGCCGAACCCCAAGACGCTGCCGCCCCTGCTGAAACGCCTGCATGCGGCCGGAATTCCACCCGAGGGCATCACCATTCTGATTGCGACCGGGCTGCATCGCGGCGCGACAGACGATGAGGTCAACACAATTGTCGGGCCTGAGATTGCGGCCAACTACCGCGTGGTCAGCCACGACGCGCGCGCACTCACCGAGCACAGGAACCTGGGAGCGACCGGCCGGGGAACGCCGGTTTATATCGACGAGCGCTTCATGGCGGCGGATCTGCACATCACGCTGGGGTTTATTGAGCAGCACCTGATGCTGGGGTTCAGCGGCGGGCGCAAGCTGGTGGCGCCGGGACTGGCGGCGCAGGAAACAATCAAGGTGATTCACTCGCCGCGTTTCATGCGCGAGCCGTTTGCGACAGAGGGATCGATTGCCTGCAATCCGTTGCACGACGAGCTGCTGGAGGTCGCGCGGATGGCCCGGCACGACTTCATGCTGGATGTGACGCTGACCCAGGAGCGGGGAATCTCCGGGGTATTCGCCGGCGACCCGGTGAAGGCTCATGCGGCAGGAGTCGCGTTTCTTGAGTCGACAGGGCTTGTGCGGCTCCAGGAGCCCGTGGATGCAGTGATCACCAGCGCGGCGGGGTATCCGCTGGATTTGACCTTCTACCAGACGGCGAAGGGGATCACGGCGGCACAGCATGTTGTGAAGCCGGGAGGGCGGATCCTGATCGTCTCGCAATGCGCGGAGGGGGTTGGATCGCCGGAATTCGCGCGAAAGCTCGCGGGAATGAGGGATTTCAAGAGCTTTCTCGAAGAGATTCGGGAGTCGCCGGTGGAAGTGGACCAGTGGCAACTGGAAAAGCTGGCGTTGGTCGGCGAGAAGTTTGAGCTGTTCTTCTTTACGCCAGGCGTGACGAAGGGACAGATGGGGTTCCTGGGAGATTGGGCTTACAAAGACATCGGCGAGGCTGTCGCTGCGGTGCTGGAAGGGCTTCCGGCACACGCCCGCGTGGCCCTGGTACCGGAGGGGCCTTACACCTTTGCGCGGGCAGAACAGGCTATGGTTACTGCGTAGAGGCTCGCAGATTAGAGACGATGTCCGCCGTGGTGGCCGCCGCCACCGCCGTGCGAGTGCTCCTTGGGAGCTTTGGGCGCTTTGAATTTCGGTTCCTTGAATTTGGATCCCTGGAAGCTGCTCTTCGGAGCTTTGTAGCTGCCATAGGACTTTTCAGAGCCGTGCCCGCCCCCAAAGAAACCGCTCGATTTCTCCGGCCGGGGCTCGGCAAATGCGCGATTGCCGTAGGCGGAGCCGCCATACCCGGAATACGACCGTTCAGATGGATTGGACCGCTGCGCTTGATAGGACCGCGGAGTGAGTTCGTTGCGCTGCGGGCTGGCATTCGCAGTTGACGGCCGGGCCACGTAACCCTGCCCGTAGCCGCCCTGGTAGCCGCCGGATCGCCCGTTGGCCTGCTCGCGAGCCGTCATGGCCGGCTGCGCCCGGTTGTAGGCGAAGTTGTTCTGCACGGCCGGGCGGGCATAATTTCCAGGTTGCTGATAGCCGCGATTCGGCGCTTCGCCGGAACGGTACGCGGAATAGGCGCGGCCGTCGTTCTCGTCGCGAACCGGGGCTCGGGCAAAGGACTGCGCAGCATGTTGCGAGGAAGACGGCCGGTTGTAATTGCCGTAGGCCTGCGAACGGGCAAACGCGGTGGCGGGACGCGGGCCGCCGTTATAGCCGCGGTTGATGGCATTCAATCCCCCATGCGGATAGTTGCTCCAGTGCGCTACTGTGGTGCTGTGCGAAACGTAGTTCGACTGGTGGAAGAAGATGGCTTGCGCCAGCCAGTTGAGCGCCCAGCCGGCCCAGCCGAACGGTGTATGGCTGAAGGCAGCCATGGCGATGCCGAGACCGAACCGCATTGGCCCTGAACCGGCAAAGGACGCGAGCGACCCGAGCAGTGAGAAGCCGGGATAGGGCTGAATCGGCTGCCCATAGACGTCCCAGGGATTGTAGGCGGGGACGTAAACCACCTGCGGATTCACCGGGGCCAGCTGAATATATCCCTGGTTATTGGTCACGGCTTCTTGCGGAGTGCTCTGGAGGGTGCCGGCGCTCTCTGCGCGCTGGCGCAACACCTGGATGGTCTCGAGCACATCCTGCGGCGCGTTGTAGTAGGCGTTGCCGAGGTCAGTCGTCCACTGAATGTCGCGGTCCATCTGGGCCAGCACCTGGGGAAACGCGGTGAGGGCTTTCACACTGGGGTCCCAGGTCTGCTGGTCGGCGCCGTAGGCAACCTGGTCAGGCGAGGCGTAGCCCTGAGCCTGCAGCCAGTGGTCCGCGCCAACCACCTGCGCCGGATAGGTTGCGGCGGCGAGGATCTGCGCAACCAGCGCGTCGGGATAAAGCGCGATGGGCGCCAGCATCTGCTCAAGCTGATCTGCGCCGAGCGGCTGGGCCGGCGCAGTGCCGGGTTGCGCGAAACCGGGCTGCAGGGGACCCTGATCATAGATCTGCGAATCAGCCGGCTGCGGAGGCGCCTGATCGTACGGCGGCGCGCCGTATTGCTGAACTGGCACGCCATACTGCTGTGCCGGATAGGGTTGCTGCGCGTAGGGCTGTTGCTGGGCGTATTGCGGGGAGGGTGGATACGGGTTGGCGTAGGGGCCCTGTTGGGCGTACTGAGGTTGGGCGTACTGAGGTTGGGCGTACTGAGGCTGGGTGTACTGAGGCTGGGTGTACTGAGCGTGAAGCGAGGCCCCAGCAAGCAACAGCGGCAACACCGCAACGGCTGCCAGTCGAGCAACCGCCGAAGACCCGTGCAGGCAGAATTGGGGTCGCATTTTCCCTCTCAGAGCCGCTGTCGCGACTTGCCCCGAAGTAAGACCAATCCAATCCCACCGGAGAATGGCCTGGTGGCCATGACAGGCGGGCGGATGGCTGGTGTAGACCCGGTACGCGGAGGTTAGTTGCGGAGCGAGCCCGAAATCGGAAAATCTTCCCTCTTCTTGACCGCAAACGCCCAAGCGAAAAGCCAATGCGAGACTCCCGCGAGCAGCTGCTCCAAGCAATCGTCAGCAGCGGATGGCTTTGCGCTTTTTGCCGGCCTTGCCGGTAGCTTCAGCCTTCTCAATGTACTCGGTAGCCAGCGGGACTTTGCAGGCTGTATCGCCCACATCCACGTAGACTTCCCCAATCGTTTTTGCTGTGGCCCTGGCCTGTTTCATCAGGGGCGTCACGTAGCTGCCCACGGCAATCACAAAACTGTTCATGGCCATGCGAACGCGGTTGGGCGCGGTGTGGATCTTGGCGACAACAGTGTCGAGCAGGGATTCGATCTCCCTGAGGTCGAGGTCCGCATCCGGTTTGACGGTCACAAGCCCGGTGTAGGTGGACCAGCCGGCAGCCGCAACCCGTTCCTTCTTCGACTTCATCCACTCGATCGCCAGATCACGGCCGTGCTCGCTCTCCACCGCGACCCAGGGAACGGTGTACTCGGCAATCATCTGCATGTCGGCCGCGGCCTCGGCCCATTCATTCAGTTGCTTGCGGGTCATCGCTGCGCCGCTTGCCACCATGCCGGCCAGGTACATTGCATCCACAATGCCGGCGGCGTAGAGCTCAAGCGCAAGCGCCTGCTGACCCTTGATGGTTTTGGCAATGATCTTCAGATCGGCAACGCTGACGCCGTAGACGCGGTCGGCAGGCATGCCGTGACGCGCATAAATCTTCCTGGTGTTCTCTTTGCCTTTGCTTTTGAGGTCGGCAAGGATGGCGGCCGTAGTGGGCATCGCTTTTTCTCCGTTGAAAACCCCGGAAATGAGAGTGCAGCCGATGATGAACGCAGTGTACCTGAGCGATTGCGAAATGCGTTACTGCTCGCGCAGCGCCTTGGTTGGGTCGAGAATTGAAGCGCGCCGCGCCGGGATCCAGGATGCAAGAGTCGAGATGGTCAGGAACACGAATGTCACGGCGGCAAACGTGGCCGGATCAGTTGGCTTGACTCCCACCAGCATGGCAGAAATCACCCGGCCCAGAACGATGGCTGCAACCAACCCAACGGCGATGCCAATTGTGCTGAGCCGCAGTCCTTGCAGAACAATGAGCTGAAGGATGTCGCCGCGCTCTGCTCCCAGCGCCATGCGCACGCCGATCTCTGAAGTGCGTTGCCGCACGACAGTGGAGAGCACGCCGTAAAGACCTATGCCCGCCAGCGCCACCGCGATCATCGCAAACGCGGAGATCAGCAGCAGCGAAAAGCGCGTGCCGGCCTGGGCGCGATGGACAACGGTATCCGCGGTCTCTACTTCGGTAATCAGTAGATGCGAGTCGATTCCCTTGATGGCCGCGCGCGCGCCGTCCGCGTAATCTGCCGCGTTGGTGCCGGTACGGATGGCCCATGAACGCACGAATCCAGCGCCCATGAATGCGTCCGTGAAATAGACCTGCTCGCGTCCCGGTTCAGCGAGGGAGGTCGTTCGCTGGTGCGCGACCACGCCGATGACATCAACCCACTCCGCTTCCGGCGTGCGAATGCGGATGAGGATGCGCTTTCCCACTGCCGATTCACCGGGAAATGCTTTTTTCGCGAGCGTATCGTCAATGACCACGCGGTTGCGCCCGGGCAGGTTGTCTTCATCGGTGAAGGTGCGGCCCTCCAACACGGGTGTGCGCATGGTTTCAAAGTAGCCGGGAAGAACAACCTGGAACTCCGTCGCCTGGAACCGGCTCGGATCTTTGAGCGCCTCCTCCGTTCCCCAGCGAATGGGACTGAAATTGCCGGTGAGCGGAAAAGGGAACGAGGCTGTCACGCTCTGCACTCCGGGAATTGCGCGCAGGCGCTGTTCGATCTGACCCATCAGCACAGCGCGCTCTTCCGGCGTGTTCCGGTTGATGCCCGCGCCCACCACTTGCAGCGTGATCAGGTTGTGCGGGTCAAAGCCTGGATCGACGTGCTGCAACTCAAGAAAGCTGCGAAACATCAGGCCTGAACCAATGAGCAGGACGAAGCTCAACGCAACCTCCGCCATCACCACCATGTTGCGCAGACCCGCCCCGCTGGCCAGGCCTGCGGTTCTGCTGGTGCCGCGCAGCACGTTCATGAGCGTGGGCTGCGAGGCGCGCCATGCCGGCGCAAGGCCGAAGATAGCCGCCGCAGCCAGCCCTGCAAACGCGGTATATAAAAGCACCGCGCCATCGATGCGCACTTCGTCCAGCAGCGGAAGATTGGCGGGCGCCAGCACCCGTAACTCGTGAATGCCGGCCCACCCCAGGCCGAGACCCAGCACAGTGCCCATGGCAGACAGAAGACATGCCTCACTGAAGAGCGGAACAATCAGCCGCCAGCGATTCGCGCCCATCGCCGCGCGGATGGCGAACTCGTGTTCACGAAACGATGCGCGCACCAGCAGAAGATTGGCCACATTGGCGCAGGCGATGAGCAGCAGAAAAATCACCGAGCCCATAAGCGTAAGAATCGCCGGCCGCACTTCGGCTACCAGGTGCTGCCGTATCGGCTCCAGAACGATGCTGTAACCGGACGAACCGGAGATGGGGAAGCTCTTGCGCGCGTCGGCTGCCACCTGGTCGGCTGCGCTTTGCGCGTTGGCCAGCGATGCTCCATCTTTCAGCCTGCCGATGGGCCAGATGCTGAAGCTCTTGCGATTGACTGCGTCGTAATCCAGGCGGTTGGCGATCCAGATGTCGGGCGCCGCTTCTACATCGGACGCGGGCGGAAAGTAAAGATGAAACCCCGGCGCCAGCACACCCGCGATGATTGGCCCGGGGCGGCCGGTAAATGTCATGGTATGCCCAATCACCGACTCGTCTGCGCCGTAGCGCCTGCGGAAGTATTCGTAGCTGAGAATTGCGAACTGTGGCAGCCGCGAGGCCGAGGCGTTCTGCGTGTCGGTCGCAGGCGCCGGTGGCTGCGGCACTCCATCCAGAGGGGTGAAGTCTCTTCCGTAGATCACCCTGCCGCCCGTGAGTTGGAAAAAGTTGGTGGTGACAACGGCAAAGCGAATCTGTTCTGGCGTTCCGTCTTCGCGAGGCGCGACCATGCGTCCGGTGAACACACCGGCCATGTCAGAGAAAAGCGTCTTGGTGCCCTCGCGCAGATCGATGTAGTCGGCGTTGGAGAATGGAAGATCATGGACATTGCGCTTGCGCAGGTCCATGCCGGCAATCACCAGGCGTCCAGGATCTCTGTACGGAAGCGGCCGCAGCAGCACCGCATTGGTGACGCTGAAGATGGCAGTGCTCGCGCCCACGCCAAGGGCGATGGTGAGCACGGCAGTCACGGTGAATCCCGGGTGCTTGAAAAGGATTCGGCTGGCGATGGCGAGATTCTTGATGGCCAAGGTGACCTCACGGGGACGGACTCAAGCGTTCGACGCTTCGCAGCGGTATTCGCACTGAATGCAAAAACAGAACTGGATTCAGACGGAGCACGGGGGATTTTCCCCGATCATCGGTAACTTATTATCCGCAGGCGGACGTGTTTGGACAAGCCTCGGCCGATGTCGCGCCGGGTGCGCTCGAATGCGGCGCTGGTTAGCTGGAGTGATCCGGCTTGTCTTATGCCCGGACGATTGATTTCCACGCTACTTTGTGGCGGGCGGCGCGAGCGGAGTCAACTCCAGGCCGCGAACGCGCGCTGGTCCTGACCCGGGCGGCGTCGGGGTTGAGTAAAACGCAATGCCCTGGCTGGAGGCCGCGGGATAGATGAGATCCGTGAGAACCGTTTCGCCGTCTTCTGCAAAGACTTCGATGGAGTTGTTGTCGACGACGATCTCCATCGGGATGGAACCCGCCTGCGGATGCTTGAGCGGCGCTGAGACGCGAACCGGAAAATCGGGGGACCAATCGGTCTTTCCAGAATGGGTTCGATCGACAAAGACCGTGCCCTTCGACTGGTCGATGCCAACCACTGTTTCTTCCTCGGCGGGACTATCGGGATCGGCCGTGCTGCGGCGAAGGCGCACGCCGGACTCAGCTGCTTCACCGGGATCGAAGGTGAAGCGCAGACGGTACACGTTGCCGACAGGCTTCTGAGCCACCAATTGCGCGTTGGCCTCCTTGATCGGCTGGAACCGCGGACCGCCAAACATGGCCGCATAGCGCTTGTCGGCGGGGATTGGCAGGATGGGTTTCTGCACCAGCAGGAGAGGTTCCTCCGAAGAGATCGACCCATGAAGAGCCGGCGGCTGGCGAAGGAAGATGCGCCGAGCCATGGTCATCTCTCCGCGGCCAGGCAGGGAGGGTAGTTTGGAGACATACTGCAAGCCGGCCATCCATGCAATCCAGACGCGTTCCTGGTTGCCTTCAGGGCTGGCGGGGATGTTGGAGAACGAGGTCGAAGCGTAGAAGTCTTTGCCCCAATCGGCCCATTGCGCGCCGGAGCCGGGATGGTCCTCAGTGAAGTGAGAGCCATCGAATTGGCCGACGAAATACTGGTCTCCGGAGCCCTTGGTGGGACCACCGCGGCTGACATTGACGCTGAGCACCCAGCGGCTGACAAAATGTCTTGTCACGGTGTCGTAAACGCGCTTGCCTGATGCATCCATGACGGGGAGTTCGAAGAGGTCGGGGCATTCCCAGACGCCTGTGATCGCGCCGGCAGGCCCAAATTCGCTGGCCAGCTCCCATTGGCGAAGGTTTTTTGAACGGTAAATCTGCACCTTGTGCTGATCGGCAAGCGACACCACCATGACCCAGCTCTGCGAAGGAGCGTGCCAGAAGACCTTCGGATCGCGGAAATTCTTGCGGTTGAGATCGATCACTGGATTCGAAGCAAATTTTGTCCAGGTAGTTCCCGCGTCGCGGCTGACGGCGATGTTCTGGTCCTCTTTGTCTTTGGAATCCCCGGTATAGATGGCGACCAGGCATCCGGGGGTCTTCTGCCCAGCGCCACAGAGACCGCTCGTATTTTCCCGATCTTCGACGGTTGACCCGCTGAAGATGGCCACGCCGTTCTCTTCGGGGATGGCGATGGGGAGCCGCTTCCAGTGGGCCAGATCGGACGAAACGGCATGTCCCCAGCTCATGTGGCCCCACTGATCGCCGAAGGGGTTGAGCTGGAAGAAGAGATGGTATTCGCCGTTGAGCAGGATTGGGCCGTTGGGATCGTTGATCCAGTTGGGCGGCGCATAAAAGTGAATTGCCGGCCGCCATTCGCTGGTTGGAGCGGAGGTCTGGGAATCGGCTGAAGGCTGCTGGGTGAAGGCCCTGGCGGCGAAGCTCGAAGCGGTTAAAAGAATTGCGACTGTAACAAGAAAACCGAGCAAGACCCGCGCCGGCTTGCATGGGGGGATTTCCGTGGGCATTTGTCGATTCTCCTCGGTTACTACAAGGTTACAAGGTGGATGCGAATCCGTGCCAGAGGAGGCGGTCGACGGTGCATTCTTCGTCGCCGAAAATGAAGGGCGTTCGGCGAAAGGAAAAGCCGGCTCGTCGCCGGTTTGCATCTATGCGGGAAGAGATGCGCGCAGGGTTTATCATCGACAATGGTGCGTTGCGGGGCCGGCGGTTCACAGCGAAGACGCTTCCTATTCAAATGGCAGAATTCGGTTTTGATCGATTTTTTGGGAAAATCCAGAGACGGGACGACATGCGAGCAAAGACAGCGGTAGTGCTGGGCGCCCAGTGGGGTGACGAGGGTAAGGGCAAGATTGTGGACGTGCTGAGCGAGCGCTTCAGCGCCGTGGCACGCTATGCGGGCGGACACAACGCCGGACACACGGTGATCATCGGCGGACAGAAGTTTATCCTGCAGCTCATTCCCTGCGGAGTGCTGCGGCCGGGCTGCAAGGGCATCATCGGCAACGGCGTGGTGCTGGACCCGATCGCCTTCCTCAAGGAAGTGGCCAAGCTGCGCTCGCTGGGCGTGGCCGTGGACGACCAGCTCTTTGTGTCGAACCGCGCGCAGGTTATCCTGCCCTACCACCGCATGATTGAGCTGGCCGCCGAGAGCGCGCCGGGACGCAAGAAGATCGGCACCACCAGCCGCGGCATTGGCCCGGCCTATGAAGACAAGATGGCGCGCAGCGGTCTGCGGGTCGTGGACTTGCTACGGCCCGAGCTGCTGAAGACCCATATCGAGGCGGCATGCGCCGAGAAGAATGCGATTGTGCGCGCGCTCTTCGGAACCGGGACGGCTCCGCTGGACCCGGCAAAGATGTTTGACGAGTACGCGGCAGCGGCAGAACAGGTAAGGCCGTTTGTGGCGGATACGGGTCGCGTGCTGAACAAGATACTGGCTGAAGGCGGCAGCGTGATGTTTGAAGGCGCGCAGGGAACCATGCTGGACATCGACCACGGCACCTACCCCTTTGTGACTTCGTCCTCGGCCACGGCGGGCGGAGCAGCCACTGGAACCGGCGTGGGACCGACCGCCATCGGCACCGTGATTTCGGTGACCAAGGCCTATGTGACACGTGTGGGCGGCGGGCCGTTTCCAACCGAGGAAAAGGGCGAGTTGGGCGATCTGCTGGGGACGCGCGGCAACGAGTTTGGCGCGGTGACCGGCCGAAAGCGGCGCTGCGGCTGGCTCGATATTCCCCTGCTGCGCTATTCCAACCAGGTGAACGGCGCGGAGTGGCTGGTGGTGACCAAGCTGGATGTGCTGGATACGCTGGCTGAAATCCCGATCTGCGTCGGCTATGACATTGATGGCAAAGTGACAGACGAGATTCCGGCGGATGTGGACGGCCTGGAGCGGATTAAACCCATCTACACCAAGCTGAAAGGCTGGCAGGAGTCGACCGAAGGAATCACGCATTTTGACAAGCTGCCGGTTGCAGCGAAGGAGTATCTGCGCTTTCAGGAGCGGGAAAGCGGAGCAAAGATCGGGATGGTGTCGACAGGTCCTGATCGGGACCAGACCATGGTGCTCGACGATTTCGCGGCCGAACTGCAAACGATCCACACCAAGGCGTGAGAACATAGCGAGATCGTTCCTGAAGCTGAGCGGCGCTCATCCAGGCGGAAAAAAGTGGGATTTGGAATTATGGTGAGTTTTCTTGTGCGTATGACATTTGCCCCGGAAGATCGCGCCGAGCTGGCGGAGATTCTGCGTGAGCTGGCAACGGCCTCGCGCCGCGAGCCGGGCTGCGTGACCTACATCCCGCACCTGGTTGAAGGCAATCCGGATACTGTGCTGATCTATGAGCAGTACCGTGACGCGAGCGCTCTCGAGGCCCACGGGCAGTCAGATCACTTCAAGAAGTACGCCGTCGGCGGTCTTTACCAGAAAATGCGGGAACGGAGCCGCGAAGATTTGGTTGCGTTGGTTTAAGCTCTGATTGCTCTCGTTTGATGCCTGCCGAACGTCCAACCGCTGGTGGTCCGGCACGCTGAGGCGGGCATGGCAGGCGGCGCGAAAGAGGCGCAAAATGCAAGCCTGCGTGAAGCCGATTGACCCGAAGGCGCTTTCAGGGCTACCATCCGATACGCCCATGCTGGCCGCCACGAACATCTCTTCCTCCCACCTGAGCCGCCGCAGGGCGGTCCTCTTCACGCTGGCTTTGGCCATGCTCGTGACCCTTTGTGCACTGCCTGCCCTGGCAAAATCCATGGGCCAGGGTCAAACCAAACCCACCGGACCGCCCAAAGAAAAGAAGCACGAGATCCGCCACGAGATCGACCAGCTTGAAGACAAGTGGCGCACGGCCATCCTGTCGGGCGACACCACGACGATGGCAGGCCTGCTGGCGGACGACTACATGGCCATTACGGCAACAGGAACACTGCAGACTAAGGAACAGAGCCTGGAAAACCTGCGCAGCGGCAAGATGCACTTCACCCAGCTTGATATTTCAGACCGCAAGGTGCGCTTTTACGGCAACACCGCCCTGGTCACGTCGTACGCCGAAGTGCAGGGCACGACTGCGGAGGGTCCTATTCAGGGCAGCCTTCGCTACACCCGTGTGTATGTGAAGGAACCATCCGGCGCCTGGAAGATTGTGAACTTCGAGGCCAGCCCGGTGCGGGAGCCGGTCGAACACAAGTAGGCTTGGTCGCACTCTCCCGTCTTCTACCGGCCGGTCTTCTACAATAAGGAAATGCCTGAGCTGCCTGAGGTGGAGACGATTGCCCGGGGCGTCAACGCCCGCGTGCGCGGCGATCGCATTATCCAGGCCTGGTTCGGATCGCACAAGGAACCGTTCAAAACCTCGCAGGCGCAACAGGCAAAAGGGCTTGAGGGGCGCGCGATTCTGAGCGTTCAGCGCATCGGAAAGCACATCGTCTGCGATTTGGGGCCTGCGGAGGGAGAATCATCGGGCAAAAAAGCGGCCGAAGCCCAGTGGATTGTGCATCTTGGCATGACCGGACGCCTGCTCGTGACCACGCCGGAGGGCCCCGTCGAAACCCATACGCACGCGCGACTCGGCCTCTCCAGCGGGAGGGAGCTGCGTTTTGTTGATCCGCGGCGGTTTGGCCGCCTGGAGTTTCGCGAGCTCAGCCGCACCGCCGGGTTCGCCGGACCGGGAGCCGAGCCGCTGACGATTGTGGCGGAAGATTTCGCAGCGCTCTTTCGTGGGCGCAAACTGGCCATCAAAGCTGCCCTGCTCAACCAGACTCTGCTGGCCGGGGTGGGCAACATCTACGCAGACGAGAGCCTGTTTCGCGCTGGCATTCGCCCCCGGCGCAGGGCCGGCCGGTTGACCAGGGCGGAACTGGAACGGCTGAGGTTGGCACTCAAGGAAGTCCTGGAACACGCGATCCAGCTCGGCGGGTCGTCGGTTTCCGACTATGTGGACGCGGACGGGGTTCGCGGATTCTTTCAATTGGAGCATTGCGTCTACCTGCGGACTGGCCTGCCCTGCCGGAGATGCAAAGCACCGATTCAGCGCATTCTGCTGGCCGGCCGAGGCACGCATTATTGCCCAAAATGCCAGCGATAGACCGGAATTCTATGGTTTTTTGCATTCTTTCTTCCACCCGACTACCAGAATCAAGACAATTGCGGGGTTGGCGAATTGGTACATTATTGAAAGCAAACAGTATCAGGAACGGCACGACGATTGCTACATAGAGGGTGCCAGTGAAATGCAGGCTGCTGGGTAAAATTCCGGCCAGCCCAAAGAACAGCAGAGCCCGGCAAGAGACCCCGCCAACGAGCGGCCCTCAAAAGGGAAGACCGGTCGGGAAAATCTGCAATCGGTACGGTGGAACGAACCGCCGTCCAGACGACATTTGGGAGGCCAGTGACCAGTGCAGGACAGCGAAACGCCACCCCGGCCGGGGTGGCGTTTCTGCTTTTCGGAGGCTTTTCGCAGGGCCCCTGCCTCTAAAGTGTCAAAACCCGCACTTGCCAGCCGTGAGCCTTCGCTGTAGTATCAGATTTGCCTATCAAGCGGCTGACGCAGGCCACCCGAAAGGGGCAGAGCACGCTCGCCGCCGAGCAAGGAAACTTCGCCGGCCGGATCCATCCTTACCAGGCTGTACGCGGCGAAAGCTCCCATAGGAAGGGCATCACCCCGAGAGGAAAGCGCTGGTCGCACCCCGTTTCAATCCCGAGCAAGGCCCGGCAATTGGGCTTGGCAAAGGGACAAGTGGGTAGATGGAGCAAATGCAAGGCTCCTTGATCAAGAGCGGCACAGCACTGAATCATCTGGGAGTTTTCGCTGGCTGAGTGCGGAGCACCGCGGCAGCCGGCACGATGTTCTCAATCAACGAAGGTACCGCCCGCCGTTGCGTTCCCCGTCCAAAACTGGACAGGCGGCAGGCAAAGAGGAAGCTCAGGGCCAATCTCGGTGCTGAGCCGGTAAGGGCGGAAGCAAAGAGCGGAACGCACAGGACGCGCAATGCATCAGATTGCAAAGTGCCAGGAAGTACACGCATGACGACAGAATCGACACAGCCCCAGCCAGAAGTGGGGCCGGCTCCGGCCAACGGCCAGGGGCAGTCGCAGGGGCATCGGCGCCGCCGGCGCCGGCGGAAGAACAAAAGCAACCCGGCAGGCGCGCCCCAGGCGCAGCAGGCTCAACCTCAGGCGCAGGCCCCGGCGCAACCGGCGCAGCCCAAGCCTCCGCAGCAGCACCAGGCGCACTCCAACCACCAGGGCCAGTCACGGAAGAAGAAGAAATTCTTCCAGAAAGGCTCGGCTCCGCAGGCGCAGCCCGGCAACAGTGTGTCACCTGGGAACGGTGGCGGTGGGCAGGGCAAGCGCAAGGGCAAGCAGAAGGGTCCGCGCGAGTTTGTGGGGCCCATGGACCACAGCTACCGCGTGGTCAACGGCAACGTCTCCGACGGCCCACCTTCCACCATCCAGATCTCGAGCAACGGCCACAGCAGCCATTACCAGGAAGCCTACGTGGCCCCTGCAGCTCCGATTCGGGAAAACGCGGTAACGCGCATCTTCTGCTTCATTGAGGACCTGTTCTTTCAGGCCAAGATCAATGAAACGGCGCGCAAGCTGGGCGTGAAGGTGGAGTTTGTGAAGGGCGACAAGGACGCACTCGCCCGGCTCACTGAGACGCCTGAAACTGAGCGGCCTACCCTCCTGGTCTTCGATCTGAACAACGTCAACGCCAAGCCGATGACGCTGATTCCCAAATTCAAAGCCAAACTGAAGAAAGCGACATCCATCGTCGGCTTCCTCAATCACCTGCAGGGCGACCTGAAGCTGAAGGCCATAGAGGCTGGATGCGACACGGTGATGCCGCGTTCAGCCTTCTCGCAGAGCCTTCCGAACCTGCTGCGCCGCTATGGCCTGGAAGAGGAAGAGGACAACTACCCGCAGCCGGTGTAAGAGGCCGTGGTCAGTGAACAGTGAACAGGCTTCTGGATAGCCAACCGCAAAAAGTCGAAGGGCGCTCCTCAAAATGGAGCGCCCTTTTGATTTGTGCTTGGAGATTCTGTGCCGAACTCGATAGCAGGCTTATCCCGGAGGCCAGGTCATGGACCGGCCACCGAGCAGGTGAACGTGAAGATGATCGACGGACTGGCCGCCATCTTCTCCGGTATTGACGACTAGTCGATAGCCAGTGGGCAGTCCCTTCGAGCGGGCGATCTCCGCCGCGGCCAACATCAGATGACCAAGCAGCGCCTTGTCCTCTTCCTCGGCATCGGCCACGGAGTCAAGATGCTTGCGCGGCACAATCAGCAAGTGAACCGGGGCCTTGGGATTGATGTCGGCAAACGCGTAGCACTGGTCGTCCTGGTAGACGGCGGTAGAGGGAATGCTTCCGTCAATGATCTTGCAAAAGAGGCAGCTCATGGCGAGACCAGTGTACAGGACGCGTCAGCTGGTGTGGTCGAGCAGTATCTTCCAGCCCTGCGCGCCTTTGCGCCAGACCAGCGAGAAGGTGCCGTCGTCCTTGGTTGCAGTCCCTTTGGCTGTGCGTTCGAGATGGAAATTGCCGGTGACGACGGCGAATTCAACCTTGCCGCACGAACTGGGCAGCAAGCGCACTTCGAGGTTGGTGTAGGTGAGCGCGCCCATCTGCTCGGCAGTGGAGTAGTTCGCCTTGTAACGCTCCAGGATGGGAGTGAATCCCTTGGCAACGTGCGCGCCGATGAAAGTGGTGTCAGGCGAGTTCTCGTAGATCTGCATGAACCCGGGAATGTCGGCGCGGTTCCACGCCGAAGCCTGCGTGGCCATGGCGGCCTCAATCGCCTTGCGGTCCGGGTTGTCAGGCGGGGCTGGGGACTGGGCTGCGATCGGGAGCGCGACGCAAAGGACGGCGAAAGTGAGCATGAGCCTGCGCATGAAGGTTCCTCCGCGTTCAGCTTACAATGACGCTATGCCCGCAGCCACAGAATCCGGCCCTTTTCGCATTGTGCACACCGTTTGTTCGCACGATTGCCCGGATTCCTGCGGGGTTCTGGTCACCGTGAACGAGCAGGGGCGCGCCGTCAAAGTTGCGGGCGACCCAGCGCATCCTGTGACGCAGGGATTTCTATGCGGCAAGGTGGCCAAGTATCTTGACCGCGTCTATGCGCCAGAACGGATTCTCTATCCCTTGAAGCGAAAGGCGGGCGTTGCCAAGGGGCCACTGAAAAGGGGTCATGAGCATGAAGCCTTTGAGCGCGTGAGCTGGGATGAGGCTCTAGACTCAATCGTCGCACGGCTCAAAAACATTGCAGAAACATTCGGGCCGGAGTCGATCTTGCCCTACAGCTACGCAGGCACCATCGGCGTGCTCGGCTTTGGGTCAATGGATCGGCGCTTCTTTCACCGCCTGGGCGCGTGCCAGCTTGACCGCACCATCTGCTCCGAGGCCGGCGGTGTCGCCTGGAACCTCGTGTACGGAAAGAAGCTCGGCACGCCCACTGAAGACTACAAGCTCGCAAAGCTCGTGCTGGCGTGGGGCGCGAATATCCATGGGAATAACGTGCACCTCTGGCCCTTCGTTGAGCAGGCGCGGCGCAACGGCGCGCGGCTGATCGTAATTGACCCTTACCGAACGCGCACAGCGGCGCTGGCCGACTGGCACATCGCCATACGGCCCGGCACTGACGGCGCGCTGGCGCTGGGCATGATGCACGTGATTCTGAATGAAGGCCTGGAAGACCGCGCCTACATTGATGCCATGACGCACGGCTTTGATTGTCTCGCCGAACTTGCGCGTGAGTATACGCCGGAGCGCGTTGCGGCATGGACGGGAATGACCACGGCGGAAGTGGAGCAGTTGGCGCGCGAGTACGCGACCACGCGGCCGGCAGCGCTGCGCCTGAACTACGGCGTGCAGCGCAGCGAGAACGGAGGCACCGCGGTGCGCGCAATCTGCATGCTGCCCGCGCTGACCGGCGCGTGGAAGTATCGCGGCGGTGGCGCACAGCTTTCCACGTCAGGCGGGTTCAAGTGGGACAAGGAGGCTGTAGAACGGCCTGACCTGGCACTGGCTTCCCCGCTGAAACGCATGGCGCGGGTGGTCAACATGTCCGCGCTGGGAGAAGCGCTCGCAGAGCAGGGAATAGCGAGCAGGGATCAGGGATCAGAAAAGCCGACGGTGAAGGCGCTGTTTGTTTATAACTCGAATCCGGCGGCGGTGGCGCCGAACCACAACGCGGTCCGCCGCGGCATGGAGCGCGCTGATCTATTTACCGTTGTGCACGAGCTCTTTTTCACAGACACAACGGACTACGCCGATTACATTTTGCCGGCGACTACCTTTCTTGAGCACACCGATGTGCAGGGCGCATACGGTCACTACTACGTACAGCTTTCGCAACAGGCCATCCAACCTCCGGGTGAATCACGCAACAACGTCTGGCTCTTCAGCCAACTCGCGCAGCGCATGGGCTTCGAGGAAGAGTGCTTTCACGACACGGAGATGGATTTGATACGTCAGGCATTGGCGATCGGTCCCGACGGCTACTCTTCGCGCCCTGAGATGGAACACATCACTCTCGAGGATTTGAAAGCGGAAGGGCACATTCCGCTTGCGTTTCATCGCGATCCGCAGGGGCATCCGTTTCAGCCGTATCTTGAAGGGCCACTGCCAACGCCGTCCGGCAAGATAGAGTTCTATTCCGAGGTTCTTGCGGCGCGAGGCCTCGATGCCCTCCCGGGTTTCCAGCCTCCCACTGAATCACGGTGGGGAGAGGCGGCGAAGCAGTACCCGCTGGAGTTTTTGAGCCGCAAGGCGGACAACTACATGAACACGACCTTCGCACATCTTGACGGCCACCGGAAGATGGAGGCGCGCAAGAGCCAGCGCCTTGAGATGCATCCGAAAGACGCCGAGGCGCGCGGCATTGTCGATGGAGATGCAGTGCGCATCTGGAACGACCGCGGAGCACTTACTTTGACAGCGATGATGAACGGCAGCCTTCCCGCAGGCGTGGTGACTGGCCAGCTCGATTGGGCCAAGCTTTCCGGGAGCGGCGGCAATGTGAACGCTCTTACCAGCGAGCGGCTCACCGATCTGGGTGGTGGCGCGACGTTTTATTCCGCGCTCGTGGAAGTGGGGAAAGCTGGGTTAGAGGAAACGGCCATCAGGAAGTAAGACCACCCCGTTACGAACTGCAGGACCGATTGAAAACCAATGGGATGCCCAGAAACATTTACGCTGCGCCTCGCAACTGAAGACGATGTCCCCGCGCTGCACGCGCTGATTGAAGCCTCCGTGCGCGGATTGCAGGCCGGTGACTACACGCAGGCGCAGATTGAAGGCGCACTGGGCACGGTGCTCGGCCTGGACACGCAGCTGATTCGCGACAGAACCTACTTTGTTGCGGAGATTGCAGACAGCGACAATTCTCTCAGCCAAAACGCAAGAGCGCGTGAGCCCGCAGGGTGCGGTGGATGGTCGAAGCGCAAGACCTTATTTGGCGCGGATCGCGGTCCGGGCCGCGAGCCCGATCTTCTCGATCCCGCGACCGATGCCGCCAAGGTCCGCGCCATCTTCGTGCATCCCGATTACGCACGACGCGGATTAGGTTCGCTGATTCTTGCGCGTGTTGAGGCCGAAGCGGCGGCCGCAGGATTCAAGCGCTATGAAATGGGATCGACGCTGACCGGTGTACCACTCTACCGCCTCAAGGGCTACGTTGAGGTGGAGCGTATCGGCGTACCTCTGCACAACGGCGAAGCGTTGCCAGTGGTGAAGATGGTGAAGACGCCTGCGAAGCTCATCGATTGAGCTGGAGCCCGGCGTATACTACCGTCATTCCCGCACGCATCTCCCATCGCTGAGGTTCCCAGACCAATGAAGCAGCTTCCCGCCGCGCTCGTGCTTTCGGCCCTCGTTTGCACTGCATTTGCCCAGACTCCCACACCAGCACGTCTTCCCATCCCGACAACACCGGGTCCAACGTTTGACCTGGCTTGGCTCGGAAAGATTGTTCGCGTCGCCGATCCGCAAATCTCGCCTTCAGGCAAATCGCTTGCCGTCGTGGTCACGCGCCCCGATTACGAACACGACCTGAATCTCTCTGAAATCTCGATTGTCGATCTGGCCACAGGAGCTACACATCAGCTCACGCACGACCGCAAGTCCGCGAGCTTTCCACGCTGGTCTCCGTTGGGGCAGGCGCTTGCCTTCCTGAGCCCCGATAGCGACAAGCACAATCAGATCTTCCTGCTCGATATGGCCGGCGGCGAGGCTCTGCAACTCACGCACAGCCCCACTTCCATTCAGCAATTCGCGTGGAAGCCCGACGGCTCCGCGATTGCCTACGCCGCTATCGATGAAGCACCCAAGAAAACCGGCGCCGACAGCTTCGACGATGCGTTTGAAGTGGGCGACAACGATTTCCTCGTCAAGGCCAAGGAACTGCCGACACACCTCTGGCTGATTGCCGTGCCCGACGTGGGCAATGATGCGCCTGCCGCCAGGCGCCTCACATCCGGACCGTGGACCCTGCCGGTTGCCTTTCCTCCCGGACCGCCCGCCTCTCCAATTTCGTTCACTCCCGACGGCACAAAGCTGATTTACGTGCGCGATGAGAACACCTACTCCGGCGACCGCAACCACTCTTCGCCGCAGATTCTGGACTTGGCTTCCGGGCAGTCCTCACCCATCACCACGCATACCAGGTACGCGGGCTTCCCGGTGCCCTCGCCCGACGGCACACACATCGCATACGTCTATCCGCGCGATGGCGTAGACCGCAACTACCAGGACATTTACGTGACCGAGGGCATTCCCACCGGTGCCAAGCCGGACGATGGCGCCAACATCACGCATGCCATCGATCGCAACTTCTTCCGGGCGTTGTGGACACCCGACAGCAAGTCCATACTGGTCGGCGCAAATGACGCGGCTACGTCCGGCCTGTGGCTGCAGCCTCTCTCGGGCGCCGCAACCCGCCTTGATCTCGGAGACATCACGCCCAATACCGGCTTCTGGCTCGATGCCAATATCGGACCGCAGGGGCAGATCGCATTTTCCGGCTCGCGTCCTCACCACCCCGGCGATGTTTACCTCATCGATGCACCCGGCGCAAAGCCCCGGCAGTTAACTCACTTCAACGACGCATTCGATTCGCTGGCCCTGGGCAAGACCGAAGTGTTCAGCTGGCAATCGCCAGACACAACGGCAAAGGGATCAAAAAGCTGGACGGTCAATGGACTGCTCACCTACCCTCCCAACTACACGGCGGGCAAGAAGCTGCCACTCGTCCTCTACATCCACGGCGGCCCTACCTCCAACTCCAAGGACTCCTTCTCGACTTTTGCGCAGCTCATCGCGGCGCAGGGCTGGCTGGTATTTGAGCCCAACTACCGCGGCAGCGACAACGAAGGCAACGACTTTGCCCACGCCATTGTGGACGACTCGGGCGACGGTCCCGGCCGCGATGTCTTCGCCGGTCTCGAAGTGCTCAAACAGCGCGGCATTGTGGACGAATCGAACATTGCCGTCACCGGTTGGAGCTATGGCGGCTACATGACCAGCTGGCTCATCGGCCACGCACAGTTCTGGAAGGCCGCTATTGCCGGCGCTCCCGTAACAAACCTGCTTGACCAGTACAATCTTTCTGACTCGAACGTGGCGCGGGCGGCTGCAATCGGCGGCTCGCCCTACACCGGCGACTGGATGAAGCACTTTGTAGAGCAGTCACCCATCACCTACGCGCAGAAAATGGTAACGCCCACGCTGGTCCTGCAGGACACCGGCGACTACCGCGTGACCATCACCCAGGGCTACGAGCTTTACCACGCACTCAAAGATCGCGGCGTGCCCACAAAGTTCTACGCGTATCCCGTCGGCGGCCACTTCCCTGTCGATCCTGTGCGCATCCGCGATGTGTATCGCCGTTGGATCGAATGGCTCGACGTGTACCTGCCACACAGCTAGGACTTTCTTACTCTTGAACACAGAACGGCCCGGAGCATCGCGCTTCGGGCCCTCTTTTTGCCTGTAAATGTTTCTACTCCATGCCACCGAAGGGATCTTCAAGCGATGGACTTTGCGGCGTCAGAAGCTCGGAGCCGTTTTCCGTGATGAGCAAATCATCCTCAAGCCGAATGCCAAACTCGCCTTTGATGTAGATGCCGGGCTCGTCGCTGAGCAGCATGTTGGCCTTGAGATGCGGATCAAGTTCGTAGCCGTACATGTTGTTCTTCACGAAGTAGGGCCACTCATGCATGTCCATGCCGATGCCGTGCCCGAGCCGGTGCGAGAAGTAGGTGTAGCCCGGTCCGTAGCCGCCATCAACAATCACCTTGCGCGCAGCCGCGTCCACCGCAAAGGTCGGCACGCCGGGCCGCGCGGTTGCAATGGCCGCGGACTGGGCGCGATGGACGATGTCGAAGACCTTCTTCATCTTATCCGTCGCTTTGCCCAGCACAAACGTCCGCGTGATGTCGGACGTATAGCCTTCAACATCGCAGCCATCGTCGAGCATGAGAATGGAGCCCTCGCGCAGAGTCTGCGGCCGTGCTGAGCCGTGCGGCAAAGCGGTGAACTCGTCAACGTTGAGGCTTGCCTCGCCTCGAAAACCCACGCGGCGATAGGCGGCGGCGATAAGCGATTCCACATCTGTTGTGGTCATACCTGGGTTGAGCGACTGGGCAACCGCGCGATACACCAGCAGCGTGGCGCGGCAGGCAAGGCGCAGGCATTCAATCTCATGCGCGTCTTTGATCATGCGGCAGCCGGCAGTCACGGGCGAGGCCGAAACGATTGTGAGGTGCGGATTGGCGGCGCGAATGCTGTCGGCGAAAACAAACTTCATGTTTTCGTCGAGGCCGACCACTCCCGAGGTAAGTCCGCGATCGGCCAGGCCTTTGCCCAGCGCGACGAAAGGGCTCTCGTCTTCCTGCCAGGTCAGGACGTCAGCATCTTTACCGAACGGTCCCGCCTCAAGCAATTCCCGTGCGCGGCCTTCTTCAAAATGAGGGCACACCAGAAACGGCTTGGTCTTCGCCGGAATGACTAATGCCCACAACCGCTCGCCGCCGTTAAGGCGCAAATCGGCAAAATAGACGGACGAAGTGGTCGAATTGGCCAGCACGATGGCGTCGATCCTGCTGGCCGCCATGAGTACCTTGGCGCGTTCAATCCGGGCGAGACGCTCGGCGTTGGTGAAGGGTTTTGGCAATCCGGAAAGTACTGGCAATGCGGCAATCGGTGCGGGGACTGCAGGTGCAGCCTGCGCTTCCACCGTAGGCGTATTGCCGATGGCAGCGCCGGCGGCAACTGCGGCGGATGCACCGAGAAAGCCTCGGCGGGAAATTGGTTTTGTTGAAGACATGGTCCTCCCAGGGGATGGTCGTGTCTTCTAGAGTAACGCGCCGCCTGCAGGAGTAGCTTGCTACTCGGATAGCCTTCAGCAGAACCTTTTGTAGTGGGTGGCGGGGCTTGTCCCCCGCTTGAAGTCAGCGGAAGCGCGCGGGACTCGGATCTAGCGGCTTCTTCCATCAAAAACGAGACTATTTGACCGTCAGTACCATGGTTGCGAAGGTAGTAACGGCGGTGACGCCATTGCTGGACTGCCCGGCGATGGTCACTGTGTAAGTGCCTGCGGGCGTCGCGGGCGGAGGGGGCGGCCCGTGGTTGTAGTAGTCGTAACGCGGGTTGCAGGCGGTGGTTCCCAGCATAGTCACCAGCGCTACCAGGCAAACCAGCGCAAGCCGGTTGAGCCACGGCCGGCGGCGCGCCGACCACGCCAGTCCACCGAGCGCGAAGACGCCGGGAAGCAGGAATGCCCAGGCCACCGAACTCGACGCAGGCCGCAGCGACGTCGTCGAACCAACTCCGAGAGCCTGCGTGCCGATCACCATGGGCACAACGATGGCTGTGGTCTGGTTGGGTTGGATCTCAACGTTCTCCGGTGTAAAAGTGCAGGAAGACTGGTCAGGAAGGCCGGAGCAGGAGAGCGTAACAAACAGGGGAGCAGTCAGTGCTGAGCTGTTTACCGGCGTCACAGAGACGTCAATCGTTCCTGATTGACCGGGTGTGAGGGTTAGCGCGGCCGGCGAAGGAGACACACTGAATCCCGGGATCAGCGTGGACTGGGCCGACGCTTCTGCCTCTGCGGAAAGAGAACCAACGTGGGTAGCGTCTCCGTTGTAGGCCGCCTGCAGCGAATGATCGCCAGCAGGAAGCGAGACCGTCAGGCTGGCATGGCCCTGTGCGTTGAGCGCGGCGCCGGCTACTTGAGTTCCGAGATCGCTGATGACGACTGCTCCGGTGGCGGGCAGCCCATCTTCCCCGGTCACAGTTACCGAAACAACGGCCTGCGTGCGGCCCTGCTGGTCGTGGGTCTCCACGGTCATTGCAGTCTGCGTGGCTTGACGCGGCGTGTTGTCAGCGGCCTGTGCAAACGCAGGCGCCGCGAACGCGATACTCAATGCTGCAACTAACTTGAGCCGCAGACCGCGGCAGACAATACCTCTCACTTGCACCTGCTCCATCATTCAAAATTGCATATCGCCGGGATTCCGAAGCGTAAACACCATTGTATCCGGCGGGGCCGCAGACGGGCTATGGCTCAACCGCCGCCAACCCTGTTCTTGGACGTTTTGGAGCCGGGAAGGTCGTTACCGGCTCCGATGAAAGACGCAATTCAACGCCGGTGGAATCGCTTCTGGTGACCGGCCCGCTTGCCGCGCTATCCTCTTTCTTTGAGGGATTCGCTATGACCGAAACTGCCACACGCCCCCAACTTGCCCATTTGACCGCCGCGCTCGATGAGTTGCGCGCCAAAGGCACCCACTTCAAGCTGCGCATCCTCGACGACCAGCAGGCGCCGGTGTGCCATTACGATGGCAGGCAGGTAATCAACCTGGCCAGCAACAACTACCTGGGCCTGGCCAATCACCCCAAGCTCATTGAAGCGGCGCTGGCAGCCACCAAAGCCTTCGGCGTGGGTTCAGGCGCGGTCCGCACCATCGCCGGCACCATGCGCATTCACATGGAACTGGAAGAGAAGATGGTCAGCTCCATCCTGGGCAAAGAGGACTTCATCCTCTCCGACGAGCTGAACCACGCCAGCATCATCGACGGCGCTCGCCTGTCGCGGGCCAAGATCAAGGTCTTTCGCCACAAAGATGTGGACCACTGCGAGGAATTACTGCAGGAGCTGGCCAACGAGCCGGGCCGCAAGCTGGTCATCACCGACGGTGTCTTCTCGATGGACGGCGACATCGGTCCCGTCGGCAAGCTGGCCGCGCTGGCTGAAAAGTACGGCGCCATCATGATGGTGGACGATGCGCATGCATCTGGCGTGTTGGGCCGCAACGGCCGCGGCAGCGTGGACCACTTCAATGCGCACGGCAAGGTCGACGTGCAGGTGGGCACGCTGAGTAAAGCCATTGGCGCACTCGGCGGCTACGTCTGCGGAAGCCGCGACCTGATTGATTACCTCTACCACCGCGCGCGACCGTTTCTGTTTTCCACGTCGCATCCGCCGAGTGTCGCCGCTACCTGCATAGCCGCCTTCGACATTCTGGAGCAGGAGCCGGAGCGCATCGAGCGCCTCTGGGCCAACACGCGCTACTTCCAGGGTGAACTGCGCGGCGCGGGCTTCAACGTGGGCGGAATCAATACCCCGGCCACCGAAACGCCGATTACGCCGGTGATCATCGGCGATGGTCGGGCCACGATGGACTTTTCGCGCGCGCTCTTTGACGAGGGCGTGCTGGGAACCGGAATCGCTTTCCCGACAGTGCCGGAGGGCAAGGCCCGCATCCGCCTGATGCTTACCAGCGAACACACCCGCGAACAGCTCGACCAAGCGCTGGAGACGATTGTGGGCGTGGCGAAGCGGATGGGGATACTCGCGCAACCCTAATCCAATGGGATGGCAGAGCTCCCTTCCGCAAAGGTCCGGAGAGGGGTAGAATGCGATCAATGGCACCGCGCGAAAGAAGTTGGAATGACGGCAAGCGCCTGGAATTGGTTGTTGACCATCGGTGGGACCGTCGCAAGCATCGCGGGAGTCGTTTTTAGTTGGATGGCGTGGGTACAAGCAAAAGGAGCAAAAGAGGCGGCCGAAGAAGCAGCAAGGACAGTGCGAACCCGGGAAACAGCAGACGAGTTCTTGAGGCTAGCAGCTGATGCGAAGAGCCTCGTTGCATCAGTTCAAGGACAGAACAAGGAAAGAGCAATCGAGTCGGCAAACAACTTGGCGCATTTACTCATGATCGCAGGCGCGCACCGAGCATCCTACTTGCCTGAAGGCTTTTCGCTTGATCTTGCTGTTGAGAACCTAAAAAAGGTTAGCACATTGCTTGCTTCAGAGGGCTTCCCTGAAGCACCTCAGAAAATGGCCAGACTGCTCCACCGTTGTCATCAGATTCACGAATCGCTTTGCGGTATTTCTGGGTCAGTGCAGAATCGAACGGAAGGAGCCGAAGGATGAACTCTTCAATCGAAATCATTGATTCCTTGAAGTTGGCCCACAAGCTCATTGACAGAACGCGCGATGGAAAGGTGACCTGGGAAGTGAGTGTGAGTCGCAATCTCCTTATGGCGCTTACCCCGGCAGACCTGTCGGAAGCAACATCCTTTTACACAACGCTTGAGGGGAACCTCAGGGCCGAGGTTTCGTTAATTCAAGAGCCAGAGGAGTTATTCAAATTCTCACTCGTAGAATCCTTTTCAGCAGGGGGTACCCTGCTTAGTGGAATGATCTTGAACCCGGACAAGGAAATATTAAGTGTTTCGATCGAAAAAGACCCCTCATTCGGCTTTGACTCGCCAAGTGAGAAAGAACTTAACAAGGCGCTCGTGGATCTCTATAGCCTCGCTCGCCGATCGGCCTTAAAAATCGAGGGCAGCGTTCAGAAGGCGCTCACCTACCTCGACAAGCTCGCGGTCTGATTGATCCATGATCGCTCACCTGCGCGGCAAGCTGATCTTCAAGGAACCGGGCCAGGCCATCGTCGAGGCTGCCGGGGTGGGCTACGACGTCACCATCTCCGTGCCCACGTTTACCGCGCTGCCCTCGGTGGGCGCGGAGGCCTCGCTGCACATCCACACCCAGGTCAGTGAAGACCAGATCGCGCTCTTTGGCTTTCTCGACCGCGAGGAGAAGCGGCTCTTTGAACGGCTGATCACCGTCAGCGGCGTGGGCCCCAAGCTGGCTATCAAGATCCTCAGCGGGTTGTCGTCGGAGAGAACAGTCCAGGCCATTCGCGGCCAGGATCACGCGCAACTGGTGCGCATTCCCGGCGTAGGCAAAAAGCTCGCCGAGCGCCTGGTGGTCGAACTCAAAGACAAGCTCGATGACTTTGCGGTTGCACCAGCGCAGCGCAGCGTGCAGGGTGCAGCCGTGGACGATGTGCTGTCCGCCCTGACGAATCTCGGCTATCAACGGCCGGCGGCGGAGAAGGCAATCGAGCAGGCCGTAGCCAAAGACGCTGCCCTCGCCGCCGATTTCGACGGGCTGTTCCGTGGCGCGCTGAAGGTGATCCGCTAGCGTCCATTCCGGAGCTGCAGCATCTCATGATTGAGGTGTTTTGAAATGGCCATTGTGCGAAATTGTGCGTCGTGCGGCAAGCCGAATCGTGTTCCGGGAATGCATCTGGCCGATACGGGCAAGTGCGGCGCGTGCAAAGCTGCGTTGACCGCAATCGACGAGCCGCTTGCCGTGAGCACTGCGGAATTTGACGAGATTACCCGTGACAGCAAGGTCCCCGTGCTGGTGGACTTCTGGGCAGCGTGGTGCGGTCCCTGCCGCATGGCTGCGCCGCATGTTGCGCAGGTGGCGCGCGATCTGGCCGGCAAGGCAGTGGTGCTCAAGGTGGATACAGAGAAGTTCCCCGAGTTGGCCGCGAGGTATAACGTCCAGGGCATCCCCAACTTTGCCGTATTCACCAATGGCCGTCTGCAGTTTCAGCAGGCCGGCCTGGTGGACGCCAACACCATGAAGGGGTGGCTGGCGCGGGCCGCTTAGTGATTCGAGGTTGGCGCGCAGAGCTGCTTAGCTGGGTCCGCCGCGTTAAACTCATCCTTGCATGATCACCAAACTGAAAGCTCCCTCCGCCGCTCCCGTGCACCTGAACCCCGAAGGCCTCAAGTTCCTGCGCGGTCTCGAAAAGAACAACGACCGCAGCTGGTTCAACGAACGCAAGACCATCTACGAAGCCGAGCTGAAAGAGCCGATGCTCGCCATCATCCGCAAGATCACTGACGCGATGACGGAATTTGCTCCCAATCACGTTCGTCCGGCGGAAAAGAGCCTGTTCCGCATCTATCGCGACACCCGCTTCAGCAATAACAAGCTGCCCTACAAAACCCATGTGGCTGCGTGGTGGTCGCACATGGGGATGGAAAAGACCTCCGGCGCGGGCTACTACTTCCAGATAAGCCCTAAGGGAGTGGTGATTGCCGCTGGCGCCTACATGCCGGAGAAGGAGCAACTCGCCGCCATTCGCCACTGGCTGCTCGAAAACCACAAATCCTTTCGCGCCATTCTCAACCGGCCTGCCGTCCGCAAGACCTTCACCGTCTTCGAGGGCGAAGCGCTGACCCGGCCACCCAAGGGCTTTCCCTGCGAACACCCGGCCATGGACCTGATCAAATGCAAGCAATGGGGACTGCGCACCGAGCTTCCGGCCGAGGCTTCACTGGCAGGCAACTTCGCGCAGACGGTGATCAAGCATTTCAAGCTGCTGGCGCCGCTGGTGGACGCGCTGAATACGCCCGTCGCCGCCTCCCTGGCACCGAAAAGGAAAGTGCTTTTCGGGCTGAATTAGCAGGGTTTCGCGAGATGCCGGCAAGAGCGTCTCGGGCCGATCGCAAGGGGCAAGAGCCGCCAAAACCGGGTGAAATCGGGCAAAAATGGGCAAAATCCGCATTATTTCCTAAGAAATTTGTGGAAAACGGGCTTTTTCGGTTGACTTTACCCGGCCTCAAGCCGCATTGTAACGAACGACGGGTACTCCGAACCCGCATGGATACAGGGGTTTCGTGCAAGTGCAAGATCGGTCGCACTCCCCTGCATGCGGTACGCATAACGCGGTGGAAGCCCAGAAACATCGACGGCCCCAAAGGCCGCCCCAGAAGGAGAATAAAAAATGGCAACTGGACTGACCAAGACCGCTCTCACGCGGCATCTGGCCGAGAAGCTCGAACTGACCAACAAGCAAGTCGCAGCCTTCCTGGATCTGCTGGCTGAGACCGCGATTAAGGAAACGAAGAAGAACGGTGTCTTCGTCATTCCCGGCATCGGCCGGCTGGTAAAGGCAGAGCGCAAGGCGCGCATCGGCCGCAACCCCCAGACTGGCGCGGCCATCAAGATCAAGGCCAAGACAGTTGTGAAGTTCCGCGTGGCCAAGGCCGCGAAGGACGTCATCGCTCCCGTCAAGAAGTAGCATTCCGGACTGCGGAC